>NZ_JADYUF010000022.1 GCF_021531655.1 Leyella stercorea | reverse complement strand
GAATGACAAGAGATTGGCTGCACTTAGAGAGTATGCTCAAACGGCTTGAATTCTAAATCCGAAACTTGAGTTACTTTTTTGTTCGGTGCAAAATTAAACTATGAGAGTTGCATGGCAAAACCAAAACTTACGCAGAATGGGGAAATATGAACCGCCACCGTTAAAAATGCTTATTAGGGCGTTTCTGAGAGGTAATGATTTGAAAGCGTTTCTACTTCTCTAATCTGCTTTTTTCTCATTTCCTTGTCACTGACAACTAAAGCCAACGACTGCCACAACCACCTGAAACTCAAAACAAATGCTCTATTTTACTATTTTTGCCTTTTTAGGCGTTCTTTTTCGTTAAAAGTAGCTTTTTCTTTATTTTCCATTACTTTCGAACTATTTCTGGACAAAACTCTGGAATTTCTATTGGAGTGCAACCATTCTGTGCTGAGAGCCGTGACAATTCCGTCAGACACGACCATTCGGCAGCGTCATACACGTCGATGTCGAGCGGCAATCCGTTGTTGAGACAATATATCAGACGTGCGTCCATAGCGTAGTTCATTGCATTGGGCACATTCATAGCCTCGCCCTTGCGCAACAACCGTGCAGCATCGGTTGCGTCAAACCGGCTCATATACCTCTCGGCAGCATCGCCAGTGAAGCATTCCTCGCCATCGTTGACCGTCGGCAGCGGATACTTCTGCACGAAAGCCTTAGTACCGCACACGGTCTGAAGACGATTGTAAGGCCGGTGAGTGGTCACATCGAGCTGAAGCATGATGCTCACGCCACGTTCAGTCTGTATGAGAGTGGTGTTGACCCGACCTAAGGGTAGTCCGGCTTCCTTGGCTCCAGCCGATGTCATGCTGACAAGGCGCAGCATACGGTCGGTACGGTGGAATCCCAGCAACTGTCCTATCGGTCCGATGCCATGCGTGGGATAAGGATTGCCGCCATGTGTAAGACATCCGCGCTCAATCCAACTTGTATTGCCCTCGCCACACTCGTTGTCGGTCGAGAGGTCGTGTATGTATGCTCCCTCGCAATGAGTAATCTCGCCGAAAAGTCCACGACGGTGCATCTCAAGGGTCTCAAGCGCAAAATAGTCATAGCAGCAGTTCTCCGTCATAAAACAGTGGCGCCGGGTCTGCTCGGCAGTATGCACCAGAAGCCAACACTCCTCCACCGTAGTGGCAGCCGGCACCTCTACAGCCACATGCTTGCCACAGCGCATAGCGTGTACAGCCATCAGTGTATGGGTGCGCCATTCCGTACATATATATATAAGGTCTATGTCGGGCAGCTGGCAAGCCTCCTTCCATGCATCAGGCCCGCACAACGTGAGCGCCTCTTTGCGATGGCTGTCGCGCAGCAATTTATTGGCACGTGCCAGTCGCTGACTGTCCACATCGACAATGCAACTTATCTCGGCATTGCCGATAAAAGCATAGCGCACCAGGGTCTTTGTGCCGCGATTGCCAAGTCCCACAAGCGCAATGCGCACCTTGGGAATAGCCGGACAACGTAATAGAAATGCTGATTTATAGTTCATGGCGCAAATTTACAAACTTTTTTCCGGTTTTCATAAACACGACATTATTTCATACGTTTTTTTGTCCACTACATGAAAAATTATTAATTTTGCACCAAGTTTTGAGTATACTTAAAAATCATTATAATGGAGATTTCATATAAATGGCTTAAGGAGTATGTCGATTTCGACCTCACTCCGCAGGAAACAGCCGATGCGCTGACCTCATGCGGACTCGAAGTTGACGCTCTTGAAGAGGTACAGACCATTAAGGGTGGACTGAAGGGACTGTACGTGGGCAAGGTATTGACTTGCGAATTGCACCCTAATTCAGACCACTTGCACATAACAACCGTTGATCTTGGAAAAGCAGAGCCGCAGCAGATAGTTTGCGGTGCGCCCAACGTGGCTGCCGGACAGAAGGTTATCGTTGCCGACCTGGGCTGCGTGCTCTACGACGGCGACAAGGAATTCGTAATCAAAAAGTCGAAGTTGCGCGGCGTAGAGAGCCTTGGCATGATTTGCGCCGAGGACGAAATAGGTGTTGGCACAAGCCACGACGGCATCATCGTATTGCCCGAGGACGCACCTGTAGGCCTGCCAGCAGCCGAATATTATCACTTGGAGAGCGACTGGATTATCGAGATTGACATCACAGCCAACCGCTCTGACGCACTCAGCCACTGGGGTGTGGCACGCGACCTGTACGCTTGGCTCAAGCGCAACGGCCACGCTACATCGCTCCACCGTCCTGACTGCTCTGAGTTTGCTGTAGACAACAACGACCTGCCTATCGATGTCGAGATTGAAAACACCGAGGCTTGCAAGCGCTACGCATGCGTGAGCATCAGCGGATGTGAGGTCAAGGAGAGTCCCGAATGGCTTCAGAACAAGCTGAAGGTTATCGGTCTGCGTCCTATCAACAACATCGTCGACATCACCAACTACGTGATGATGGCATACGGCCAGCCTATGCACTGCTTCGACGCCGACATGGTGAAGGGCTCAAAGATAGTAGTACGCACCCAGCCCAAAGGCACCAAGTTCGTCACTCTTGACGGCGAGGAGCACACACTCGGCGAGCACGACCTGAGCATTTGCAACGCAGAGGACCCAATGTGTATCGCAGGCATCTTCGGAGGCAAGGGTTCGGGCACATACGACACCACAAAGAACGTAGTGCTTGAGAGCGCATATTTCCACCCGACATGGATTCGCAAGAGCGCACGCCGCCACGGATTGAACACCGACGCAAGCTATCGCTTCGAGCGTGGCATCGACCCCAACGGCACCATCTACGCTCTGAAGCAGGCTGCCATACTGTGCAAGCAGCTGGCAGGCGGCAAGGTGAGCATGGAGATAAAGGATGTTTATCCCAACCCGATCAGCGATGCCCGCGTCCAGCTCGACTTCGAGTATGTAGACCGCCTCATCGGAAAGAAGATAGGCAACGACATGATTCGCTCTATCGTTGAGAGCCTCGACATGAAGATTGTATCTGAGACTGAGACCGGACTGGAGCTCGACGTTCCTGCATACCGTGTCGACGTGCAGCGTCCGTGCGACGTAGTTGAGGACATCCTGCGTATCTACGGATATAATAATGTGGAGATTCCGACACAGCTCAAGAGCTCGCTCACCATTCTCGGCGATGCCGACAAGGCATATCACCATCAGAATGTAATCAGCGAACAGCTCGTTGGATGCGGCTTCCACGAGATTCTCAACAACTCGCTCAGCAAGACCGCTTACTACACCGAGCTCAACAAATATACCGAGGAGACTACCGTGAAGGTGATGAACCCTCTGAGCAACGACCTCGGCGTAATGCGCCAGTCACTCCTCTTCGGCGGACTGGAGAGCATCTGCCGCAACATTAACCATAAGATGCCTAACCTCCGCTTCTTCGAATTTGGCAACTGCTATCACTATTCGCCCGAAAAGAAGAACGACGAGGACCCGATAAAGGCTTACACCGAGGAGATGCACCTTGGAATGTGGACCACCGGAAAACGCGTTGAAGGCTCATGGGCTCACGCCGACGAGAAGGCTTCGTTCTACGAACTTAAGGCTTACGTCATGAACATATTCACCCGTCTGGGTGTAAATCCCGGTATCGTAGTGACAGAAACATCCGACAACAACATCTTCGGCAAGGCTCTGGCACTCAAAGCACGCTCGGGCAAGGTGCTCTGCGAGATGGGTACTGTATGCCACAAGCTTCTGAAGAAGATGGACATCGACCAGGACGTGTTCTACGCCGACATCAACTGGGACAACGTGATGCGCGCCATCAAGAAGAACGAGGTGCTCTATCACGACATCAGCAAGTTCCCGTCGGTAAGCCGCGACCTCGCCTTGCTCATCGACAAGAGCGTTGAGTTCGAGCAGATTGAGCAGATTGCACGCCAGACAGAGAAGAAGCTCCTCAAGAGCGTCGAACTCTTCGACGTGTACGAAGGCAAGAACCTGCCCGAAGGCAAGAAGAGCTACGCCGTCAACTTCATCCTGCAGGACGAGACCAAGACTCTCAACGACAAGCAGATTGAGGCTATCATGACCAAGCTCATCAACAACCTCAAGCAGAAGCTGAATGCTGAACTGAGATAATAACAATAAAAAAACAATAAATACAAAACAATAAAATGGGAAGAGCATTTGAATACCGCAAGGCTACAAAGCTGAAGCGTTGGGGCCACATGGCCAAGACATTCACCCGTCTGGGCAAGCAGATTGCCATCGCCGTTAAGGCAGGCGGTCCGGAACCGGAAAACAACCCGTCACTTCGTTCAATCATCGCTACATGTAAGCGTGAGAACATGCCGAAGGACAACATCGAGCGTGCCATCAAGAACGCTATGGGCAAGGACCAGAGCGAATACAAGGAAGTAACATACGAGGGATACGGCCCTCACGGTATCGCTATCTTCGTTGACACACTGACCGACAACACCACACGTACCGTAGGCGACGTTCGCTCGGTGTTCAACAAGTTCAACGGTACTCTCGGCACAACAGGTTCACTGGCTTACCTCTTCGACCACAAGTGCGTGTTCACATTCAAGAAGAAGGACGGCGTAGACATGGAAGAGCTTATCCTTGAGCTCATCGACTTCAACGTTGAGGACGAGTTTGACGAGGACGAGGAAGAAGGCACAATCACCATCTACGGCGACGACGTTAAGGCTTATGCACAGATTCAGAAATTCCTTGAGGACCAGGGCTTCGAGGACATCGGCGGTGAGTTCACATACGTGCCAAACGACTTGAAGGACATCGACGCTGAGCAGCGTGCTACTATCAACAAGATGGTAGAGCGTCTTGAGGACTTTGACGACGTTCAGAACGTTTACACAAACATGAAGCCTGAGGAGGGCGAATAAACAATATTAAACTAAAAGCCCCACCCCCTTGCCCCTCCCCAGTAGGGAGGGGAGTGATATGTACAAATTGCATAAGGATGCTATCTCTTGTTTTTAGGGCCGGCATATCTGAGCAGCCAGACATACTACTCCCCTCCCTGCGGGGGAGGGGCGAGGGGGTGGGGCTTTTCAATCTACATCATTATGAATCACTTGGATTACACCACTTGCGGCACATGCAGCCGCCTCATCACCATCGACGTAGATGCCGACGGCATCATACGCAACCTCGCATTCGAGGGCGGATGCAACGGCAACCTCAAAGGCATATGCGCACTGTGCATCGGCAAGAAAGCTACCGACGTGAAGCAGATACTCAAGGGCATCACATGCGGCGGCAAAATGACAAGCTGTCCCGACCAGCTCGCTACAGCACTTGGCGAAATGGGATACTAAATAATTTTTCTTCTATTTTTCCGTTTTTTTGCACTAAGTTGTAAAAAATATATGTACCTTTGCTTACATAAATATACTAATGAATTCAAAAGTCTTGCATATACATATATTATATAATGTAATGTAGCTTTGCAAGTTCTTAAACTAACCAAACATTATGCTAAAACAAATTATCAATGGTCGCATTCTCACACCAGAAGGTTGGCTCGAAGGCGGCTCAGTTATCATCGACGGCAACAAGATTAAAGCCGTATCAAACAGCGATCTCCACATCGTAGATGCAGAAATCATTGACGCCAAAGGTTGCTATATAGTTCCTGGCGGCATTGAGATGCACGTGCATGGCGGTGGTGGCCGCGACTTCATGGAGGGCTCAGAAGAAGCTTTCCGTGTAGCCATCAAGGCACACATGAAGCATGGCACAACAGCAATCTTCCCCACACTGTCATCATCAACAGTGCCAATGATTGAGGCAGCATGCGAAACTTGCGAAAAGCTCATGGCAGAGGAGAACAGCCCCGTACTCGGACTCCACCTCGAAGGCCCATACTTCAACCCCAAGCAGGCTGGCGCACAGATTCCCGAATGGATCAAGCCTCCGGTAGCTGAGGAATACGAACCACTGCTCGACAAGTATCCTTGCATAAAGCGCTGGGACGAAGCTCCCGAACTTCCGGGCTCAGCAGAGTTCATCAAGTCGTGCCGCAAGCATGGTGTCATCGCAGCCATAGGCCACACACGCGCTACATACGAAGACGTAGTGGCAGGTCACGATGCCGGTATGTCGCACGCTACACACTTCTACAACGCTATGCCTGTAGTATATAAAGAGCACGAATTCAAGGTGCCCGGCACCGTTGAGAGTATCTATGCCCTCTCAGACATGTCGGTTGAGGTTATAGCCGACGGCATCCACGTTCCACCGGTAATGCTTCGCGTTGTATATCAGATAAAGGGCGTTGAGAAGACAGCACTCATCACCGACTCATTGGCATGCGCAGCAAGCGACGAGGGAGTAGCATTCGACCCACGCGTAATTCTTGAGGACGGTGTATGCAAGCTCGCCGACCACTCAGCACTTGCAGGCTCTATAGCCACTATGGACCGCCTCATCCGCACATGCGTGCAGCAGGCCAACATCCCAATGGAAGACGCATGCCGCATGGCAAGCGAAACTCCTGCCAAGATTATGGGTGTATTCGACCGCAAGGGTTCGCTTGAGGACGGCAAGGACGCCGATATCATGATGTTCGACAACGACCTTAAGCTCACATACGTCATGCAGATGGGCAACGAGGTGACCAACGAACTCTAAATACAGATAAGCTATGCTAAAACAATTTGTCAACGGTCGCATTCTCACACCGAAAGGCTGGCTTGATGGCGGCTCCATTGTAACAGACGGCAACAGAATCAGATGTGTCTCAAACATCGACTTGCACGTTGTAGGAGCAGAAATCATCGACGTCAACGGGGGCTATATAGTTCCCGGTGGCATTGATATGCACACGCACGGAGGTGGAGGACGCGACTTTATCGAAGGCTGCGAGGACGCTTTCCGTGAAGCTGTCAACGCACACTTGAAGCATGGCACTACCTCAATATACCCCACACTGTCGTCATCGACTATCCCTACTATTGAGGCAGCATGCAATGTATGCGAAAAACTCATGGCTGAGGAGAACAGCCCTGTGCTCGGATTGCACATCGAGGGTTCGTACATCAACCCCAAAGAGGCTGGTGCACAGAACCCAGTGCTAATCAAGGCACCGGTAATCTACGAATACGAAACATTGCTAAGCAAGTACAAGTGCATAAAGCGTTGGGATGAAGCTCCAGAGCTGCCTGGCTCGGTGCGCTTCATCAAGACATGTAATATGCACGGCGTACTTACCGCTCTCACCTGCACACGCGCCACTTATAAGGACGTGGTAGAGGCTCACAAAGCCGGTATGACGCATGCCGCACACTTCTACAACGCTATGCCTGTAGTATACAAGGAGCACGAATTCAAGGTGCCCGGCACCGTAGAGAGCGTATATGCAATGCAAGACATGACTGTAGAGGTCATCGCTGACGGCTTGCACGTACCGCCAGTAATGCTCAAGGTGCTGCATAAGATTAAGGGAGTGGAGCACACAGCACTCATCACCGACTCTCTGGCATATGCAGCAAGCGAAGGCGACGTTTCTGCCGAGCCACGCGTGATAATGGAAGACGGCGTATGCAAGTTGGCCGACCGCTCGGCTCTTGCTGGTTCTATTGCCACTATGGACACCTTGATACGCACCTGCATACAGAAAGCCAACATTCCTATGGAAGACACTTTCCGTATGGCAAGCGAGACACCAGCCAAAATCATGGGCGTGTTCGACCGCAAGGGTTCTATCGAAGAAGGCAAGGATGCCGACATCATCGTATTTGACAAGGACATCAACCTCACCTACGTAATGCAGATGGGCAACGAGGTGGTGAACTATCTCTAAATATAAAAACGACAAAAGACAACATACACAACGTCTTCTGTACCTAAGCAATGGGCATAAGGTGTTGTATATGTTGTCTTTTGTCGTTTATAGTTGTATGGAGTTATACAGTTTTCTTCCTGCTACTTGTTGTAATCCTTCGGCGTAAACCTACGGTCGAAGTAAACAGTCTTCTTGTCCTTGTCCGAACGCAGAGTCCACTGGAAAGCAAAACCCTCCTTCTTGTACGGACGGAACGAAGTATTCTCACGTACATTAACAAGCAGAGCCTCAGCTATTTTGTCGCGGTTAAGGTCGAACACTTTAGCGTCGTCCAGATCGTCGACAGCCGAACAGTAGTAATGATAAGTCTTCGTATCCATTTCGAACACCACACTATCAGTACGCGTAAAGTTCTGGACAGGCGTAGGACAATACTTCTCTGTATACTCGCGAGCCTCACGTTGGGCACGCTTCTCCATATTCTCATGACAACCGCTGAGCAAGACAGAGCACAAGGCGGCGCAAAAAACAAAATATCTCATTTCGTGTATGTTTTGTAATAATTCGTACTTTAGCTACCTATAAGAAATGTGAAAGTATAAAATCACAACCTTATCAGGCACAAATTCTTATGCAAAGTTACCTATTTGTCGGAAAAAACGAGTATCTTTGCACATAAAACTGATATATATCAATGGACAATATAAGGAATTTCTGTATTATTGCCCACATCGACCACGGCAAGTCGACACTTGCCGACCGACTGTTGGAGCGTACGCAAACAATCAAGATAACTGAAGGTCAGATGCTTGACAATATGGATCTGGAGCGCGAACGTGGCATCACCATCAAGAGCCACGCCATCCAGATGGAGTACAAGTATAACGACCAGACATATATTCTCAATCTTATTGACACCCCGGGACACGTCGACTTCTCATACGAAGTGTCGCGAAGCATTGCTGCCTGCGAGGGCGCTCTGCTCGTTGTAGATGCCACCCAAGGCGTTCAGGCACAGACCATCTCAAACCTCTATATGGCTATAGAGCACGACCTTGAGATTATACCGGTGCTGAACAAGATCGATATGCCAAGCGCTATGCCCGACGAGGTAGAAGACGAGATTATAGAACTTATCGGTTGCAAGCGCGAGGACATACTGCGTGCGTCGGGCAAGACAGGCGAAGGCGTTGACGATGTGCTGAAAGCCATTGTTGAACGAGTGCCCCACCCCGTAGGCGACACAAAAGGTCCGCTTCAAGCACTCATCTTCGACTCGGTATTCAACTCGTTCCGCGGCATCATTGCCTACTTCAAGATAGAGAACGGAGAGATACGCAAGGGCGACAAGGTGAAGTTCTTCAACACTGGAATGGAGTATGTGGCAGACGAGGTAGGCGTACTGAAGATGGACATGGTGCCACGTCAGGTGCTCGGCACGGGCGAGGTAGGCTACATCATATCGGGCATCAAGGATGCCACTGAGGTTAAGGTAGGCGATACTATCACCCATGTCAACCGTCCATGTGACAAGGCTATCTCCGGATTCCAGGAAGTCAAGCCTATGGTATTTGCCGGTGTGTATCCCATTGACCCAAGCGAATACGAGAATCTGCGTGCTTCGCTCGAGAAGCTACAGCTCAATGACGCTTCACTGACATTCTCGCCAGAGTCGTCGGTAGCCCTCGGCTTCGGTTTCCGTTGCGGATTCCTCGGACTTCTGCACATGGAGATTGTGCAGGAACGACTCGACCGCGAATTCAACATGGACGTCATCACCACCGTGCCCAACGTATCTTATATGGTATACGACAAACAGGGAGGTGTCAAGGAAGTTCACAATCCGTCAGGATTGCCCGAGCAGACACTTATCGACCATATCGAAGAACCATACATACGTGCATCGATCATCACCACGACAAACTTCATTGGTCCTATCATGACGCTCTGCCTCGACAAGCGCGGCGAGCTTATCAACCAGGAATACGTCAGCGGCAACCGCGTGGAGCTGCACTTCATGCTGCCTCTCGGTGAGATTGTTATCGACTTCTACGACAAGCTCAAGTCGATAAGCAAAGGCTACGCATCGTTCGACTACCATATTGACGGATTCCGTCCGTCACGTCTTGCCAAGCTCGACATTTTGCTCAACGGCGAGCCAGTAGATGCTCTTTCGGCACTGACACATCAAGACAATGCCGTAAGCATGGGACGCAAGATGTGCGAAAAGCTGAAGGATCTCATTCCACGCCAGCAGTTCGACATTGCCATACAGGCAGCCATAGGTGCCAAGATTGTTGCACGCGAAACAATCAAGTGCGTGCGCAAGGACGTGACAGCCAAGTGTTATGGTGGCGACGTAAGCCGTAAGCGCAAGTTGCTCGAAAAGCAGAAGAAGGGCAAGAAGCGTATGAAGCAGATTGGCAACGTCGAGGTTCCGCAGAAGGCATTCCTCGCCGTGCTGAAGCTCGACTAATATCCGACGTAAGAAGGTCGATAAAAACAAAATACATATTCAACCAAAAATAATAAGTCAACTAAACAAATATAGAAAGGAAGGTAACTTATGAAAGAGTTGGTCGGCACAAACACGCGCGACATAGCACGTGAGTTGGCAAGACGTTACAGTACAATGACGCACGATGAGCTCGACGTGCTTGAGAGCATACTTGTACCCATCAAGTACGCCAAAGGCGAAATTGCACTCAGCGAAGGTGAAATATGCAAGAACTTCTTGTATATCGACAAGGGACTCATGCGCCAATTCTACTTTAAGCACGGCAAGGAAGTGACCGAACATCTGGCACAAGACCATACCATCGTAATGTGCATCGAAAGCCTCTTCAAGGAGGAACCAACCAAGCTGCAGATTGAGGCCATCGAGCCTACTGTAGTATACGCTCTGCCTAAGGCCGAGCTTGAAAGAGTGGCTATGCACAACGTCAACATACAGATACTCTACCGCAAGATATTGGAGGAAAGCCTCATCATGTCGCAGATACATGCCGACCTTGTGCGCTTTGAGACAGCACAAGACCGCTACAAGAGACTGTGCAAACTGATGCCGCAGGTGGTGTTGCGTGCACCGTTGGTGTACATAGCAAGCTATCTGCAGATGACCCCCGAGACATTGTCGCGTGTACGTGCATCTACTCTTCTCGACTAAGAGAGAACGTCACGCTATACAAATGACTTTTAACATTATCACAAAATGAAAAAAATATTGTTGTTAGGTTCGGGCGAATTGGGCAAAGAGTTTGTCATCGCCGCAAAGCGTGCAGGACAATATGTCATTGCATGCGACAGATACGAAGGCGCACCGGCAATGCAGGTTGCCGACGAGCACGAAGTGTTCAACATGCTTGATGGCGATGCCTTGACTGCTGTTGTTGAGCGTCATCACCCCGACATCATCGTGCCCGAAATAGAGGCTATACGCACTGAGCGCCTTTTCGACTTCGAGAAGGAAGGCATTCAGGTGGTGCCGAGCGCCCGCGCCGTAAACTATACAATGAACCGCAAGGCCATACGCGACCTCGCTGCTAAGGAATTAGGACTGCGTACAGCCAAATACTTCTACGCCACCACTCTCGAACAGCTCCGCGAGCACTCTAAGGAGATTGGTTTTCCATGCGTAATCAAACCCCTTATGTCGTCATCGGGTCACGGACAGAGCATTGTTCGCGGACCGGAACAGCTTGAGAAGGCATTCAACGATGCTATGGAAGGAAGCCGTGGCGACGTGAAGGAGATAATTATCGAGGAATTCATCCACTTCGACTCTGAGTTCACTCTGCTCACAGTAACACAGAAGAACGGCCCCACACTGTTCTGTCCGCCTATCGGACACGTACAGAAAGGTGGCGACTATCGCGAGAGCTGGCAGCCGTTCCAGTTGCCTGAGGACGAATTGCGCAAGGCAGAAGACATGGCAGAGAAGGTGACAAAGGCACTTACCGGTGCCGGTATCTGGGGCGTTGAATTCTTCCTTACAAAGGAGGGTGAAGTGATATTCAGCGAACTTTCACCGCGTCCGCACGACACTGGAATGGTTACACTGGGCCATACAACAAACCTCTCAGAGTTTGAACTCCACTTCCGCGCAGTAATGGGACTGCCCATAGCAGGCATTCATCTTGAGCATGCAGGAGCAAGTGCCGTAGTTCTTTCACCCACAGAGACAAATGACCCATTGCCCTACAACTTCATGGATGCACTCAAAGAAGATTACACACGAGTACGTATCTTCGGTAAGGGGGAGGCACACGTAGGTCGTCGCATGGGCGTAGTGCTCTGCTATGGCGAACCGACAGCCGACACCACACAGCTTCGTGAAAAGGCAAAGCGACTCGCAGCAACAGTGCTTGGTACCGACCCATATATGGATAAGTAACAAGACAAAGCTATATACATAAGTTTCGCAAGTCGTCGACTTGCGAAACTTTTTTTATTAATCATTATGAACAAGATCATTTCATCCAAATCATCAAGCCACCATATTGCAACATTGCAATCTATGCGTTTCGTATTCTGCATGCAGATTTTCATCTGCCACTATTTTAGCAATCTTGGTTTTCACGGTTTTGATTATGGAGGCGATGCAGGTGTATCATTCTTCTTCATACTAAGTGGATTTGTATTGAGCATTGGATGCGGTACAAGAGTAGAAGAAGGAACATTCCGGTACGTTCAATTCCTACGCAAACGCCTTGCAAAAATATATCCACTTCATTTGGTTACATTCATCATAGCTTTATGTATGAGCTTTGTAGCTGGAGTGAAATTCGATGTCATAAAGACATTTCTGCATATTTTTATGCTTCAAGAGTTTACTCTATCCGAAGACATGCTGAGATATGGCACAGGACTTTCATGGTTTCTTGGAGCATTGTTCTTTTGCTATTTGTTGTTTCCTTTTCTCTACAGACAATTGATAGTATCACGCAACAAAGTGTTCGGCGCACTATTAACGATATATATACTATTAGCACTTGCCATAGAGTCATGTTGCAACAACTCTGCAATAGACGACTTCGTATATGCTTTTCCACCATTACGTATCATTGATTTTATATTAGGAATAGTATTGTATCGCCTGTATATCACAAACTTCTCCATACGCATCAAGCAATGGATTTGCCGACAGCCAGCCTTTATGCTGTCAATACTTGACATAATAGTTGTGTCAATTTCTGCATTGACATTTATCCCATACTCTTCATTGCCATCATGGATACGTTTCGCTCCATTGTTTTGGCTACCATTCAGTTTGTCAATCTACTGGTTTGCCATATCAAGCAACACACATGGTATTCTTTCAAGACTATTAAAACATCGAGCACTTGTATTCTTGGGCAACATCAGCTTTGAAATATACATGCTTCATGGCATAGTAATAACACTATGTATATACATTTGGGGACATATTATAGGATATGACAAGGTATGCAATCCCATGCTTTTTGTAATAAGCCTTGCAATGTCAATAGTTGCTGCCTACGTATTCGCAATAATTATGAGAATCGGGCGTTATAAGTATAAAAAGAATATCAATGAACTGGAATAATTATTCAATCATAGATTTTCCAAAGATAATCGACCCTCGTGGCAATCTTACCGTTGCAGAGAATATGCAACACGTGCCTTTCGACGTGCGTCGGGTATATTGGACGTACGATGTTCCGGCAGGCGAGAGTCGTGGCGGACATGCCCACAAGCAATGTCGTGAGGTGATTATTGCCGTAAGTGGGTCGTTCACTGTGACACTCGACAATGGCAGCGAAAAGCAATCGTTTCATCTCAATCACCCTTGGCAAGGACTGCTTGTAGAAACAGGCATATGGCGTACACTCGACGACTTCTCGTCGGGTGCGGTATGTCTTGTTTTGGCTTCCGAACCATTTGATGAGGAAGACTATATAAGAGAATACAATAGCTACATTAACTATATACAAAAGAAATGTTCGAAGTAAAAAGATACACTCCTGAAGACAAATCCATATGGGATAAATATGTCGACAAAGCACGCAACGCCACATTCCTTTTCCATCGCGACTATATGGATTATCACGCCGACCGTTTTCGGGATCATTCACTTCTGTTTTATAAAAACAGTAAACTGTATGCCTTATTGCCAGCCCACCAGATTGACAATACACTGTACTCACACTTTGGTCTGACATATGGTGGACTGATAATGGACATCAATGTGACTATAGTAGACACATGCGATTTGTTTGATGCACTCAACGATTATCTTCGTAGCATTGGTATTGTGAAAGTTATGTATCGTCCTGTACCTTGGATTTACCACTTACATCCGTCAGAAGAAGACCTTTATGCTATATTCTGGAGATGCAAAGCCCAATTGTCTGTGCGCAATATTGGCACTACCATATTTGTAAACCAACATTTGCGTTGGCGAAAGGACCATCTGCGCAGACTCCAAAAGGCACACGAAGCAGGAGTAACAGTCGAACGCAATGCAAGTATTGACGAATTCTGGCGCATTCTTGAAGACAATTTACGCAAACGCTTCAACTCTAAACCTGTTCACTCTTTGGCAGAAATAAAAATGCTAAAGGAACGCTTTCCCGATAACATCATACAATACAATGCCTACAAGGACAGACAGATAATAGGAGGACTGACTGTTTATCTCAGCCAGCAAGTTGTACACGGACAGTATAGTGCTACCAATGATGCCGGCAAAGAGTATGGTGCAATGGAGGCAATATACGAACAGCTTATGTATAAAGACTATCCTAATGTGCCGTATCTCGACTTTGGAAGCAGTACTGAAAATAATTGTAGTGTAATAAATGCAGGACTTATTGCCCATAAAGAAGGCTATGGTGGTCGCGGCGTGTGCTACGACACCTACGAATGGGAGGTTTAGAATTTGGAATGTTGAATGTGGAGTGTTGAATGTTAAGTGTTGAGTTATGGATATGATAAAGTTTCTTGACCTAAAGGCTGTGACGGCGATGCATGCCGACGAAATAAGTGCTGCCGTACAGCGTGTTGTGGATAGCGGATGGTATCTGCAAGGCAACGAGAACAAGGCGTTCGCCGAGGAGTATGCCCGTTATATCGGCACACGCTATTGTGTAGGTTGCGGCAACGGACTTGATGCGCTTACACTAATCTTGAGGGCTTATAAGGAGATGGGCCGACTGCACGACGGCGACGAAGTGATAGTACCAGCCAACACCTATATAGCCACAATTCTTGCCATAACCGAAAACAATCTGACGCCTGTGCTCGTCGAACCGCGCATTGATACATTCCAGATTGACGACAGTCTGATTGAACGCGCCATAACCAACCGCACACATGCCGTAATGATTGTCCATCTCTACGGACAATGTGCATACACCGAACGTATTCACGCAATATGCCATAACCACAACCTGCTGCTTATCGAGGACAATGCCCAGGCTCACGGATGCCGATACAACGACCGTCTTACCGGCTCATTGGGCAATGCCGCTGCCCATAGCTTCTATCCCGGCAAAAACCTTGGGGCATTGGGCGATGGCGGTGCCGTCACTACCGACGATGAAGAGCTGGCAACGATGATTGGCACATTAGGCAATTACGGGTCCGAGCGCAAGTATGTGTTCGACTATAAGGGTCGCAACAGTCGCCTTGACGAGATTCAAGCTGCCGTACTGCGTGTGAAGCTGAAGTATCTTGATGCCGACAATGCACGCCGTCGCTCTATAGCCATGCAATACATCGAGAATATAGACAATCCCTTGCTTACTCTTCCTTCTGCCCACTATTGCCAGCACAGCGTACATCACATCTTCCCCGTGCTGTGCAGCGAGCGCGAACGTTTGCAGCAACATCTGCTCAAGCAAGGCATACAGACAATGATACACTACCCCATTCCGCCCCATCGCCAGCAATGCTATGCCAGTATGTCAACACTATCGTTGCCCGTCACCGAGCGCATACACCGCGAAGAGCTAAGCCTTCCGCTTAACCCCACGCTCGAACAAGAGGAAATAGAACGAATCATAGAAGCTGCCAACAGTTTCAAGTAATACAACTGAATTATTGCAGTCCATCTAACAATTATTCTCCCTTATATTGCTTTGTTGTTCTGTGTTTTACAGGAACACATCAATTGGGATGCCTGATTTATGCATATCAGTTCTTTGTCAGTACCACATAAGTAACACTTCAGTACCACATAACTGAAACTCCAGTACCACCTATATGAAACTCCAGTACCAGTTAGGCGGTACTGGAAACGGTACTGGAAGCGTGCATCAAGCTTATTGTACTTGCGATATACTATGCGGGCTGAACCATATTGATTCCTATTGCTTTTCAAAAGGACTCCTTTTGCCTTTCAAAAGGACTACATTTGCCTGCCAAAAGGACTCCTTTTGGAGTGCAAAAGGACTACATTTGGAATGCAAAAGGACTACATTTCCGGCTCCTCCTAATTATGTGTAGTATACAGTATCGCTTTAGCGACGCAACAAGCCACTCATCCACAATCCTGCAAATGTCAGCAATCCATTAAGCATAAGGAGTTCGTAACCGAACTTGTATCCCCACAGACTTTGGGCTGCTGTGTCTATGGCAAAGCACAATAGAGGCGAGGCTACGGCTATGTATGGCACGAGACGGTCGGCAACAGCACGGCGCGTTACAAGGCCGAAGGCAAAAAGACCGAGCAGCGGACCGTAGGTGTAAGAGCACATTACGTATATGGCATCGATTACACTGGTGGAGTTGAGCATACGAAACAGCAGTATGAACGCCACGAACACTACGGCTACACCTATGTGCGCACGTCGGCGCAGACGCTCGTCTGTGGGACGCTCGCGTATGTCTACACAATAGCTTGTGGTGAGTGCAGTCAGAGCAGAGTCGGCACTTGAGAACGAAGCCGCAACAACACCTATGGTGAAGAGCACCGTAACCATGCTGCCCAACCTGCCCGTAGCTGCAAACATAGGCAACAGTTCGTCGCCACTTGTCGGCAGAGCTATGCCGTCGCGTTGTGCCAGCATCATCAGCAGCACGCCGAGCGACATGAACAGCAGGTTGGCAGGCACAAAGGCAAATCCGTATGTACACACATCCTTCTGTGCTTCGCGCAGCGTGCGGCACGTCAGGTTCTTCTGCATCATGTCCTGATCGAGTCCGGTCATGACAATTGCTATGAAGGCACCGCTGAACAACTGCTTCCAGAAGTTCTGCGTCGAGAAGAAATCGTCCATCACAAACATACGGCTATGCGTGTCGGCTGCTATGGCACGCACCGCCTCGGGCATGCTCATGCCCAACTGTGCCACCACATTATATATAATAAGTATAAGGGCGGCAAACATGCACGTGGTCTGGAACGAGTCGGTCCACACCAGTGTCTTTATGCCGCCTCGGCGTGTATACAGCCATATCAGCAATGTCATGCCCACTACCGTGACAACGAAGGGCACGCCGACGGCATCGAGCACAAATCGCTGCAAGATGATGCACACCACATAGAAGCGCACGGCAGCACCCGTCATCTTCGAAATCAGGAAGAACCACGCTCCCGTCTTGTACGAGCACTTGCCGAGCCGCCCCTGCAGATAAGTGTAGATGGTGGTGAGATTGAGTCGGTAATAAACCGGCAACAGCACAAAGGCTATGACAAAATAGCCCAGAATAAATCCTATACACGTCTGGACGTAGGTCATGTCGGTGCGCATGGTCATGCCAGGCACACTGACAAACGTTATACCCGAAATTGATGCACCCACCATACCAAACGCCACCATGTACCACGGCGAACGTCGGTTGGCCCTAAAGAACGTTTCGTTGTCGGCATCGCGGCGGGCCGTGAGCCTGCTGAACCCCATAAGAGCAGCAAAATACAGAATAATGGTTAAGAGTATAAGCATTATTTAAACTTTTTAATCGCGTGCAAAATTAGTGTTTTATATTTATTTGAGCTAACTTTGCAGTATAATAGTGACATATTTTTAAGACTCATGCAACGCATATGAAACAATTAACGAATAAATTTGTGAAGACCAAACGGATAGCTATTATGAGCCTGAGAGTCTTCATCGGACTGTTTTTGTTTACCGCACTTGTCAGCGGACGCCCCAATGACAAGGCTGTGATGCTGCGCGGCACCGTCGTCAATCAAGACGGAGTCGGTATTGAGGGCGTAGTGGTCAACAACGGACGCGAGTTCTGCCGCACAGACAAACGCGGCACATGGAAATTGCCTACCGACACAACGGTGAGCAAGTTTATCGCCATATCCACTCCACGCGAATATGTACTGCCACAGCAGAACGGACTGGCTGCGGGCTACTACATTCCCATAAGCAAGGCTATTGCCCACCGCACTACCAACCAATTCACACTGCAGCGACGCGACTCCATATCCAACCGCTTCCACTACATCGTAGTGAGCGACCCGCAAATACTCAATGCTCACGACATGAAACGATGGCGCAACGAGACGGTTGACGACATAATGCATACGGCAAGCCGGCTGCGCAAGACGGGCGACGTGATAGGAATGTCGCTTGGCGACGTGGTGTTTGACAACATGTCGCTTTATCCGCAGTATGTCAACTCCATCAAAAGCCGCCGTATGACTTTCTTCCAGTGTATCGGCAACCACGACTTCGACAAGCGCCACGCCGACCTGCACAACTCCGAACCGGGCGTGGAGGAATATGCCGAAAAAATGTTCGGCAAGTACTTCGGACCCGTAAACTACTCGTTCAATATCGGACGTTGCCACATCGTCACAATGAAGAACATCGACTATCGTGGCGGATGCAAGTATGAGGAGCAGTTTACCGATGCCGAACTGCAATGGCTCGAACGCGACCTCAGCTATGTGCCGAAGGACATGGTGGTGATACTGAACATGCACGCACCCGCATGGAACAAGATGGAGACCATCGACAACATTCTCAATGCCGACCGTCTGGCTAAGATACTCGCCCCATACGAGACACACGTCTTTGCCGGACACACCCACTTCTTCGAGAATGCGGAGGTGACACCACGACTCTATCAGCACAACATTGCAGCAGCTTGCGGAGCTTGGTGGACAAGTACGCTCAACCGCGACGGCGCTCCTAATGGATATATGGTGGTGAATGTAGACAGCACCGACCTTAAATGGTCGTATCGTGCCGTGGGACATAAGCAGAACATACAGATGCGTGTGTACAAGCCGGGCGAATTCGCCTCACAGCGCGACTACGTTGTGGCTAACGTATGGGACTGGGATCCGCACTGCCGCGTGGTGTGGTATGAAGACGGCAAGTATAAGGGACAGATGCAACGCTTCACTTCATACGACGATGCCTTCCTCAAGACAAAGCCCCGCAAACATCAGCTGGCACTGACGCAACACCTCTTCCGAGCCCGCCCCACGTCAAAGAAGTACCGCCGCATAAAGGTGATATTCATCAACCGATTCGGTGCAACATTCAGCTACTCCATCGAGAATCTCAACAACAGGCCGTTCCTGCTAGAATAGTTGAGAGTTGAGGGTTTAGAATTGAGAGTTATGATTACCTTTTATATATAATATGTAAATTACGTATATAACACTACATAATTATACAACTACATAATTATGAATAATAATCCAAGCATATCATGACTCTCAATTCTCAACCCTCTACTCTAAACTAAAAAAATACTTGTGACATAAAAATATTATTTGTAACTTTGCAATCTCCTTAATCTACAAAGCATAAGATTATTTACTAAAAACTATAATATTTATGAGAATCAAAACGACCAACCCGTTGCGTCTCGCCGTTGTTTTTCTGTTTATCGCGATGACAGCAATGGCACAAGCGGCAACCGACGATTTCGACGTGCTTATGCAACGCATACGCAAAGACTTCAGCCGAAATCCCAACATCGAAGCTACATTCAAGCAGTATGACGCCAGCAAGGGTGCCTTCACCGACATCGACTATTCACGCGACGACCTCACCAACTGGCCACCGCTCAAGCACCTTGAGCGTCTGCAGCAGTGGGCTGCAGCCTACACCAACAGCAAGAACAAGCACTACGGCGAGGAAGCTCTCTACGAAAACATAGTAAAGGCTCTGCAGCATTGGCAGAATGTCAATCCCAACTGCCGCAACTGGTGGTACAACCAGATAGCCGAACCGCAGTCGCTCGGCATCACTCTTATCCTGCTTCGCTCTGGAAAGAAGCAGGTGCCGCACGAACTTGAGACAGCCATACTCAACCGTATGCGCGAGGAAGGCGGCGATCCAGCCAAGTGGACTGGTGCCAACCGTACCGACATCTGCCTCCATTGGATTTACCGTTCTTGCCTTGAGCGCAACGAGAAAGACCTCAGCACAGCCATGCAGCTCGTGTTCGACCCCGTGCGCTACACTACAGAGGAAGGCTTCCAGCACGACAACTCTTACTTCCAGCATAGCGTTCAGCTGTACATCGGTGGCTATGGCGACGAGGTATTGAAGGGTGTTACGCAGGTCGCAATGTACGCATTGGGCACCAAGTATGCTCTCTCTGCCGAGAAGGTGCAGATTCTTAGCAAGTTCATGCGCGAGACCTACTATCAGACTATACGCGGACAATACATGCTGTGGGACGTTATGGGACGCAGTGTGAGCCGTCGCAATATGCTCAACAAGAAGGATAAGGCAAAGTTTGCACAGCGCATGATTGAACTCGACCCGAAACACGCCGACGAGTTCCGTCAGATTATCGACCGCATGAACGGCAAGCAGCAGCCTTCGTATGCCATACAGCCTCGCCATACACACTACTTCCGTGCCGACTACTCTCTGCACGTTCGTCCGGGATATATCTTCGACGTTCGTCTGGTGTCCAACCGTACGGCACGCCTGGAGTATGGCAACCGCGAAAACCTCAAGACTTACTTCGCAAGCGATGGATGCAACTCTATCGTGAAGCACGGTGACGAATACTTCAACATATTCCCCACATGGGACTGGGCACGCATTCCCGGCACTACAGCTCCACATCTCGACGAGATTCCTCTAGCCAAGAAAGACTGGATGCAGCCTGGCACATCGAAGTTTGCAGGTGGCGTCAGCGACTCTATCTATGGCGCTACTACTTACGCCTACAACGACCGTTGGGACGGCATCAACACCGAAGCTAAGAAGTCGTGGTTCTTCTTCGATAACGAGATTGTTTGTCTCGGCGCTGGCATCACCTCAGACAACGAGGCTCCGATAATGACATCTCTCAACCAGTGCCTTGCCAACAGAGGCGACAAGCTGACTTATGCCAACGTTAAGGGTGCTGCCACAGAAGGCACATCGGCTGAAGGCAACAACGTGGCATGGGTAATGTACGACGGCGTTGGCTATGCTATGCCTAACGGCGGAAACGTAAAGGCTGAGATAAAGAAACAGTCGGGCACATGGCATGCCATCAACCAGACTCAGATCAAGACCGAACAGACCAACGACGTATTCTCTGTAACGCTCGACCACGGTGCAAAGCCCAACAATGCCACATACGCATACATCGTAGTGCCTGAGGCTAACACAGCCGACCGTATGGCTGAATATGCCAAGCACAAGCACATCGCCATTCTGAGCAACACACCGCAGATTCAGGCTGTACAGCAGACCGATCTCGGCGTATGGCAGGCTGTATTCTTCGAGGCTAGTCAATATAAGGACAAGAACATCACACTGACTGCCGACCGTCCGTGCGCTGTAATGATACGCCGCATGCCTAATGGCTCAACAGTAATGCACGTGGCTGACCCTGCACAGAAGCAGCAGCCCATCAACATCAGCGTGAAACTGAAGGACATGAAAAAAGCCGCAACCGTAAACTGCGACTTCACTGGTACCGGTATCTATGCCGGTGCGACAAAGAAGTATACACTTTAAAAATTGATAATTGAGAGTTGAGAGTTGAGAGTTATGATATGCTTTGTTGTGTCCATAATTATACAGTAGCAATTATACTAATACAATAAGGTAATCATAACTTTCAACTTTCAATTTTCAACTCTCAACTAAAGAGAAGCCCCTCAAACAACCTCCCATAATACTCCGCCTTCTTCTCTACCTTTAGCGGATACGCCCTTGAGCTGCTTGGCATTCGCCAGAGCCTCAACATTCTTCCTTCAAATTCAAACTCTACATATTCGCCTACACGTGGTTCGCCACTTATGTCGAAACACTCGCGCAGCACGTCAGTGGCCTTCTGTCCCGTTGTTACAATGGCTTCAAGACGAGGCAATGAGCGCACCATAGCCTTCAAGTCAGTAGGCTCAACCACCTCCAAGTCTTTGTCGGCAGCAGTGTTCTTCAGTCGGCGCACAGCCGTAGCCGTGTCGTACATGCCAATACCCTTGGCAGTAAGGAAATCGATTATCGCATCCAAACAGAATGTCTTACGCTCTACATCAACAAAGTGGAGCTTATCACCAAAGAAACACAAGCCAAAGATACGCCACATATCGTTGGTGAAATTGGGATAATAGAAATGCATTGACCAACGCTTCTCGGCGGGTGGAAAACTGCCAAGCATCAGCAGACGACAGCCTTCAGGAAGAAAAGGCTCAAATGGATGACGTTCAACTGGAAACATTTTGGGTTTTGAATTTTGAATTTTGAGTTTTGAATTGTTCTCGGCTACGCCTGCGATTTTGAATTATTCAATTATGAATTGGCGCTTTGCGAGTTTTGAATTTTGAGTTTTGAATTATGAGTTTTGAATTATGAGTTGCTATACATTATTATATATAGCATTCACTGATTCTGAACACAAAATTAATGAAATTAATCGGGTGAAGAGCAAAAAACGAAATATTCTTGTAAATAAATTTGCAAAATACAAAAAAAGTACGTATCTTTGCACTCGCTTTTGAAACATAAGGCAAACACGGAGATCCGCTAGCTCAGCTGGTAGAGCACAACACTTTTAATGTTGGGGTCATGGGTTCGAGCCCCATGCGGATCACCAATAACAAAACAAAAAAGAGGACTTTACCGAAGTAAAGTCCTCTTTTTTTGTTTATCAGCAATAGTTTTGTTTATGGTTTATAACCAGTGGTTTTGTTTATGGTTTGTCACCACTGGTGAATTATGCTATCATCAATATCTTGCGCTGAATGTGCTTACGCTATATACCTTGTAATTGAAGCCATCTTCTTCATCCATATATTCGTTGTACATACGCATCTGCTTGCCGTCGAAGCGCACTGTCATGTCCATATAGTCGTCATCATCGTCAAAGTCGTCATCGCCAAATTCGAACGGTTCGTAGCAGCGCAGTATGCCATTTTGCTTGTCCTTCCATTCCCAGCGTCCAATCTCCACTTCGCCGTCCATATAGAAACACATGAATGTTCCGCATGGCGAGAAGATAACGCGGCGACAGTAATCATCATCGTCGAGGATGTCGTCCTCATCAAATCCCCACTGCTTGCCTTCCGGTGTGATGATGATGTCTTGCTTCACTTTGAAGAAGTTGTCAAGCCATTGCTTGCCGTATCCGATATACGCCTTGTCAGTGTAAAGCCATGCCTCCTGACTGTCCATTCTCCATGAACGACACAACTGGCGAACAGCCTCATCGGTCTTATAATTGAAATCGACGTTTACCATAATCGTTATGTCAACGCCATTGAAGTTGGTATATGTCACCGTTACAACTCCTACTACGTCACCATTCTTATTAATCTTGATTTTGGTGCCGTTGCTCAATTTATATACACCATCCTTCTCATGTGTGAATTTGCCATAAATATACAGACCGTTGTCAAAATCTACCGATCCGTTGATGTCGGTAGCACGTGTTGCCACGCGCGAGAACTTAGGTTTGTTGCCGGCATTGTTTTTAGTGATGAGGAAATGGCCGTCAGCAAAGAGTTCGATTGATTTGAATTCGGGGGCAACAGCTCCATCGCCCCATTTCGTCACATCCATTTTAACGGCATCATTGGCATACTGCTCATTCTCGAAATTACCAAATGTAAACTTGGCTGATGGTTTGGCACTGTCGGGAATACGCATCTGATTGCCGTCATCGTCATTACTACAAGCCATAAAGACAAACGAAGCAATAGCAATAATAAAAGAATAAATAAGGTTCTTTTTCATAATGTTTCGTTTTTAGTTGTTAATGTTTACGTTTAGTTATCTTACTGTTGCAAAGATATACAATATACTTCAGCCAAACAAGTGTTCCGAAATAGATTAATCTATAGGAATATCTAACGAACTCTAAAGATTGTAAAAACAGCCAATAACAATCATCTGACTACATAAATAAACTAAAAGGAACGGCGGGCTCCCATCCGACGCACAGCAGAAAATCTATAGCTTAAAATGCCAACTGTGCGTCGGACAGGAGTCCGCCGTTCCTATATCAAACTGTATATACTGTTGCCCTATTCTGTTATCACAACCGTAACGCCACGTGCAGCCTGCGCTCCCATGACAAGAGCCTGCTCGATGTCGGCTGTCTTCGACGGACCAGAAATGAACGTTCCGAGTCCGGTAGCAGGCATTTTGATGCGTGCGTAAGCCTCGTGCATATTATTGACGATGCCGCTTTTGGGCAGCACAATTACGAGATACTCGCATATGAAGCACACCGCCTTCTGCTTCATCGACTGCGGAATCCACACACATCCGTTCTCTGCCACACCTATCTGACCTCTCACCACACCAACATCGGTGCCGTTAAGAGCCTGCGCATCTGCCACGGTGTCGGGATTGAGCGTAGCTATACGCACCTCAGGCAGACTGGAAGCCACAACCTTGGCATCGGGATAAGCCTTACGTATGATGTCGTCAAGACTGTCGCCCGTTGCTGCCTCCACCACATTGGCACCCACAGCCTGACTCATCTCGATGAATTGGGCTACGGTGTCATCGTAAGTGATGCCTTGAATATCGTCGGCAGGCATATCGTATTGCTCGCGCGTATTGCTGCGGAGTTTCTGCAAAAGTTCTTCTTTATAATTACCCATCAGAATTCAACATTAATCATTAAACACTCAACATTTAACACTTAACATTCAACACTAAACCTTCCCATTCTTCCAGAGTTCCTGAAACGACTCCTTGGCAAACTCAGGCTTAGTATGTCCAACGCTCCAAGGATTCACTCCACGTACACGTGTGATTTTGTCGGGCACGATATTGGCCAACGGAGCCAGACGCAAGGCGGCAGCATACAGATGCGGATGTTCAAACAAAGCCTCCATACCCATCGACATGAACTTCTTCATAGGGTCGGCACGATGTAGCGAGTCGAGTTTCTGACGCCACAGATATATCTGCGAGCCAGGACCAACCTTCGACGGACACACATTGTCGCACGACAAGCACAGCGTACAAGCCGACACATTGTCGCTATAACAACTGGCATTGCGCAGCATACCAAGGTTCACGCCAATAGGTCCGGGAATGAAGTAAGTATACGAATAGCCACCCGAACGGCGATAGACCGGACAGGTGTTCATGCACGATCCGCAACGAATGCACTTCAAAGTCTCCCAATGGTCGCTGTCAGCGAGAATGTCGCTTCGACCGTTGTCTACAAGTATGACATGCATCTCAGCCCCCGGACGCGCCTGACGGAAGTGCGACGTGTATGCAGTAGTAGGCTGTCCTGTAGCCGAACGGCACAGCAGACGCTGGAAAACGGCAAGCGAACTGTAGTCGGGCACAATCTTCTCTATGCCCATAGCCACAAGATGAAGCTTAGGCATCGACGTAGACATATCGGCATTGCCTTCATTGGTGCACACCACTATGTCGCCCGACTCAGCCACACCGAAGTTGCAGCCCGTCATTCCAGCCCCAGCCTCCATGAATTGGTTGCGCAGGTGCATACGTGCGCAGCGTGTCAGATATGTAGGGTCGTAATTGCCAATATGCTTGCTGATGCCTTTCTCTTCAAACATACGGCCCACTTCCTCACGTTTCAGGTGAATAGCCGGCATCACTATATGACTCGGCTTCTGATGAAGCAGTTGCAGAATACGCTCGCCGAGGTCGGTCTCCACCACGTCTATGCCGTTCTGTTCGAGATAAGGATTCATGCCACACTCCTCAGTAAGCATCGACTTCGACTTCACCATCTTCTTCACGCCGTGCTTCTGAAGAATTTCGAGCACCGTCCTGTTGAAATCGTCTGCCGTGCGTGCCCAGTGCACAATCACGCCACGGTTCTCCAGCTGACCGGCAAACTGCTCCAGATAGTCAGCCAGATGTGTTATGGTGTGACGTTTGATTTGGCTGGCATGTTCGCGTAGCTGTTCCCACTCGTCCAGTCCCTTAGCCATCTGGTCGCGCTTCTGTCGGAGCGCCCAGAACGTAGCGTCGTGCCACGTTGTCTTCTCTCTGTTTTCGTTGAAGCGGCGAGCCGCTTTGCTGTGTAGTGTACTCATAGTCCTGCTGCCAATATCTGTACTACATGAATGAATTTAATAGGCTTGTTCTCCTTGCGTGCTATGCCCTGCATGTGCATCAGGCACGACGAGTCTGGCCCCGTGATGTATTCGGCTCCAGTAGCCATATGTCGTGCTATCTTGTCCTCGCCCATTCGTGTCGACACGTCAGGTTCCTCCACCGAGAACATACCGCCAAATCCGCAGCACTCGTCCTTGCGTTCGGGTTCGCGTATGGTGATGCCGTCGACAAGACGCAGCAAGTCGACAATCTTGTTAAACTGTGGCACGTTGCGTTCGGAGGGCGATGACAATCCAAGCTCGCGCACTCCGTGACACGAGTTGTGTACACTCACCACGTGGGGGAAGCTTGCCTTAAGGCTGGTGGGCTTCACTACGTCGTGAATGAACTCCACTACGTCCATTATCTTTTTCGATGTGAGGCACTCATGATGTCCCTTAGCCAATCGTGGATGATACAACTTGACGAAAGCAGCACACGATGCCGATGGTGCCACGACATAATCGAATCCGGCAAACTTCTCATCGAAACTGTCGGCTATCTTGCCTGCCATCTTTTCAAATCCTGCATTGGCCATAGGCTGTCCACAACAAGTCTGGTCAAGGGGGTAGGCTACGTCAAGTCCAAGACTCTTGAGGAGCTTGTATGTGGCTACTCCTACCTCGGGATAGAGTGCGTCGACGTAGCAGGGAATAAACAATCCTATTCTCATAATGTTAAAAAAGTCATCCGCTTATTAAGAAAACTATCAATTAATGCGATGCAAAAGTAATAAAAATCAAATAAAATCGAAATGTTGAAATTAAGCAATTTTATAGATTTAAATTATTTAACGTTGCGTTTTTATGCGTTTTTTTACTATCATTGCATGCAATATTATCAGCGTCATCGCATTATAAGTATAGACAACATACAACAAACGTATTACACCAATGCATCACAGACTATATATATTAATAATGTGTACGCTGCTGCTCACAGCCATGTCGCTGGCTTCGTGCAGTGTCGACGACGCACCCGACAAGCAGTTCAACATGAGCTACAACTCACAGTCGGGCACGCCATACAGCGGAAAATGGGATGTCAGCGGCAAGAGCATCGACAAGATACTGATGAGCGAAGTCGGCACAACCTTCATGTTCGGCGCCATACCTACCATGCAGATTGTACAAACCATATTCGCCGGGCACGCCATCGAGGGCGTTTCCACCGGAGCGCAGAGCGTGGCTTACGAGTCGGTGCAGCAATCCGACGGCACAATAGTATACGCCATAAAGCCTTCGGTGTGGCAGATTGAAGTGCAGACTGACGGCAAGCGCCACAACTTACAGCTCATGCTGGGGCCCACCAATGCCTCTACCGACCAGCAGTCGTGGGGCAAATACACTACTAAGACTCGTGTGCTGACCGTGTTTCTGCACATCACCGCCTACACCATCGACAATGGCGACACACACCCCCTACAACTGAAACTCACTTACACCGGCACCCCCATAACCGACTGTTGAAACTTTTGAAACCTGAAGAGCGCCTCGTGCGCGACATACAGAACGGCGACCGCGCTGCCATGCGACGGCTCTACGACCAGTATTCGGGATATGTCATGGCTATTGTCATGCGATATGTTCCGGACAGGGACGACGTGGCCGATGTAGTGCAGGACACTTTCGTCAGGATATTCACGTCGATGCGCCAATATGAGTATCGTG
This sequence comes from Leyella stercorea, assembly GCF_021531655.1. The sequence continues at coordinate 27,561 of NZ_JADYUF010000022.1, read as the reverse complement.
GCGAGGGCACGCTCAAGCTCTGGCTGTCGAGGGTTACTGCCAATGAGGCGCTCGGTTTTCTGCGCCGCAAGGGCAGCATAACGTTCACTGACAACATACCCGACTCTCCTACCGACGACGAACCAGACATAAGCCAGATCTCAGACGAGGCGCTTTCCGAAATGATTGCATCGCTGCCCGAGGGCTACAGAGTGGTGCTCAACCTATACGTTTTCGGCCAAATGAGCCACAAGGAGATAGCCGACGAACTGGGTATAACGCCCAGCACATCGGCTTCGCAATATTATCACGCAAAGAAGATGTTGGCTAACAAGATTAAGGAATACAACAAAAGACTCGAAATATGAAACAAAACGATTGGACCAGCAAGCTGCACGAACGTCTCGACGGCCATAAGGCTACTGTGCCCGACGGATTGTGGGACAAGATAGCTACACGACTCGACGACGACAACACTGCCACACCTGCACCTCACGTCAACACTCCCTCCCGACCAAAGACTGCACGTATAGTTGCTATGGCTTTGTCGGCTGCCGCATCGGTGGCTGTTGTGGTGACGGTGGCGCTACGAATGAACGACGACACTATTAATAATGTGGCGCACAAGTTCGACCGCCCGGCTGCATCTTTGCACAATCCGGCTCCGTCGTCGGTTGTCAATGCACCGCAAAGACTTATGGCTCGCATCACATCAACTACTCCTGCATCCGAGCCGATGGCACAAACACCGGAGGCGGCAGTGCTGCTGGCTGAAGCCGCACCGCTATCTGTGGATACTACATATCGCTCCGTATGCGAGACTCCAGCCAACGACCTGCAAACCATAACGGCTCCTGACGAGAGCAATGCAACACCTGACGAGCGCAACTCTACGTCAAGGATGCACAAAGGCGGCAACACCAACAGAACCTACAACAAGCCTTCGGCTACGTCGTATGCCCTGACGCGACAGACAAAGCACGCCCAGCAGTCTAATAGATGGAACATAGGAGTGCATGCAGAAGGCATAACCACCGACAGCCGCAACACCCAGCGCCCCATGCTCATGGCCACTCGCGAGTCGGACATGCTTGCTTCGGGCAATCCCAACAAGGTGCAGTCGGTGCTGTCGAACGCCCCATTGCAGCTTGCCGACTATTCGCAGACCAAGCACCACTACCACCCTATGTCGTTCGGACTGTCGGTTGGCTACAACATCACGCCTCGCCTCACACTCACTACGGGCATGGTATACACCTACGCCTCGTCCGACTTCACCAGTTCGGCAGCCGGCGATGACATCATAGAGACCCAACGTCTGCACTACATCGGTGTTCCGCTCAACTTGAAGTATAAGGTTTGGGGCAACAACGCCATCCATACTTACGCCATAGCAGGCTGCCAAGCCGATTTCAACGTATCTGCCAAGATGCAGACAGGCGGCATTACCACCGATGCAGACAAGGACCACACGCAATGGTCGGTAGGTGGAGCAGTGGGCGTTCAGTACAACATCATACCTCGCATGGGCATCTACGCCGAGCCTGGCGTGCGCTACTACATCGACAACAAGAGCAGCGTGGAAACTATATTCAAGGAGAAAAAGCTCAACTTCAACCTGCAGTTGGGCGTTAGAGTGGAGCTTTGACAATGTTGAATGTGGAATGTTGAATGTGGAATGTTAAGTGTTAAGTTTGTGAGAAGCAAAGCTAACTGTAGGAGGTTATGGCGTCCCCGCCATAACCTAAGCAAGCAGACAACACAAACTATAACAAATAGGAATGAGCCGACAGACTGCTCAGGCTAAGGCGAGGACGCCATAGCCTCCTAATAATTTGCAGTCGAAGGCGTAGCCGAGAACAACTCAAAATTCAAAACTCAAAATTCCTAATTCCCACAGGCAACAATTCAAAACTCAATAATTCAAAATCGCAGGCGTAGCCGAGAACAACTCCTAATTCCTAACTCCTAATTCCTAATTCGAAAAGGGCTCCTTTTGGCTTACAAAACGAGTCCTTTTAGCATGCAAAAGGAGTCCTTTTACACCTCAAAACGAATACATTTGAAGTGCAAAAGGACTCTTTTTTTTTTAACATCATTTTCCTTTGCGCATATACCGCATATTCAATACTCCCATAAGCATGCCGAACAGCACGCTCTCAAGGGCGAGACTGCCGAGAGCCTGGTCGCGTCCCCATCCGAAGAGCAGACTTGCCACTATGCATATCACGAAGTAGATCACAGTGAAGCCGACCGACAGCGCCAGCCATTCCATTATCTTGTCTTTTGTTATCTTCATACACTTAACATTCAACACTCAACATTCCACGTTCAACACTCAACACTTATCCCAGCGTCACCACCTCGCAATCCTTCATCTGCGCACCGTCGATGGTGAGCCTTACGATAGTGCGCTCCTTCTGCCAGCCCTGCATTCCTACAGCACCGGGATTGATGTGAAGCAGGCGCAGGGTGCGGTCGTACTTTATGCGCAGAATGTGCGAATGACCGCTGATGAAGAGCTGTGGCGGACGCTCCGTCAGTTCGCGGCGTATGCTGGGATCGTAACGGCCCGGATAACCGCCTATGTGCTTCATCAGCACCTCTACCTCCTCACACTTGAAGCGCAACACTTCGGGAAACATACGTCGCAGTTCGGCACCGTCGCCATTGCCATATACGGCACGCAAGGGGCGTATGGCAGCCAGACGGTCTGCCATTTCGGTAGAACAGAAGTCGCCACAATGCCATATCTCGTCGCATGGTTCGAGATACTTACGATAGCGTTCGTCCCAATAGGAGTGGGTGTCGCTGATTATACCAATACGTTTCATCGGCTCTTAAGGGCTGAAGCCTGCACACGTCTGACAAAATCGGCTATGAAATTCTTGGTACCCTCAAGTCCGAGGAGCGACGCATTGACGCACAAGTCGTACGACGAGCTGTCGCCCCAACGCTTGCCTGTATAGTAGTTGTAGTAAGACGAGCGTGTGTCCTCACGGCTCTCTATCAGCTTGCGAGCCTCGTCGGGCGAACATCCAAGCCGGTGGCACACGTTCTTGATGCGCTCGTCGATGTCGGCTGTGACGAATACCGTAACCATGTTCCGATGCTCGCGCAGCACATAGTCGGCACAGCGGCCCACGAATACACACGGCGACTCGGCAGCAGCCTTGCGTATGGCGTCGCTCTGCAGGCGGAACAGATTCTCCTGCGAGAGTCCGTTGTCATAGAACGACGAGTCGCTGATGAAGGGCACGTGCATGTGGAATATCTGATCGAGAAATCCCTTGCGCTCGTCGTTCTTCTCGAAAAACTCCTCGCTGAATCCACTCTCCTTAGCCGCAAGGTTGAGCACCTCACGGTCGTAGAACTTGCAGCCGAACTCGTCGGCAAGCATCTTGGCTATAGTACGGCCGCCGCTACCCAGCTGTCGGCCCACGCTTATTATAAGATTGTCGTTATTATTCATAGATGTATATCGTTTTTTGTTATTACGTTCAGACTGTTGCCGGTGCCGACTTCTTCAGGCGTTTGATGTAAGCAGTCAGCATCGTTACTGCTACAACGGCAGATATGAGGTCGCTTATGGGCTGAGCATACCATACGCCGTCGGTCTGATAGAAGTTGGGCAGCACTATAAGCAACGGCAGCAAGAAGAGTAGCTGACGCGACAGCGACAGAAACATGCTCACCTTGGCCTTGCCTATGCTCTGGAAGAATCCCGTGCACACCATCTGCACGCCCACAACGGGGAACACAAGCATCAGGATGCGTAAGGCATGTTCGGAGATACGTATCAGTGTCTCGTCGGTGGTGAAGAGTCGGGCGCACTCATAGGGTATGCTCTGGGCTATGATGAAGCCCGTGGTGGCTATGCACACGGCTACACACATGGTGTACTTCAGCGCCAGAAGCAATCGGTCATAGTGACGCGCACCGTAGTTGTAGCCTGCAATGGGGAACATTCCCTGGTTCATACCCATATTGATCATCACGAAGATGAAGGCTATCTTGTTGCAGATGCCGAAGGCTCCTACTGCCAAGTCGCCTCCGTAACGCATGAGGGCGTTGTTGATGAATATGATGACGACGCACGAACATACGTTCATGGCAAAGGGCGACATGCCTATTGCAAGTATGTTCTTGATGATGTGCGACACGGGGCGGTAGATGCCACGACGAAAGTGGACTATGCACTGGGGATTGCTGAATATGCGCAGCTGCCATGCCAGCACTGTGGCTTGGGCAATGATAGTAGCAAGCGCTGCTCCGCCTATGCCCATGTGGAGCGGCCAGATGAATATAGGCGACAGTATGGCGTTGAGAATAACGGTCATGATGGATGCCATCATAGCCGAACGGGGCTTGGAAGCGGCTCGGAGTATGGCGTTCATACCGAAGAACATGTGCGATATGGCGTTGCCGGCAAGCGTTATGACCATATACTCACGGGCATAAGGCAGCGTGGCTTCGCTGGCTCCGAAGAATAATAGTATGGGGTTGAGAAACAAAAGCGTAATGACGCTGAACGCTATGCCGATGATGATGTTCAAGGTCACGGCATTGCCAAATACTCGCTCGGCTGTGTTGTAGTCTTTCTGTCCGAGCTTGACTGATATGCATGTCGATGCTCCTACGCCAACTCCGGCTCCGAATGCCGCACCGAGATTCTGCAGGGGGAATGTTATAGCCAGTCCGCTGATGGCCAATGGTCCGCAACCCTGTCCGATAAAGATGCTGTCGGTCATATTGTAGAGCGATGCCGCTGTCATTGCTGCTATTGCCGGCAGGGCATACTGCATGAGCAGATGGCCTACGGGCTTGGTGCCGAGTTCAAGGGTTGCTTGCTTGCTGTTATCCATAAATTTTAATGTTTTAATTAGTCACGAATTACCATGAATTATCCATGAATTTAGGGTCATGAATTGTCATGAATTGATTCGCGAGATTCGCGTGATTCGTGGTAAAAGATTCAACACAAATTGCACTAATCACACGAATATTGGAGCGTGGGGTTCGATTCGTGAGATTCGGGGAATTTGTGGCAAAAAGATTCAACACGAATTGCACGAATCACACGAATATTGGGGGCTTGATTAGTGTTAAGTGTTAAATGTTAAGTGTTATCAAGCCTCCTAACCCTTAACCCTTAACATTTAACACTTAACATTTAACCCTTACTCTCCGTAGATTTCCTTCAGCTTGGCACCGAGCTTCTCGCCACGCAAGTCGGCTGCAACGATAGTGCCGTTGGGGTCGACGAGGAAGCTTGCAGGAATTGAGCGTACACCGTATACCTGACCGGCTACAGTCTGCCATCCCTTGAGGTCAGACAGATGAATCCATGGCATCTGCATGTCCTCGATTGCCTTCTTCCAGCTGTCGAGCTTGTTGTCGAACGATAGAGCCACGATGTTGAAGCCCTTACCCTTATACTTCTCGTAGGCAGCCTTCACGTTAGGCATCTCAGCACGGCACGGACCACACCACGAAGCCCAGAAGTCGAGCAATACATAGTTGCCCTTGCCAAGATATTCAGAGAGCTTGTGGGGCTGACCGTTAACGTCGTTCTCCTCAAGGTCGGTAAACTTCTGTCCGATGAACGCTGCCTTCTTGGCAAGCATCTTCACAATCTGATTGGCACGTGCCAATGCCGGATGATTTACATAAGCATACTTAGCATCGAAGAGGTCCTTGATCTGGGGATACTCAAGCTCATAAACCAGATTGCCAAGGAAGGCAGCAGGAATCAGATTGTTCTGATTGGCCTTTACAATCTCCAATGTGCGGTTTGCAATGCGCTCCTGCACTGGAGCCATCTTAGCCTCAATCTCCTTTGTCAACTTCTGCAACTGCTCCTGCGTAGCACCCGACTGGCGAGCTTTGTTATACTCGTCGAAAAAAGGACGAAGCTCATTGTTCATTGCGTCAAGCTCATTGTCATAAGCCACGAGCTTGTTGTTCTGCTCAGAAGCGCTGATTGTCTTCTTTACCATGTCGGCCTGAATAGGAGTGCCGTCATTGAAGAAAGGCATAGCATAAGGAGTCTGCTTGGTAAAGATGCGCAGCAGAGCGTCTTTCTGTGCAGTACCCTTCAAGGCAAACTTACCAGCTGTCACTGTAGCGCTATCGCATAAAGCCTGGTTGCCACGCGCCAACGGATTGACGATATATACCTTTTTTACATCTGCGGCACATGTCCCCTTGATGTTGTACTCAGCTGTCTGCTGGGCAAATGCAGCCACTGCCACAAAGGCGAGGGCTACGGTTGAGAATAAACTCTTCATAATTCTTACGTTTTGTTGAATATGATTTTTAGTTCGATTATTGTCATCTTGACGCTGCAAAAGTACAGATTATAATCAAAACAGCCAAAACAACGCTTCTCTTATTATGTTTTTTCAACACTACATAACACAAAAATGCGGCACAACTCTCTTCGAGCAGTGCCGCATTTTTATGTTTAACCTAAAAATGTTTTCGTAATAATGAAAATCCTCACGGACTCTCACCGTCACCTGTTAAACAATCGATAAAAAATTTACCTTAAACCTAATAACTAAAAACCTAAATCTATTACTACTAACCTAAACAATCTATTAACCTTTTTGACGATGCAAAGGTACAAAACATTGTTTGTGTACGCAAACAATCTACCCTTCTTTTAGCGTATTTTAGCGTATTTGTTGATATAAAACAAGATATTGTGTACGAACACAACAGTTTTTTACATTCATTAAAAAAGCGTATCCCGACAATCACTGCCCGGATACGCCCCAAAAAAAATTTACAATCTTATCTAACTATAAACCTGTGTCATAGTCTTTATATATAAATTTACCATCTACTACTCTATCAGTTGATTGCAATAGGAGTGCCAAGCGACGAGAAGCCCAACTTGTATGTGTTGCCATACTTGTCGCCGTTAGCAAGACCATTCATACCATGCCCCGATGCATCACGGATATACCACTTGTTGTCATCACCCTGATATTGGTCAGTTCCATTGAGCTTGTAATAGAAGAACAAGCCATCTGATGCAGGATCTACATTGAGCATGCCCTGCTTAATCTGATTGGCAGTACGTGCTACTGTCCACATACGTACCTCACTCATCTTGCCGTAGAACGGACGCTCACCCCACATAAAGCCGGCAACCTTGCCGATGAAGAAGCCACCGCCGTCTCGTGAGAGGTCAAACTGAGGTGTGTCCCATACAGATTCAGCAGCTTTCTCGCCGTTGATGTAGATTACGGCACGACCTGTAGGCTGGTCGTATGTGAAGGCTACGTGATACCACTTGCCGGTAGTAAGACGCTGCTGTGTATAGAACTGCTTAGAACCTGCAATCTGGAGCAAATCCTGGTCAATACCGCCACCGGTATCACCGATACGCAGGATGAGGGTACCCTCACTACCCATAACAGTCATATTACCACCACCCCATCTGTCAAGATATATGAGAGCCTCGTAAGTAAGCGACTTGAACGGCTGCGAAGTGACAGGCACCTTGATGTGTGTATAGCTGATATTAGCAGCGGTCAAGATACGTACCGGCTTATTCAGCACGATATATACAATGTCTGTACCTTCGATAACGGGCTGTGAAGACTGCACCCGTATAGGCAACAGGAATGTCTTGCCTTCCTCAATAGTACGAAGATTTGTCAGATGCAACTTAATCTTGCCTGCATAGACCTTACCCTTTTCGATAGTGGCGCTTGTAGTGCTAAGCGATGCATTGTTAGCATCGAAAGCCTCATAGTTTGTACCGTTCTTCTTGTTGTACTCATCTACATACTTTGAGTCAAGAATTGAGTATGAAACATTGACATCGGCATCGTTCTTGTTTGACAGACGTGCGCTGAGGTCATAGTCCATCGACTCCTGGTCTTCAACAACAATCTTGCTCTCCTTGCTGTCGAAATATACCTTAGGCTCAAGCAGGTCGCTCTCGCTGTCGTTGCACGCAGTGAAAGACAAAGCGGCGAGACAAACTGCTACATATTTCAATATATGTTTGTTCATAATAGTTGTCAATTAATTAAATGAAAAACTGAAGTTTTAAGGTTATTTGCCATCAGTAGAGCCGTTCTGCGACGCCTTCCACTCGTTGAACACCTGCTGATTGATCTGTATAGCCTGACGCATCCAACGGTAGTCGGGAGTATTGTCGTAGTCGTTATCGAAACGATAAGCACCTACACCACCCTTGCAGCCATTCTCTGGCATCCAACGGGCTTGATTAAGCAACTGTCCACCATAAGCGAAGCCACTCTCGAAGTTCTCAGTGATGATGAGCTTCTTGGTATCGCCAGGACCATAATAGTGAGGACGCGAACTACCATACGACTGAGTGATCCAGTAGTCTACATAATCGTCACACTCACGATCGAAGTAACCAATCAGACCGTCAATTACAAGCAACTTATGACCCTTGCCCTCAGGATCGCTCATCGGACCAATGTACTTGCCCATCTCCTTGACGAGGAATTTGATAGTACTGCCGTTGAGTGTACCGTCCGAATCGTTGAATCCGCTGCCCGGCTCCCAGTCGATATCGAAACCATCCCATTCACTTACGAAAAGTGAGTCGCACAAAGCCTTTGCGAAGTTGGACAAAGCTTGATTCAGGTTCTCTGTATTGTTGAGGTCGTGTGAGGTAAAGCCCCAGAAATCCCAACGGGCAAGCTTCTTTTCTTGAGCAATCTTGTTCTGACTCCATCCTTCGGCAGCTGCCTTCTTGTTTATCTCCTCGTAAATGTATTCAGGAGTACGTCCTTTGCCAAGGTATGAAAGCAGACTTACCTCAAGAAGCTTGATGCCCTTCACCTTCTGAGCAAACTCCTTGTCCTTCTTCTGAGCCTCGGTTATCTCGTAGCGTCCCGGAGCACCGCTCCACATAGAGATGATGTCCATACTGTCGGGCACTGACGAAAGATAGCCCTTACGCATAACACCTGAAGGAGCCCAATTAGAGAACCAGCCGAAGGCTACCGGACGACCATAGTTGTTGGCTTGAGCCTTATACTCACGCAGATTGACATAATAAGGGTCGTTGATAGGATCAGAAAGTGTCTGATGTCCTCCTACGTGATCAATCTCTATATTCTCAACATCGGTACAAGCGGTCATTGTGAATGCAAGCGCTGCAGCCGGTATGATATATAATAATTTCTTAAAAACGTTCATTGTATATTATCTTTAAAGAGTATAATAATGTATTTGTTCTTGTAGACAAGGCTTACTTGCAATCCCACCACAGACGGGTATCAGATCTGTCTTGACCACCATTACCGTTATTGAACAGCTTGAGGGCGTTGTCGTAGATTTCCTTACCGTCCTGAGTCTGATAGAAGCTGACAGGGTAAATCATACGACGTATTCCACCCTCTACAGTAGCTCCCTGGCTTGAACCACGGTTGGTAGCAACCTTATGAAGAACCGGATAGCCCGTGCGGCGCCACTCTGTCCATGCCTCCTGTCCGTTAGGATAGAGGGCAATCCACTTCTGAATCATAATCTTCTCAAGCTTGTCTTCCTGTGAGCCTTCAAACTCTACAGTTGTTTCGCAAGGAGCCGGATTGTTAAAACCATATCTCCAATGGCTTACAACATCGGCTATAGGAGTCTTGCCTGAGTACATGTATGAGTCAACCGACGACTTGATACCATTCTCGTCGAACGACATCTGGATGCCCTGTTCATAAAGCGATTCTGCATCGCCAAACTCACCACCCCATACAAGGGCAGCCTCAGCACGGAGGAAGTAAACCTCAGATGCACGCAACCAATAAGTAGGAGTAGAAGCCGGGATATTAGGCTTAGAGAAATTCTCGTATGTAGAGTTCTGTCCCTTCGTATGACCAAGAGGTACACCTTGATACTTCTCACCGTCGAATGCTTCAATGCCATAATTGCATGACTCATCTACCGGCTGGAAATAAGCTCTCAAACGAGGGTCTTCATAACCTACAAGATAAGAAACCATTGATGTACCCATACGAGTCTCGTTGTACTGATCGGCAAGCCACTGGATATTGTTACGGAACACCAGACCTGCACCAGTGCTCATCTTAGCCTCATCCTTCTGGTCGGTCATTATGCCGTAGGTCTGATTGAGAGCCTGAGTGGCATACTTATTAGCCATCTCGTTGTCGGCAAAGCGTACACGCATTGCAAGACGCAGCATGAGTGAGTTGGCATAACGCACCCACTTGGCAGCATCGCCAGCATATACAGCATCATAATTCTTCATTATGCTTACACCGTTCTCAGCCTTTTCGGTCAATACCTCAATAGCTTCGGTAAGATCCTTGAACATAGCTGTGTATACATCCTTCTCGCTATCGAACGGTATGTTCATTGAAGCGTCGGCTGCATGTGTGTAAGGAATCGGACCGAACGACTCAAGAGCTTTGTGCCATGCCGAAATCTTCAACACCTGTGCCAGAGCGAACACCTCAGGAGTATTGTTGTCCTCTGATGCCTTCTTCAGTTTCTTCCATGCGTTGAGCGCATTAGTGTATGTACACTTGTATGTTTCAGCAACCCAACCGTCTACGAGGAAGTATGATGTATTGTTGTTACCACCACTCCAACTGTTGTTCTGTCCGAAATAGCCACTCCAAGAGTCGGCTGAAAGGTTAAAGGCAATCTGATACTGGTTTATTACGCCAGTATCGTCGGCCTGTGTACCTACGGGGAAGACTGTCTTTTCGAGAGCTGTGATGAGTCCGCCCACAGCGAAGTCGTCGCGTGTACCTTCCTCCTCAGTCATCTCGAACTGGTTGGTGTTGACTTCCTCAAAGTCGCATGAAGAAGTCGTGAGTGCCATGGCACAGATGGCCATGAGCGTATATCGATTTACTGTTTTCATATAGAAGAGGTTCAATATTAGAATTTAAATTTAACACCGAAGCCGAAGCTACGAACGCTTGGCTGCATGAAGTAGTCGTTGCCCTGTCCGTAAGTGCTTGTTGACGGAGTGAGTTCGGGGTCGAACGGAGCCTTGCAGTATATCATCCAAGGGTTGTTGGCGATGAACGAAACTGTTACGTCCTTCAACACGCCACCAAACCAACGGTTAGGCATAGTGTATGAGCAGGTGAGTTCCTGGAGGCGGATGTTAGTAGCCTTGTAAACATAGTAGCCCGATGTCTCATAGTTGCCAGTACCAATCATCTGGAAGTAAGTCTTGGCATCTACCGGACCCTGTCCAGGAATCATATATCCACCAGCGTCGCGAGCCTCAGCCGAGCGTTTTGATACACCGAAGCGGTCGAGCAATGCCTCTGTTGATGATGTTACGACACCACCGAAGCGGCCATTGATGAGGAAGCTGAGTCCGAATCCCTTATATGAGAATGAGTTGTTCCATCCGAGATTGAAATCAGGAGCAGTCTTGCCAAGATAAACAGGTTCGCCGCGTTCTACACCGAACGAACCGTCGGTCTTCACCTCAACGAATCCAAGGTGGTCCTTCTTGAGGAATGTGTTGGCATAGATGTCGTGAATGCTGCCACCCTTCTTCAGGATTGTACGTCCCTTGTCCTTGAGCACTTCTGGAATATTGATTGCCTCATCCATAAGCGGAGTGTGGTAGTCGTTGACCATCTCCTTAATCTCATTGACGTTGCGCGAGAACGATACTGTAGAAGAAATCTGCAATCCGCACTTCAGACGGTCGCTATAGTTGAGCGAAGCCTCCCAACCGCGGTTCTCTACATCACCTGCCTGCAGATAAATCTGCTTGTAACCGGTAAACTCAGGCAACTCACCGAGGAATGTCTGGTTCTTGGTGTTAGAGTGATAGTATGTAACCTCAGCCGACAGCTTGTTCCACAGACGGAAGCTCAAACCAAACTCGTATGAACGTGTACGCTCTGCCTTGAAGTCGGTGAACGGATAGATTGAACGAGGATTGAGTGTACCACCAACAATAGGCTCTGTAACTGTGCCAGGAGTCAAACCAGAGCGCGAGATAGGCGCACCAACCTCAGTGTACGAACCGCGTACCTTAAGATAAGAGATAAACTCAGGCAACTTCACCATCTCAGAGATGATGCCCGAAAGACCTACTGAAGGATAGAAGAACGACTCCTCGTCTGTGTTTACAAGACGTGAGTTCCAGTCGTTACGGCCGGTCATTGTGAGGTAAACCATTGAGCGCCATCCCAACTCTACGTTGGCAAAAGCAGCATGGTTGCGTACATGGCTGTCACCACCCGATTCAGACACACGTCCGTTTGACGGGTCGATATTTGATGCACTGAACTTGTTGGTCACACCGAGCAATGTTCCCTTATATCCACGATCCTCATTCCAATAGTTAGAGTAGCTCCAACCGATGTTGGCAGAGAGGCTGAAATCAGCAAAGTTCTTGTTGATATTTGCCATCACGTCAGCATAGTCCTGATGGTCATTGTAGTTAGAGTAGCCATAATGTCCCTTCGGGCCTTCAGCAAACTTCTGGTCAGAAGTAGCGTAAATCTTGCGCTGGAATTTAACGAAGCTATCGTCGAGACGATAACGTGCAGCAACGTTAATCCAAGGAGCAATCTTGTATGTCAAACCGAAATTGAACATATAGCGACGCTTGTCGTTGGTAGCAACGTTGCGGTATGCTGTCCAATACGGGTTCTGCGATGCATATGTTGGCTCGCTTACCGGCCAGTACTGTACAGGAATACGACGTGACTCGTCCCAACGCTCAAACACCTTCATCTCGTTGAAGTTCTCGCCACGCGGGAAGAGGTAAGCAGCCATTACAGGGTTCCAGTACTGTCCCTGCGAAACCATGTTCTTGTCGTCCTGTTTAACAAACGAAGCACCGAGGTCGAGCTGCAACTTGTCGTTGAGGAATGATGAAGAGTTGCGGATTGTTACGTTCAGACGGTTGTACTCATTGTTAGGAACGATGCCAGCAGAATTTGTCGATGAAATAGAGGCAAATGTCTGGTTGGTCTTGTTGCCTGTAGTAAGAGTAACCGAGTTGATGAAGTTTGTACCCGTATTGAAGAAGTCCTTCTTCGGGTCGTAGTTTGACGGAACATCGAGCTTGTCGCCCCAGCTCTCATATACGTCACGCTTGTTGCCGTATGTGTTCTGGAACTCAGGTGTCATGTATGCTTTGCTGAACTCTGAAGAAGAAGAGAAAGTAACCTGGAGCTTGCCTTCCTTACCCTTCTTTGTGTTGATAAGAATCACACCGTTGGCAGCGCTACTACCATACAATGCAGCTGCCGACGGACCGCTGAGCACTGAGATTGACTCGATATCCTCAGGATTGAAGTCGGCGATACCTTCTGTACCTGCCTTGCCTTCGCCCATGATACCACTGTCTGAGCCCATGCTGTTGTTAAACAAAGGAATACCGTCTACTACATACAATGCGTTGTTGTTGCCCTCAAGCGACTTGGCACCACGCATCACAACGCGTGTAGAACCGCCCACGCCACTACCACTCTTATTGATAGTAACACCGGCAATCTTACCATTAAGCGAGTTTACGAAGTTGGCATCCTTAACACGTGTCAACTCATCGCTCTTCACCTGCTGTACGTTGTACGACAGAGCCTTCTCTGCACGCTTGATACCAAGGGCGGTAACTACCACCTCGTTGAGCTCGCGCGAAGCCGGCTTCATAGCCAACTTATAGTTGTCGCTTTCGCCTACACGTACGTTCTTAGGCTCGTAGCCGATGTAAGTAATCTCAAGGTCGGCACCCTCAGTGGCGTCAAGAGTGAAGTTGCCGTCGATGTCTGTAACAGTAGCGTTCTGTGTGCCACGCTGGCGCACAGCTGCACCAATAACGGGCATGCCAGCCTCATCTACGATTGTTCCGTTGACACGCTTCTTTGGCTTGGTGTTCTGCTGTCCATTGCTCTTGTGTTGAGGTTTTACCCCCCCCTTAGCCACTACGATGTTCTTACCCTTGATTTGATATGAGACATTCTGTCCATCAAGGATTTGTCCAATAGCCTGCTTCAGGTCTTTAGCATTGACGTTAATCACCTTCTGGGTGTTGACATCGGCTGCTGCAAACACGAAAGAGTATCCACTCTTTTCTCTCAATTCCGTCATGGCACGATCCACGCTCACGCCCTTAAGATTAAGCTTGACGCTCTGGGCGAATGTAGATAGATTCATGCACAACAGAAGCGCGCCCACTGTGAGGCCTTTTCTTTTGATGTTCATTGCACTATAGGTTAAATGTAAATATAAATTGTTGTTATTATATAGCTTTAGGTACTGTTTTTTTAGGCAGACAATGCCCTGTGCACGGTTTTAGCCGCACATTATTACAGTTAGAGGTGTATTGTTCCGCCAAGCGGAAAAGGGTTGTTGGTCTGTGGTTAACAGTTATATATTTGGATTGTTGTTGTCAATTTTATTTATACGTTTCCGTAGCGTTTGTTTTAATTTGTTTATAGTTTTAGGCTTCTATACTTTTTGTTTAATGATAAAAGGTATTGATGAGGGGTGTCAGGTAGGGGTGTGTTTAGGGGCGATTACTTATATATCCGCACTACGTTGCCGTTTATGTCATAACGCATGTGTCCGGTAGCAGCCAGTGTGGCGAGCACTTGGTCGAGACTCTGGTCCTTGCGATGGAACACTCCGTAGAATCGGGTCTGCGCCAGCTCCGTGCTTTCTATGCATATCCTTGTGCCGTAGCTGCGCTCAAGATCTATGGCTATATCGGCAAGTCGCTGTCCATTGATCATTATGGTGCCATCAGTCCACAGGCGGTCGGTAGTGGAGCGGTTCTCTATGCGCATATTGCCACTCCGCTTCTCGAGTACGGCACGCTGGTCGGGCGCAAGGCGATACTGATAGTCGCCGTCGTGTGCTGAGCGCAATCCTACTGCTACGCTGCCTTCATCAAGGCTCACCATTGCCGAATGGTCGGAGGGATAGTCGCGGAAGTCGAACTTGGTACCGAGCACCTGTACGTTAAGGCTTGGCGACTTGACGATGAACGGCATCGACTCGTTGCGATGCACCTCAAAGTAGCCTTCGCCCGTGAGCTGCACATGGCGGTCATTTACGCCAAAGCCCTGCGAATACTCTATACGGCTGCCTGCATTGAGCCATACCTTTGTACCGTCAGGCAGTGTCATCTTGGTTGTAGAGCCTTGCGGTGCCTCTACCTTAATCATGGCAAATGCCTGCGACATGTTGCGCTGGCCTATATTATAGAATAGGTATGAGCAGGCGCACACCAGCACCGTCACCACAGCTGCATAGCGCATAAACCTCAGCACATAGCGTCGCATGCCTATGGCCTCAGGCTGCACATCGTCAGCATCGTCGGCTGCAACTACGTCAGCTACCTTGGCTGCTGGCACTACACCGGATGCTTGAATGCGCTCCAGGAACATTGCAAAAGCCTTATGGCGGTCGTACTGCGAGAGTTGGCTGACATCAGGTGTCGAGTTCCATACTTCTACAAGACGGCTGTACTCCTTGCGGTTGGCTTCGCTGGCTACGATCCATTCGTTCAGACGACGGCTCTCGTCGGCTGTGAGGGCATCGCTGAGCTGTGTAGCCACCAGTTCGTATATCTCGTCTTGCTGCATTGGATGTTCGTTGGTTTTATTGGTTTTCATATAGGTGACGAAAATTCAAGAAAAAGGGTTAGTCAAAAATCAAAGTTTTTTTCAAAAAAGGTGAAAAAAATAGTTTTGTGCCGTTGATAATGCCCTTGTCACACGGTCATTCCGCTTACGAAGAACACGAAGACGATGTAGCTTCCAAGTTCTCGGGCAAGCAGCTGCAATGCGTTACGCAAATGATATTTTACAGTACTTACACTTATGTTGAGTTCGGACGCTATCTCAGCGTGACGCTTGCCCATGAAGCGGCTCAGCTCAAACACACGTCGGCATTCTGCAGGAAGATGTTCGATAGCCGTGTCTACACGGTCGGCAAGCTCGTTGCCCACAAGGCGGTCTATCGGCTGCTCGCCATCGGCAAGATTTGCCATGCAGTCGGCTTCGGCAAGATGCGAAGCTGCCACCTCATAGCGTTGGTGCTTGGAGCGCAGATAGTCAATACATCCGTTGCGCACTGCCTGAATGAGGTAGCTGCGCAACGAAGTGTTGACATTGAGCGTAGCTCGGTTTTCCCACATACGATATATCATATCGCCCACGATGGTCTCTGCCACAAAGCTATCGCGCACATAGCGGTTGGCTGTATAGCAGAGCACCTGGTAGTGAGTGTCGAATATATACTGGTAGGCTTCGGTGTCGCCTGCCTTCAATCCATTGACAACGAGTTTCTCAGAATAGTCCATTAAGCGTATTGCTTTTTTCAGTCCATCACATTATATATATTAATGTATGGTAGTTTTCACGATTCGTGTAGGAGCCTGCTCCTTGTTGCGACGGTTTACCACCGTCACTACAGCCTGTGCAAGATTGAGGAATGCCAGTCCGGTTATAGACGAACTGTCGAGTGCGGCAGGTGTTCCGTTGTCACCGTTCTCGCAGATGCTCTGTACGAGCGGTATCTGTGCGAGCAATGGCACGTTCATCTCCTTGGCGAGATTCTTGCAGCCTTCCTTGCCGAAGATATAGTATTTGTTTTCGGGCAGCTCGGCAGGTGTAAACCATGCCATATTCTCAACGAGTCCGAGAATGGGCACATTCACCTTGTCGTTGCTGTACATGTCGATGCCCTTGCGTGCATCGGCAAGCGCCACGTTCTGCGGTGTCGACACTATGACGGCACCAGTGATGGCAAGTGTCTGAAGCAATGTGAGGTGTATGTCGCTTGTTCCGGGAGGTGTGTCGAGTATGAAGTAATCGAGCTCACCCCAATCTGCATCGGCTATGAGTTGCTTCAATGCGTTGGATGCCATTCCGCCTCGCCAAAGTGTGGCAGTGTCGGGATTGACGAAGAATCCGATAGAGAGCACCTTGATGCCATATTTCTCAACCGGCTCTATGAGGTCGCGTCCGTCTTTCTTCACAGCATATGGGCGTGCGTCCTCTACCTGGAACATCTTAGGAACTGAAGGACCAAAGATGTCGCAGTCGAGCAGTCCTACCTTGTAGCCCAGTCGTGCCAGTGCTATGGCGAGGTTGGCGGCTACGGTACTCTTGCCTACTCCACCCTTGCCCGAGCTTACTGCTATGACGTTCTTCACATTGGGCAGCATCTTGCCCACTTCGGGACGTGGCTTTGAGAGGTATTCGGTAGATATTGTCACCTCTACTTCTTTAGATACATGATAGTGGATGGCAGCCTCGGCTGCCTTCACTGTCGACTTGAGGAAGGGGTCGGTATCTCGTGGAAAGATAAGCGTAAACTGCACCTTCATGCCATCGATACGAATGTCATCGGCCAGCATGTTGCTCTCAATAATGTTCTTCTTGGTTCCGGCATAAGTTACCGTAGCCAATGCATCTGTAATAAGCTTTGGATAAAGTGTAATGTTCATAATGTCAAATATATACTAATTTCATTATATTATATAATGTGTAGACGAACAATTCATGATATCGTCTCGCCCACACATCATGTAGTTATTGCAGTTTCACATACTGTAGCGTTTGTCCTGGTAACGATAGCGATGGTGCAATATCGTGGCTTGACACAGCCCATTTTTTGTTGGGCTTGGTGCTCATCACAAACTGCAAGTTAATGCCATCTTTTACATCTTCCCAGGTGATGTACGACTTTGTATAGGGTTTACCATTTATAAACACCTTGTCAACATACACAGCCTTCTTGCTCCAGTTTTTCGTCGTCACACGTATCTGCTTTCCGTTACTCATCGTAACAGTGATGGCAGGTAGCGCTGGCGACCCAATGTTGTAATATCCACTGGAAGGACATATGGGATAGAAGCCCATGCAGTTGAAAATATACCATGCCGACATCTGGCCACAGTCGTCATTGCCACATAATGAGCCTGGCTGGTCGCCATAAAACTCATCGATAACGCGACGCACCCACTTTTGGCACTTCCAGCCCTCACCAAGATAGTTATACAGATAAGCTACATGATGACAAGGTTCGTTGCCGTGCCAGTAAGCGCCAATGCGCCCTTGTATGTCGTGTGCACCAGGTATATCTTCGGGCAATTCGTATTGGAAAAGCGAGTCGAGACGTTGACGGAAGATGTCACGCCCCATGAGGTTCATTAACCCTTGCACATCTTGTGGTACGTACCAATGATATTGCACGGTAAAACCTTCGGTAATATCGCCCCACCCGTTTACAGAGCCTGGACCTTGATAAGCCACTGGTGCGAAGGGTGTGCGCCAATGTCCAGCGGCATCTTTTCCACGCATATACTTAGTTTCGTTGTCGAACAAGTTTTGATAGCTCATGGCACGGTTTAAGAAATAGGCATATTCTTTTTCTTTGCCAAGCTTCTTCGCGGCCTGTGCTATAGCATAATCGTCATAGGCATACTCAAGTGTCTTCGATACTGATTCAGCCTCTTTATCATACGGCACATACCCCAACGCTCGATAGTCGGGCAAGCAATCGTAATGCTCATTCATAGCAGTGGTAACCATAGCTTCAAAAGCACGCTCGTAGTCGAAGCCTTTCACGTCTTTGCATATCATGTCTGACAACACAGAAGCTGCATGATACCCTATCATGCACCATGTTTCATTGCTTGCGAAAGACCAATAAGGCAACATTTTCTCTACGCTTTTGTCGTAATGAGCCAACAACGAATTAGCCACATCAGCCTGCACATCTTGATGCACCAAATTTAAGAGCGGATGAAAGGCGCGATAGGTATCCCATAATGAAAATTCAGAGCGGTTTATAAACCCATTTTCTTGTTCTATATTCTTATCTAACGCAAGATATTTACCATCGGCATCATCGTATACATATGGGCACAAGGCGGCATGATAGGCTGATGTATAGAAGGTGGCTTTTTGCACCTCATCACCCTCAACTACATAGCGTGACAACTCATCGTTCCATCGTTGCACAGCATCACGATGAACATCTTCGAAAGAACGATTGTTCAACTCACGCATATTAACGATACAACCATTTGTGCTGGTTGCCGAGATTGCTGTGCGCACTGTAATTTGTTCACCTTCAGAGGTATTAAAACGTGCTGTAAACAACAGGTTCGGTCCCCAAGCCTCACGATTACTACGAAAACGCGAAGTGTTATATATCACAGGCTTTTTATCTTGATAAATGGTAAACTGGCGGAACGGTTTTGAGAATACCGCTCTGAAATAGATGTGGCGTTCTGGCCCCCACCCTTTCACCAGTTTATAACCTACGATGGTAGAGTCGTTCTCTACACGGATATTCGACCATACACACTTCTGCCATAACGTATGATTCATATCTACTAACACAAAGGCATCACTGCTCTTAGGATATGTAAAGCGCAACATACCACTGCGCACAGCCGATGTCATCTCTGCCTTCACACCGTAGTCGCTTAACATTACACTATAATAACCTGGCGTGGCCACCTCAGCGTTATGCGAGAAACGCGAGCGATAGCCGGTATCAGGGGCATCATCGGTGCCTGGCTGAAGTTTTATTTCCCCCACACCTGGCATGAATAAGAAGTCGCCTAAATCAGGAATACCTGTACCACTGAGATGCGTAAGTGAAAAGCCTTGTATCGAGTTACGCTTCCACTTGTATCCCGACGCGCAGTCGTAAAAGTGCTCATCGGTGTCAGGGCTGATTTGTATGCCACCAAAAGGCACCTGGGCGCCAGGGTATACGTTACCAAAACCATCTGTTCCTACAAATGGATTAACATAGTCGACAGCCGTTTTTCGGCCATCAACATTGTTCTTTTTAGCAGCTGAAGCTGTTAACGTAAGCCCCGACAAGGCCATAAGTATTACAAAAAGTTTTTTCATATCATCAAAAAAAACATATTTGTTTATTACTGTTTGATGTCGCCCATCGCAATTTGGTATTCATGCCACAACGCATCGATGGTGTATTGTTTTCCTAAACATTTTTGTATGGCTGCATCCCACGACCATGTTTCCAACTCGATTGCAGTGCGGTTAAACTTGCGCAAGAAGTTGGGGTCTTTGGTTTGCTGTATCCAAGCCAAGAAATAGCCTGTATAGCGATATCCATTTTTATAGCTACCGCCCTTAGGTCGATCTTGCTCGCCATGAAATCCATCATTGGCTACACGCACAGCATCGGCCATTCCTTCAATAAAGCACCAATTGGTTTTATTCGTGCCATATGAGCCAATGCCGTGAGGCTCGAGCTGAAAGGCATGTGTTAGTTCGTGTAACAACACGCCACGTGTTTCAAAGTCGACCCGCGCTGTATCATTATTCGCAAACGACTTTTGTATGTGACGGGTGCTATAGAAAATACTCACATTACCGTTTCCACCACCTTTTGCCGAGACGCCATCAACATCTTCTAACGTGTAATGCAACACATTAAAGGCGGGTATGCTGTCTTTCTCTGAATAATAGAGGGTGTTTAACACCTCACGTGCCACCTTATTTATATACGCAGTAGGATTAGGTATGAGCGCATGATAAATCTTCGACCCTTGGCTCTGCGGAGCCTTATCCTCAAACAGAATTTTAGGTATCGAGAAATTTTTCCAACGCTTTGCAGCTACCTGCTGTTTCTTTGTTTCTTTCAGTCAGCCAGCAATGCTTCCATTGTCGGCAGTAAGTTTTGTTGTTCCGCATGAAGCAATAATTGTTGCGACAGATAGTGTCGCCAACACATTTGTTAGTTTCATTAGTGAATTGTTTTTTAATGTTATTAATAAAATGATTTATTTGGTCATTGAGTAAGGTTTGTCAACGGCCGCCAAGCCACGCTTTTTATTGGGCTTACTGCCCATTGTAAACTCGATGGTACATCCATCAGTGAGCATTTTGTGTGTGAGATACAGTTTTGGATAAGGTTTACCGTTTACTTTCACGCTTTGCACATAACGGTTTTTATCACTCACCTTAGGAGCTTTTACCACAATGTGCTTACCATTTTCAAGTGTCACGTTCATGTAAGGAAGATAGGGAGCGCCCAATACATACTGGTCGGTACCTGGGCATACAGGATAGAAGCCTAATGCCGAGAAGATATACCATGCCGACATTTGTCCACAGTCGTCATTGCCACCCAATCCGCGTATATGGTTTCGATACATTTTATTCATAATGGTGCGCATCCATTGTTGCGTCTTCCAGGGAGCCGATGTCCATGCATAGAGATAAGGTATATGATGACTGGGCTCATTGCCATGCACATATCCACCCACAAGACAATCGGCCGTAATATCCTCATTGTCTTTATAGTATTTCTCGGGTAAATCCATGTCAAACAGGTTGTCAAGTTTTTGCACAAACTGTTTGTCACCACCAAAGAGACGAATAAGCCCTTTTACATCTTGAGGAGCAGAGAACGAAAAGTTCCATGAATTGCCTTCAATAAATCCCTCGCCATAGGTCTGATAAGGATCAAGATCGGCTTTAAATGTGCCATCAATACGTCGGGGCGAAGCAAAGCCTACCGTCGTATCAAAAGTGTTACGATAGTATAAGGCACGTTTGGCAAAGATATCTGCTATATCGTTGCGCCCTAAAGCCTTTGCTGCAGCATAAATAGTGAAGTCGTCGTATGAATACTCAAGGGTATTTGATGCAGCTGTTGCATATTTATCGAATGGCGCATAACCATATTTCATATAGTCGCCTACACTCTCATAGTAAGGACAAGTGGCCGTTTCAACCATCGCTTTGAGCGCTGCATCTCTATTAATATCGGCCCCTTTTACAATAGCATCTGACAATACTGATACAGCATGATACCCAGTCATACACCAGCCCTCATTGGCCATAAGGCTCCACACAGGCAATAGGTGATGCACGCTTTGCTGCTGATGGGCTATCATTGATTTAACCATATCGGTATTGCGGCTGGTTTTTAGTAGTCCCAACAACGGATGCTGCGCGCGATAGGTATCCCATAGAGAGAAGATGGTATAATTAGTAAAGTCTTTTGCCTGATGTATATTGCCATCAAGACCACGATACTGTCGATCAACATCCATATATACAGATGGGTTAATCATGGTGTGGTAGAGCGAGGTGTAAAGCATGGCCATCTGGTCTGACGTACCTGTACACTCTATTACATCCAGTTCTTTATTCCATTGCGCATCGATTTCAGCATACACTTGTTCAAACGATTTTCCGCCCACCTCGCTTCTGAGGTTCTTTAATGCGCCCTCAGTGCTCACGGCCGATAGCGCCACTTTCACCACCAGTTCTTGCGATGTAACGTTGTCGAAATTAAAATAG
Source organism: Leyella stercorea (assembly GCF_021531655.1). The sequence continues at coordinate 5,275 of NZ_JADYUF010000022.1, read as the reverse complement.
GCCACAATGTCTCGACCTGCAATCTCGGGAAAATTCTCATGCAAACGCAACTTACCCATAAAGCCACGATACTTAGGCTTTTTCATATCGCGGTAGCCATAGCTTTTAATGGGCTTGCTCAGTGTAATGGCAAAATAAGTATAATTGCAATTGGCCCAACCATTGGTGATACGATAGCCGGTGAGCAAGGTGTCGTTTTCTACGCGTATGCTGCTCCACAACACTTTGCCATCATAATTATATATGCCATGCAACATATCAAGAATAACACGCGAGTTGGCACCTTTAGGAAAGGTATATTTATGTACACCTACACGCTGGGTAGCTGTAAGTTGAGCACGAACGCCTTCATCAGCAAGCATTACTTCATAATAGCCAGGGGCAGCCTTCTCGGTGTCATGATTAAATCGTGAGCGATAGCCAGCATCGGGATGAGTAGCCGTTCCTGGGTTTAGACGCAAACTTCCAGTTTGCGGCATTAGCATCACATCGCCTAAATCAGAATGACCTGTACCACTAAGGTGTGTATGACTGAAACCTACGATAGTAGGATCAGTATGTTGATAGCCCGCACAATATTCATATACCTTTCCTTGATAACGTCCATCTATGTTATGAGGGATTGTATCGGTTTCAGGGCTAAGTTGCACGATACCAAATGGAGCACAAGCGCCAGGAAACGTATGTCCCATTCCGCTTGTGCCAATCATCGGATTTACGTAAGCCGTCAGCTTCTTGCCGCCAACAGCCGACACCGTTGCCGTACCAAGCGCGAAGAGGGCTATTAAGATTACAACAAATTGTTTCTTCATAGGTTCTAAATGCTATTTATATTTGTGATTTGTGATATGTTTGTATTATATTTTCTGTCAATATGAAGATGTGGTTTGCAAAAGATACGGATTAATATTATTTACTCGTTTCCAGTCCGCTACGCTTAGGACGCTTGTAGCTACGGTAATCATCGAGCGGTATCTCGATATCAGGCTCAGCTAACTCGCCTTCTTGTGGTAAACGAAATTTCATATATCGTATATTTAGGCCACGCTCTATCCACTGACTCTCATAGTAGGTTTGTATGCCCAATATGGTTTGGGTTTGAGCATCTATGCCCTCGGTGTGATATAAATCTTCGGTACGGAACAACACTGGCAACGCGTTGCGCTCTACCATATATGTGGTGTATGTAAAAAGAAAGTTTGAGTCGGTTTTCAGATGCACCACGCCACCATCTTTCAAGAAATGGCGATAACGGTTCATAAAGAAAGTGCTGGTAAGACGTTTGCGAGGATTTTTCATCTGTGGGTCGCTAAACGTAAGCCATATCTCGCTCACCTCGCCAGGCGCAAAGAAGCGATCAATAATCTCAATATTGGTACGCAAGAAGGCAACATTTTTTAATCCCTCTTCTAACGCCTGAGTAGCACCCGTCCACATACGAGCGCCCTTAATATCTACGCCAATAAAGTTGATATTTGGAAACAGTTTTGCCAATCCTACTGTATATTCGCCCTTGCCGCATCCCAGCTCGAGCACAATGGGGTTGTCGTTCTTGAAGTACATCTCGCGCCATCGGCCTTTCATCTCAAACGGCACGTTGTCGGCTACCGAGAACGGATACTGAAACACGTTCTCGTATCTTTCCATGTCGGCGAACTTCGCCAGTTTTCCTTTGCCCATATATTGGTTTTAATAAATTAATCTTTAGTATATTATCAGTATATTCGAAATACTCAACTTGCAAAGTTAACCATTTATATCCATACTTCAATGACAAGAAACGAAAATTTTGGCTCTTCGTATATTTGGTTATTCACCGATAGAAATGCCGCTATTTTCAAAAGGAGTTCTTTTGCATTGCAAAACGAGTCCTTTTGAAGGGCAAAAGGAGTCCTTTTGGATAGCAAAACGAGTCCTTTTGAAGGGCAAAAGGAGTCCTTTTGGATAGCAAAAGGAGTCATTTTGGAATTAGGAATTTTGAGTTTTGAGTTTTGAATTGTTCTCGGCTACGCCTGCGATTTTGAATTATTGAGTTTTGAATTGGTGACGATGGCAATTTGGAATTTTGAATTTTGAGTTTTGAGTTTTTGTTTTAGTACAAAGATTTCAACGATTTACGCCTGCGATTTCATCTGTTTACGATAACGTTATCATCGGCTTGTGATAACGTATTCGTTGAAATTATATTACCACTTGAATATTGAGCCGAGTTTTTGTGTCGTAAAATCGGGTGTAGGATATTGATTGTATATTACAAAAAGACCTGCATCAGAGCAATGTTGATTGCTCCGATGCAGGTCTTTGCCTTATTTAGTTATTTCTTTTTATTCAATCACTACTGTTGTCCAGCCGTGCTTGTCCTCAACGGTGCCATACTGTATACCACGCAGAATTTCGTAAAGCTTGGTTGACCATGGGCCCGGCTTCTCACCGAAGTTGTATACCTTGCCTGTGTCCATATCGTCGAGGTGTGAGATTGGCGATATAACGGCTGCTGTACCGCATGCACCTGCCTCCTCGAATGTCTCAAGTTCTTCTTCGGGCACCGGACGACGCTCCACCTTCATACCCAGATCCTCAGCAATCTGCATAAGGCTGCGGTTGGTGATAGAAGGAAGGATTGATGTCGACTTAGGAGTGATGTAGGTGTTGTTCTTGATGCCGAAGAAGTTGGCAGCGCCACACTCGTCGACATACTTCTTCTCCTTAGAGTCGAGATAGAACTCGCTGGCATAGCCCTTGGCGTGTGCTATAGAGTTGGCCTTAAGACTTGCAGCGTAGTTGCCACCCACCTTATATATACCTGTACCGAGCGGAGCAGCACGGTCGTAGTCACGAATGATTACGTACGGATTGCTTGAGAAGCCTCCCTTGAAGTACGGACCTACCGGAGTTACGAAGATGAGGAACATATACTCCGAAGCCGGATGTACACCTACCTGAGCCGATGTACCGATGAGCAACGGACGGATGTAGAGCGTAGCTCCACTCTCGTATGTAGGGATGTATTCCTGATTGAGGCGCACTACCTTCTTCACCATCTCAACGAACAGCTCAGTAGGCAACTCTGGCATCATGATGCCACGGCATGTAGACTGCAAACGTGCAGCGTTGTCCTCTACACGGAACACACGCACCTTGCCGTCAGGACAGCGATAAGCCTTCAATCCCTCGAAAGCCTCCTGACCATAATGCAGACATGTGGCTGCCATGTGCAGTTTCAAATACTCGTCGGAGCATACTTCTATTTCGCCCCACTTACCGTCGCGATAGCAGCAACGTACATTGTAATCGGTCGGCATATAACCGAACGAAAGTTCTGACCATGCTATATCCTTCATAATATTATTATGGTTTTGTTATCTTTCAAGACAAAAGTACGAATAAAAAGGGTTACGTGCAACTATTTCAGACGAAATTTTCTATTTTGCTGCGTTTCCATCGGTCAGGATTGCCTTCTCGATGTCTTCCTTGTAGTTCAGATTCATCTTGCGATAGATGTCGTGCATGTGTAGCAGACGTTCGGCGAAGCTGCCGAATTCGCGCTGCTCCTGATTAGTCCACTGCACTTCGGCGAGGGCTGCAAGACGTGGCAGCAGTTCCCATTCGAGCTTCTTGGTGTCGGGCACCCACTCTGTCCATATACATCCCTCGGCTCCGATGACGTTGGCTTTCTCGCTGTCGGTGAGTTCGGCAAAAGCAGGATTTACGTCATAAACGCGCTTTATGCTCGGTATGCCGGTTATCTGATTGATGCGTGGATTGGAGAAGTAGAAGTTGGTGATAGGGGCCACTACGGTCTTGTGTCCCTCCTTGGCTGAGCGTATAGAAGCCTTCTGGCTGGTCCAAGCTATCACGGTGATGTCCTTCGACGGTGTTCCGTCGAGTATCTCGTCCCATCCAAGCATCTTGCGGCCACGGGCTTTAATCTCCTTGGCTACTTCGCCCATAAACCACGACTGCAACTGCTCCTCCTTAGAGTGGCCCTCGATGTCCTTCAGTCCGAGAGCGGCAATCTTGGCCTGGCAACGCTCGCATTCCTTCCAGCGCTCCTTAGGACACTCGTCGCCACCTATATGTATATAAGGTGATGGGAAGATGTCCATAATCTCGTTGATGACGTCCTTGGCAAGTTGCAGGGCGAAGGGCTGACCGGCACACATCACTTCGCGAATCACGCCGAAGTGGCAGCACACGTCGTACGGACCTCCGGTGCATCCCAACTGCGGATAAGCCGCCAGTGCCGACTGGATGTGTCCGGGCATGTCTACCTCAGGGATTACAGTGATGTGGCGTTCGGCTGCATAGCGCACGATGTCACGTGCCTCGTCCTGTGTGTAATATCCTGACACGGGCTTGCCGTCGTATTCCTTACCGCCAGGCAACACCGTCTGCTTGCGCTTCGAACCAATCTCGGTGAGCAGCGGATACTTCTTAATCTCGATGCGCCAGCCCTGGTCTTCAGTCAGGTGCCAGTGGAAATAGTTGATGTTGTGCATTGCGAGCACGTCGATAAACTTCTTGATGTAGTCTACCGAGAAATAATGACGACCGCAGTCGAGCATGAATCCACGATAGGCAAAGCGTGGCGCGTCGTGAATCTTGGCAGCCGGCAATGCCACCTCTTTAGCTTCGCTCACCATAGGCAGCGCCTTGGCAAAGGTCTGCAGTCCACGGAACACGGCAGCGTGTGTAGAACCGTTGAGAGTGATGAGCTTCTTCGTGACGTTGATGTCGTAAGCCTCGTCGCCACCGGCTACGCTTGCCACGCCCAGACGTATCTGGTTGGAAGCCGAGCGGTCGGTTGCGGTGATGCCGATACCGGTCATAGCCTTGACATACGAAACAAGGAATTCGGCGTTGCGCTTCTGCACAGCGTCGCCTGTAGGATAATAAACTGTGGTGTGGGCATTAATGACGAATGCCGGCTTGGCAACGACTTCTACCGACTGTGGCAATGGTATGACATTCCAGTTACCAGTCTTCACATCCTTTGCCGATACAGCGATGCTGCACAACAGGAGCAACAACGCAAAGAGTTTTTTGGACATAATAGATAGTTTTAAGTATACACAATAAAAATAATGAATACAAAAGTACACAAAAAACTAATATAATGAAAGGAATAATATAGAAAAAACCTCTCCCCTGCCCCCTCCCCCGTAGGGAGGGGAGCGGTATATACAGAAAGCTTGAGTTTTTTAAGCTGTAACAAGCAAACAACTTGAGCATCATCAGCATATTACTCCCCTCCCTACGGGGGAGGGGCCGGGGG
>NZ_JADYUF010000021.1 GCF_021531655.1 Leyella stercorea | reverse complement strand
AATAAGTTATATATAAAAAGGCAGAAATAACAACCCTTGCAAACAAAACTGTAACAACTGTAACTGTAACGCCCACACTCACCCCACTTCCTCTTAAAGGCTGATAATCAACAACTTAACAAATCATCAGACATGACAAATTTTAAATACAATCTCAGTAAACACACCCCTCCAGCTATGCCACGCCTCGGAAAAGGCACCGAATGCGTGCAACTTTCGCTATTGCAAGTGTCCAAGGACATGCATCAGCCACTCGTGCCAATGCTTTTCCCAATACTTGGCGCACACGTAAGTGGGGCTGAATTCATGTATCCCGACCTCTAGTGGAAGGAAACAAGCGGAATGTTGGCAGATCTCGTAGCCGATAGTGGCGCTGGCAAGGGTCGCCCGAACGCATCCCGAACGCATCCCGAAGCCTCATCATTAACTTTAATAATCGAAATAGCATGAAAAACACAAAAGCCAAAGAAACTCACAAATGCAAGCCACAGGAGGCTATGGTGTCCTCGCCATAGCCTGAACAGTTAACGATAGCACTATCTTTAAGTCATGAATTATCCATGAATTTGGGAAAGACATTAGCTCCCCGTTTTGCTTGCTCAGACTATGGCGGGGACGCACAACAAGACCATACAGAATTTGGGGTTAATTCAATTGCCGTAGAAGCCACTCCTGCTACTGGTGTGGCTTCACGATGAGCACCATGCCGTCTTTCAGGTTAATCTTCCTGTAGTCTATTAGCACGTAGCCATTAGCTTTCTTGATGAAAAACATTTCGAAGAAGTCGGTCTTGAACACTTCATGCTCCGTAAGCACCCAAGGGCACTCGCCTCCATAAGCTGTGTTAATGTAGATATGTTAAATTCGATAAATCTTGTTAAACAAATCCTATCTTACCTCTCATGTTTATACCTTTGCACGCACATTTAATAATCTAAAGGATAACATTTTTTAATTAAAAAGAGAATTAAAATGAGAGAAGAGACAGAAAAATCGGTAGCCTTCAATCATCATCGGGCTGACTTCCTGGGACTGCTCGTCACATTAGGCATCGTGTTTGGCGACATCGGAACATCACCCCTCTACGTGATGAAGGCCATCCTCCATACAGGCGAAACCATCAACGAGAACACCATCCTGGGCGCATTGTCCTGCATCATCTGGACACTCACCCTGCAGACCACCATCAAATACGTATGTGTGGCTCTGCGAGCCGATAATAATGGCGAAGGAGGCATACTCGCTCTCTACGCCCTGCTGCGCCGACTCAAGAGCAAGTGGATTTACATATTGGCTATCATTGGCGCAAGCACCTTGCTGGCAGACGGAATCATCACCCCAGCCATCACGGTTACCACAGCCATCGAAGGACTCGAAAGCATCAGTCCTGATCTGCCGGTCATCCCAATCACGCTTGCCATCATCACCATCATCTTCTTCGTGCAACGGTTTGGCACAGAAAGCATAGGCAAGTCGTTTGGAGTGTTCATGCTGTTATGGTTTCTGCTGCTGGGCGTGACGGGAGCCTTCAGCATCACGTCTTACCCCATGATACTCAAAGCCTTCAGCCCCTATTACGCTATTGCTCTGCTGTCACAATCGCCCGAATGGTTCCTGATTCTGGGTGCCGTATTTCTTTGTACCACCGGTGCTGAGGCTCTCTACTCCGACTTGGGACATTGTGGCAGGAAGAACATCACTATAAGCTGGGCCTTCGTAAAGACCATGCTCATTCTTAACTATCTGGGACAGGGAGCATGGGTGCTTAGCCATATTCAGACAGCCTCCTCCATGAATCCGTTTTTTTCCATCATGCCCCAGAGCATGCTGTTCTTCGCCATCATCATGGCCACGGGTGCGGCAATCGTGGCAAGCCAGGCACTTATCAGCGGCACCTTCTCCATATTGAGCGAAGCCATGAACCTGCACTTCTGGCCGCGTATGCGAATCAAGCATCCTACCCATGTAAAGGGACAGCTCTATATTCCGATGATCAACCTTGCCATGTACATCGGCGTGGTTCTCATCATCCTGCTCTTTCGCGACTCCTCACACATGGAGGCAGCCTACGGACTCGCCATCACCATCACCATGCTGATGACCACCCTTCTGCTCGGTTTCTACCTGCACAGCAAGGGCGTGTCGCGAGTCCTAACGATATTGTTTATGGGCGCATACTGCACCATTGAAGCCATCTTTCTGGCAGCTAACCTGTCAAAGTTTCTCGCTGGAGGATGGTGTACGATGCTCATTGGCGGAATCCTGTTCCTGATGATGTATGTATGGGTTCGAGCCATGAAGATACGTCGACATTATGTCAGCACCAAACCGCTGGATGACTATTATCAGATTATCTCCGACATCAAAGCCGACGAGAGTATCCCCAAGTACGCCTCCAATCTTGTCTATGTAAACCATGCCGACAAGGAAGGCGCCGTAGACGACAAACTGCTCTATTCCATCATCAACAAGCAGCCCAAGCGTGCTGACCATTACTGGCTTATCAATCTGGAATTTGCAGATACTCCTGACACGCTGGAGTACAGTTGCGAACCCCTTATTCCCGACACACTCTACAGCATAACGATGCACATAGGTTTCCGCATTGAGCCCAGGGTGAGCCTCTATCTGCGACAAGTGGTAGAAGACCTGGTGGCAAACAAGATGGTAGATTTAAGAAGCACCTATCCTTCGCTTCGCAAGAACGGAATACCTGGCGATTTCCGATTCATCATCATTCATCGCGTATATTATCCGGAGAGTTCCGACAACCGCCAGCAGAACCTGCTGATGACTTTCTACGCTCTTATCAGCAAGATAGGCATCGACGAGCCTAAGGCATTGGGCCTCGACACTTCTATGGTGGTGGTGGAACGTGTTCCGCTCATCATCAACCAACGCAACAGAAGTATCAGACGCATCACGCAAATTGCGGAAGAATGATTCGCCTAACATAACCAAGAACGTATGACATCACTTCAAGAAAGACTGTTCGCCATGCAGGATAAGCAGTATGCTGCTTTCCAAGCCAAACTGACACCGGGAGTGCCTATGGAAAGCTTCATAGGCATTCGTGTGCCCGTGCTTCGCAAGTTCGCAAAAGAATTTACAAAGGAGGCAGAATGCGAGGATTTCCTGCATCAGCTTCCTCACGAATACTACGATGAGAATATGCTTCACGGACTCCTTATCTCTCAGGTGAAGGACTACGAGGAATGCATCCAGCTGACAGACCGTTTCCTCCCATTCGTGGACAACTGGGCAGTTTGCAACATCATGTCTCCAAAGGTGTTTGCCAAACATAAGAAGGAACTGTTGGCGAAAATCAGGACTTGGAGCAAATCATTACACGTTTATACTTGTCGTTTTGGAATAGAGACACTTATGTCTAATTACCTGGACGAAGACTTCAAGGCAGAATATCTTGAAATTCCTGCATCAGTAAGGAGCGAAGAGTATTACGTAAAGATGATGGTTGCCTGGTTCTTCGCCACCGCCCTTGCCATGCAATGGGATCAGGCGATTCCCTACATCGAGCAACGCCGCCTTGCTCCCTGGACGCACAACAAGACCATACAGAAGGCCATCGAGAGCTACAGAATCACGCCCGAACAGAAGGAATATCTGCGGACATTGAAGATAAAATAATTAGACACAAGATACTTCTACATATTACGTTTGGATAGGTGGTTCATGTGATTATGGCGAAGTAATCAGCGACTTGCACACCACAGAGTTCCGAATGATGCTAACCCTCATGGTGAAGGTAATGCAGGAAATACCGGAAGGTTCAGACATTCTCTTCCTGACCAACGCTGCCTATATTCTGAACTTTGACAAGACTCCAACGGCTAAATCAGCCAACCGAACGGGCAGCGAGAGCAAAGATGCAAGCTCGCTTGCAATCTCTGCCGAGTCGCGAGGGAGGAAGGCGAGAGCCAATCCAGACTTGATCATTCAATGCATCGAGGAAAAGAAAAGGCACAACTCAGTCGGGGTCAAGATTGTGCAGTACCACAAAAGCCCATTGCTGACAGAAACCCACGATAGGGCTACGGAAGCAATGGCTAAGACAAGGAAGGAGTTTCATCAGAAAAACAATAGACAATCGGTCTCGTCTGAAATCGTTGCGTCCGTCTCCATACCACCATGCGCCCATGAAGGCGAGGATGGCACGGAAAACGACGTAGATAACGATAATGTCAACAAATGCATTCGATACTTACAAATTTTGAAGTAGTACGTGTAGAAGAAGAGGCATCCCTTATCCGCATCTATCTTGACGAATCGGTTAAGGCTGAATATAAAGAAAGCCCTGAGATTGAATCCAAAGGGTTCTGTGATGCCGTAACTATACGTGACTTCCAAATACGCGACAAAGGTGTTGATCTGATTGTCAGAAGACGCAAATGCTACGACAAGCAGAACAACCGATACTTCTCTGATTATTATGAGCAGAAAGCTGAAGGAACCCGCTACTCCAAGGAGTTTGCGGCTTTTTTAAAAGGAGTGTATGGAGACGATTTCTACGACCTCCCGTTCGCTTGACCACTATTATCACATAAACGGGGATACGTTTGAAAAGCAATACAAGGAAGTGCTCAGCGGCTATCGCGAGTGGTCCGAACTCTCGCATGCAGAAGACTGGCTTGTCTTTCCCGAAAACATAGGTAAAAGCATCTGCAACCATCATTGCTATTGTAAAAGGTGTCTCGGCAGATGTTGTAAGTTCTTTCTTTTCAGACTTACAAAGCTAATTTCAATCTTAAACAAAGATTGGAGGAAGGAAGACACCGTCACATTACGGAATGGACGAATGAAAACCTTTCTCCAAATTTGGTGGTCAAGCGCATCAATACTATAGGTTAAAAAATGCGCAGGATTAAGCGATTTTGAACACCCTACCTTTTCGGCCCTATCAGAGAAGCTTTCGGCTCTTTCAATGCAATTTCTCAAAAGATATTCACCGGAGGAGTCGATTGCCATGTTTCACTCAGAATGACCACACTGGTCAGACTGAATTCAAAATATGTCCCTTTTTAAAGTGGGCTCATGAATTATCCACGAAATTATTTGTGTGCGTTTATATTAAAGTTCCGTAGGCTTGCTTACGGCAGCCAGGAGCTGTTCGGGCGTAACGAGAGTCTGCTCGCCGGTGCTCATGTTCTTAAGAGTGAGTTTGCCCTCGGCAATTTCCTGTTCGCCAGCCAGCGCCACAAAAGCCACATGCTTGGCGTTGGCATATGCCATCTGCTTCTTCATCTTCACACTATCAGGATATATCTCGGTGCGGATGCCAGCCTCACGGCAACGGCGCAGCAGAGGCAGGCAGTAGGCAGTCTCGGCAGCACCAAAGTTGATGAAGAGCAGACGGGTACCCTGAGCAGCCTCCTTGGGATAGAGGTCTAGACCGCCAAGCACGTCGTATATACGGTCGGCACCAAACGAAATGCCCACACCCGAGATTCCGGGCAATCCGAAGATACCGGTAAGGTTGTCGTAGCGTCCGCCACCAGTTATGGAGCCAATGGCATAGTCGAGAGCCTTCACCTCGAATATGGCACCCGTGTAATAATTCAGTCCACGGGCAAGCGTGAGGTCGAGGTCAATCTGATTGTGCAGCCCGCACGTCTTGAGCGTGTCGAGAATAAAGCGAGTCTCCTCAACACCCTTCATTCCCACTTCCGACTGGGCAAGCACCTTAGCAATAGTGGCGAGTTTCTCGTCGTTGGTGCCAGTAAGCGCTATGATAGGCTGCAGCTTCTCAATGGCTTCCTCGTTGATGCCGTCGCGGCGCAATTCCTCGTTGACAGCGTCAATGCCAATCTTGTCGAGCTTATCAATAGCCACGGTAATATCCACTATCTTGTCAGCCTCGCCAATGGTTTCGGCAATACCCGTAAGAATCTTTCGGTTGTTTATCTTAATGGCCACGCGCACACCGAAGCGAGTGAATACGGTGTCGACAATCTGCATCAGCTCCACCTCGTTGAGCAGCGAGTCAGAACCAACAATGTCGGCGTCGCACTGGTAGAATTCGCGATAACGGCCCTTCTGCGGACGGTCGGCACGCCATACGGGCTGTATCTGATAGCGCTTGAACGGCAGCTGAATTTCGTCACGATGCTGCACTACGTATCGTGCAAACGGAACTGTCAGATCGTAGCGCAAGCCCTTCTCGCAGAGCTTTGTTGCAAGATGCAGCGGATTGCGCTGCAAGAGCTGGTCGTCGGAGAGTTTGGCAAGATAGTCGCCCGAATTGAGCACCTTGAAGAGCAGTTTGTCGCCCTCCTCGCCATACTTGCCCATAAGCGTAGAAAGGGTCTCCATGGCAGGGGTTTCTATCTGCTGGAAGCCATACAGGGCGTATACTTCGCGTATTGTGTCGAATATGTAGTTGCGCTTTGCCATCTCCACCGGAGAGAAGTCGCGCGTGCCTTTAGGTATTGAGGGCTTTGTGTAATTTGCTGACATACAATATATTATTTAATCGTTAATAATGTTTGCTGATTTTCAGCAAGAATCAAAACATAGCTACAAAGGTACAAAAAATATATTGAATACCCTGCTGCTTGCACTCTGAATTTATGACGAAAGAAATAAAATTTAACGTTAAATATCCACCAACACCATTGCTAAATCACATCTCATAAACCCCACAACAACAATAACAGGGCAAGGATTCACAAGGACCCTAAACGAAAGTTTCGTAAACAAAACACAAACCATAGGAGGCTATGGTATCCCGCCATAGTCTGTGCAGTTGACAAATCTCAAATGACATTACAATATTAATTGCTGGTGCCGTTTCCTTGCACAGGTTATGGCGAAGACGTCATAACCTCCTACAATTGTTAAATATAAAAAAGCAGTATGAGTTTTGACGCACCCTCCTCTTATTTATTATATTAAGATAATTCTGAACTGTTACTTATTCTGAGACGCTTGTATCTGTCTCCTAATACGAATACGTATTCATATGCCAACGATAACGTATTCATCGGGGGATGATAACGTATTCATTCTTTCGCTTTCAAAATGTCAATAATGACCTGTAAGATACATTTAATTATTGCAGTCATGTAAAACTAACAATATGGTTCAGCCAGCATGGTATATAAAGCCTTATTTGGAAAATATTGCAATAAAACACTGAACAATAAAGCAATATAAGGGTAGATAATTATTTACCGGACAGCAATAAAATAATTTAGATTACTTACTTATATAATAAGTTTTACATGTCACTTATTTGCGACGCAAATATATGCGTGCATGCGCGAGGATTGAACATTCGCAAGCGAAAGGAGTTAAGGAGTGAAGCCATTAGTTCTTGCTTTATAACACTAAAAGCATTTGGCTTCACCTCTTAACTCCTTTAACTTCTGAATTCTCTATACTTGCGAAAGTTCAGTGTATTATTATTTGCGAACGATTGTCTGGTCGCGGTCGGGGCCTATTGAGATTATGCGTATTGGTGTCTCAAGGTACTCCTCGAGAAACTTGACGTAGGCATTGAACTCTTCGGGGAACTGATCCTCGCTTGTGAAGCGTGTCATGTCTGTATTCCATCCCTTGAATTCCTTATATACGGGCTTGGCATCATACAGTTCGTAAGGCAGCTCAGTAGTCTGTGTGCCATCGGGCAACTCGTAGGCTACACAAGCCTTGACAACGGGGAAGCTGTCGAGCACGTCGCTCTTCATCATGATGAGTTCGGTGACACCGTTGATCATGACAGAGTACTTAAGCTGTACGAGGTCGCACCATCCGCAACGGCGCTCACGACCTGTAACGGCTCCGTATTCGTGGCCAAGGTCGCGAATCTTGCCGCCAGTCTCGTCAAACAACTCTGTGGGGAAAGGACCTGCACCGACACGTGTGCAATAAGCCTTCATGATGCCGTATACGTTGCCAATACGGTTAGGACCGATGCCCAATCCGATGCAAGCACCGGCACAGATGGTATTAGAAGAAGTCACAAAAGGATATGAGCCGAAGTCGACGTCGAGCATTGTGCCCTGAGCACCCTCACAGAGGATGTCCTTGCCAGAGCGCAGTACGCGATTGATTTCGTGCTCCGAATCGACAATCTGGAACTGCTTGAGGTATTCGATGCCCTCCATCCATGTCTTCTCGGTCTCGGTGATGTCGAAGTCGGTATAGCCGAGGGCTGCTATCTGCTTTAGGTGGGCAGCCTTGTGTGCCTCGTATTTCTCCTGGAAATTGTCGAGGATATCGCCTACACGGAGTCCGCTACGCGACACCTTGTCGGTGTATGTAGGACCTATGCCCTTGCCTGTAGTACCCACCTTGTTCTTGCCCTTAGAGGCTTCGATGGCAGCGTCGAGCACACGGTGTGTGGGCATAATGAGATGAGCCTTCTTAGAGATGTGCAGACGGCTCTTAAGGTCGTGTCCGCTCTTCTCAAGATCCTTAGCCTCCTGCATGAAGAGGTCGGGAGCGAGTACCACGCCGTTGCCGATGATGTTGACCTTGCCTCCCTGGAAAATGCCCGACGGGATGCTGCGGAGTACATACTTCTGGCCTTCAAACTCAAGTGTGTGGCCTGCATTAGGACCGCCCTGGAAACGTGCGATCACATCATACTTCGGGGTGAGGACGTCAACAACCTTGCCCTTACCTTCGTCGCCCCACTGCAATCCGAGCAGGACGTCAACTTTTCCTTTGTTCATATATTTCCTTATTTTTCTTTCTCTGTCCCTGAGGACCGAGTATGTTTTTTGTTAATATTTGCGTCTTGACACGCTCGTCGCTGGCATGAAGCACACAGACCAAATACGTAGAGTGCATAAGCTGTGGGACGAAACCGTCGCGTCTTAGCTCCAGGCAGCAGTGCCACTTCGGTAGGCGCACAGATATCCGTCGTACGTCCACACACTGTACAAACCTGTCGGCATCTTGCACGCGTAGGGTCAACCACTTCGTAGCGTGTACAGTTTTGCATTCTAAGACATACTATAAGTCGCAAATCGACAAGCAGCCGTAGCGTGTTGTAAAGTGTGGCCCGACTGACCTTAAAACCTTCGTTTGCCAACTTAGTTGCAATGTCTGCTATAGAGAAAGGAACATCCATAGAGCATGCCGCATCAAGTATGGCTCGCCGTTCGGGTGTACAGCGACTGTTCGTGGCCTGCAAGCTTCGAGCTAGTGTAGCATGTGCATTTTGTATAGCATCTTCTTGCATCATGTTGCAAAGTTACGTTTTTTTGGCAATTCAACCAAGAAGATATGCTAAAAAGCGTCAAATCCAGCGTCATTCAGTACTGTGGCAGCTGTTTTGGCCTGAATATGGTCTGTAGACGCCATATATTGCAAGCACGATACGAGTGCACGAAGCAATTGTCGGTCGGTTGTCTGAGTGTCGATACGAGCCACGTCAAGAAGTTTTTCTATAGTAGCAGCACTGACGGAACAGCCACGTTTGAGCAACCTACACACAAGATGGTAGGCTCCGGCACGGATTATCATATTGTCGTTATTAAGCATGGTGTGTGCAAGACTATCGGCATACGGAAGATGCTGGAACAGATTGAACACAGCCATCTCCATTATCTCGGATGTTATATCGGCAGACGTTGCCCAATCAATAGCTTCATCGGAAGACATTTTGTCGGCAGGCATTATCAGCGTAGCCAACAACCGGCACTCTCTCACCCCATTCTCAGCCCACAATGCAGAAGCCAATTCTGCATTGTGTCCATACTGAGCCGCCATACGTTTTAAATCGGGCAATTGAACGCCCCAATTTATCTTGTAGTTAAGTCCCTTGCTACGCATCGAGGCAGCAGTGACTCCGTTCATAAACAATCTAAACGAACGTTTTATCTGTTTTACCTGTTCGGATGTTTCCATAAAATATATTGTTCTTTCATGAGTTTGAGGTATACTCGCGCGAGTAGCGCATCATCTGTTCATCGTACTTCTCGCTGTAGTCAACAACGACATCTGTGGGAGTTCCGTCAGTGTCAGTGATTAGCGTCATACGTGGGTTGATAAAACCCTTGTATGGTGCAATGCCGAGAGAACGATAGCGTTCGAGCAACTCTGTGTGCAAGTCGGCATCGACATCTATGGCGTATTCCTCGACAAGAGTCTTGGCAGCCTCATAGTCGCCCTCGCTCTTTATGCGCTGTATCTCGCCGAGTAGGGCAGCGAAGGCTTCGCGTAGGTGCTCATAGTCGGAAATCTGCACACGGGTCTTGCCTTCCTGCAGCACAAGCTGTACGGCATTGGGGTAATGACTGAGTACCCATCGTGCGATGAGGGCTCTATTGCGCATGTGAGCCTCCTCAATCTGGTGGCCAGGCTTGATGCGTGTGAGCTGAGTAAGCAGACCGTTCATCATGTATGTATAATACTGAGAACGATAGGCTTCGACATTGGGGGTAAGTCCAAGTTGCACAAGTTTCGGGTCAGCGATGTAGTATAATCCGAAGAGGTCGGCACGTGCCTCCTCTATTGTTGAGCCATATGAGCCAAGAGCGTCGGCAGAGACACCAGGTAATAACTGTCCAGAACCATGACCGAGACACTCGTGGAGGTCGGTATGCAAATCGTCGCATAAATCTCCATATAGACCGATGAGAGAGCGAGTAGACTCGTCGTTGATTGCAAATTCCTCAATAAAGCCATTGCCTCGTGACGCCTGATTGTAAGCATGTGTCAGATTGCCTATAGTGATACTCTTGGAACCATATTGAGCACGTATCCAATCAGCATTGGGCAAATTGATGCCAATAGCCGTTGACGGATACTCATCGCCACCAAGCATTGCAGCACAAACCACATTGGCAGTAACGCCAACAACCTTTGGTTTACGGAATCGAGGGTCAACCGGAGAGTGGTCTTCAAACCACTGTGCATTGCCAGAAAGAGTAAGTGTGCGCTGCGTTGCTACCGGGTCTTTATAGTGTACAATACCCTCCCACGAACCTTTCAGTCCAAGCGGGTCGCCATATACCTCAATGAAACCATTGATAAAGTCGATACGTCCCTCATGCTCCTTCAACCATTCTATAGAATACTTGTCGAAAACATGGAGGTCGCCAGTGCGGTAATATTCTATAAGAAGACTTATAATTTCAACCTGTTGCTCATTTTCAGCCACAGCAGAAGCCTTTGTAAGCCAGTAAATAATCTGTTTGATCACACTGCCATACAAGCCACCTTCACGCCATACTTCCTCTACGATAGAACCGTTGTCTGTACGACGTAACGTAGAATTCAGTCCATAAGAAATTGGAGTAGCTTTATCTGGGTCGGCATTGCGCATTTGTGCATAATAGTTCTCCACCTCTTTCTGACTTACATTGTCATAAAAATTGCAAGCCGAGGTCTTTACAATGTCATCGCCAGCACGCTGATTGACGCGCTTGGGCATGATGGCAGGATTGAACATTATGGGGCACAATTCGTTCAATTCGTTGCTGACCCATGCGCTGTCGGGAATGGTTGCCATGACGATGCCGCGAAAGTATTCTTCGCTGAAATCGGGTATGAACTTCTCGCATCCATAGTGATGATAGATGCCATTGGCAAACCACACACGCTTCAAATAATCGACAACGGCACAAAACTCGTCCGTCTGACGATTGCCAGAGTAGCCCTTATAGACAGCCTCAAGCAAGAAGCGTATGCGTAGATTATATCGGCCAAACTGGTCGGTCGTAATGTCACGACCGCACAGTGTAGCCTTAGCGAGATAATAAATATATAGTTTCTGACGAAGCGTCAGACTCTCAAATCCGTCGAGACGATAGCGGAGCATCTGTATGTCGGCAAAACGCTCGTCGGTATAGTTGAATTGTTCTGTCATTGTAATTAATGATCGAACTTTCGCAAGTTCAGAAGTTATAGAATTTAAAGAAGTTATAGAATTTAAAGCCGTATGCCTTATAGCTGAATATTCAGCAAAAAGAGTAATGGCTATCGCTCGGCTTTGCCGCTTGCCTTAGCAAAAATTTCTAGCGACCGTAGGGAGCGCTAACTTCTTTAACTTCTGCATTCTCTGAACTTGCTAAAGTTCAGTTAATGATATTTATTACAGTTGCTCCTGATACTGTCGAGGAGTCTTGCCCACAATCTGGCAGAAAGCTCTATAGAACGACTGACGATTGGCAAACCCAACCATATCAGAAATCTCCTCAATGCGTAGATTGGCATAACGTTGGTCTTGCAACAAAGCCATTGCCTCTTCAATGCGCAGCTTGTTTATAAACTGCGCAAAGTTGGCATGATAGCGCACGCTGAGCACGATAGAAACATAGCGCGTATTGGTATGCAGCATCTCAGCTAACTGATGGGCTGAGAAACCACTTTCGCGATAGCGTTTCTCTACGACAAGCACGTGCAAGATCTGCTCCTTCAGTTTGTCGAATGTTTCGCGCGAGATTTTGGTCAGATACACGGGAGCCTTCTTTGCTTTGGCTGTCTGTTCCATTTAATGTCATTTAGTGGAATTTATCTACCTAAAGTGTATCACATTCTGCAAGCCACAGAGCGGATGCTGCATCGGTGGGCATGCGCCAGTCGCCGCGTGGCGAGAGTGAAACACTACCAACCTTCGGACCGTCGGGCAGGCACGAGCGCTTGAACTGCTGCTGGAAGAAACGTCGAATGAAAGTACGCAACCAATGCTTGATTACATCATCATCGTAAGTCTCTACACTGAAGGCATGACGAGCAAGCATGAAGAGCTTGGACGGACGGAATCCGAAACGCAGGAAATGATAGAGGAAGAAGTCGTGCAGTTCATATGGGCCTACAAGATCCTCGGTCTTCTGGCTGATGTTGCCATCCTCGTCGGCAGGGATAAGTTCTGGCGAAATCGGAGTATCGATAATGTCGAGCAACGTCAGACGCGACTGTTCGTCGATACTATTATTGGCTACATGGCCTACAAGATAGCGTATGAGGGTCTTGGGTATGCTGGCATTGACCCCATACATTGACATGTGGTCGCCATTGTATGTTGCCCAACCAAGTGCAAGTTCGCTAAGGTCGCCCGTACCAATGACTAAGCCGCCCAACTTGTTGCTGAGGTCCATGAGTATCTGCGTACGCTCACGTGCCTGGCCATTCTCGTATGTCACGTCATGCACATTTATGTCGTGGCCGATATCCTCGAAATGTTGAGTTACGCTCTTGGCTATCGGTATCTCGCGTATTGTGATGCCGAGGCTCTGCATGAGCGAGATGGCATTGTTGTAGGTACGGTCGGTAGTGCCGAAGCCGGGCATAGTGACACCAACTATTCCCTTACGGTCGTAGCCAAGCTTGTCGAATGTCTTGACACATACCAGCAGCGCAAGAGTAGAGTCCAAGCCACCACTTATGCCAAGTACCACACGCTTGGAGCATGTGTGTACAAGGCGTTTGGCAAGACCACATACCTGAATAGAGAAAATCTCATCGCAAGAAGCAAACATATCATTGCTTGTAGGTATGAATGGATGAGGATTGACGCTACGCATAAGAGAAAAGTCGCGAGGCTCTACGGCATCTGTAGAAATGATAGTCACCGGATTATCATTATTGGCACTTGCCTGTACGAACGATGTGTTCTTACGGCGTTCGGTGCGCAACTTGTCTACATCAATCTGATTTATCACGAGTTGTTCGTCAAGAGCAAAACGCTCCGACTCTGCCACCATAGTTCCATTCTCGCAAATGTACGCATTGCCACCATAGACAACATCCTGAGTACTCTCGCCAAATCCACATGAGCTATATACGTAACCACATATCAAGCGAGCACTCTGCTGGCAGAGAAGAGAACGCAGATAGGCATTCTTGCCTATAAGGTCGTCGCTTGCAGAAAGATTGAGAATAATATCTGCTCCTGCGAGAGCAATGTCGTTTGACGGTGGAACTGGTGCCCAAAGGTCCTCACACAGTTCTATGCCAAACTTCACTCCGTCGCAAGTCTGGAACAGCTGAATACCAGGTTGTACGGTAATGGTGTTGCCAGCAAAACGTACTTCTGTAGGACGTACAATATCGTCAACAGAAGCAAACCAACGCTTTTCATAGAATTCAGCGTAATTAGGCAGATAACGCTTGGGCACAATACCAAGGATATTGCCATGCTGGCACACTACAGCGCAGTTGTACAGCCCAGAACCAATACACACTGGCGCTCCCACAACGCAGATAATATCGAGTTTGCGAGAGAAGTCGAGCAACTGCAGAATCTGCATTTCTGCTTGCTCAATAAGCGTCTGTTGTGCAAAGAGGTCTTGACAAGTGTAGCCCGTGACTGAAAGTTCAGGGAATACGATAATCTCAGCCCCTTTACCTTCAGCCTGAGCTGTGAGACTCTCTATTTGCTTTATATTGTAATCGGCATCAGCAACCTTCACCGAAGGAATGGCAGACGCAACTGTGATGTAACCGTACTTCATTTCTTTATTATCTGATTGTTACCTGTGTAGCCCCATAACCATATTCCTGGAAAGAGGCGTCCTGATAGGGATAATTCTTATAACGATAGCGCAACTCATTGATTATAGCATGACGAAGCACGCCTTCGCCCTTGCCATGAATGAACACAATATGGAGTCCTTTATTATGCTTGTTCTCCTCAAGGGTTCTACGGAAGTAGTCGAGCTGATAGTTCAATATGTCAGATGTACCCATTCCTGCAGTAGTCTCAAGGAGTTCGTTAGCATGGAGGTCGACAACAAGAGGCTCATTGGATGATTTTTTCGACTTGGCGTGCTTTGGAGTATTGAGCGATTCAAGTCCCTTCAACTTGCTGTAAGAAACATTAGATTGAACATCTTTCTTGCTCTTAGTTTCAGTCTCATCAGATTCTACATATATAAGTTTTTCAGCCTCAATAGGTTTGAGCTGTGCTACCTCATCGTTTTTCACCACGGGATAGAGCAGAGCAGGAGTCTCGAAGAAATCGTTTGACTGGAATGTATGCAACTTGTAGAACTTCACCTTGTCAATACGGAACTGAACATCGCAAACCGGTTTGGCTACGAAATCCTTATCACGCTTGAACGAGAGAAGCTGGAATCGTACACGGTCGATTTCGTTGAGCTGGTCGAGTGCAAAGCTTTCAATATAGAGCTTAGTATTGGGCTCAAGTTCGCCTTCACCGCGCAAGCGGAACGAATGGCCGTCAACACTCATATAGAGATAATGTACATAGTAGTTGCTGTCGTTGACAAGATAGCAAGCGAATGTTGATTTCGAGAAATTCTTGACATCCTCTGGCACAAAAGCATAATAGAGGTTAAGCACGTTGCCTCCCTTGCGCTCCTCTACCTTAGCACGATAGGTAATCTCACGGTCGGCAGCATCATATTCTTCCTCCTCTATAAATTCATCATCAATTGTAGCGTTGATTTTAGCCTTTACCGACATATTGAACGTGTCGGGGTCGGCAGTTTCGGAAGCCTGTTCTGCCCCACCCTTCTTGACTACCGAACGCGCTGAAGAATATTCTTCGCCACTACTGGTCACAACAAGGTCGGAAATGGGAGTTGGAATCTGAAATCCGTCTTCATCCTCAACCAAGGCTATGTCCTTGCCTTGAAATCCAGCAATCTTTCCACCGCCAATTTCGCTGAGGAACTGTACTTTATCACCTATTTTCATAATTGTAACGTGTTTTCTTTATTAAATAAAATATGAACTACTCACACATTAAGGTATGAGCAATGAACTGTCTCCGTAGCTCAAGAATCGGAAGTCGTGCGCCAAAGCATAATCGTATATCTTGTGCCAATCTCCATGCAGGAATGCACTCACGAGCAATAGCAACGTAGACTGGGGCTGATGGAAATTAGTAACGAGCATCTTTACTATCTTATATTCATAGCCTGGGGCAATGATTATCTGCGTACTTGAATGAAGCGAATTAAGCGAGTGGCGGTCGAGATAAGCAAGAATGTTCTGTATGGCCTTAAGAGGCGTAACTTTAGCTGCCATTTCGAAGGTTTCATCTTCATAAGGCTCCCACTGACATACGTGCAATTCATCTTCAGAGATGTCAAGATTCTTCTCAAGCTTAACACCCATATAGTAAAGACTTTCAAGCGTGCGAACACTCGTAGTGCCAACGGCAATGGCACATGCATTATGCTTAATGAGTTTTTCGAGAGTCTGACGATGGACGCATATGTACTCGGTATGCATCTCGTGATCCTGTATTTCCTCTGACTTTACAGGCTTGAATGTTCCAGCCCCAACATGTAGCGTCACCTCCTCACGATCAATACCGTGATTGTCGAGCGATGCGAGCACGTCTGATGTAAAGTGCAGACCAGCCGTAGGAGCAGCCACGGAGCCCTTGATTTTAGAGTATACTGTCTGATAAGTTGTCTTGTCACTCTCCTGAGTCTCACGATTAAGATAAGGAGGAATTGGTAACTCGCCTACAGAGTCGAGCAATTCGGCAAAAGATACAGTATTATCATCCCATGAGAAATCGACACGATAGCTCTTGCCTACATCTTCACGTCGCTCGGCATTGAGTGTCACCTCACGACCCTTTACATCAAAAGTACGACGCAATGTCTCACCCTTCCATTTCTTCAAGTTGCCTATCATGCAAAGCCAAGAACACGAACCGGTAGTCTGAAACATCTGCTCATAGTCGGCAGGTACATAAGGTTCGAGCAGAAACACCTCGATGAGTGCACCCGTAGACTTACGGAAGTGCAGACGTGCCTGGATTACCTTGGTGTTGTTGAACACCATAAGAGCACCCTCCGGCAAATGATTTGGAATATTATAGAAGACATCTTCCGACACCTCACCATGCTTATAAAGAAGCAACTTGCTGTGGTCGCGTTGAGCAAGCGGGAACTTGGCTATACGCTCGTCAGGAAGAGAATAATTGTAGTCCTTAATATGTATACGTTTTGTTTCCATTTTCTATTTTTATCTAACTGAAATTCTATAATATGGTCTTAATAAATAAACAAAGCCTTGAATAAGGTGATGAGAACTGTAGAAACGAGCACAAAAACTACAATGTCAACATCACAAAGTCGGTAGCCCGTTGACGTGTACTGAGTCGATACGTAATTGTCCTCACCAAACATTCGGCGGCTCACTCGCAAATAAAAATAATAGACTCCTATAGCACATACACTGCCCCAAAGAAGACCGCAAACAATATCTGAAGGATAATGAAGGCCAAGATACATACGGGTATAGCAGTTGACAAACGACCAAAGTACAAGCGCTACACTCAACACCCGACTCCTCACAAGCATACAGAAAAACAATGCTAAGGAGAATGTATTTGCTGCATGTGCCGAGAAAAATCCATAAGACGTTCCACGATAGCCATCCACTACCGACACATCATACTTAAAGATGGGATCGTTGCTCGGTCGCCAACGCTCTACCAGAGGCTTTACTATGACATCGGCCATAATATCAGCCAATCCCACACAAGCTAAAGCACAACCTACAACAAGCATTATCTGTCCCATTGTCTCATTGTTCTTGACCACAAGATAGAACAGCGACGCATACAACGCCAACCATGTAAAGCCTGACGTAAGGGCAGACATCCATCCGTCGAGAAAGACAGAGTTGCTACCGTTAAACCATGACAGGACAAGCCTGTCGTTTGCCAAAAACGTCTGGATATCTAACAGCATTATTGCGAATGGTTTTATTTATATTATTTGTAAAATCTTGAATTATATCACTTCTACCTGATTGCTCTTAATCCATCCCTCACGACCATCGTCAAGACGGATGCCCAACCATCCCTTCATCAAGCTATCTGTAATGACTACCGACGTGCCCTCATGAAGCACAAAGGCACTTGCACTTGTATCTGAAGGAGTCTTTCTGATTTGTGCAGACGGACGCACTACAACAGCACGATCGTGAGCATTGAATGCACGCAGCTGCTGCCAAGCAAAAAGATTGGACATAATGAATATGACGAACGAAAGCAACGCTCCATAGAAGCCCACCTTACGCAGCACTACCCTACCACATAGGAAATAGACAGCAATAAGCAGAAGCATTACAATGAACGAAGCTACACCAATGCCGGCCCAACCATCTATGCCACAAAGATTGAGCATCGACTCATACCAATCGACAAAGAACATACGCGAACCCGAAGACACGCGGTCGATGGTCTTACTGTGGACAAATTTGAGATTGGCACGTATGTCATCATCCTGAGGAGCGAGGCGCAGAGCCTTCTCATACGCCACTACCGACTGACCGATATTGCCTAATCGATAGTAGGCATTGCCTAAATTATAATAAAGAGTTGCACTTTCGTCAACCTTCAACAGCTCGTTGTAAATCCTGGCTGCCTGAATATAATTACCGCTAGTATAAGCAGAATCGGCATCTGCCTTATTGACAGCAAAGACTTCGACACTGCACAACGACAAAACAAAACCGATGATTATAACCGATAGTGTTGACGCTGTTTGTGCACTGCGTTTGCCACGCGAGGTCTTCAAGTCACCCTCAATGTCAGTAATAGCTATCATAGCTGTATCGTATGTTTTCATCATATTGCCACCTACATCACCTGGAGCATAACGCTCAAACTCACACTCGTCAAGAGCAGCAATGAACTTGTCAATAGTGTCACGACTAATCTCACGCTCTTCAAGCTTTGCGGCGATATTTTCGCGCGAGAGTTGTTCGACCGGCATATTCAACTTGTCGCCGGCATAACCCCACAATGCTCTCAAGGTCTCGTCGTAGAACAGGTTCTGACGACCAGCATTAAGTAGTTGCAGAGCCTTCTTCAGACGTTTGGTGGCAACCTTATTGGCGCGCTTGCCCTTCATACGTGCTACGTCGGCATTATCACGTACTCGATTGCGATGGTAAACGAGCACACTTACAAAGAATACAAAAGGCAGAATAAGCCCCAACCAGTAAGACGCTGAACGATAGAACGAATATCCCTTGCCAGAAGTGGCTTCGCCAGTCTTGATTGCACGAATATCAGATGACTCAACACCAGAATAGTCGCTCACAGACGACTTGCGTCCGTCGCCCTTAGCAACATTTATTTCAATTGGCTGGGTACGGACAGTCTTATATGTATCGGCAGCAACATCGTAATAATTCAGTTCTACCGAAGGAATAGTGTATTTGCCTTGGTTGCGTGGTACAACAAGATAGTCGTAAACCATATTGCCTTCAATACCATTTGCAGTAAGACGGGTACGGTCTGTTACCTTAGGATCATACCTGTCAAAATCTTTTGGGAAATTTACTACCGGCTGCTTTACAAGCTTAAGGTTGCCATTGCCACCTATCACAACACGCAAAGTAACGGGGTCGCCCTCCTTATATGAACCACGTCCAAGAAGCTGGGTTGAAATATTGAAACGGCCCACGCCACCACTGAAGTTGACTGGCTTGGCAGGAAGCGGAACTACCTCTATGTTCAGACTTGGAGCCACGATGTCACGCTTTATCTCCACATAACCCGAACCACCGTTGAAGAAAGCCTCAAAGGGGTCTACTGCATTGTTACGTGCCACTACTACACCCTTGAATGTTATACTCGGAATCTGTAGTTTGCCTGTCATCTGCGGATACATTACATACTGGCTCCACGTGACACAACGATAATTACGACCGTTAACCTTCTCTACATGGAAACTCTTCTGCTGTGGCAGTTTTATTTCCTGGGTATGAAAACCAGTAAGGTCTGGCATCTTGCCGTCGAGCGAAGTCAAATCGACAAGAGTGTAAACCTTGTATGTCAGCAGTATCGGTTCCTGTTCGTGAACACGCTTTTTATTGGCACTAACCTTTACAAAGAGGTCTTTGGCAGAGATATGACCAGTATTGTTGACATCGTAACTCTCGTCCTCATGATTCTTAGGAGCCGACGAACCACCACTCTTTGCTGCTCCCGACACCTTAATGTGTACTGAATGCGAACTGATGGTCTTGCCATCTACCTTTGCTCGCGCACCAGGAATTGTATAGGTGCCTGCCTTCTCTGCATACAGAGTATAGGTATATGTGACACTTGCCGAACGACTTGTATGGCCATTTATCATTTGATAGCTCGACTGATAGGACGTATATGGACCTGCTATCACCTCAAGACCCGAAGGAATGTTTGCAGCCCGGAAGTCGTCCACACTTTGAGCATTAACACTATACGTTAGACGGAAATTCTCGCCTGTCGCAACATGCGACGGTGCAGAAACAGAAATGCCCTGTGCGTAGGTACATAACGTAAATACGCACAGAACATAAAACAATATAGACCGTTTCATTCTATTTAGCTTTGTCATTAGCTTTCTCATTGAAAGTTTGTATTCTTACTACCAGTTTTTCTCAAGACGTTTAGACTTGCCAGCACGTTGCGCTTCCTTAACCTTGCGCTGCGTAGCCTGCTCGTTTTGCATGGCAGCATTAAGCAGTTGCTCAGCATTGTCCTTGCTCATCTTCTGCTTTTGATCTTCAGGATTTTTCTGCTGCGACTTGTTCTTTTCTTCCTTTTTCTTCTTATCGTCTTTTTTCTTGTTGTCGTTATTCTGCTTGTTTTGTTGTTTTTGCTGTTGCTTGTTCGACTTGTTCAAGCGCTTGCACAATTCAAGATTGTAGCGTGTCTCATTGTCTGACGGATTATTTCGAAGACTCTCCTTGTATGCTTCGATTGCCTCAGAATATAGACGATGGTTCTGGCAGATAAATCCGATATTATGGTAGACCATAGCCTTGCGCTTAGGGTCTTTCTCAAGGCGTCCGGCTTTCTCAAACTGTACTGTTGCCAATGAGTCCTTGTTCTGCATCATCAAGGCACAGCCAAGATTGTATAAAGCCTGAGTATTGGTACTATTAGCTGAAACAGCCTTACGATACTCAGCCTCTGCCTTAACAAAATTCTGCTGGCGATACTGACGGTTGCCACTGCGTATACAACGACGGTCCGACTGGGCACTGATGTCCACCACCGAAGCTATCAACATAATTATAACTATAGCAATTCTCATATTGTATCTTAATTATGGAATTATTTAAGCCTTCTTCTATTTAAGCCTTCTTCTTGAAAAGAAAAACATTTTTGAATCGTGGGTTCTTGGCCTCAAGCAAGCAAGCTTCTACAATTAAAAGCAAGATTACAATTAGGCCGAAAGCCTGAAACTGGTCGGCATACTCACTATACACCACATCCTGTGTGGTGCCCTTCTGAAGTTTTGCCAATTCACTGTTCAGTTTCTCCTGGGCGTCATTGGTATTGTCCACATGGATATATGATCCGCTGCCAACCTGAGCAAGACTACGACACATATCCTCATTGAGGGCCGACATAACAACATTGCCCGAAGCGTCCTTGAGATAATCGCCACCTACTGGGATTGGTGCACCCTTGGTGCTACCTATACCCAATATGAACACATTTATGCCCTTCTTGCGTGCAGCCTTCACTGCTTCCTCGGCACCACCCTCATGATCTTCACCGTCGGTAATGACAATAATGGCACGTCCTACCCCCTGCTGCTGTGTGAAACTGCTTGCCGAAAGATTGATGGCATGGGCTAAGTCGGTGCCCTGTGTTGTTATAAGCGACGGACTAATGTCATGAAGAAACATTTTGGCCGACACATAATCATTTGTAATAGGTAACTGCACGAAGGCATCGCCAGCAAAGACTACAAGACCTATCTTGTCGTTTGTGAAATTGTCGACAAGGCTCTCTACAAGCATCTTGCTCTTGTCGAGTCTCGACGGCACAACATCCTGGGCAAGCATAGAGTTGCTTATGTCCATGGCTATTATCGTCTCGATTCCATTGCGCTTGTCATTGGCTATTTTCGACCCCATTTGAGGACGAGCAAGCATAACAATCATAAGTGCCAATGCACTTATAAGTAGCCAAAACTTAACTGTAGGACGCCCTCTGGACACATCGGGCATCATTGCCGCCAACAGCTGTTTGTCGCCAAGACGCGACATCAGACGGCGACGTTTCCATAGATTATAGAATCTAAGTACGACAAGAAAGACTACGGCTACCAGCAGCCATAGATATGATGGGTCAGCAAATTTAAACATACTGTTTCGCTTTATGGTATTTTACGAAGTACTGTGTTTCTCAAGACTATCTCTACAAGCAGCAAGATGACAGCCAAGAGAAGGAACGGCTGGTAAGCCTCATAACGCTTTGAAAAACGCTTTACGTCCATCTTGGTCTTCTCAAGTGTATCGATGTCCTTGTAAATCTTTGACAACTCTTTGTTGTTGGTGGCACGATAAGAGCTGCCACCTGTTGTATGGGCAATTTCTTCGAGTGTCTTAGTGTCAATCTCTACAGGCATGTTTACATACTGTATACCTCCAGCCACTGGCACCGGGTAGGGAGCCACCTTATTTGTACCTACAGCGACAGTATAAACTCTTATGCCCATGCTCTTGGCAATCTCAGCACTCGTCATAGGAGAGATGTCGCCCATATTGTTACTACCGTCGGTAAGCAAGATTACCACCTTGCTCTTGGCCTTTGAATTCTTCAGACGTGACACAGAATTTGCCAAGCCCATACCAATGGCTGTTCCGTCAGAAATGATGCCTCTGGCAGCAATGTCAGTACGCACCGACTGCATCATATACAACAGAGATGTATGGTCGGTAGTCATAGGACACTGTGTGAACGATTCGCCGGCGAAAATGGTAAGACCTATATTGTCGTTAGGACGTCCGGCTATGAATTCTGCAGCCACATTCTTAGCAGCCTCAAGACGGTTGGGCTTGAGATCTTCGGCAAGCATGGAAGTCGAAACGTCCATTGCAAGCATTATGTCAATGCCCTCTACCGACTTAGTATCCCACGCATTACGTGTCTGAGGACGAGCCAATACGCATACGAGCAATGTGTAGCAGATGCAATGCAACACCAACGGAACGTGCACCAGACGTGTACGCCATGTACAGTATCCGTAACGATAGGCTTCGGCTGTACTGACACGCATTGAGGGCACGCTTTTCTTACGATATAAAAGATACCATACAATGTACGGAATCAACAGTAAGATGAGTATAAAGTATTCTTTATTAGCAAATTCCATTGTCATTCGTTTTTCTTATTCCAGCAACAGCCATGCGTTGTAGACTATGTAAACCACCAGAACAAATGCTGCTATGCCAATCAGCCACAGTAACGACTTTATCACTCTGTGGTTCTTGTTGGTCTTCTTCTCGTCGTCGCTCAGCGTAGGCATAATCTTCTCCTCAGTCGGAACGTCGTCGCGTTTCGTCTTGTCGATAAAGTTTATGGCGTTGACGAGATTCATGTCCTTCTCGTTTAGCAATGAAGAATATTTGGCAAACTTCACCAAATCAGCTGTCATGAAGAGTTCCTGCAGTTCGTTCATCATACTCTCATCGCCATTGGCCTTGAGGTGCATTATAATCTCCGAACTTGTCATCTCCATAGCATTGAATCCGAAACGCTCCTTAATATACTTACGCAAAGCCTTGGTTAGCTTTGTGTAATATTCCTTCTGGTCATCGGTCGACTCAAAGTTCACCTTCTTAAGGTTTTCTATCTCATTGAGCGCTTTCTGATGTGGAGGTACAACCTTCACAATGCGTATCTTGGCTATGATTGGCTTGTTGTGCTTCAAACGTTGCAACAGATAGGCAAAAGCCAGACACAACACTATAACAGCAAGTGCCGACCACATCAGCGGAGTCCACTCGCTCCACATGAAAGGATTGTCCTGTATATCCTTGGGAGGGAAGAACTTTTCGGGATGAAGAGTGTCCACATCACATGTCACCACCTTGAGAGCAAGCTGGTTGGATGTGTAGACCTTACCGTTCACCTTCACCTTGACACCTGGCAACGGATACAGTTTCTCATCAAAACTTGTAAGCGTATATGAATGGCTCACCTTAAGAATGCCATCCGAGACAACTGGCTCGGACGATGTTTCTTCAAGCACTTCAACACCAGGAACATAATATTGCGAACGCTTGAAATGCGGGAACACTACGTTAGCTCCTTCTTTTGCCGACACTTCTACCGACAAATGAGCCTGCTGGCCTATAAGTATTGCTATGGAATCTATTTTTGACTCTACTGTCACGTCCTGAGCATTGCACACAGTGGCGCAGAACAGCAATGACAATATGTATGAAATGAATATCCTCATTATTTTTTATTTACGTTTTGACTGACTGTAAATATCTCTAAATACGCGATCCGAAAAGACGCATCATAGCTCTGACATAATCGTCGTTAGTCGCTACCGACACCCAGTCGATTTTCGAACGCGAGAAGACATCCTTCAGCTTTGCCTCCGATTCAGCCCAATATTGTGCATGCATTCGCTGCACCTTGCGGCTTGACGTGTCAAGATACATCTCGTGTCCTGTCTCAGCATCGACAATGCGCATCAAGCCTACATCAGGCAGTTTCTTCATCCATCCGTCGTACACCTGTATGGCCATAATGTCGTGCTTACGGCTGGCAATCTGCATTTGTCGTAAAAAGTCTTTATTGTCAAGAAAATCGCTGAGTACAAACACCGTAGCACGGCGCTTCATAGCTCGTGTGAAGAAAGCCATAGCTTCTCCTATGTCGGTTCTGGTGCTCTGCGGCTTGAAGTCGAGCATCTCACGTATAATATATAAGATATGCTTTCGCCCCTTCTTTGGAGGAATGAATTTCTCGATACGGTCGGAGAAGAAAATCACGCCAATCTTGTCATTGTTCTGGATTGCACTGAAGGCTATGGTTGCCGCAATCTCGACAGCCATATCCGACTTAGTGCAATGACGCGTACCGAACGAGAGAGACCCTGACACATCTATCATCAACATTACGGTAAGCTCGCGCTCCTCCTCAAAAACTTTGACAAACGGTTTGCGGAAACGCGCAGTAACATTCCAGTCAATGTCGCGAACGTCGTCGCCGAACTGATATTCACGCACCTCAGAGAAAGCCATTCCCCTACCCTTGAAGGCCGAATGATACTGGCCTGCAAAGATGTTCTGGCTGAGTCCGCGGGTCTTTATCTCAATCTTGCGGACTTTCTTTAATATTTCTGAAGTTTCCATTATAAATCGAATGATCGTTATACCCTTTTAGGGTACTTCAACCTTATTGATAATCTTTGATACTATGTCCTCGCTCGTCACATTGCTTGCCTCCGCCTCATACGAGAGGCCAATACGGTGGCGCATAACGTCGTGAACAACGGCACGTACGTCCTCAGGCACTACATAGCCACGATGCTTGATGAAGGCATAAGCACGGGCTGCCTTGGCAAGACTGATACTTGCACGTGGCGAACCACCAAACGTAATCATATCCTTGATTTCTGCCAGACCATACTTTTCGGGATAGCGCGATGCAAACACTATATCCGCAATATATTGCTCTATCTTCTCGTCAATATACACGTCCTCAACTACGGCACGAGCCTTCATTATCTCCTCTGCAGTAGTCACTGGCAGCACGTTTTTGAGCTCGCCCTTGATATTCTCACGAATAATCTGTTTTTCCTCTTCCAGTGTAGGATAACCAATTACCACCTTAAGCATGAAACGGTCGACTTGAGCCTCAGGCAACTGATATGTTCCCTCCTGCTCAATAGGGTTCTGTGTAGCCATAACGAGGAAAGGCTTAGGCAAAGCAAATGTCTGCTCGCCGATTGTTACCTGATGTTCCTGCATTGCCTCAAGCAGTGCACTCTGCACCTTGGCTGGCGCACGGTTAATCTCATCGGCCAATACGAAGTTGGCAAACACAGGACCCTTCTTCACATGGAAAGACTCGTCCTTCTGCGAGTAGACCAATGTACCAATAACGTCGGCTGGCAAGAGGTCGGGAGTAAACTGAATACGGCTGAAGTCTGCGTCTACAAGACTTGACAATGTCTTGATGGCAAGTGTCTTTGCCAATCCCGGAACACCCTCCAGCAGGATGTGTCCATCACTAAGAAGCGATATAAGCAACGACTCTACAAGGTGCTTCTGGCCTACGATTACCTGGTTCATACCGGTCACCAAATTGGTGACAAAACTGCTTTGCTGTTCTATCCGGGCATTAAGTTGGCGGATATCTATTGATTCTGACATTTCAGTAATAATTAATTTTCTAAATTCATTAAACATAGGTCTTACGACCTTTTTCACACGCAAAATTACATAAATAATATCTCTAAGGCGAAATATAGAGTCTAAAATATATTAAATATGTCACATTTTTTTACTACTACGGATTGATGCTATCCAAGTTCAAACCGAACGAAGCAGTCAATTCCTCATATATGCGCTGCACGGGCAGCCCCATTACATTATAGAAACTACCCGAGATAGACTCAACCCCAACCAAGCCAATCCACTCCTGAATGCCATAGGCTCCAGCCTTGTCGTAAGGTTTGAAATGGTCTACATAGAAATCAATCTCACCATCCGTGAGATTTTTGAATTTCACGTCGGTAGACACAGAGAATCGGCTTTGCTTGCTGTCCGTTCTTATGCATACACCAGTTATTACATGATGAGTCTTGCCGCTTATTTCGCGCAGCATACGGCAGGCATCCTCACGATCATGAGGTTTGCCCAAGATGTCATGTCCTACGACTACTATTGTGTCAGCCGTAATAAGGAGTTCGTCAGAAGCTATCGAATAGGCCGACGATTTCTTCGACGCGATATATTCGGCAACATCCTTCGATGGCAGGTTGTCGGGATAGGACTCGTCTATGCCACTCATCACCCTCACTTCAAAATCAAGTCCTAGTTGATTGAGCAATTCCTTCCTACGGGGCGAATTACTTGCCAGTATAATTTCCATTGTATATTTCTTTATATTATTTTAATTACAATCTCATCACCTTATTTATTATATTGTTTCATGCCAATTTAGCTTTCTACCAACCAAAAGCAGCATCTTCATTTAGCCATTTGCCTTGCGCCCGCAGCACCTGTTCTATTACGTCGCGCCCCACGCCATGACCGCCTATTCGGCCACTTATATATGTACTAATGCTCTTAATATCGTCGCAAGCATCATTGGGGCAGCACGCACAGCCAACACGCTTCATCACTTGATAGTCGGGAATGTCATCGCCAACGAACATCACCTCCTCGTCTTCCAGACCATATCGCTGTAGCAGTTCGTCGTAAGCCGTAATCTTGACGCCAGCACCCATACATATGTCCTTCACGCCAAGCCCCTCATAGCGTTTGCGTACAGCTGCCGTGTTGCCCCCCGTGATAATGGCAATGCGCAATCCAACCTTACATGCAAATTGAATGGCATAGCCGTCCTTTATGTTCACCGTACGAAGTGGTTCGCCTTCGGAACTTAACAATATAGTCTCAGCCGAGAGTACACCATCGACATCAAACAGGACAGCCTTGATTTTCTTCAAATCGTAGTTTATCATGATTTTCTCGATACTAAGTTTTACTTACCCGATTCTAATTTCTTATTACTTTGCTGTTCGGCTATTATTTCCGACATTTTGATGTATAGTTTCTGCACACTTTCGTTGTCGGCTAGCATTGCAACCTGTGAATCTAGAATATTCTTGTCGCCACGTACTGCCGGACCAGTCTGAGCATCAATTGGAGCCAATGTCCCCAACTTGCTTATTGTTTCTTCAAGCAATGGCTGTAGAATAGTGAAATCCAATCCATTACGACGCAATATACCATCAGATACAACATAACAGGCATTGCTGAAATTGCACGCAAAAACAGCAGCAAGATGCAACCATTTACGGTCGTCGCTCGTCATGTAGTGAACATTATTCGATATAGTCGATGCCAATTTCATAATAATCTTTGTAGAAGTTTTATTATTTCCTTCAACAAAACATGGTATTTTCTTAAAGTCCAATTCTTTATCCTTACTAAATGTCTGCATAGGATAAAGCACGCCACAACTATCACAAAGATCATTAAACACATCCAAACCAACACTACCAGACGTATGCATAAACACAGTCTGACAGCGGCCTTTGCATACCTGTGCGGCAATGTCCTTGACATATCTGTCCTTCACACTGATTATACAGGCATCGGCATCTGTAATTATGTCGTCAAGACAATTCGTATACAAACATCCAACACTCTCAGCCAAAGCTTGAGCCGACTCCGTCGTGCGGCTCCAAATCTGAGTTGGCGGCAACCCAGCCCGTTTCAAAGCCAGAGCAATATGCGTAGCAACATTGCCAGCTCCAATGATTATAATTCTCATTTTACTATTAGTTTTTATCTGCTTCACGCTGCATTATCAAATGCTAACAGGTACAAAAGTAGGCATTGTTTTGCAAAAACCACAGGCATATTGCCTATTTTTAAAAAAGATTTGCTATTTTTGCCAACTGAAAGAAAATGGCCCTAACCAAGCCTTAAATTGTAAAATAATTCGTAAGCAATATCATTTATGAAAGCTCTTAAAGACCGAATTCTAAAAGACGGGAAATGCTATCCTGGTGGCATTCTCAAAGTAGACAAATTCATAAACCATCAGATGGACCCCAATCTGATGAAAGACATCGCAGTGGAGTTTATCCGCCGATTTGCATGCACCAAGGTCAACAAGATTCTTACCATCGAAGCATCGGGTATAGCCCCCGCTATCATGATGGGATTTCTTATGAATCTGCCCGTGGTATTTGCAAAAAAGAAGAAACCAAGCACTATGGGCAATATGCTCGCCACTAAGGTGACATCATTCACCAAGCAGCGCGAGTATGACGTAATCATCAGCCGCGACTACCTCACCGCCGACGACCACGTACTTTTCATTGACGACTTTCTCGCCAACGGCAACGCTGCCAAGGGTATCATCGACCTCTGCCAACAGGCAGGAGCCACACTCGAAGGCATGGGATTCATCATTGAGAAAGCATTTCAGGACGGAGGCAAATTTCTCAGAGAGAGCGGCATAAGAGTAGAGTCGCTCGCTATCATCGAATCGCTCGACAACTGCGAAATAAAACTTCACGAGCAGTAATTTTTTGAGCCCAAAATAATAAGAGGCTATGGTGTCAAGCAGCTGGACATCATAGCCTCTTGCCAATAGCCATAACCCAGAAACACAAATGACCTCTGCGCCACACTTGACATTCAACCCCCCAATAACAAGAAGCAACAAGCGGGTTCTTGCGTCATTACTTATAGATCAGACACTGAGTATGGGAGGATGTCATGAAAGCATATTACATGCCGACGACATTGACCAAATACTTCCACGAGCCTTCAAGCATACACACCAGCAGGTGGTTCGCGCCAAGACACGCGCCGAAGTATTCACCCCAGCATGGATTTGCAACGCCCAAAACAACCTTATCGACGAGCAATGGTTCGGTCGTCCCAATGTTTTCAATGTCGAAACAGTGACAGCAGATGGCTGTCACGTATGGGAATCCACAACACAACCTATAGTATTCACAGCCGACAAACCATGGCTGAAATACGTGCAGAGTCGACGAATTGAATTTACCTGTGGCGAAGCCCCTTATCTTGCAAGCAGATACGACACCACATCTGGGTTAGAAATTCCCCTAAATAAACGCATAGGTATTCTCGACCGAAAATTCAGAGTAATCAACGAAAACACGCCACACACCGCCAACGAAAACTCCCGACGCATATGGCTAAACAAAGCCTTCATGGCGCTGCAATCGACATACGGATTCGACATGCAACACGACAATGTTTTCCTTGCAAGAGAAAACATATTCAACACATTCTGTGACTACTATCTTGAACGGTGGCAAAAACTGCCTCGTATCGAGATAATGCTCAAAGCCGCCGAAATAATCACATGGAACATATGGCAAATGGATGGTGTCAAGTATACAATACCCGACACCGAACTCCCCTGCTATATCATGTCATGGAAAGGAGCATCGCCACTCAAAGGCGACAAATTAATGTTTAAACGACTGATTAGTAAACAAATATAATGGACTCAAACAATAATATTGATTTTAGAAGCGAACAGCAACAGGCCATAGCTCAAACTGTCAGATACTTCAAGCGCAAGCACAACATGCTGTGGAATGCAAAGATGCGTTTCGGCAAGACATTGTGTGCACTTGAAGTGGCACGCCAATGCGGCTACCGTCGCACACTCATCCTCACACATCGTCCAAACGTGCGTGAAGAATGGTTTTGTTCGCTACAAAAGCTTGGAATGACCGACTGGCTCTACGGATGCAAGCGTCAGCAGGCTCTACCACTTACAATGCAATCGGCTGATGCCCTATCATTCGAAGCCCTTGAGGCACAAGCACAAAAGGACATCAATGTCCATTATATATATTTCGCATCAATGCAGGACTTGCGTGGCTCATGTCGCGTCAACAAACAGAAAGGCATTGAGAAGAACAATGACATATTCAGCACACAGTGGGACCTTATGATTGTCGATGAGGCACACGAAGGCGTCTACTCACGACTCGGACAAGAAGTGATTGCTGCATTCCTGCAAAACCGCTCGCTGCATACACTATATCTCTCAGGCACACCCTACAACATTCAACGAATGTTCGACACACGCGAAGTGTTTCATTGGGACTACACCATGGAGCAGCAAGCAAAACAGCAGTGGACAAGTCTTCACCCCAAAACTACCAATCCGTATGAGGGTTTGGCACAGATGAACATACTTACCTACGACATCTCTGACAAAATGCGAAGCCTGACAAAGGCTGACGGACTGAACTTTGCCGAGTTGTTCCGCACCGAGACAACCGTTGACAACACATCACGATTTGTACACGAGGCTGACGTGCGTAAGTTCATCACACTCATCGGCAAAGACAGCAACGACAAGACACAGCCCTATGCCAACGCTTATCTGCAACCATCGCTCAACCACACCCTTTGGTATGTACCGGGAGTAATGGCAGCCAAATGCCTGGCAGAGATTCTGGGCGAAGACTCACCTACCAACCCCTTCAGCGAATACACCATTGTCAATGTAGCTGGCAACGGCGAAGCTGGCTCCGACCGTCTCGACATTTACGAACAGACAAGATTTGAGCGAAGCGCACTGGAGAGAGTGAAAACTGCTGTGACACAGCACGACAAAACCATCACCCTATCGTGTGGTCGTCTCACTATGGGCGTGTCCATTCCCGAATGGAATGCCGTACTTATGCTCGCAGGAAGCGCCGAGACAGGAAGTATGCGCTATTTTCAAACTATATTCCGTTGTCAGAGTCCTTACACCGACAGAAACGTCAAGCATAAATGCTTCGCCATCGACTTCGCACCGAAGCGCACACTCACTGTTGTCGACCAGTATATCAATAACAACACCTCGACTAACGATGCTGACGAGCGCCGACAGAAACTTACCGATTTTCTACACTACTGTCCACTCGTAGAGATAAAGCATGGCAAACAGACTGTATACAATACAGAAAGTTTCATACAAAGCATCAACTCTACATATTCTGAAACGCTTATACGCAACGGTTTCCGTGACGACTGCCTCTATGGCAATCTTGACAATCTGCGACAGCAGGACATGAAACTTCTCGACCAAGTGGCAGAAGCAATGGTTCTGGGTGTATTGGCTGAACGCCAGCGCAACAAGGAGACACTCACCAAGAACCCACGCAAGAAAACTGCCGCCACAAAGAACAATACAAAGAAAACTGAACTCTCAACAAGCGAGAAGGAAGCTGTTGCGGCAGCACGCGAGGCATCAAGCAGACTGACACCACGTCAGCGTGCACTGGCCATTCTTAGCCAGATTTCCACTCGTCTGCCACTTATGATTTATGGCACAGTAGACAACGTAGAGGGACTTACGCTCGACTCGTTCATAAAGAGTATTGACCCCGATTCGTGGCGCGAATTCATGCCAACAGGAATCACGCTGCGCATGTTCGAACGACTCAAGCACTTCTATCGAGAAGACATCTTCGTAGCCACAGCCAAAGCTATCGTGGCACGACTACATAAAGCCGACTCACTGTACGTGCCCGATCGAATCAACTGCATAGCACAGATACTGTCTGATTTCTGCTATCCCGACCGTGAGACCATACTCACACCATGGCAAACCGTCAACCGACATATGGCAGACACATTGGGCGGCTACTGTTTTTTCGACAACAGTTTCGGCAAGATGCTGTCCGAACCACGATTTGTCTACAACGGAGACGCAACACAGCACACAATGATGAACCCAAAGGTGCGAGTGCTCGACATTGCTTCTAAGACCGGACTATACTCGCTCTATGTGGCATACTCGCTCTACAAACTGCGCAGCAGCCAGTCGCAGGGACTCTTCGACACACTCACCGATGACGAGGCTCAGCAGCTATGGGACGATATTGTGTCGAACAACATTTTTGCCTTATGCCGCACTCGTATGGCCGACCGTGTCACACGACGCACACTGATGGGATACCGCGACAACAGCAACATCAACATATGCCACATGGCCGATATGAACTCACAAGTGATACTCTACAAGCGTAAGTTCATACGCACCGTCACCGACCCGCACAACTTCTCGAGCAACAAGAAAATGAAACAACTGAAATTTGACGCAATAATAGGCAACCCTCCCTATCAGGTCAACATCGGCACACAGAAAGACAACTATGGCATACCGCTCTACAACCACTTTGTAGACACCGCTCGCGAGATGAATCCCGACTACATCTCGATGATTATGCCCTCACGATGGTTCACTGGCGGACGAGGGCTTGACAGTTTCCGACAGTCGATGCTGGCAGACCATCACTTGCGCTCCATATCCGACTTTGTCGATTCAAAGGAATGTTTCCCCACAGTTGACATTTCGGGAGGTGTCAACTACTTCCTTTGGGACAAGAAGCACAATGGCAGCTGTACATTCACCAACACCCTATACGGCAAGATGCAGACGTGCGAGCGCAACCTCGACCAATACCCTATCTTCGTTCGTAACAACGAGGCTCTGACACTCATTAACAAGGCGGCTTCAAACAATGCATCTATGCTCAACACCATAGTATGTGGACAAACACCATTCGGCTTCGTCACTACGTTCCGAGGTTCTGCTAATCCCGAAACCGATGCCGACACCTTATTGCTGAAGTCGAGCGGTAACGACAGCTATGTACTGCGCAGCGAAGTAAAGAAGAACG
Organism: Leyella stercorea; assembly: GCF_021531655.1. Next base: position 23,871 of record NZ_JADYUF010000021.1, on the reverse strand, counting down.
CGCAACTCATCGACCTCCATAAGGTTGTATTCTCAAAAGCCACCTGCGAGCATGCCGGCACCCCCGACCGTAACGGACAGTTCCGCATACTCTCGTCGCTTGCTATCCTCGACCCTGGCACGGTGTGCACACAGAGCTATCTGGTAGGAGGAGCTTTTGCCGAAGCCGACGAGGCAGCCAACTATATGACATATCTGAAGACAAAGTTTGTACGCTTCCTCATGCTTCAGACCATCACCTCACAAGACCTCTCGCCAGAGAAATTTATGTTTGTCCCCTCGCAGGATTTCACTACAAGTTCAGACATTGACTGGACTCAAGAGATTACTCTTGTCGACCAACAGCTTTACAGAAAATACAAACTGACGGACGACGAAATAATATTGATTGAAAAAACAATCAAACCATTCTAACCACTGTAGTGATACTATAGTTTTCTTTTGGGACAACCCCTTACAAACGAAACAAAGCCGCTGATTTTTCAGCGGCTTTGTCATTTTGTTTATTCCGGTATTATTGATTTATCCAAAATTATCGTACATTATGCTCTCAGGATCTACGCCGAGCGAGTCGAGATAGTCTGTAACTGTCTTGATAAGCATAGGAGGTCCGCAGAGATAGTACTCGCAATCTTCGGGAGCCTCGTGATCCTTCAAGTAGGTGTCGCGGATACAGTTCACAGCAAATCCCTCGTAATACTTCACACCCTGAGCATCTGCTACAGGATCCTTGCGGTCGAGCGAGAGATGGAAATGGAAGTTGGGGAATTCCTTCTCCAGTTCCCAGAAGTCCTCAAGGAAGAAGGCTTCACCAAGAGCACGTGCACCATAGAAGAAGTGGAGCTCACGGTCTGTTGTGTGCAGCGTCTTTGTCATGTGCATAATCTGGGCACGGAGCGGAGCCATACCAGCACCACCACCAATCCATATCATCTCCTTGCCCGAAGTGAAGTTAGGATGGAAGTCGCCATAAGGACCTGACATCATAACCTTGTCGCCCGGCTTCAACGAGAATATGTAAGAAGAGGCGATACCCGTAGGTACGTTCTGGAAGCCCACCTGCGGACGTGGCAGGAACGGAGTTGTGGCGATACGCACGGTGAGGGTGATGATGTCGCCCTCGTCGGGATAGTTGGCCATTGAGTAAGCACGCACAGTCGGGTTGGGGTTGTGGGCCTTGAGCGAGAAGATGTTGAACTTCTCCCATGCGCCGATGTAGTCCTTGCCAATGAGGTCCTTGTCGAAGTCCTTGTCGTAGTCGATGCAGTCGTATGCAGGAATCTTGATCTGAGCGTAAGAGCCAGGAACGAAGTCCATGTGCTCGCCCGGAGGCAATGCCACCTTGAACTCCTTGATGAACGAAGAAACGTTCTTGTTGGAGATAACCTCGCACTCCCATTCCTTAACACCCATAACCGAATCGGGCACCTTAATCTTCATGTCCGACTTCACCTTGCACTGGCAACCCAAACGCCAGTTGTCCTTGATTTGCTTGCGTGTGAAGTGAGGCTTCTCGGAGTCGAGAATCTCGCCGCCACCCTCAAGCACCTGAACCTTACACTGGCCGCAGCTTGCCTTACCGCCACAGGCTGAAGGCAAGAAGATGCCGTTCTCGTTGAGTGTATTCATCAACGACGAGCCCTGAGGCACGTTGATGGTCTTGTCGCCATTGATTTCGATATTGACATTGCCGCTCGGGCTGAGGAACTTCTTAGCTACGAGCAGAATGACAACCAAGAGGAGTATCACAACAAGGAAAACTCCGATACTTGCAAATATAAATGATGTATTCATAACGTTGAGTCCTCCTTATTATATTTTAAGACCAGAGAAGCACATCATGGCCATTGCCATGAGTCCTACGGTGATGAATGTAATGCCGAGACCCTGAAGAGGCTTTGGCACATCGCTGTACTGCATCTTCTCGCGGATGGCACCCATGGCTACGATGGCCAAGGTCCAACCGATACCGCTACCAATGGCATAAACAAGAGCGTCGACAACGTTGCCGATGTACTGCGAGTTGGAAGGGTCAAGATTGATACGCTGCTGCATGAAGAGCGAAGCACCCATGATGGCACAGTTAACGGCGATAAGAGGCAAGAAGATACCGAGAGCCGCATAAAGCGACGGAGAGAACTTCTCTACTACCATCTCTACCAACTGCACGATGCCAGCAATAACGGCAATGAAGAGGATGAAGCTCAGATAGGAAAGGTCTACGCCCTCAATAAGACAGTCGGGACCCAACACATTAGTCTGCAACAGATAGTCGACAGGCACAGTGACGAGCAACACGAATGTCACGGCAAGACCCAATCCCAATGATGTCTTCACGTTCTTCGACACGGCAAGGAACGAACACATACCGAGGAAGAAGGCGAATATCATGTTGTCCACAAAAATGGACCGGAAGAAAAGGCTAATTAAATGTTCCATTGTTTACTTCTGATTATTTTTCTTTGTAAAAGTAAGCTCTATGAATCCATATTACGCATCCCAAGAGGATGAGCGCCATGGCGGGCATTGTCATCATACCATTGTTGATGTAGCCTGCGTCGTAAACTCCCTGAGGAATGAGCTGGAAGCCGAGCAATGAGCCACGGCCAAGAAGCTCGCGCACGCCGCCAACCACCACAAGGATGTAGGCATAGCCAAGACCGTTGCCCACACCGTCGAGGAACGATGGCCAAGGCTTGTTCTGCATGGCGAAGGCCTCAAGACGACCCATGAGGATACAGTTGGTGATGATAAGACCCACGTAGACAGACAGCTCCACGCTCACGTCGTAGACGAAAGCTTTGAGAATCTGGCTCACGATGGTAACGAGAGCGGCAACAACCACAAGCTGCACGATGATACGGATGCGGTTAGGTATGGTGTTGCGGATGATTGAGATAATCACGTTGGCAAATGCTGTAATCACTGTCACGGCAAGACCCATCACGATGGCAGGCTTGAGCTGGGATGTCACGGCGAGAGCCGAGCAGATACCGAGCACCTGTACGAGGATAGGGTTGTCGAGGTTCAGAGGATTGGTGAATGCAGCCTTATTCTCTTTTGAAAACAAACTCATAATCTTGTTCCTCCTCCTTATTTAGATGTTAAGAATTTTGTGTACTCACCGAGGCCGTTCTTGAGCATGTCGCTCACACCGTTACAAGTAAGTGTTGCGCCTGTCACGGCGTCGCACTGGGTTGTAGGATCGCTAACCTCGTTCTTCTTCACTACCGAGAGAGCCACGCCTTCCTTGCCTGCGGCAAAGACATGCTTGCCCTTGAACTGATCCTGCCATTTGCGAGAATCCTTGATTTCGGCACCAAGACCAGCGGTCTCGCCCTCGTGGTTGAAGTAAGCTCCATATACGGTCTGCTTGTCGGCGTTCAGGGCAATGTATCCGCTGATGCCGCCCCAAAGACCCATACCGTAAACAGGGATGACGTACTTGGTCTCGCCATCAACGTTGCACACGTAGAGAGCAAGCTTGCCTTCCTTGGTAGAAGTGCTGTTGCAGAGGAAGCCAGCTTCTGTGCCACCCTGCTTTCCAGCCTCAACCTCCTCGCCGTTGCGGTCGATGATCTTGTCGGCTGTAACCACCTTATTATATTGTTCTGTAGCCTCAGCTCCGTCGATGTCGCGGATGTTGAGGGCTGCGAGAATCTGTTTCTTCTTGTCGAGAGCCACGTTCTCGTCCTGCTGCGGTTTGAGTGTAGAAGACACGAAGGCAAGCAGGAACGCTACGACAACTACGATAACGACAGAATATATGATTGTGTAGGAGTTTGAACTGGTGTTCAGCCCCTTCTTCTTTGTTTCTTCCATATTCCGATAATGGTTATTTGTTGGTTAAACGTTTCATTCGCTTGGTGATGTTCTTCTGTACTACACAGTAGTCGATGAGCGGAGCGAACATGTTCATGAAGAGGATGGCGAGCATCATACCTTCTGGATAACCAGGGTTCATAACGCGGATGATAACTGCCATAATGCCGATGATAGCGCCATACCAGTACTGTCCACATTGTGTGCGGGCTGATGTAACGGGGTCGGTAGCCATGAATACAGCACCGAAGCAGAAACCACCCAATACGATGTGCTCATACCATGCGATTGGAGTCATGCCAAGAGCTTCGAATGTGTAGGCAGCAATAGCACCACCAACGAACACGCTCAGCATAGTGCGCCATGATGCGATGCCTGTCCAAAGCAGGATGACAGCACCAATAGCAATGGCAATAACGCTTGTCTCGCCTATTGAACCAGGGATAAGACCTGTAATCATGTCGCAAAGACTGTTGTTGACAGCTGCTCCCTGAGCAATTTCACCAAGCGGAGTAGCGCAGGTGAATGTATCAGGCAGAGTGTTGCCAAGTCCGAAGATTGTGTCGTTAGCCACCCATACTGCGTCGCCACTCATCTTAGTAGGATAAGAGAAGAAGAGGAACGCACGTGTAACGAGAGCCACGTTGAAGATATTCATACCGGTACCACCGAAAATCTCCTTACCGATAACTACGGCAAAGGCTACGGCAATGGCAAGAGCCCACAACGGACAGCCTACGGGGATGATGAGCGGGATAATGATACCCGAAACAAGGAAGCCCTCCTGAATTTCCTCGCCCTTCCACTGTGCCCAGGCAAACTCGATGCCGAGACCTACCACATAGCTGACGATGATTTTAGGAAGCACCTGCAATGCTCCATAGATAAACATTGAGAAGAACGAAGCGTCAGCCAAAGCGCCGGCAGCCTTATAGTTCTGGAATCCCACGTTGTACATACCGAACAGCAAAGCCGGAAGCAACGCTATTACTACGAAGCTCATGATTCGCTTCGAGTCGATGGCGTCGTGAATGTTTACACCGGTCTTGGATGTCTGGTTGGGTACAAACAGGAAAGTCTCAAAGCCGTCGAACAAGCTGCGGAAAGCGTGGAGTTTTCCATTAGGCTCGAAATTCGGCTTGATGTCGTTAAGATATTTTCTTAGAAAATTCATACTTTTCTCTTTGTAATTAAATTAAATGTTAAGCATTCTCCTTGCGGAGCATGTCGAGACCCTGACGCACGATGTGCTGAAGTTCGAGCTTTGAAGAGTCTACAAACTCAGCCACGGCAAAGTCCTCAGGAGCTACCTCATAGATGCCAAGCTGCTCCATGCGGTCGATGTCGCCGGCTATGATGGCCTTGATGAGATATTCGCCATAGATGTCCATAGGTAGCACCTTATCGTACTCGCCACTCATAATAATGTGGCGCTCGCCACCTTTCACACGAGCATCGAGGCTGTACTCCTTGTTCTTGCCCAAGAGCCATGAGAAGTAGCTACGATTGACCGAGAAGTCGTTGGTACGCGGAAGTATCCATCCCAACATCTCATCAACATTGTCGCCCTCAGGAATTGCTGTAATCTCCGAAGTGTGACCACCTACGAAGTCCTCAGCTGTACACTTGCGACCTGTCAACGGGTTACCGTTAATGATGCGCACATGCTCGGTTGAAGCGAGCTTGCCTTCCAGAAGACTTGCGATGGGCTGACCTACGAGCACCTCAGCATAAGCTGGGATATTTACCTCACTACCTGCTACTGCTACAAGACGACGAAGGTCTACCTTGCCCGTGTTGAACAGTCGACCGAAGAAGATAACGGCTGTCGGGTCTACAGTCCAAACCACCTCACCCTTGTTGACAGGAGCGATGTTGTTCACCTGAACGCCTACGTTACCAGCAGGACATGGTCCGTCGAATACGTTCACCTCAACGTCCTTGGCTGATGTCAAGGCAGAACTTGTCTGCTGTGCACCAATACCGAGATAAGTCTTGGCAATCTTCGACAGAGCGGTCAAACCAGTCTGGAAGTCGTTCTCGTTGCCTTGCAGTTCAAACTCGAAGTTGCCTGCGAGAGGCATGTCGCGCAAAGCGCTTACGAAGATAGCGCGAGGCTTCTGGTCGGGAGTTGTTGACACAGCATAAGGCAGCTGGTTAATGTAGCCGAACAATCCGGCTTCAAGCAGAGCCTTAACTACGGCATCACCATCGAGCGAAGCCACCTGTTTCTGACCGAAGTCAACAAACTGCTGATCCTTATCAGCCTCTACGACAACGCGCAATACCTTGCGACGGTCGCCTCTGACAACTGCCTGCACTACTCCACTCACGGGTGAGGCGAACTTGACGTCAGTCTGCTTCTTGTTGACAAACAGAGCGTCGCCAGCCTTCACGTGGTCGCCTTCGCGAACTACCACCTTCGGGATCATGCCTACAAAGTCATCAGGTACAAGGGCGTACTGGGCAGCAGCCTTTACCGGAAACTTCTGCTCAGCAGCCTTTCCCTTAAGGTTGATATCCAAACCCTTACGTAACTTAATTACATTTGCCATAAATATAAAAAATGATAAGATTTTTGCTGTTATTTGGTTTTTGCCATATTTCATGGTTTTATGGCTCCAAAGTTGCCCACAAAATTAACAAAAATTTGTGAGGTAAAGATATAAAAAGCCTTAATAATTAACCATATTAAGGCCGTTATTATACGTTTTACACAATCTTAATTCATTAATCTACAATAATGACATTTCGACTTTGCAAAATCCTACCAAAATTTATCAAAACACGCACAAAATGATGCAAATCAAGAACTATATGAATTTGCAGCCACAACAAAGGTTGTATGAAATCCTGCCACTGGTGTTTCAGCAAGCCAAAGGTCGCCCTCTTGCGCCAGCATCATCTGTCGTGAAAGGGGCAGTCCGATGCCAGTACCCGAAGGTTTTGTCGTGAAGAAAGGCACAAATATCTCGCGCGCCTCCTTAGGCGGTATGTGTGGAGCGTCGTTGCTGACCAACAGTAGCGTGCGCGTGTCGTCATAATCCAGGCGCAGGTCGATGTTGCGAGCGCCAGCCTCTATTGCATTCTTCGTAAGGTTTACCATAACCTGTCGCAACATTCCGCTGTCGGCACTCACACGTTCCTGGCTATTGCCAATATTCACGTGCCACACAATCGAGGGATAGAGCGTGCGCAGACTTCTTGTCAGTCCGTCTATACTCACCTCTTCTATATGCGGAGCCTGTAGTTGTGTCAGTTTGCGATAGCTTTCTACGAAGGTCTGCAGATTTATGCTTGTATCGCGAATAGCCTGCATTCCCTCTTCAAGAGGGGTTCCCTTCACAAGAGGCGAACTGATGTAAGCTTGTGTTATGCTCGATATAGGAGCCACGGCATTCATAATCTCGTGGGTAAGCACACGCGTCAGCCGTTGCCACGACTCCACCTCGCTGCGTGCCAACAGTCGGTTTATCTCGCCACTCATTTCGTTGAGAGCCGCCTGAAGGTCGCGCTCACCATGAAACATACGATTGTCGGGCAGACGAAAGGTGAAGTCGCGATTGCGTATTGCCTCGCGCATCAGCCTTACCCTTAGCGAGAGAAGCCGTTGGTGGCGCCATTGCCATATCAGCAGCATGACAATAATCAGCACCAGTAGTATTATAATATAATAAGGAGTAATTTCCATCGGTCCTGTCCCTTAAGTCGTTTATTTCTTAAGTTTCTTGTATAGCGTCTGTCGGGTTATTCCCAGCATCTCAGCAGCCTTGCTCATGTTGCCGCGACATTGTTCTACAGCCCGTTGCACGTGTTCCTGCTCCATCTGGTCGAGCGGCACCACCTCACGATTGCTGTCTATGGCATCACACAGAACGCCTATTAGCTTGTCGTTGTCCCAAGGTTTGGTAACGAAATCGGCTGCTCCATACTTCAGTCCGTTCACAGCCAGCTGTACGTCGGCATAGGCTGTGATGAGCACCACGGGCGTATTGGGGTGCAGCTTCTTTATTGTGCGCAGCCAGAACAGTCCGTCCTGTCCCGTATTCACTCCTAGCGAGAAGTTCATGTCGAGCAGCACAGCATCAACATTCTGTTCATTTGCAAGCGTAGCCACAAGCATGTCGGGCGAGGTCAGAGTCACGACATGTTCGAATTCAGCTGCAAGACAAATCTTAAGGGCCGTAAGAATGGCAGAGTTGTCGTCGACAACTACTATTGTACTATATGGATAGTTCATATTTTCATCAATTTGTTTTAACCACTTACAAAAGTACAAAATTAATTGTATGATTTTCATACACTTTTTTACTAATCTCGCCAAAACCATCCATTTTCTTCACTTTCTATTGTTATTAGCCTTTTGTTTATTCATAATTTTGTGGTGTAAAAAAAATAATTCACAACAATATGAAGCGACTATTCCTATCCATATTCACCATTGCAGCAGGCGTAAGCATTTACGCCTCCGAGCCGTGGACTGTAGAGCGTTGCATGCAGTATGCCTCCGAGCACAGCCATACTGTACGTCAGCAACAGTTTGCCCTTGACGACAGCCGTGCCATCAAGACACAGGCCATTGGTGCCTTTCTCCCCAGTGTCTACGGCTCAACGAGTGTGCAAATCAACTTCGGACGCGCTATCAATCCCGAGACCAACACCTACACCGACATCAGTACATTATACAATGGCTACGGTCTGCAGGCATCGCTCACCGTCTTCGACGGACTCCAACGCTACAACCAGCTGCGCATGGCTAAGGCGAATGTGGCAATGGGGCGTAGTGGCATTATGGCAGAGAAAGACGATGTGGCACTCAAGGTGTACAAGGCTTACATGGACCTCGCGTATTGTCTTGGAGCCATCGACCACACATCGAAGAAGCGTGACGAAAGCCTCGCCCTGCTCCATCAGACTGAGGTAATGGCCGAAGTAGGCCAAAAGAGCGATGCTGATGTGGCGCAGATGCGAGCCACGCTTGCTGCCGACGAATATGAGCTGACCCACATGCAGAGCCAGACCATCAAGGCACGCCTCGCATTGCAACAGATCATGAACTTCCCAGCCGACTCCACGCTCTACATTGTTCAGCCGTCATTCCACACCGAACCAGCAGTTACCGAGAACCCGGCTCAGATATCCGAATACGCTGCAATGACAAACCCACGCATCGTCAAGGCGCAACAGGCCATAGAGGCAGCCCGCTTCAATCTGCGTGCTGCACGTGGCGCATTACTCCCCTCACTTGCTCTCTCAGGTGGCGTGTCCACCTCGTACTATAAAAACCTGAACAATGGAGTACACGCCTCATTCTTCTCTCAGTTCAAGAACAACACTGGCGAATATGTAGCCCTATCGCTCTCCATCCCACTCTTCAGCCAGCTCTCCACATCATCTACAATTCGTCGACGCAAGATAGCTCTCAGTCAGGCTCGCGAAAACCTTGAATACGAGCAGTCTGAACTCCATCGCATCATAGTCGAAGCTTCTGCCGACGTAGACAATAGCACCAAGGAAGTGTTCAAGATGCAGGAGCAGGTAGAGGCTGACAGCCTTGCGGCTCATCTCACCACACGCAAGTATGAGGAAGGACTCGCCTCGTCGATAGACGTTAAGACAGCTGCCGTTACATTGTTGCAGAGCCGAGTGAAACTGCTGCAAAGCCAGCTGACCATGGCTTATAACAAAAAACTATTAGCATATTATAAAGGAGAAAAATTATGGACCGACCAATAGAAAAGAAATCATTACAGCGTCGCTACATCGTCATCATTGCGGGTTGCGTGGCAGTAGCATTGCTGCTTGCGTGGATCGTCTTAGGCAGCACAGCAAGCACCATGACCATCGACAGCAACGAAGTGACTGTGAGCGACGTGACACGTGGCAAGTTTGACGACTACGTGCGTCTTAACGGACAGGTGGTGCCCATCCAGGTAGTGCAGATATCGCCCGAGGAGGGCGGCATCGTCAGAGAGAAGGTGATAGAGGAAGGCACACGCGTCAAGAAGGGCGATGTCATTCTGCGTCTTAACAACAGCAATCTCGACCTTCAAATTCTAAATGCCGAGGCTGAGCTTGCCGAAAAGCAGAATCTTCTGCGCAACACACAGGTAACAATGCAGCAAGACAGATTGAACAACCGCACAGAAAAAGCCACGCTCGATATGGACTGCGAGCGAAAGTTGCGTGCCTATCAGCAGAACTCACGCTTGTATAAGGAGCGACTCATAAGCAAGGAGGTTTTTCTGCAAAGCCGTGAAGACTACAACCTCGCCCTGCGCAAGCAGCGTCTTATAGGCCAACGACTGAAACAAGACAGCCTATATCGCCATATACAAATGGCGCAGATGGAGGACAATCTCGACAATATGCGCAAGAACGTGCTGCTCGTGCGCGAACGCAAGAACAAGCTTGAGGTGCGTTCTGCCATCGACGGCGAACTTGGACTCCTTGATGTCGAACTGGGTCAGAACATTCAGGCAGGACAGAACATCGGTCAGATTAACGACCTATCCAACTTCAAGATTGAGGCAAAGATAGACGAACATTACATAGACCGTGTGCGTCCGGGACTGACAGCCACTATAACCAGAGACGGCAAAGAGTATCAGTTGCGTGTGCGCAAGGTTTATCCCGAAGTGCACGATGGATCCTTCCGCACCGACTTTGTCTTTGTCGACTCACACCCCGAACAGATGCGCAGCGGACAGACTTATTATGTAGAGCTGGCTCTCGGCAAGTCGTCGCAAGCCACACTCATCCCACGCGGCACATTTTTCCAGACCACTGGCGGCAACTGGATATTCGTGCTCGACCGTTCGGGCAATAAGGCCTACCGACGCAACATTAGCATAGCACGCCAAAACCCAATGTATTACGAGGTGACACAAGGACTGGAACCTGGCGAACGAGTAATAACCAGCGGCTACGAAGCATTCAAGGACAACGAAGTGTTAATTTTAAAGTAGTAATAAAGAGGCTCAAATAGGCTCAGTCAGGCCCAGTCAGGCCTATTAAAAAGAATAAAGACTATGATAAAGACAGAAAACCTTACAAAAATCTTCCGTACAGAGGAAGTGGAGACCGTTGCTCTCAACGGTGTTAGCATTAACGTCGAAGACGGCGAGTTTGTAGCGATAATGGGACCGAGCGGTTGCGGCAAGTCTACTCTGCTCAACATTCTTGGTCTGCTTGACAATCCAAATAGCGGAGAATATTGGCTCGATGGCGAACCCGTGGGCAAGCTCAAGGAGAGCGAGCGCACCAAGTATCGTCGTGGCAGAATAGGCTTCGTGTTCCAGAGCTTCAACCTTATCGACGAACTTACGGTTGGGGATAATGTCGACCTGCAATTACGCTATCTCGGAGTGCCTTCCAAAGAGCGTCGTGAGCGCGTAACGGAGATTCTGCGCAAGGTGGGACTCAGCCAGCGTGCCAAGCATTATCCGCAGCAGCTATCGGGCGGTCAGCAGCAACGTGTGGCTATAGCACGTGCCGTGGTGGGCAAGCCTAAGCTGATACTTGCCGACGAGCCTACGGGTAATCTCGACTCGAAGAGTGGACTTGCCGTAATGGAACTCTTAACGCAGCTGAATGCCGAGGGAACAACAATCGTGATGGTTACCCACTCACAGCACGACGCTATGATGGCTAACAGAATTATCAATCTGTTTGACGGACAGGTTGCAGACAACAACGAGAGAATCATTTAAGTTGAGAAGATATGAAAAGCTTATTATATATGTTCCGTCGCTACCGCCTCGCCACCCTGCTCAATCTCCTGGGCTTGGGTGTAGCCGTAGCCACGTTCTATCTGTTCATGACGCAGGTGATTTACAATCGCACCTACAACCATAACATCCACGACCACGAGCACATGTATCGCCTGGAGATATATGGCGGCTTGTTCGGCGAAGACTGGGGTTGCAACATCTGTCGCCCGTTCGTGACATTACTCAAGGAAATACCGCAGGTGAAGGACGCAACCTATATCAGTCCATATATCAACAAGACAGATGTCAAGGTGGGCAACCGTACCATAACAGTTCCTTTGATAAATATGGGAAAACCTGGCATAGAGTTCTTCACGGGCAAGCTGCTCTCGGGGTCGAGCAAGACATGTGGAGACGGACATAATGTTATTGTAAGCCGAAGTACAGCCGAGAAGATGTTCGGCACGGCGAACGCAGCAGGCAAGACGTTTGAGGGTGAAAATGGCGATGGAAGCAAAACTACCGTTACCGTAGTTGGTGTGAGCGAGGACATGCCCGACAACTGCACCCTGCCAAATGGCGTGTATATATGCGAGAACGAGAGTGTGATGAATGAGTATAGCGAATGGAGCTTTAATGCCTATCTGCTACTTGACGATGGTGCCAACCCTAAGAAAGTGGAGCGTGCCACAAAACTCGCCTATATGAAATCTATGGGCTTGAGCGAGAAAGACGAGAAGAGGTTTGACAAGGAGGTCAACATGAAAATCCGCATCACTCCCGTTGACGACATATATTTCTCTGGCGTAGGTCCGAATGACCGTGGCAACCGCAATCTGGTTGGGGTTCTTACCGTGGCTTCTGTCTTCGTGCTCTTTATTGCCATGCTCAATCTGCTCAACTTCTCGCTCTCCGAGATTCCTATGCGCATGCGTGGCATCAATACCCGCCGTGTGATGGGAGCGTCTGTAGGCAGTCTGCGCCTTAAGATGATTATGGAGAACGTTATGTTCGCCTTTGTCGCGCTACTCATAGGCATCCTACTTATTGTTGCCTTCCAGCGTAACGAATCGTGCATGAAGCTCGTTTCTGGCGACATCCATTTCGCTTCGCACATAGTTCTTGCTGCTATAATGGCTGTTTCGGCTCTCGTCGTGGGTGCCTTATCGGCAGTAATTCCAGCCTTCTACAGCACGTCGTTCTCCCCGGCAATGGTGCTGAAAGGCTCGTTCGGACTCTCGCCACGTGGCCGTCAGTTGCGCATGGCTATCATGGCTGTACAGTTCTGCTTGGCTTTTGCCTTGACTATATATATAGGTGTAATGTCGAGCCAGTCGAGCTACATCTTCAACAGCGACTACGGATTCAACAAGAACGAAGTGTTCTATACGGGGCTGTCTGAAGAGGCACAGACCAAGAAGGATGCCGTGCGTGCCGAACTGAAGAAGCTGCCGTTTGTAGAGAGCGTCGGTTTTGCGCAGAATGCCATCGGCACAAGCGACGACTATATGGGTTGGGGACGTGGCGATAACGAACATCACATGGTGTTTCAAGTGTTGCCGTGCGACTATGAATATCTGCGCACCATGCAGCTGAAGATTATAGAGGGTCGCGACTTCCGCGAATCGGACATGAAGACGGGTGCCTACGTGCTCAACAAGACAGCTATGGCGCAATACAAATGGCTTGTCGTGGGCGACTCTATAGGTCGTCAGAACAGCGGATGGGGAAGTCAGTCGAATTATAACATAGTTGGTGTCTGCAACAACTTCAAGCTCAAGTCTATGCGCTGCGACAATAGTAATGTGGCTGTGGCATTCGTTATCTTCGGTCCGGACATGGCTCAATGGGGCGATCGTTGTGGTCAGGTGTTCGTGCGAGTAGCCAAGAACCAGGACAAGATTGAGGCAAAGCGTCGCATAGCCGAGGTGCTGAACAGGCTGGACGGTTCGCAGAAGTATGAGATGTGGTTCCTTGACGACGACTTGCAGCAGACCTATGTAGAAGAGTTCCGCTTTATCTCGCAGGTGAAATTGTTCGCCATCATCTGCATCATAATAACCATCATAGGAGTGTTCTCGCTTACGATGTTCGAGACCGAGTATCGCCGCAAGGAGATAGCCATACGCAAGGTGATGGGCTCTTCTATAGGCTCCGTAGTTCGTCTGTTTGCCATGCGCTACGCCGTGCCGCTCGTCGTGGCATTTATCGTGTCTGCTCCAGTGGGATGGTGGCTCAGCAACGGGTGGCTGCAGAGCTTCGCCGAGCACACGCCAATACATTGGTGGCTCTTCCCCATGGCATTTGTCCTCGTCTCAGCTGTCGTCATCACCACCGTCGTCATTCAGTCGTGGCGCGTGGCTACAGCAAATCCTGTAGAGAGCATCAAGACGGAATAAGGAATTTGGAATTTTGAGTTTAGAGTTTTGAATTGGTCGCCTACGGCGATTTGGAATTGTTGAGTTTTGAATTTTTCTTTTGAACACGAATTATCGTGAATTATCCATGAATTTTACCACGAATTAATTTATGAGTAATTTATGGATAATTTATGGTAATTCGTGTTCGTTACTTCACTACGAATCAAGGACTAATGTTAAGTGTTGAATGTTAAGTGTTAAATTGTTTGGATACTGCAATTCGACATTGAGCAATTCCTAATGCGCGTAGCGCACCAATTCAACACTCAACATTCAAAATTCGTAAGTCTTTACTGGCACGGCTTATACTCTGCCATTATTTTCCTTATTTCCTGTGCGCGTTCTGCCGTCATTGCCGGCACGCCCTCAAGCTTATATTTCATTCCCATTTTCTCGTATTTATATTCACCGAGCGTGTGGTAGGGCAAGATTTCTATTTTCTCCACACAGTCGTATCTGGCCACGTGTTCGCCAAGTCGTTGCAGCCACTCATCGTTGTCGGTCAGTCCCGGCACCACAACGTGGCGTATCCATGTGGGCAGATGTCGCTGCTCCAGCATATCCAGAAAAACCAGATTGTTAGTTTGCTGCACTCCCGTCAGTCGTGGATACATTTCTGCGTCCATAGTCTTCACGTCGAGTAGCACGAGGTCGGTATTGTCGAGCACGTCCTTCACCCGGTCGGTAATTATCGCACCGCTCGTGTCGAGTGCTGTGTGTAGCCCTTCGATACGGCACAGTCGGAAAAACTCCGCCACAAAGTCAGCTTGCATCAGAGGCTCGCCGCCCGACACCGTCACTCCCCCACTCTTTATAAACGACCTATACTTCAGCACTTCGTCTACCAGCTGCCGTGGCTCCATCTCATACTGACACTTGCCCTGCGGGTCCCAAGTGTCGGGATTGTGACAAAACTGACAACGCAATGGGCAACCTTGCATAAAGGCTACAAAACGCACACCCGGTCCATCAACAGTTCCAAAAGATTCAAAGGAATGAATTCGTCCTATCATATTTTAATTATCGAGTTTACTTTGAATTTATAAAAATGATATGCAAAGATAACGTTTTTTTTAAGTAACTCCTAATTCCTAACTCAACATTCCTAACTCGCATAGTTTTCTTTCGATGGCATCCACACCACCCTCAACATTACTTTCAATATTAAGTGGCATCACGGGATCGTGCAGCGACATACGCAGCAACCACCATCCGTCCTCATCGGCATTGCCACAGCTCACACGCAGACCCTCATAGTTAGGTTCAACGATAGTCCAGCCGGGCTGTGCAGCAGCCTTCACCTTCATCTCTTCAAGCAATTTGGCACCATACGCCTTGAAGTCAGGATCGGTAAGCTTTATTCTTATCTCCTTGCTCTCCTTCGGCTGCTTGAGCGAGGCAATAGCCTCATGCACCTGACGACCCTCACCGAACAGTTTGGCAGCATACACAATGAGTTTGGCAGCCAGATAGGCACCATCATCAAGGAAGTAGTTCTCACGTAAGGCAGCATGTCCCGAAGTCTCTATTGCAAGCCAGCATTCCTCTCCAGCTTCATTCAGACGAATACCCTCATTTATCACGTTCTTGTATCCACGACGATAGCGGTGGTG
Organism: Leyella stercorea; assembly: GCF_021531655.1. The sequence goes on along the minus strand of NZ_JADYUF010000021.1, from coordinate 8,305 downwards.
CTTGCCACCCTTACTGCTGATGAATTCAGCCAATCCGTCAGACGTTACAGAGTCGGTAACGATAGTGCTTCGTGGATGTTCCTCAAGTATAACGGCAGCAATCAATGCTATCAACGAGTTACGGTTGATAGGCTCGCCCTTTCGTCCTATTATGGCAGAACGGTCTACGTCAGTATCAAATATTACGCCCAAGTCGGCATTGCTGTCAGCCACAGCACGACATACAGAAGCCATAGCCTCAGCATTCTCAGGATTTGGGATATGGTTGGGGAAGCGTCCGTCAGGGTCAAGAAACAGGCTCCCCTGGGTGTCAGCTCCAAGCTGGCTCAGTATCTTCTCAAAGAATCCGCCACCACCATTGCCGGCATCCACCACAATATGCATTCCCTTAAGCGGATGCTGATAGTCGTCAGCCTGTACGCCTTGACAAATGTAGTCGGCTATATGGCGCGAGTATATAGCCATAAAGTCGAGCCTATCAGAGCTGCCTGCTGCTCCATCGTAGCCATAGTCGGCACGCTCGGCAATATCGAGAATGGCAGCAATATCGCTACTGTCAAGACCACCCTTAGGAGTAAAGAATTTCAGTCCGTTGCGATTGTATGGCAGATGACTTGCTGTCACCATTACTGAGGCAGTAGCCTGCACTTCATCGTTCACGGTAGTCATAAACATGGCAGGCGTAGAAGCCAGACCACAGTCTACAACGTCGGCACCAGCTTCTACAGCTCCCTTTACAAAGGCACCCTTGATTGTACTGCCCGAGAGTCGGCTGTCAGTACCTACGGCAATCTTAGGAGTCTGACAATCGATAGTATTGCGTATCCAGCGCACAAACGACTTGGCTATTGTCTCAATCACTTCGGGTGTAAGGTTGACGTGTTCACCCTCAATTCCTTCAAGTGCAACGCCTCTTATGTCAGAACCATTCTGTAGTTTTTTCCAATTCATAATAGTATTTATTTTTAAGATTACACATTGTTTATTAGTATAATGGGATGTCAGAATATCGGCTCTTCAGTCTCTGAGGTGAACAGTTCCAATGCTTTCATACCCATTATCGAGTTACCCTTCGAGTTGAGTCGCGGACTCCATACTGCTATGGAGTAGCGTGAGGGATACAGAGCTACGATGCCCCCTCCTACTCCACTCTTGCCTGGCAGTCCGACAAGAAATGAAAATTCGCCTGCTTCATCATAAAATCCACAAGTCTGCATTATATCATTGATGCGTTTCACCCTCGACACGGTCAGGTTTACTCCCGCATGCGAGAAGGGTTCATTGCTCTTGGCGAAAGCCATAAAGGCGTGTGCAAGGTCCTCACAGCTCATCTCTACTGAGCATATAGTACAGTAAAACTCCAGCACATCGTTCACCTCATTGTGCAGATTGCCATGATGCTTCAGCAGATAGGCTATCGACGCATTAAGATAGCAGCAACTCAGTTCCGACTGCATCGTCTCCTCCGAGTAGTCAATGTCGGGATTGCCGGCGATGGTACGCACAAAGTTTATGAAGAATTCTTTGGGATTGTCCAGATGCGTGAGCAACACATCGGCAGTAACCAATGCTCCGGCATTGATAAATGGATTACGGGGTTTGCCGTGTTCGTATTCGAGCTGCACGAGCGAATTGAAAGCCGAGCCCGAAGGTTCCTTGCCTATACGCTTCCACAGTTCCTTGCCCAGAATGCTTAAGGCGATGGCAAGCGAAAACACTTTTGCTATGCTCTGTATGGAGAATTTCACATCAGAGTCACCAAGGCGATAGGTACGGCCGTCGAGCAAGTCAAGACACATTCCAAACTGGTCGGGATTGACATTGGCTAAAGCCGGGATATAGTCGGCCTGTTTGCCTTCATGGGCGTATATTTCTATCTCATTTCTTATTTTCTGCAATAAAGGCTGGTAGTCCATAGATTTCGTTGTTAGTGGTATATTATACGATGCAAGTTGTAATACTGACGCAAAAATACAAAAAATATATTATACATAGTGTTTTTCTTCAGAAAAATGATTACTTTTACGCACTACTTAAAATCAAACAAAAGAATATGAATACGAAGATAGTAACTTTTGGAGAGATACTACTAAGGCTTTCAAAGCCCGGATACCAGCGTCTCACACAGGGACATCGCATGCTTGGCAACTATGGCGGAAGCGAGGCCAATACTGCCATCTCGCTTGCTTATCTGGGCAACAACGTCGAATACGTCAGCCGATTGCCCTATGGTGCCATGGGCGATGCAGCATTGATGCACCTCAGAGAGTATGGTCTCAACGTGAGCCATGTGGTGCGTGGCGGCGAACGTCTGGGCACTTACTATTTTGAGGAGGCTGTGGCAATGCGCAATTCGCATGTGATATACGACCGCAAGAATTCTGCCATGTATTCCTTAAAGCGTGGTATGGTGGAATGGGACAAGGTGCTTGGCGATGCTGCCGTATTCCATTGCTCTGGCATAACGTGTGCAATCAGTCGCGACTCCATGGAGTCTACTATGGATGCCCTGCAACTTGCTGAGGCTAAGGGACTGACCATTGTCTGCGACATCAACTATCGTAAGAATCTTTGGGGTTATGGCATGCAGCCTCACGATGTCATATACAACATGATGCAATATAGCGACATTGTCTTTGGCGACCAGAACGAGTGGGAGGTGGCAAGTGGTGTCAAGCACATACCGTTCAATGCTCTGGATGCCGGTTATGTCATCAATCGTGAGGCTTATCAGGAGTATTTCCGTAAGATACACGTTCTCTTCCCCAAGTGCAAGAAGATGGTTATGGCTTTGCGCAACCAGTTGGCAAGTTCCCATCATACTCTTACAGGCTTGCTCTATGATGCCGTACACGACAGTCTGTACACCACCAAGATATACGACATACAGCCTATTGTCGACCCTATGGGCGTTGGCGACGCATTTGTAGCAGGCTATATTCACGCCCATCAGAAATGGGCAGCCGACAATCAGTATTGTCTCGACTTCGCCCTCTCGGCAAGTGCTCTAAAGAATACTATTCCTGGCGATCAGAACCTCGTCACCGAAGAGGAAATCATCAGCAATCTTACTTCTTCTGGCGGACGCATACAACGCTGAGGCTTATTATAGTTAAGGTATACACCCTCCTTCTATTTTCCTTATCGCTTCATCCGCTTCTTTAGTATTGGTACGTTCTTGCCGTCATTACACATCATCCATCTTCAGGAAGTTCAGAAAACCTATAGTTACAAGTTCTGGTTTCTTAGCGAAACAAATATTGTTTTCAAGGTACGCCCAATATTCTTTGTCATTTCGAACAAAATGCAAAATGACGTTGTCTAACAGTTCGGCAAAATCATATTCCTGTTCCTTACTCTCCAAAGGTTCAAACATCTTTGTGCGTACCAGATATTTGCCTTTCACGTTCTGCACTACTCTTAAGTCGTAGGCTTGCCTGAACACCTTTGCATATACACCAGCCGACTTCCATCTGCCGAAATCGTTGTCACGATAATAAACCAGCACATTTCCGTCAGTCCTCTGTTCAGTCCTCAGTTCAATCTCCTCAAAGTCGGCAAGCAATCTGTCGGTATAGCCATAGCTGTATTTCATGTCTATCTTGGCGTTGAAATACATGACATTCCCGTTCGCCTCCCTCCTGAACTTCTCCACATCCTCAGTCCAGGCATTTTTCTTAGCCAGCCATTCGTCCTTGTCAGTCTGTGTCAGCAAGCTTTCATATTCTTTTCTGTAAGCCCTGTTGCCTTCCTCGTCCTCCCAGAGCGTCAGGTCATCCAGTTTCTCCTTAAATGCATACAGTTTGCTGGGTTCTGAGGGTTGGATATAGAAGGTGCGGAATTGCAATCATGTGTCTATACCATGCGCCAAGGCATCAGTCGACACAAAGTCGTCGTCATCCATCCGTCGTGTCCTCACCCTCGGATATAGCTTAATGCCGTCAGTAGTGCATAAGCATCACGCGCCTGAGTAGCATACCACATGATTTCGTTGGCATCCTCTGCGTTGCGGCAAGCCATATCTATATTGCAACCCCTCCAAAATGAAGACAACCTCAAATACGCTTGACTCTTTTGTTGACACCGTTGACAATTTAAAAGGAGCATACTTCTCCTGCCAACCGTCCGACTGTTTGTCTGACGACAAAACCACATCACGCATAAAATCAAATGCTTGAAATAGTTTAGTCTTGCCACTTGCATTAGCACCATAAACAGCAGCCGATTTCAACAAGGAGTAATAATCCGTCTTAAATGTATTGTCCACCTTGTCATCGCTCTTATATTTAGAAGCCACATGCTTAGGACTGCTTCGTCTCTAAAGCACTTAAAATTACTGAATTTGAATCTTACTAACATAAAAGTAAAGTTAGTTTATTTTCATCAACAAACAAAACATAATTGAAGCTTTTTGTAAATTATTTACAAAAAGTAGGTTTTATAATTATTCCTCCAATGACTCCACATAAGCGTGCCGTCAATTACTCATAAATACAATTCGTGGTAAAAATTCTGGATAATTCCTGATAATTCGTGTCCGAAAAACCACCGCACCCAGCATAAAGTTCTTTTTCACGAATTCACCATAAATTACTCATGAATTCATTTAATGACAAAATTTATTTCTGGTAATTCACGTTCCATAACAATTCAAAAATGTTCAATTCCAAATCGCAGGCATAGCCGAGAACAACTCGTAACTCCTAATTCATAATTCAATATTGCCTTGTTCCCCGTTGCAGTATCGCTCTGCACTAACGCCGTCATTCGGACGGGGATTCATTATTGTTTCATCCAATCTGCTTACAGCGAAAAGGACTCTATCTGAACTCTATTGTCATTTCGTCATATAATCTGAAACCATTTGTCTGGTAAAACTTTTGTTTCAGTTCCTTGTTACTATAAGCAAAATTCGGGTGCCTGACATTACATGCGTATGCACGTTTCCTTTTATACATACTAACATCGTTATATTGCTTGAAAACATCTATTGTCTTCTGCAATTGTTCGACAGCATGTGGAAACCATTTTTGGCGTTCGTTCTTTAACTCTACAAACACCAAATTATCTGCATTTGACAACATCGCATCACAACGGTTTTCCATATCATCATTATCTCTCCGAACAACAACACAATTGTCCACCGCTGTAAAATTCAATGGTTTTCCACTATGGTTTTTTATAATAGCGCCCCATTTCTCTTCGTTATCGAGACTGACATATGCAGGAGTCTTCTCTGCCTTGTCATCATCATCACAAATACCAAACATTTCCGCCGTTATTCCAAGCATTTGGCACTTAGGAATAAAGAAATCTACGACATCCTCCATATTTATGCCTCCTGTATTTGTTCTTCGATGTCAAGCAGTTGGTCAAACAAATAGTTTGTCTCAGCCATCTGTTGATTTAGATAGTTCGAATCCGAAGGAATACCATCATAATTTTCCAATAACCTTGCTTCGCCATCTCTCAATTCATATATAGCCAAATCAGAAGCATTCATTATTGACTCTGCTGGAACTATACCATATAATGAATCTTTCAGTTCAACGGCATCTGCAGGAATCTGCGGCTCTATCATAGCGGCTTTCACAACAAGGGTCACGTAGTTCACCAAATACGGGCTATGAGTTGTCAACACCAATTTGTTGCGTTCCAATCTATTGTTAATGCTAAGTAGGTCAAACAAAACACGCTTTTGTGATTCCGGGTATAGGTTTTGCTCCATCTCCTCCACCACATTCACATTCTCAGTATATCTGTACCTTGCAGATATATTTCGAAGCATTGCATTTTTTACAGTATCGGAGATTTTATTATCCTCCATTATCTTATCCACCTCCTGTTGCAATCGTTGCTGTTCTTTATAGTCCATAGTCTCAGCCCCACTATTCAGAACAAGATCTGATAAATAATGACAAACAAGCGTCATAGGCATCAACGACTGATAACCACTTGAAGCTTCCTTCAATGCAATTTTAAACTCCCTACCATTTGCATTCTTTCCATTTATCCAGCTCACCTTGTTCAGTCTGTCGTATGTGAAGTTCATACCTCCGATTGGCAAATCCACACCTTTGGCATAATAAGCTTTGGCATTGTTCAGTTCCTCCATCAAGGTTTGCATTGCTTCAGACAATCCACTTTGCAATTTGCCACTCTCCACTACGCTCAGCAAGTTACGCTCTGCAGGAACGTACATCACCTTAGCAGAATTCAACTCACCATTTGAATCATTTCGCCTAATGTCCAGGTGTTCATTTTCGTATTCGAAGACATACTGCTCACCAGTATATAGGATGTATGATTGTTCTGAGAAATATGATTTCAGATTATGATATGCAGCGTACTTGTTTTTAAATCGATTATATTTTATCACCGAATCTTCAGAAATCGTATGTCTTAACAATCCCTTTTCAAGCCATGTGAACAGAGAATACAACTTTGCGATTGTACTTTTACCTGCACCTTGTTCTCCAATAAACAAAGTGCATTTCTTGAATTCGACATATGCCGACAGTAATGGTCCGACGTTTTGTATTTTGAGAGTGGTCATATCACTTATTGTTTTAACTGATGTTATTGATATTATCACAAACCTTATGGTCTGTCAATGCAAAGATTGTGCAAACCGAGAGCAGAATATCAAGCTTGCTTGAATGTTTTGCCGAGGTGCAGCCAATCTTATGCAAAGATTGTGCAAACCGAATGCAATCAAGTGTGCTTGAATTGCTGAGGTGCAGCCAATCTTCTGCAAAGATAACGAATTCAATTCAATATTGCATTATCTATGAACTATATATTTCTAAATTAAACAGATAAAAGATATTGATACAGTGACAGCGCTAATAGTTTTATTTGTTGCGGGGCATAGTTATATGAATAATGTATATCTTGTTATCAATCATACTCTGTATGTCATACAAAGCATTTTTCAAATAAACGATGCTATATTCCCCTTCATTATTCCTGTACAATTTTACAGACTTAATAATCCTCTCAACATCAACTGAGTTGTTCTGATAACCAGAAGACCATTTGTCCCTACAGATATAGTCAAGTTTATCGGCATCAATAACATCTCCATGTAATAGGGAGATAAAACAGTTTTCTAATGATTTTGAATCATCAATATATTGAAAACCCATTATCATTCTTCCAATCAATGCAGGATAGCCTTTTAATGACTGTATAGCATCCTTATATGTAGTGACACATAGAAGAGCAGACATAATTTCATGTTGTTTTACATCCGTTTGAGTTACATCAAGTTTTTGGAGTGATTGGTCTTCTATCCCATTTGCTACAAGATATGACTTATACACGTCAAACAAATCGGACGTGCTACCAAAACAGCTCTCCAATGTATGAGAAAACGGAGAGTGACCAACATCGTGAAGCAGACATGCTATAAGAAATGACTGCCTTAGGCTTTCATCCAATTCTACACCGTCAGACTTGATTGTATCCAAAAGCCTTTCTCCAATATGAAACACACCAATGGAATGAACGAAACGGTCATGACGAGCACATGGATATAACGAACGGGAAGACAACTGCTCTATCCTACGCAAACGTTGAAAATTTGCTGTATCTACAAACTTGTCACAATACCCATTTGGTACAGAAATATATCCATGTACAGTATCAAGGAAGATTTTATAACCTTTCATTTCTTTATATATTCTCTTATAACTTCTGATACAATGGTACGGGTTGAGGAATCTACACGGTAATACTCTCTGATAAACTCATTACGAACAGTCTCATCAGGGGATATCAAATTACATTTGTCATCAACGTCTATTCCTAAAAGTTCGTTTACACGACATATTGCCTTATGGGTGAATACTGTTGTTATAAAGTCATCTTCTTCATTTACTATCTTCATTACTTTTCTCACGTCATTCATATCTACCCTTAACTGGCAAGACATTATGTCACAGAAAGATCCTATAATGTCTTTTATTTCAATTGTTTTATACATTCTTATGTCTTTTTGTCTTCAAGTACTTAAATTAATTATTTAGCTATACAAGGTGAATAGAGACCTAATATATCTTAATCAGTTTATTAATGATGCTAAGCCAGAAGGTCGTTTCGCAGGGTTGCACAACAAGAAGTTGTTAAGCTATGGTGATAAACTTAAGTTTTATCCAGGTGTACCGGAAATCTTCGAAAAGACAAAACATCTCTTGGATAATGATACGTTATGTGGTGAGTATAACATTAAAGGTAGGTTCTATTAATTGATTAATTCAAGTGGAAGCCGTTCCGCCAGACTCAATCTTTCGGAATCAGTAGC
>NZ_JADYUF010000020.1 GCF_021531655.1 Leyella stercorea | reverse complement strand
AACGAATTTCTTCATTCTCGCTTCTTGTACTACTTTATCTGTCTTATGTAAATCTTTTCAAAGAACTCTTTCTCTTATATCTTTCGGTTTTATTTCCCCTCAGTTAGCCGCGGAATTTTCAACCCGAAAGCAGATGCAAAGGTATGACTTTTTGCTTAACCACCAAAGCTTTTGCGCGAAAAAGTTTAAAAAGCATACCTATTTTAACATTCTTTTACTAAAAAACCGTATTATTTCTTAAGAATAGGCTCACAAGTGAGGTTTACGCCAAGCTTCTTGAATATCTTCTGATCGACATCGCTGAGCATTACTGTGCAGTGAACCTGGCATCCACGGAGCTTTGGCAGCTGCTGCAATGCACGACGGCAGTTCTCATCGTTCTCCGAAAGCACCGACAACGCCACAAGTACTTCGTCAGTATGGAGTCGCGGGTTGCGTCCACCGAGATAGTTGATTTTGGTGTACTGTATCGGTTCGATGAGCGACTGCGGGAGGAGTTTCAAGCTATGATCGATTCCTGCAAGATGCTTCATCACATTAAGCAGAAGTGCAGCCGAACATCCGAGCAGTTCGCTCGACTTGGCTGTGATGATAGTACCGTCTTCAAGTTCGATAGCCGACGACGTATGTCCGGTAAGCTTCTTGTAGTTCTTGGCAGCCGTTGTGGTGCGTCGGAAGTCGGTTGTAATCTTAGCCTGATTGAACAGCATCTGTATCTTGGCTATCTCCGCCTCGTTGCAAGCGCCACGTGCAAGCTTGTTGGTGGCATCGTAGTAGCGGCGTACTATCTCGTTCTTGGAAGCTTCGCAGCATGCATCGTCGTCGCTGATGCAGAATCCCACCATATTAACACCCATGTCTGTAGGCGACTTGTATGGATTGGTGCCGTAGATACCCTCGAAGAGAGCGTTGAGCACGGGGAAGATTTCGATGTCGCGATTGTAGTTGATGGCAGTCTTGCCATAAGCCTCAAGATGGAAGGGGTCGATCATGTTGACATCGTTGAGGTCGGCAGTGGCTGCCTCGTAGGCTATGTTGACGGGATGCTTGAGCGGAAGGTTCCACACCGGGAAGGTCTCGAACTTGGCATAACCGGCACGCACGCCACGCTTGTTTTCGTTGTAGAGCTGGCTCAAGCATACAGCCATCTTACCGCTACCGGGACCTGGGGCTGTAACGATGACAAGCGGACGCTCTGTCTCTACGTAATCGTTCTTGCCGAAGCCCTCGTCAGAAGCAATAAGGCTCACATTATGAGGATAGCCCTCTATAAGATAATGGTAATAGGTCTTGATACCTTCGCGCTCCAGTCGCTGACGGAAGGCTGTGGCAGCTGGCTGACCGTTGTAATGAGTGATGACAACCGAGCCAACCATGAAGCCTCGATTCTGGAATTCGCCACGCAGACGCAGCACATCCTCATCGTAAGTGATGCCGAGGTCGGCACGCTTCTTGTTCTTCTCGATGTCAGTGGCACTAATCACCATTACAATCTCGATGCTGTCACTTAGTTTCTGGAACATGCGCAACTTGCTGTCGGGTGTAAATCCAGGCAGTACTCTGCTTGCGTGATGGTCGTCGAAGAGCTTGCCTCCCAGTTCGAGATACAATTTTCCGTCAAACTGTGAGATGCGCTCCTTAATGTGCTCAGACTGAATTTTCTGATACTTCTCGTTGTCAAATCCTATTCTCATACTTTACTAAATCTGAATTTTGGATGCAAAATTACAAAAAAATAAGCAAACACAAAGAAAAAATGTAGTCCTTTTGGGTTGCAAATGTAGTCCTTTTACTGTCCAAAAGGACTACATTTGTAAGGTAAAAGGAGTCCTTTTGAAGCGTAAAAGGACTCCTTTTGGAAAACGGCGGGATAATGGCTGTTACACCTTATTATATATATAGCACTCAAACCGGACAAGCGCAGCACACCCGAACGACAAACCCAGCCCACCAACAAGGAAACGCCTCCAGCACCACCCCACCCTACTGTAAATAGGTTTTTTAACAAAAAAAACGCAAACAAAAGCCCAACTATCGGAAAAGATTCGTTATATTTGCTTTTGATAAAGACAACATTATAAACTTTAAAACTTTAACGACATGAAAGCATTAGGTTACATTGGCGCATTTCTCGGCGGCGCTATCGCTGGAACAGCATTAGGAATACTCTTGGCACCGGAAAAAGGCAGCGAGACACGTACAAAGATTGGTGACGCAGTAGACGATTTCTGCAAGAAGCACAACATCCGCGTAAGCCGCAAGGAGGTTGAAGATCTCGTTGACGACATCAAGGAAGCAACTGACGCCGACAACGAATAATCAAATATCTCCAACCAGCATACAGTCGAAATGTTCTCAACCGACAAAAACATAGAGACAATAGCGCAACTCATTGAGGTTGTGAGGCATTACATCGGGCTTCAGTCAAAGTACATGAAGCTCGATGTAATTGACAAGATTGTGCGCCTGTTTACAGCCCTTATAATGGTGGCGCTGCTCTCGTTGCTGCTCTTCATCGGCCTGATATATCTGTCGTTTGCTGCCGTATATGCTCTTGAACCGCTCATGGGCACAGCTGCCGCATTTGCGTGCATAGCCGGTGTTTACTTTGTAGTGCTCCTGCTGTTTGTAGTGTTCAGAAAGAAATGGATAGAGCGTCCGCTTGTGCGGTTTCTCGCCAGCATGCTTATGCAGGAATAGTCCATACCTAAGCTGAAGCATACACTAACGTAATTGCAGCACGACACACAAATAAGTGAAACATCCAAACAATAAATAAGCCGTATGAAACAAGACAATACAGTACACAGCGAACGCAAATTCAGTTCGCTCGACGACATAAGGGCATACAAGGAAGAATTGCTGGAGCAGATAAGACAGGACCGTGACGTAATATCGACAAAATGGAACGACCTGTTTCACCGGGAAGAGCCAACCCCACAGAGCAAGGCCCAGAAGATAATGAAAATGCTCAGTATGGGCACGGGCGTGCTCGACGGAGCTATGCTCGGATGGAAACTCTACCGCAAATATCAAGAAGGCGCTTTCCTATTCGGAAAACGTAGACGCAAATAAAAAGCCTATTGCCATTACAGCAATAGGCTTTTTATTTTTATATTCAATTTGTAATGCAACCAATATTAGTCGGCATTAAACTCTGACAAATCAACGAACTTGCCACGAGCCTTGCGGTCGGCAATGGCTTTCTGAAGACGCTTGCGACGTGAAGGCGCAATCCACTGACGGGCGAATACGTTAGGAATAGCCACACCAATGGCTATACACATGATGGTAATGGCTGAACCCATGCCGAACTTCACTGCATTGGTCAACTCGCCTACAACACCCTGCATCTCGATCAAAGCCACAAGAGCACGATACATGAGCACACCCGGCACCATAGGAATAACGCTCGGGATTGACAATACGTGATGGGGCACGTGGAACCAGTGTACTGCCTTGACGCAGATGAGCGAAATGAGCGCACTGCCAGCAAGCGAGCCGATTGCCAGTCCCATATCGAGACCGATGTTGTTGTTAGACGGACCAAGATTGACAAAGTTGCGTGTACATACTGCAATGATACCACCGATAGCTACTACCCACAACAGTCGACGCTGAATATTGAAAATCATAGAGAAGCCCATAGCCGAAATGGCGGCGGCAGCAGCGTAGCTTATATAATTATTGTGGGGAATCATCGGGATGGTATAGAACTGCGTCAAGTCGAAGTTGGACAGCTTCAGGAAGAAAGCAATACCAAACGACATAGCCACAATCATAAGGAACGTATTGATGGCACGCGTGAGTCCCACCTGTATATAATTGTCGAGCATGTCATCGACAAAGTTGATGAGAGGCACACCGGGCACGATGAAGAGCGCACAAGCCAACAGCGGATGCAGCGGTGTAGAAGTCCACGACGACGGAAGCCACATTGTAAGGAAAGCGATGAGCGTGCTGACGAAAGCAGCCACGGCAATGCCCATATAGTTGTTGAATCCCTTGCGAAGCAACCAGCCGCGCAGATACATGCCAATGGCAGCTGCCAACGATGCATAGAAGAAAGCAATCCAGTCGCAGCCGAACTGAATACAGAATCCACCGCAGGCAAAACCGGTTCCGATAGCCACCTGAAGCGGAGTGTAATTGCGCGGACGCTGACGAATCTTCTCGAGTTCTTCGGCATACTGCTCGATAGTGTAGTCCTCGGCGATGGCCTGCCATGAGAGCTTAGAGATGAGCGAAATGGTAGTCATGTTGATGCCGTGCTTGGTGCAGCGCTGAAACTTGGTGAACGAGTGTTCGCCGTCGCTGAGGTTCACCATGAGCATGTTGAACTGCACATACACATGGAGGTGCTCCTCGGGCAATCCGAGAAAAGCGGCCACACGGTTCATGTTGCGGATGATACGGTTGGTGTCGGCAGCGCTCTCGACAAGCATCTGACCAGTCTTCAAAAGCAAGTCGAGCTTGCGACGTAACAATTTTTCTTTGTCAAGTTCTTGAATCTGAGACATACGTTCTCTTTTTGTACTTTGATAAAATCTGTAAAATAGTTGTAGTTTACCTGCAAAACGTGTGCAAAGGTACGCTTTTTTTATGACATTATAAAATGTACGCATTCAAATATTAATAAGATTAATGGACAAGTGTCGGCAAAAAGTGTTATCTTTGCATTATTATAAACCAATAAAACACATTCATCAGTATGAAGGGTTTCATCAAAAGCGTACTCGCAACTATCGTAGGCATAGTTGTATTTGTAATCATAGCCGGAATATTCGGCGTGATGAGCATTGTAGGAATGGTGGCCTCGGGCCAGGCTACACAAACCGTGGAAGACGGTTCTGTACTCGTATTAGACCTATCTGGAACCATCGAGGAGCAGGGACAGGATGACATTATAGGCAAACTGACTGGCTCCTACGCATCGACTACGGGCCTCAACGACATACTCGCAGCCATAGGCAAAGCCAAGGACAACCCCAACGTGAAGGGAATATACATAGAGGCTGGCGTGCTAAGCGCAAGCTATGCCACACTGCAGGAGATACGTGGCGCACTGGAGCAGTTCCGCAAGAGCGGCAAGTGGATTGTAGCCTACGCCGACTCATACTCGCAAGGCGCCTACTACGTGTCGTCGGCTGCCAACAAGGTGTACATCAACCCGCAAGGTATGCTCGAATGGCACGGAATAGGCACCCAACCCATATTCTACAAGGACCTGCTTGCCAAGTTCGGCGTAAAGTTCCAGGTTGTGAAGGTTGGAACATTCAAGAGCGCCACCGAGACATATACCGAAGAGCACATGAGCGATGCCAACCGCCTGCAGACCCAGACCTTTGTGGGAGGAATGTGGAACAACGTGTGCCAGGCTGTAAGCAAGAGCCGCGGCATAAGCATCGACTCGCTCAACTCATACGCTGATGAACTGACAGAGTTCCAGCCTACCAACCTGCTCGTAAAGCGCAAGATGGTGGACGGTGTAATGTACACCGACAAGGTGAAGGACGTTGTGAAGAAGATGCTTAAGCTTGAAGACGACGATACGGTGCCGCAAATCAGCGTGAGCGACATGCTCAACACAAAGGACACAAATACTGCCGACGACGAGATTGCCGTATACTATGCCTACGGCAGCATCGTACAGAGCGATGCCGCATCGGCACTGACCGGTGGCGGACATAACATAGTAGCATCTAAGGTGTGCAAAGACCTCGAAGCACTGATGAACGACGACGGCGTCAAGGCTGTAGTAATACGCATCAATTCGGGTGGCGGCGACGCATACGCATCCGAACAGATATGGCACCAGGTGAGCATGCTGAAGCAGAAGAAGCCTGTAGTGATATCAATGGGCGATTATGCCGCATCGGGCGCCTACTATATGTCGGCTCCGGCATCGTGGATTGTGGCACAGCCCAACACCCTGACGGGCAGCATCGGAATATTCGCTGCCATTCCAGACATGAGCGGACTGGTGACACAGAAGCTCGGAGTGAAGTTTGACGAGGTGAAGACCAACCGCCACACTACCTTCGGCAACATAATGGCTCGTCCGTTCAGCGCTGAAGAGACAGCCATACTGCAGGCTTATGTCAACCGTGGCTACCAACTCTTCCGCAAGCGTGTAGCCGATGGACGACACATGCCGACAGAAGCTGTTGAAAAGATAGCACAAGGACGTGTATGGCTTGGCAACGATGCGTTGAAGATAAAGCTGGTAGACCAGCTTGGAAGTCTTGACGATGCTGTGCGTAAGGCTGCACAACTTGCCAAGGTGAAGAGCTACTACACAACCGACTACCCGGCTCCTTTGTCATGGACCGACCAGCTGCTCAGCTCTGTCAGCGGCGGCAACTACCTCGACGAACAGCTACGTCTGACGCTGGGCGACATGTATGAGCCGTTCTGCATGATGCGCAATCTCAACAACCGACAGGCTCTGCAGGCACGCATGCCATACGTATTGAACATTAGATAGCAAACAAAAAAAATGAGAACAGAAGGAGATTTCATAAAAATAAATGAGTGGCTTATGCCTTTGAGCTGGCTGTACGGCATCGGTGTGCGAATACGCAACTGGATGTTTGACATCGGAATGCTCAAAAGCCAAAGCTACGACATACCCATCATATCGGTGGGCAACATCACCGTGGGAGGTTCGGGCAAGACCCCTCACGTGGAATATCTCATAAACCTGTTGCACGACAAGTTGAAGATCGGAGTGCTCTCGCGCGGATACAAGCGCAAGAGCCACGGTTATGTGCTTGCCCATAAGGACACTACTATGCCCGAGATAGGCGACGAGCCCTATCAGATGCGACGTAAGTTTGACGACATATACGTGGCTGTAGACCGCAACCGCCGCAACGGCATCGACCGCCTTACGCACGACGACGAAACCAAGGACATCGACGTGATACTGCTCGACGATGCCTATCAGCACCGATATGTGAAGCCGGGCATCAACATACTGCTCGTCGACTACCACCGACTCATAATCTACGACAAGCTGTTGCCTGCCGGACGCATGCGCGAACCGCAGGAGGGCAAGTCGAGAGCCGACATAGTAATAGTGACAAAATGTCCGAAAGACCTGAAGCCGATGGAATATCGTGTACTGAAACGTGCCATGAACCTGTACCCATATCAGGAACTTTACTTCACCACGCTGCAATACGAAACGCTGAAACCCGTTTTCGAGGGTGAACGCAAATCTATCAGCTCGCTGCCGAAGGACATCAACATACTGCTGCTTACGGGCATCGCGTCGCCACAACAGATGATAGTAGACCTGCAACCCGTGTCGAAGAACATTACACCCGTCACCTTCGGCGACCACCATCAGTTTACCGACGCCGACATAGAGCGCATATGCCAGACATTCGACTCAATGCCTTCGCCCAAAATGATTATAACAACCGAGAAGGACGCAACGCGACTGACGCATACGGGCGACATCCCCGACGACGTTAAGAAGAACATCTACGCCCTACCTATCAGAATAAAATTCATGCAGGACGGCGAAGAGGAGTTTAACAATAAAATCATAAGCTATGTACGAAAAAATTCAAGAAACAGCATCTTGGCTAAAACAAAGGATGACCACAAGTCCTGAAACAGCCATCATACTCGGTACCGGACTCGGACAACTTGCCACGGAGATAACCGACAGCTACAAATTTTCATATAAGGACATACCTAACTTCCCCGTGTCGACAGTTGAAGGACATGCCGGAAAACTGATTTTCGGCAAACTCGGAGGCAAGGACATAATGGCTATGGAGGGACGCTTCCACTACTACGAGGGCTACTCGATGAAGGAGGTGACTTTCCCCATACGCGTCATGTACGAACTGGGCATCAAGACCCTGTTTGTAAGTAATGCGTCGGGCGGCATGAATCCCGAATTCAAGATTGGCGACCTCATGATCATCACCGACCATATCAACCTCTTCCCCGAACATCCGCTGCGCGGAAAGAACTTCCCCACGGGCCCGCGCTTCCCTGACATGCACGAGACATACGACCACGCTCTCATCAACGAGGCTGACAACATAGCCCGCGAGAAGGGCATCCGTGTGGTGCATGGCGTATACGTGGGCGTACAGGGTCCAACATTCGAGACTCCTGCCGAATATCGTATGTATCACCGCATGGGGGGCGACGCTGTGGGTATGAGCACCGTGCCTGAAGTCATTGTGGCTCACCATTGCGGCATACGCACCTTCGGCATATCCGTAATAACCGACCTCGGACTGGAGGACACGCCTGTTGAGGTGTCGCACGAGGAAGTGCAGGTGGCTGCCAATGCCGCCCAACCGCTCATGACCGAAATAATGCGCGAGATGATACGCAGAGCATAAATCACACATTATATAATATATATGACAGATATTTCAAAACTCGGTGAGTTCGGACTGATCCATCATCTCACCGATAACATAAAGACAAAGAACGAATCTACTATCAAAGGCGTGGGCGACGACTGCGCCGTACTGCACTATCCCGACTCAGAAGTGCTCGTGACTACCGATATGCTTATGGAGGGTGTACACTTCGACCTTACCTACATCGACATGCAGCACCTCGGATATAAGTCGGCTATGGTCAACATCAGCGACATATTCGCCATGAACGGCACTCCGCGACAGCTCACTGTGAGCTTGGCACTGAGCAAGCGATTCAAGGTGGAGGACATGGAGCAGTTCTACAGCGGTCTGCGTATGGCTTGCGAGAAATGGGGAGTTGACATCGCAGGTGGCGACACCACATCATCTTATACTGGTTTGGCTATAAGCATCACTTGTATAGGCGAGGCTCGCAAGGAGGACATTGTATATCGCAACGGTGCAAAGGACACCGACCTTATCTGCGTTACGGGCGACCTCGGAGCTGCCTATATGGGTCTGCAGCTGCTCGAACGCGAAAAGAGCGTCTACTATCAGCAGGTGGACGAGGCTCGCAAGAAGAACGACAAGCGTGCCCTGGAACAGTTACGCGACTTCCAGCCCGACTTTGCAGGAAAGGAATATCTGCTGCAACGCCAGTTGCAGACTGAAGCTCGTGGCGACATCATTGCACGCTTCCGCGAACTCAACATCCACCCTACTGCCATGATGGACATCAGCGACGGACTGTCGAGCGAACTGATGCACATCTGCAAACAGTCGAACTGCGGATGCCGAATCTACGAGAAGAACATTCCTATCGACTACCAGACTGCTGTCATGGCTGAAGAGCTGAACATGAATGTCACTACTTGTGCCCTGAACGGCGGCGAAGACTACGAATTGCTCTTCACCGTACCTATCGGCGACCACGAAAAGATTCAGCAGATGGATGGTGTGAAGATGATTGGACATATCACTCGCCCAGAACTCGGACAAATGCTCGTGACACGCGACAACCAGGAGTTTGAACTGAAAGCGCAGGGATGGAATCCGCTGAGCAAGTAATGATTGTTTTTTGAGAGTTGAGAATTGAGAGTTGAGAGTTATGATATGTATTGTATGCTATTGTTATTGATTGTGATGAATAATCCAAATGAGCAATCAAGCTAATCATAACTCTCAATTCTCCACTCTCAACTAACTCTCAACTAACTCTCAACTTTCAACTAACTCTCAAATTTCAACTAACTCTCAAATTTCAACGATTTTGGCTTTTAAAAGCAAAAAAAAATCGGATTTCGTTTTGTCAATTAAAAAATTATTTGTACCTTTGCACTCGCTAAACAAAACACAGTTGGTGCCATAGCTCAGTTGGTAGAGCAAAGGACTGAAAATCCTTGTGTCCCCGGTTCGATTCCTGGTGGCACCACGATAAAAAGGAGTTACTCTTGAAGAGTAACTCCTTTTTTGTTGTTATGGTGTTTTGTTGTGGTGGTGGGATTACCAAACCGTTTTGTAAAATATATAAGATTCGCCATATTCAAATGTGTACAAACAAAAACGACCCGCACATTTGAGCATCGTTGAGAGGCTTGGCGGGTTCTCGTGCTGCAAATATACGAATACACTCATTGATAATATATACTTTTCAGCATGGAAAATCACGCAAAATGGATTTCTTTGAAGTTCTTATATTTAATAATGTTAAATAGGGCTATAAAGCCATGTTCTTTCTACAAAATAAGAAAGAATATGAGAAAAAATGTTACCTTTGCATTGTCTATACCCATACCGGAAGCCCCGATGGGCAGAGGTTGGGCAGACATATATACATATAAGGCGTAACTGTACGCTTTGGTTTTGACGCAGTAAGAATCTGGCAGTTCGAGCAAAGTTGTCAAGAACAAAGCAACGGGAACGCCTCATAAGGTGTATTGTATACAGCCCTCATTGGCTTCGGACGATTCTATTGTTCATTGTCAAGAGTGCTTTCTATATACTTACACATGCGTGGGGCTTTCGGCGTTGCTCGTTTCGGACGAACAGGGCAATGCGAAGGCCTTAACAAGTGGAACGAGTGACAGGATTGGCTCCACGTTTTCATGTATATATACTAACCTTTTGTAAAACAAGCCAATATGGTAGCCGTTGGCAAAAAACATATGTAATATGGCAATATCAAGTATTGAGCATCGAAGCGGTTGGTATGATATATTCGATGCACGAGGTAAAAAAGCAAAAACTATTCCTGACTACATCGGAGAACTACTGGGGTGGAGTGACAGGTTTTTCATTGTTATGAAAGGTTCTTACTATGACACCTACGATGAGCAAGGTAAAAAAATAAAATCAATTCCAACATTCATCGGCAATTTCGTTTCTATCTGCGCTGATCAATTCATTGTCAGAAAGGGTTCATATCTTGATACATACGATGCTTGGGGAAAGAAAATAAGCTCTCGTGTTGCAAGATAAAATTTAGTAACCAACAAACTCTCCACTGTCATAATGGGGAGTTTGTTTTTATGACACCAGAAAAATAGCTCTTTTATGGAAAACAAAAGATTCTTCACATACACAGCAATTGCTGCTTGTATGATATGTGCTATTGCGGTAGCTTTCAATGTTTTTACGGACTTAGAGTTACCTGGCAGAATCATGGCTGCAATATTAGGCGTTGTCATTACGGCAACCATAACACAGGTTCTTCTTCAGGGACAAACCCAAAAAGAGGGAACGTTGAAACGGAATTCTAAAATATTCGAGGAAAAATTGAAAATATATCAGAATTTTCTCAACAGTCTCTACAAAGCCGTAAAAGACGGAAAATTAACCGACAGTGAGAAGATGGAGCTTCAATTCCAGACATCTCTTGTAGCCATGCATTGTGACCCTAAATTCATCAAGACTATAAGTGAGGCAGTAAATGGCGTGATAAAAAGCACTTGTCCAAACAAAGGTGATGAACATACTCCGCAGACAGCACTAATAGCCAGTCTGTTTGATGTGGTAGAAGCATTCAGACAGGATTTGTATCCAGATGAATTTGAAAAATTCGACAAAGAAGACAGGGACTATGCTATCAAGAAATTTGACGATGCATATCAGAATGCAAATGAGGGTGAAGATTCTCCAAAGGAGCATCTCATTGTTGATGTAAATTTGCTTTCTAATATATCAACGCTAATAACGCAAGCGACAACTCAAAATAGCCCAGAACTTGCTGACGACAATAACCCAAAGGTAAATAGCATAGAGAAGGAAAGTACAGGCAATCTTGGAAGTTTATGGGAAAAAGCTATTGAAAGATGGAAAAACGCAGGATGGACAGTAAACCCCGAGCCAATAACCGAGGAACGTCCTTTGTGGCTGAAGAGGGAAGATGGTGTTCTAGGCGAAATATACATGGGATTTCATGATGGTCATTACTATTTGGAGGCGAGTTATGAGAACGATTCCAATTTCTCGCAATGCCTGAAATGGAAGAATGGAGGTCGAAGAAGATATGGAGAGTGGTGGGAATATCCGCCATTATGTTTTGACACTCCACAAGGAGAATTCTTGCAGAAATTTGAATCTTCCTTAGAACTACGGAAGTATATTATAGACAAGGTGGAATACCTGCAATCTGTCATCATGAAGAATGATCTTACAACCCGTTGGATGAAGGCTGTAGGCAAGCAGAAAGACTGGTATTTGTTCACTTGGTATTGGTCTACTCTTGCCTGTGAATACCAGAATGATGCGGAAGGGAAAATCTATATGGATACTATGCCTATTGAGGGTAAGGAATCAGCAATCATCCAGTTGGGCAATAGGGCTAACGACAGAGAACTGCTCAAACAAACTTTGAATAGAATCGGATTGGCAGACAGAATCAGCGAAATTCAAGAAGACTGCTTCATCAACTTGGAAGAAACAGGCTCGTTAGATCCAAATGTCATAGGAGACAAACTGCAGCATTGGATAAAACTGATATCCGAATCTGTACCATCATCTGCCAATTGACTAACAGAAAAAGATTTTTCGAATATGAATAGTTTTGCAGCAATTGACTTTGAGACAGCCAACCAGCACCGCTCCAGCGTGTGCAGTGTTGGAGTGGTAGTTGTGCACAATGGCAAGGTGACGGACAAACTGTATCGGCTGATAAAGCCGACTCCCAATTTCTACACTTACTGGTGTACAGAAGTGCATGGAATGACCAATGCGGACACTGATGATGCTATGGATTTTCCAGAAGTATGGGCAGAAATTGCACCGCATATCCATGGCTTACCATTGGTTGCCCACAACAGTCCGTTTGACGAGAGTTGCCTGAAGGCTGCATTTGAGGCATACGACATGGAGTATCCTGGGTATAGATTCTACTGCACATGCCGTGCTTCAAGAAAATTGTTGGGGGACAAACTTCCCAATCATCAACTTCAAACTGTTGCTGCATATTGTGGATACGACCTCACCAAACATCACCATGCAATGGCAGATGCGGAAGCTTGCGCTGCCATTGCAATTAAACTCATAGACCTTTAAATGTTTTCATCATGGACGCTTCAACAACTATAAATCAAATGCTGTCGGGCAACAAAATCTTTGTCCCGACTTATCAAAGAGCATATTCCTGGGAAGACAAGCAGACAAAGCAGTTTCTTGTGGACTTGCAGGATTATGTAGAAAGCCATACGGCATCAAGTTATTATTTCGGACATTTTCTGTTCGAGGATAAAGGCAGTCGCAATTTTGCCATCATTGACGGTCAACAGCGTCTGACCACTATTACTATATTCATCTCCGCCATCTACAGAAGATTGGAAGAGTTGGCAGGGTCTTTATCAGAGGATGACGTTTTTCTTTATGGCACTCTTGTGAAAGTCGGACAAACCTACAGATTCTCTACTGTTGATTACGATAACCAATTGTTCCGTGACTATGTCATCAATAAAGTAAAAACTGACCGTAATGGGTTGGAGACAGAATCACAAAAGCGTATTGTCGCGGCTTACGACTACTTTGTTAGTCAATTGAATGCCTATGACGAGGAGTCATTGCATGATATATTAGAAGCAGTCGTAAATGCCACTTGCACTACGCATACAGTAAAGGACGAGACTGAAGCCATCCAGATGTTCATCTTCCAGAACAACCGTGGCAAAAAGCCATCCAATCTTGAAATAATCAAAGCGCAGTTCCTATACAATATTCATCTTTATTGTACATCTGAAGATGAGAAGGCAGAGTTGATAAGCGAGGTAAAGAATCGCTTTGAACACATCTACAAATCTATATCAAAGATAGAAGGCAATATAGATGAGGATGATATACTCACATACACTTTGCGTGTGTACTTCAATAGACTGGATGCAAGCAATGCCTTGCAAAGAGTGGATGAAGAATTAGGGAAAGATGATTCACGCATCAATTTCATTCGCAGTTTCACCCATTCACTTGCTGATAGTTTTGAACAAATGACCGTTTTCTTCCACAACGAGCAAACGGATATTATGGCACACACACTGTGGATTATCGGCCAGCCTGCTATTATTTTTCCATTTGTAATCAAGGCTTATAGCAATGGCGTTTCTGATGACGATTTCAGATTATTAGCCAAGGCTCTAACCTCTGTATTCTTGCGTCACAGAGTTATTGGTACACGCGCTGTTCTCACATGGAGATTGAATGATGTCTTCAAGGAATTTGAAGGTGACGTTCATGCTGTTGTCAATCATATAGAATGGATGAAGACTACAACAGACGGATGGTGGGATTATTGGAACAACGTTGAATTTAAACGTATGCTTGAAGGCAATTTCGATGGAGGACATGGCATTGCCAAAATCATCCTTTGGCTTTATGAGAATCACCTAATAGAAAAGGGCAAGTCTGGCTATGGGTTGAAACGTTATGATGCTGTTGAGAAATCTCAGTGTGAGCATATTGCTCCAAACACAGAAAATCAAGATGCCAATAGTGGCTATTGTCCGTACGATGATGAATTTAGAGAGTCGTATCTAAATTGTCTCGGAAACTACTTGCTGCTTTCTGGCCATCATAACGAATCTATCGGAAACAATTCTTTTGAAGCTAAACGAAACACCTATACCCAGTTACTCCAGCAACAGGAAATACGTAATATGACAGAACAGGATCATCTTTGGGACAAGGCTAAAATTGACAAAAGAAAAGAGCTTATTGTTGATTTTGTGATGGCAACATTCTAACTAATTATGACCTCAATGGAAGTCTACACCTTCCATTGAGGCTGCAAAGCTATCGTCAAATAGACTGCTGTCGTGAATACTCGTCATACGTGGATAGATGTCTGCAATCTCTGTCAACGCCTTCATACCAGCCTGAGCCCAAATCTTATTGATTATCTGTTGCTGGTATAAAACAGCTGTTTTTTCTAAAAAAAATTCAGTCTTCTACCATTTATATATTATCGATGCCCCTTAACATTGACGTTAACTCTCCTCGTTACTTATTCGTTACTTCTTCATTCGCTCTCCGATATTTCTCCGTTACACCTTCGTTATGGCTTCGTTATGCCTCCATTATGCCTTCGCTTCGTTAACGAAGGTAGATCGAGTTCACTACGGAGGATGATCGAGTTCACTACGAAGGATGAACGAAGGACGAACGAAGAACTAACGAAGGAACATATATACAAAAGAGACGGTCAGCATACGAATCTGCATTCCTCCCTTAACGTATTCTGCAATAACAGCACAGCTTGAAACAACCATATCATGGCATGAAACGACCGTATCACGACTTGAAACAATCATATCATGCCATGATACGACGATTTTTCCACACCATGATACATGAAAATATCAGGCAAGACCAACAACCCATTTGCCATTTTTGTTACTTCCCATACGAGACAGGATACCGGCAGACTTTAGTGTTGCAATATGTTTTCTTACCATACGTTCAGACATACCGAGAGCTTCAGCAGCAATTATAGCTGACGCACAGGTGTTTTCACCAAGATAATCAAGCACCTTCCATGCCGAATCTGAAACTTCCGGATATTTATCATGAACTTTATCATGAACTTTATCATGAACTTTATCGTGAACGTCATTCAATTCTTCACCTTGATGATTCTTGAGGGTTTCAAGAATTTCAGACAGCATAAAGTCGATAAACACACCAGAATCGGCAGTTTGCGTACTTGCTGTTATTGCATCATAGTAGGCTTGCTGATTAGAAAACACCATATTCTCTACTGGCAAATGCTCAAACAACGGATGCAGCTTGCCCAGAATAAGCGATTGCCACAACCTTCCCATACGTCCATTGCCATCAGCAAAAGGATGTATAAACTCAAACTCGTAATGGAACACACACGAGCGTATAAGCAGGTGGTCTTTGCTTTGCCTTAACCAAGCAAACAAATCCCCCATAAGATATGGAACCCTGTCGGCAGGGGGTGCCATGTGCACAAGCCCTTGTTCTGAAAACACACCTACGCCACTATGCCTATATCTACCAGGATAATCAATGATTGCCTCCATCATCTGTGCATGAGCCTTGAGCAAGTCTTCTTCCTTAAAAGCATCAAGATATGGATACATCTCATATGTCTTGATGGCATTCTTCACCTCTTGTATTTCCTTAAGTGGCGCAACGATATTTTTGCCGTTGATTATGTCGCGCACCTCACCCTCCGTCAGCTTATTACCTTCTATAGCAAGCGAGCTGTGGATTGTACGTATTCTGTTAACCTTGCGTAGATGCAGAGCATCCTTCTGTTCAAGTCGTATGGCATAACGCTCTATCAGACCTGAAATCTCAGCAATCTTATTGATTGCTTCTGCACTTATTGTGAACGGTGGCGTATACATAATCAATTAACATAAAATGCCTAATAACGCAAAAAGGTGCAACATCTATTTGTTGCACCTTTTCGTATGTTGGGATACTCGGACTCGAACCAAGAATGACAGGACCAGAATCTGTAGTGTTACCATTACACCATATCCCAATAAGATTGAATAAAGAACTGACGCTTCAGACTGAATGTCTGCTGTTGGGATACTCGGACTCGAACCAAGAATGACAGGACCAGAATCTGTAGTGTTACCATTACACCATATCCCAATATCAGCGCAACTCGTTCCCTAATTGCGAGTGCAAAGATACAAATAAAATTTGAAATGCAAACATTTTTCGTGTTTTTTTTTAATAAAATCTAATAAAAAGCCGTTTTTATAGGTTTTCAGCCGTTTTTCAGATTATTCACTGTACCTTTGCATTACTAAAAAATATACAAACCAAGCAGTATATACACATTATTATATATAATAAAGAAAACAATAAAGAAATCTGAATGGAAACTAAGAACAAACTTGTAGAAGCCATTGTTAAAGGTATTCAAGAGAAAAAGGGACAGGACATAACAATAGCCGACTTGCGCGAGTTGGACGGCTCAATAGCCAATTACTTCGTAATCTGCCAGGGTAATTCGCCGTCGCAGGTGGAAGCCATTGCCGACTCCGTAGAGGAGACAGCACGCATCGAAGCCGGCGACAAGCCAATACACGTACAGGGCCTGCCTCAGGCTTACTGGGTGGCTATGGACTACGGCGACGTACTCGTACATATATTTATCCCTGAAGCACGCGATTTCTACAATCTTGAAAATCTCTGGCAGGATGCTGCCATCACCAACGTGCCAAATCTCGATTAAGAGCAAACAATTATGGACAACAAAAAAAATCCTCTGGGAGACAACCAGCCGAAGATGCCACGGTTCAATATGAACTGGATATACACGATTATACTCGTGGTTCTGCTGGTGGCGTTATTCTCCGACGGAGGCTCTGCCATCATTGGCGGGCCATCGGCAAGCCAGGAAGCAACATACACCAGGTTCATGACCTATGTGCAGAAGGGCTACGCCAAGAGTGTAGTAATAAACAAGGACAAGGGTACGCTGCGTATGTACGTGAAGCCCGACAAGATACGCGACGTGTTCGGACAGTCGGGTCAGCAAGTAGGACGCGATCCCTTCGTGAGCGTTACCTATGGTTCGACCGATGCTGTCGACACCTATCTGTCGGCAGCACTGCAAAAAGGCAAGATAGCCGACTACAGCTATGAGAAGGACAGCAACTCCGGACTGATGTCACTGTTCTACACATTCGGTCCGATAGTATTGTTCGTACTGCTTTGGATGTTTATCATACGACGCATGAGTGGCGGAGGCGGAAGTGTCGGAGGCGGCATCTTCAACGTAGGCAAATCGAAAGCACAGATGTACGAGAAGGGCAACGACATGGGCATAACATTCAAGGATGTGGCTGGTCAGGCTGGTGCCAAGCAGGAGGTGCAGGAGATAGTCGACTTCCTGAAGGAACCTCAGAAATATACCGACCTTGGCGGTAAGATACCTAAGGGCGCATTGCTCGTAGGTCCTCCGGGAACCGGTAAGACTCTGCTTGCAAAAGCTGTGGCTGGCGAGGCCGGCGTACCTTTCTTCTCAATGAGCGGTTCGGACTTCGTCGAAATGTTCGTAGGTGTAGGTGCAAGTCGTGTTCGCGACCTGTTCCGCCAGGCCAAGGAGAAGGCTCCATGTATCATCTTCATCGACGAGATTGACGCTGTGGGTCGTGCACGTAGCAAGAACCCGTCAATGGGAGGCAACGATGAGCGCGAGAACACGCTCAACGCCTTGCTTACAGAGATGGACGGATTCGGCACCAATAGCGGTGTCATCATACTTGCAGCTACCAACCGTGTCGACATGCTCGACAAGGCATTGCTGCGCGCCGGACGTTTCGACCGTCAGATTAGCGTCGACCTGCCCGACCTTACCGAGCGTAAGGAGATATTCAACGTGCATCTGCGCAAGGTGAAGATTGATCATACTGTCGACATAGACTTCCTCTCACGCCAGACACCGGGATTCTCGGGTGCCGACATTGCCAACGTCTGCAACGAGGCTGCCCTTATAGCTGCACGCCATAACAAGAAGAGCGTGGGCAAGCAGGACTTCCTCGACGCTGTAGACCGTATCATCGGCGGACTGGAGAAGAAGACCAAGGTGATGACCAACGACGAGAAGCGCACCATTGCGCTGCACGAAGCAGGTCACGCCACTGTGTCATGGTTCTGCGAGCATGCCAATCCGCTCGTCAAGGTGAGCATTGTGCCGCGCGGACGTGCACTGGGTGCAGCATGGTATCTGCCCGAAGAACGACAAATCACTACCAAGGAGCAAATGCTCGACGAGATGTGCTCATTGCTGGGTGGACGTGCCGCTGAGGAACTCTTCACCGGACACATATCTACCGGTGCTATGAACGACCTGGAGCGCGCTACCAAGTCGGCTTACGGCATGATAGCCTATGCCGGCATGAGCGACCGACTGCCCAACATCTGCTATTACAACCAGCAGGAGTATCAGTTCCAGCGTCCTTACTCGGAGACAACGGCAAAGATTATGGACGACGAGGTGCTCAAGATGATCAACGACGAGTATGCACGCGCCAAGCAGATACTCAAGGAGCACAGCGAGGGACACAACCAGCTGGCTGAACTGCTTATGACACGCGAGGTGATATTCGCTGAAGACGTGGAGCGCATATTCGGCAAACGCCCCTGGGTGAGCCGCTCGGAAGAGATAATCGAGGACAATCTGCCCAAGCTTGAGGACATGCCCGAAGAAGTAAGAAAGGCACAGGAAGAGCACGAGGCAGCAAAACACAAAGAAGAGTAGCGGAGGCATTTGGCCTCCACCGCCAATAAGAAAATACTAATAAAACAAACTTCTTTCAGACTATGAGTGATAAAATGAAAAACCTCATCGTACGCTCGATTACAGGCGTGATATTCGTGGCAGCTGTAGTGACATGCTTCCTGCGCCCCGAGGCTATGATACTATTGTTTGCACTGATTACCGGACTGACCGTGTGGGAATATACGGGCATTGTAAACAACATCGAGAATGTGACGGTAAACCGCTTTCTCGCCACTGTGGCAGGTGTATATCTGTTCTTCGGCGTTGCGGGCTTCTGTTCGGGCATAGTGCCGTCGGCAGTATTCATCCCCTATCTGCTGACTGTAGTGTATATGTTCATATCGGAGCTGTACACCAAAGCGCCCAACCCCATCAACAACTGGGCATACACCATGCTGTCGCAGATGTACATCGCCCTACCCCTCTCGATGCTCAACGTGCTGGCATTCAGAGGCACTGCCGACGGTGTGGTTTATACATCGCTGCTGCCGCTGAGTGTGTTCATTTTCCTCTGGACCAACGACACAGGTGCCTACCTGAGCGGTTCGCTCTTCGGCAAGCACAAGCTGTTTCCACGTGTGTCGCCGGGCAAGAGTTGGGAAGGAAGTATTGGAGGCGGCATTCTGGTAATTGTAGTAGCAGCCTTGATTGGCATGTACGAGAACTCTGACATGCACACAGGCAATGCTGAGGTATCGCTCAATATAACACAGTGGATTGGTATGGGGCTCGTAGTCGTGTTCTTCGGAACATGGGGCGACCTCGTGGAGTCGCTGTTCAAGCGCACCATAGGCATCAAGGACTCGGGCAACATTCTGCCAGGACACGGTGGCATGCTCGACCGCTTCGACTCGTCGCTGATGGCTATTCCGGCAGCCGTGATTTATCTGTATACACTTACGCTGATGTAATTCTCAGGCTACGGCGAGGACGCAATAGCCTCCTATATAGAGTGCTGACATCCTGTCATTAATTGCGACAGAATGTCAGCGCTTTTTTGTTGGTACATATATTGCAGAATACATAATGTAAGAACATTTGAGAATGAATTGATTATTAGGTTACACATAGATTAGTAGGTTACACATAGTAGGTTTTAGTTAGGTTATAGGTTAATATTGATTGTTTCTGAAAAACACAAAAAAGTGGGGGATGCATCAAGACATTAAAGTCTTGGTGCATCCCCTTTACATTATACCTACATTTTAAACCATATAGAACTTTCACAAGTTCTGAAAACCATACATACTACTTTGCTATCATGATAGTAACACGGTTCTTATTGTTTTCAGCAAACGGCTGAACACGTGCACCCTTTGAATCTGTAGAAATACGTTCCTTAGCAATGCCATACTTCTCGACGAGAGCCTTTGTAACAACCTGAGCACGCTGCTTTGCAAGGCGGTCGTTGATAGTATTGTTGCCTGTGCCGGCATCGGCATAGCCAGTCACCTCTACCTTAGCCTCAGGATTGTTTTGGAGGAAGTCGACAATCTCCTGAATCTTATGCTGCTCCTGAGTACGGATAGTCTTAGAGTTGATGAGGAAGAATACGTCGCGACGGATGTCCTCTATCTTTGGCTCAGCCTTAGGCTGCTCTACGGGAGCTACATACTCCTGTACTGGTGCTGGAGCTGGTGCCGGAGTTTCCTCAACCGGCTGCGGCTTCTGGCGCTTTGTATGGCTCTTGCCAAGATTGATGCGCACACCAGCCAAAGCATTGAAATACCAGTCGGAATTGCCTGCCTTCTTTGAGTTGTACTTGTCGGTGAGAACATTGGCATTGCCCTCGAGCATGATGCTTACGTTCTTGCTGACACGAATAGAAACGTCTACACCGCCACGACCAAACGGACGTGCCTTAGTGCCGTCCCAGAGATACTCAAGATTGTACTTGTTGAGATTCTGCAGATTGGCAGCGATATCCTGCACCTCGTCGTTGCCGTATGCCACATTGACACCAGCACCGAGGAATGCTGTAACGTTGAGTACGCGGTTGGGGTTCCAACCACAGACAAGGTTGCTGAGGTTGAGCATGAAGTCAACACCAGGAGCAACATAGTTGAACTTATACTTAGCTGTGAAGGGGGCGTCGCCTACCTTGTCACGGAAGCCCGACCATCCGCCACGGCTCTGAAGTCCGTTAGCCTGCAGACGCATTGCGAAAGCGGGCGAGAACTGATAGCCCAAGCCAATCTGGAAGTTTGGTGAGAGCATATCGCCGAACTTGCCTTCGCCGAGTGTGTACTGTCCACCAGCCTGAAGGTCGAGGAACAGGTGCTTCTTAAACTGATAGTCGTTGCCTTCCTGGTCTGTATAAGTAGCCTGAGCTGCAGCAGTCATTGTCCCTGCAGCAAGCAATGAAGCTGCCAAAAATGTCTTTATTGATTTCATACTTTAAGATATTTAGTAGTTTATTTACTTGTTAGTTTATTTCTTACTCTCAAGTTTCTTGAGGTTTTTCTCACGCATCTGTCCTTCGTAAGAGTTCGTCACTGAATCGCGCTTGCTTGGATCGACAACAGCGTGATCGCCCGAAGGAGAATCCATCACACACAGTTTCCAAGCTCCCATATAGTCGACCGGCTTAAAGTAGAACACGGTGCGGATAGCATTAGGACCCTCAACCTCTTCAGAAAGAAAGACCGTACACTTCACCTCATTGAGATAGGTCTCATTGAACTTGATGTAGTCGATATGATGACTCTTTATCTTGAGTGCCTTGAGCTTGCTTATCATTACACCAAGTTGCTCATTGTTGAGAGGTTCCGGTTCAAGATAGAGCGAATCAGCCTCAGTATGTGCAGTGAAAAGCATGGCAGCAGCCTCCGTATAGCATTCGTTCTCGGCATAGCCAAAGAACTGGTCTACAAGCTGCACCACGGCTGTTGAGTCGGCATTTGTCATTGACAGTTCGAAACCAGTCTCAGTAGGTGCGGGCTTTTTCTGTTTACAGCCAACGGCAGCAAACATAACAATAGCAACGGCTATTGCAAGAACATATTGACTTTTAAAAATGTGTTTCATCTTAACGCTGTCTCTTAATGTTTATATTGTGAAAAAAGGCAGGCACGCGCTTCACAGCCATGCCTGCCATCCGTTATTAGTTATTGTATGAAAAAGTTCAAAAACCGTTACTTCTTAACAGTCTTTGCTGCAACCTGTGACTTGTTAACCTTAACGATAACGTTGGTCTTCAGTACACCCCACTCGTATGTGATCTCAGCAGGGATAGTGATTGTGAAGTCACCTACTGTTGTACCATTGTTGTTGTATGTCAAAGTACCATAATTGTCAGCTGCGATGAATTTGCCTGTAGGAGCAGTGTAGCTCAGCTGGATCTTCGTAGTAACCTCGCTCAGTTTCTCGTTGCCACCATTGAGGTTAGTTGTAGCATTCTTGGTATCAAGAGCAATCTTGGTAACCTTGTAGTACTTAAAGTAGTCAGTCGGAGCAAATGCACGTTTCGGATCAGTGAAGTCGTAACCATTCCAGTTTGTGAATGTCAACTTAACCGGAGCTGTTGTCTTAACAGCATCTGTGAACTCAGCAGAAGCACCCTCTACAGAGATAGGACGGATGAACTTAACGTCGAACTCATTGTTGTTAACAACGATAGGAGCACCCCAGCAAGTTTTCGACTTAACAGCTACACGAGCAGTAAGAACGTTGGCCAACTCCTTAGGACTGTAAGCGTTGAGCAATACAAGAGCCTGAGCATCCTTAGACATTTTAACAACACCAGTAGTTGTCATTGTAGCAACTTTGAATGTCTTAGCCTTGTCGCCAAAGAGAGTCTTACCGTCAGCGCTTGCGTAGAAGTCGTGACCATCAACGAAGCTGAATGAAGCCTGTTTGTTTACAATGCTCTCAAGAACATTGTAAGGAGCATCCATCTTGTCGAGAGTAATCTTGTTGCCAACGAGAGTGTTCTTGATGTCGAATACAAACTCGTCGTTTGAGTCATCCTTACCCATCTGCTCTACGTTGCCGTGGATTTCGTTATAGCCAGTACCAGCAACGAGTGAGTTCTGAGCATACCAAGACTTCTCAATCTTGTTCACATTGTTGAACGTTGTTACTGGATCGATATTGATTTCAGCAGGAGTCCATGTGAACTTAACGTAGATGTACTTGTGAGTAGCAGTCTTACCAGGCTTCAAGGTGTAACGTACGTAAGTAGAGTACTCCTTAACGTTCTTGTCCTTGAAGATAGAGTAAGCCTCCTGACCTGTGATAGTCCACTGAAGAACCTGAGTCATAGTACCCTGAACGTCAGCTGTAGTAACGGCAACCTTACCGATAGGACTTGTAAGAGCAGCTGCATCGATAGTGTTCTCCTCGAACTGAGCCAAGTCAGATGAGTTGTCGCCATCGAGCTTGTATGTATCCTCGAAGTCCTTCTTAGACATGTTAACATCAGCGTGAGCGAGAACCTGGTTCTCAATCTCGTACCAAGTGATGTTCTTAGCAAGTGCAGGTTTGTTGTTGTCGCAGTTCAAATTGAACTTAGTGTCATCAGCGAACGGAACAGTGATCTGTGTCGGTTCAGCCTCAACCTCATTCTCTACGATCTGTACCTTCAGATAGCCTACAGCAACGATGTGGTTGTTAACAGTATCATTGAGGACAACACGTACCAACGGCTCACGACCGATAGTAGAACGCTTCTGGGCAGCGCCATAAGGAAGCTGCTTACCGTTGTCGTCAACTACCTGAGGACGCAGAGTGTAGCCGTCAGCTGCGATAGCAGCGTGAGCACTCTGAGAAGTCTCGTTTTCGCCCTTATGATAACCTACAAGCTCGAATGTATACTTGAAGCCGTCCTTCTCAACAGCCTTTTCAGTAGCATCCTTAGTCTCTACGATTCTGCCCTTGTTAGCAGCAGCATCCCACCAGTATGTGCAAACATACTCACGGAGGTCGATACCCTTATCGTTGTCGTACTTAACAGTAGCGATAGGAGTCTTGTCCTTTATAGTACCATAGTTGCTCTTAATAGCCTTAGCAGCACCATCCCACAACTGTGATGAGGTCTTCTGCTTGCGAGTTGACTTAGCATTGAGAATCTGAACATTTGTGTAGTATGAAGCACGCAGAGTAGCGAAGTCAGATGTTACGACAGCGCCGTCCTTTGTATACTGCAGAGCTACGAGAGTCATATTCTTCTGGTCATTCTTCAAGTCAAGCTGCTTGAGAGCCTCATCGTGGTTGTATCTTGCATGTACATCAACCATGCCATTGCTATTCTTAACAGTCTTAACTGTGAAGATAGGATTGTTGGCTGCACGTGTTGATACATACTGTGCGTTGCTTACGAGGAACTTGTAATCCTTGGCATCCTCAGTAACGGCTGCGTTAGAAGGATTCAAGAAATAAGCAGCGTTCATATCAGGAGCATAGTAAACATGCTTGTCTGAAGTCTTCTGTGTAGGAGTATCCTCAGAGAAGTCTTCATTTGCATTCACCTCTTTTACATAATATGACTGATAATTATATGCAGCAAGATTGATAGCCTCAACACCGTCTACATAGTATGACGGGCTGAACACCAATGAGCGGAGCTCTGAGTTGAGGTTGATAACAACCTTACCATCCTTAGCATCCTTAACACCTACGAGAGTAAGAACGTTCTTCTCCCATGTTGCGGTGATCGTGCCTTCGCCCCAGAACTTGATGTTTGTAGACTCAACCTTCTTGCCATCCTGATACTTGTCGAAGAATCCGGTCTCGGCATTAGGAACATAGTAAGCACCGTTCTGACCAGGCTTACCCGGAACACCAGGTGCGCCAGGTGCGCCAGGTGCGCCAGTTTCGCCCTTTTCACCAGCAGGACCCTGAGCGCCAGTTGCGCCAGTTTCGCCCTTTTCACCAGTAGGACCCTGAGCGCCAGTTTCGCCCTGCTCGCCCTTTTCGCCACGTGAAGGAAGACCTGAATCCTTCAAACCAGTACCGTCGTTGTACCACCAGTTGCCGTTTTCACCGATTTGCCAAGACTTACCGTCCTTACCAGCAGCACCAGTTGCACCAGCAGCACCGTCCTTACCATTGGTAATGGTATAGTCCTTAGACTGGCCGTTCTCGTTCAATGTAATCTTGATACCGTCAGCTACCGGAGTAACAGAAGTAAGGATTGCACCGTTCTTGATCTGGGCCTGAATGTCCTTGATAGCCTCCGACAACTGATCGATCTGGGTCTGGAGACCGCTGATATCGTCATCGTAGTCCTTACAAGACGTAATAGTACCCACGGATGCTACAGCAAGAGCACCCATCAGCAATACGCTAAAATACTTTTTGTTCATACGATTTAAAAAAATTAATTAAACTATTATCAATACTCAATTATCTAATATCTAACGTAATCGCCTTAAAACGAACGTGTTAATACAACAATACGACTAATGCTCTTCTTCATTAGCCATACTATATATACATTCTCTGACTGGCAGTGTAAACCGCTAAGTCTACATTCTTTTCAATTTAGCTATTCGTTACATAATGCTAAAATTGCTACTCCATTCTTGTATCTCCTGCG
Source organism: Leyella stercorea (assembly GCF_021531655.1). Next base: position 34,573 of record NZ_JADYUF010000020.1, on the reverse strand, counting down.
CGGAGATTTGAATTCGAGTTGCCACCCTTTTCTATCGCAGCCATAAGCATATCGTTGGTACGATCGATGATGTCTTCATCAATGCTTTTCAGGTAGATTTGAGTGGTTTTTTCAGAGTCGTGCCCCAGACTATCGCTTATGACGCTGACCGGAATATGCATTCCACGAGCAATAGTAGCCCACGAGTGGCGCGCAACGTACATGGTAAGCGGTTTGGGCAGCGCCAATCTTATGGAAAGTCGGCGCAGATAATAGTTTACTTTATTTTGTTGCTGTAGATACTGACGACGCAAGCTCAAATCCAAATGGCTGTTGAGCACGCCCAAAAGATGTTCGCTATCGAGCGAAGGGTGTCTGTCGACAATCGCCTGCATATTTTCGCGCCAAGCCACACGCAGTTCCTGGCCCGTCTTCTGGCGGATATATACAAGCTGTCCGTTGCGCACGTCGCTCTTGCGCAGATTGACAATATCCACAAACGACATGCCACGGGTGTAGAAGCTGAAAAGGAAAAGGTCGCGAGCCAATGCCTCCTCAGCGTTTTTAGGTACACAATTGAGCACAACGGATATGATACCGGCATCTACTGCACGCTTCACTGTGCGCGGAAATCCGGTGTAGACATTGTCAAACGGACGTAGGTTGGCAATAGACAATCTACGTACAGCTTTGTTGTAAATAGCCCGTAACACCCTCATATAGAACGAGATAGTGTTAAGAGTAAGACCATCTTGGCGCAGACGACTCTCGAAAGCCTCAATTATTACACTGTCGATGTCGGTGAGTGCAATATCGTGGCCTCCACGAAATATTAGAAAACGATTGAGTGCTGCGGTATAAGTTTCCTGAACACGCACCTTATTGTTGGCACGTAGCTGTCCGACAAGCAATTCTACGAATGAGCCAAGTGTCATTGACACATTATTCTCACTATTTGACACGGTATTGGTTGGTACGACATTGACGCTGTCAGACGTCTTTGCCAATCTTATTGTATATTCTTCACGCATAATACCATCAGTCATCAAATCCTTAGGTAATTCTATCTTAAATATCATATAAATAATGTAATTTATACGCGCAGAATGAATATAGGATGTAGCAAAATGTAGCTTATCCACAACGTACAAATCAATTCAATATTGTACCTACAAACAAAAAATAACAACATTGTGTCCGCACAAAACATTGTTTAACAGATAAGGAATGACGATAAATAATAAGGCGATGATGCAAATTTTAAATTTTTTTGAAAAAAAGACTAAATCTCTTGCAGTTTCCAATAATTCTTTCTACATTTGCACTCGAATTCAAATCTCCGCGCAGGAGATAATGCAAAATTCTGCGCAGGAGACTGCAATCTCCGCGCAGGATATATAAAATGCCTCGTTTGAGGCATTTTTTGTTTCATCTGACGCTTGAATTATCGAAAATTCCGTTTCACATGTAATATTATGTGCAATGTTATCAGGTTTTATAGTATCAGTTTGATATTGTAGAATAAATACGTTGTGGGAATTTTCACAAAATGCCACTTATTATAATCAATCTTTCGCGATTATTAAGTAATAGAGTTAGTTTATTGATTGAAGCAACAAAAACAGCATTGTTCTTTCTTACAGAGAAGGGAAAATAATGTTGTTTTTGTTGCCTTTTGCCTTTTATGGCAAATGTGGGCAGACTTTGTTATTCCGCCTTGCTCGGATAGTGCATATTCTCCGGCTTGATACAGTCGAGCACTTCGTCGCAATACTTGCGTGACTCCCAACGTGCCATAGGCAGGTCGTGCAACAGCCAGTTGCCACAGTCTTGTGGTGCTGCACCCGGTATGTCACCATCGAAGTCGGCAACAAAACGGAATGTGCGCTGCATCAATTCCACTATATCCTCAGGCTGAAGGTCGCCACGCATAAGCAGATAGTTGCCGGTGAGGCATCCCATCGGTCCCCAGTACACGATGCGGTCTTTCCACTCGGCATCGTTGCGCAGATAGGTAGCAGCCAGATGCTCAATGGTGTGCAAGGCGCCTGGGTGAAGGGCTGGTTCGCGGTTGGGCTCCTTCATACGAATATCGAATGTGGTGACAACGTCGCCACCCACATTGTCCTTGCGCGACACATAGATGCCACGCAACAGACGGTTGTGATCGATTGTAAAGCTTGGTATCTTCTCCATATTATTTATGATTTAGCCTTTTTACCCTTTTACTTTTTTTTACCTTTTTACTCTTTTACCTTTAAATGCTTTCAAGGAACGCCTTTGTCACCTCGAACGAGCCTTCAGCCATACGCTCCCAGAAGTCGAAATACATCTGTGCCTTATGGTCTTTAAGCGGAATGTCGCTGATGATACGGAAGCTGATGAATGGCGTGCTGTATATATTGCACGTCTGGGCGATAGAGCAGCTCTCCATGTCGACAGCCTCAGCATCGGGGAAGTTATTGAGTATCGACTGCATCTTCTCGCGTGAATTGACAAACCAGTCGCCACTGACGATGAGACCGCTGCGCACATGGGTTTCGCAATTGAGCGAAGTAGCCTTATCTACGAGTTCGGCAGGACAGCCAAAGCGTGCCGGCTGACCCATAACCTGCCCCATCTGGCACTCGTCGCCACAATAAACGTCGTGATAGCAACACTCGGTGCTCACCACTACGTCGGTGACATTGAGCGAAGTATCGGCTCCACCAGCCACACCTGTCGAAATGACGAGGTCGGGGCTGTAACGGCTTATCATCTCCACAGCGCCAATGGCAGAGTTTACCTTGCCGATGCCACACTGCTGCATCACCACCTCGCTGGCACCGATACGCCCCTTTATAAACGTGCGGCCATCGTGTGTCTCAACAGCCTTGTCTGTGGCGAGAGTCTGCAACTGTGCAAACTCCTTGTCCATAGCCACTATTATTCCTATTCTCATTGCTATATCCTGTTATTAATGTTTTCGACTTGCAAAGTTACTCATTTTTGCCGATGGGACAATAGGATTGTACCAACAAAAAAACGGGGCCTTACGCAGGTCCCGTTGTATAATACCTTTTCTCACGAAAAGAATTATTAATCAACAACAAAATTCATTCATTTACGATTGTCCGCCTCTGCAGACGTACCTAATAAATTTAATAATTGTAGTCTTTGTAAAATAACATTGCTTAATGTGTATGAAACGTAATCTGATGTATGTCTTGTTATAATTCTCTAATCAATTATTTCTTTTTTACGATTGCAAAGTTATAAACATATACGTCAACATACAAATTAATTCAACAAACCACCATTTTTATTAGGCAAACCGCTTGTTTTAGCGTTTTACAGCCTCCACACTGCCACTATTGGCAAGCGTCAGACTCTGAATCGAGGCTTCTTCGCCTACTATCCATACTATGTCGCCAAGGCGCAAGCGATAGGTCGGGCTGACCATCGAGAGGTTCTCCTTGCCTTCCTCACGGCCTACTACCATACAGTTGTAGAGGTCGCGTATACCGGTCTCGGGGAGCGTCTTGCCTACGAAGGGCGAGTGGCGGTCGATGACAATCTGCGAGAGTCGCATCTCACGCTTCTCTATATCGGGGTCGTCGGGCACTATGTCGCCGTCGATGGCTGCATGCAAAGAGGCTAGCTGGGCATCGCTGCCAATCACCTGCAGACGGTCGCCCGGGAAGATGATGTTGTCGCCTCCAGGTATGTTGATGCGCTGATGACCACGCAGTATGCTGCTGACATGCACACCGAAGCGATTGCTCAAGCGCAGGTCGGCAAGACTATGCCCTGCCCATGTAGAGTTCTCGGGCACGTCAATATCGGATATGTGTATATCGCGGTCGAGCAGATGGCCTTCATACAGCGGCTTCTTGAGTCCGAGCACCTGCTGCTCTATATCGCGCGAACGAAGGTTCTGCACAAACAGACGTTCCATAAGTATGCTCTGCTTCTTGAGTCGTCGCGACAGAATCATGACAAACACTATCGCCACAGCTATTGTGAGCAGAAGGGCATTGGTGAATCGTGTGAGATAATTGCAGATGTAGAACACAAAAGCCGAGGCTATGACCAGACGTACAAAGATGGTAACAAGCAGCGGCATACGATTGCTGCGACTCTCGCCCCACAGCGCACGAAACTCCTCCGAGTGATTCTTCTTCATCACTATGGCACGCAGGAAGGGGGCTATAATCATGATGGTGAGCACACCGCATATTCCGTTTGCCCACCAGTGCATGCCTGGCATAAGATGGCGCACGAATGGCAGGAAGAACATGAACATCAGAGCGATGGCTGCAATGGACAGTATGGAGTAGATAAGCGTGATGCGTGCCATCTGCGCTATAAGGCTGTGCCAGTTGCTCTTGGGAGCTGTAGACGGATGCGAGAGCGTTATGTTGTTGAGCGCACGTATCCACGTCTTGGGCAATCGGCGCTCGAGCACTCCGTAGCAGGGCACCGAGAAGCGTATCATATAAGGTGTTAGGAATGTGGTGATGACCGAAACGGCTACTACTACGGGATAGAGAAATTCGCCCGTAACCTTCAGCGAAACGCCCAACGAAGCTATTATGAACGAGAACTCACCTATCTGAGCCATCGAAAAACCGCATCGCATTGCCGACTTGAGCGACTGTCCGCCTATGAGGAAGCCGAACGTGCCGAACACAGCCTGACCTACAAGTATCGTCAATACCAAAGCACCGATAGGCAAAGCGTAGCTGACTATGATTTTGGGGTCGACAAGCATGCCCACCGACACGAAGAATATGGCTCCGAAGAGGTCTTTCACGGGGGCTACGAGCTTCTCTATCTTGCCTGCCTCAATGGTTTCGGCAAGTATGCTACCCATAACGAATGCTCCGAAAGCCGAACTGAAACCCACCTTCGTAGACACTACTGCCATCAAGCAGCACAGTCCGAGCGACACGATGAGCAGAGTCTCGTTGTTGATGAGCTTGCGCGTAAGGCGCAGGAAGAGGGGCACGGCAAAGATGCCCACTACAAACCACAGCACAAGGAAGAAGCCTATCTTCATGACCGAACCTATCATCTCGCCTCCGTCGGGATTGGAGCCGCTCGCCAGTGCCGACAGCATCACCATCATCACAATGGCAAGCACGTCCTCAAGTATGAGCACGCTCATCACAGGACCCGCAAACTTCTGCTGTCGCAGTCCCATATCGGTGAACGCCTTATAGATAATAGTGGTGGAGCTCATTGCAAGCATACCGCCAAGGAAGATGCAGTCCATGCGGTTCCAACCGAACCCATGACCCACCACGATGCCCAGCGTCATCATTGCAAAGATGATGGTGAGCGTAGTGATGACGGGCGTTATGCCCATCTTGACAATCTTCTTGAACGAGAAGTCAAGACCCAAAGAGAACAGGAGGAACATCACACCTATGTCCGCCCACGTCTTGATGTCGGTGCGGTCGATGACGGACATGGTATACGGCATGTGCGGACTGACTATGAATCCAGCCATGATGTAGCCCAACACGAGCGGCTGCTTGAGTTTCTTGAATATGAGTGTGACCGCACCCGCCACAATGAGTATAAGGGCAAGGTCGTTTATTAGAGTGGGAACTTCTGACATATATCTTATATATTATGTTTGTTACTAATATCGATTGTTTATACCATAGCATTAAGTACGTCATGTATACGCCCAATCAGATAGAACGGCAGGTTTACCAACTTGAATGTCTTGCCGTTTACAGTCTTGATTTCGTCTACAGAGTATGGCTTCGACCATATTCTGATAGCGACATCTACGTTCGAGCTATCCATAAACACTTGCAGTGAGCGTAGATGCGAATTGGTTCCGCTCTTCACTTCTATAGGATACAATCGTGAATCATGACTTACGACAAAGTCGACTTCTGCACCATTGTTTGGCTTAGCCCAAAACGCACGATGCTGTCCTACCCTATCCTCCAAAGCCAACAACTCCTGCGCTGTTATTTGTTCAGCAATATGTCCGCGCCACGCATCCACCATATCTGTAGAACCAATTATCTCACTACGTATTCCAGCCTGATAATTCACAAGTCCTGTATCAAACCAAATCAGTTTGGGCATACGTCTTGTTTCAGGTATCACTGGCATTTGCGTAGAAGACACAGGGTAGACAAGTTCAAGCAACATCGCCTTTTCCAACAATCTGAACGCATCACCCACCTCACGCGACTTATAGCCAGAATTGGCAAAATTGCCCAATGTGATAGTTTCGCCAGCAAAAGCCCAACCATAAGAAAGGATAAAACGGACTGTATCTGTAAGTTTATTACCTACAACATACTTCTCTGCATCATCCTTATAAGCTTGCACCAATGTTTCATAAACATCCTCTATGGCTACCACATCCTTGGTTTCAGCATATTGCTGTATAGCTTCGGGCATACCTCCAATTATAGCATATTGATTGAACTGATGCATCAATTGCTCATGGAATGCCACTGTATACTCTGGCCTCTGGCTCAGAATGGCAAGAAGGTCATTCTTGGCTATCGCCCCAAGAAATTCATAAAACGAGCAAGGTCGCAATGCAAGATATTGCACACGTCCTACAGGGAAACTCACCTTTACATCAACAAGATTCTCAAGCTGACTGCCTGCCGCTATCACATAGAGGTCGGGACGTAGCTCGTAAAAATATCGGAGCAAGGCGATTGTCTTAGGCGAGTTTTGAATCTCGTCGATAAAAATCAAGGTTTTGCCTTCCTTTTTTGCCTTCCCCAAACTTGCAAACAACATGGAAACAAGATCGTCAATGTTGATGTCCATCTCAAACAACTTGACATTCTCATTCCGCTCCATATTGAAATAGAGATAATTTTCAAAATGCGAACCAAACTCATTGACAAGAGTTGTTTTGCCAACCTGCCTCGCACCTCGTAAAATCAAGGGCTTATGCCGATTAGCATTTTTCCATTCCTCAAGTTTCTCTAATATCTTACGTTTAAACATAATACATATATTTAGATTATGCAAAGATAACGATTTTGTTTGAAATCAGTGGCAACAACGCTGGATTTTTGTTGCAAATCATGGGCAACAACGCTATAAATTTGTTGCAAATCATTGGCAACAACGCTATAAATTTGTTGCAAATCAGTGGCAACAACGCTGGATTTTTGATGCAAATATCGTATACACAGTAAAAAAGTGTTACAAATAAAAAAGTGATTCTAGAGATTTGCGTGGCTGTTTTTGACGGTTTTTTAATAGCGAAATACTCGCAACTCTTCAATTAAGGCTTCTTTGCAATGCAAAGGGAGTACTTTTGGAAGGCAAAGGGACTACTTTTGGAAGGTAAAGGGACTACTTTTGGAAGGTAAAAGGATTACAGTTGAAGGGCAAAAGTAGTACATTTTAAACAAAAAGGAAGGTTTTTGAGGCTTAAAAAATTGCACACTTCAATTCCCTAAAACTATAAACAGCTGAAAATAAACAACATATCACTGCACGCGCAAAACTCGAGAATTTCGCGCCAAAGATTTCTTTGTGCGTTCAACTCGCAGTTTTGAGCGGTTAGGAATGCAAATATAAGATAAGTAGCGGAGGTCTCTGGCCTCCGCTACTATATACGGTTTAGTCGTTGTAGTGGGCTGTCAGCTCACAAATCTTGATTACTACCTGCATGGCTTTCTCCATAACCTGGATGCTCACAAACTCGTGAGGACCGTGGAAGTTGCAGCCACCGGCGAAGATGTTGGGACAAGGCAGACCCTTGAACGAAAGCTGTGCACCGTCTGTGCCGCCACGGATGGGCTGCACCTTAGGAGCGACACCACTCTCCTGCATTGCCTTGAGCACGATGTCGATGACGTGCATGTTGGGGTCTATCTTCTCCTTCATGTTGTAGTACTGGTCCTTAAGCTCAACGGTGACAGTACCCTCACCCCACTTCTCGTTCATCTTCTTGACGCAATCCTCGATGAAATCCTTGCGATCCTCAAAGCGGTTGCGGTCGTGGTCGCGTATGATGTACGACAGAGTAGCCTTCTCGCAGCATGAGTTGATGCCGAGCAGATGGTAGAATCCCTCATAGCCCTCAGTCTCCTCTGGAGTCTCGGCCGCCGGAATCATCTCGGCAAACTCTACAGCCAGGCGTGAAGCGTTGACCATCTTGCCCTTAGCATAACCAGTATGTACGCTGACACCCTTGATGTATACCTTGGCACCGGCAGCGTTGAAGTTCTCATACTCCAATTCGCCGAGGTCGCCACCGTCGATAGTGTAAGCCCACTGGCATCCGAACTTAGCCACGTCGAAGTGGTGTGCGCCCATACCTATCTCCTCATCGGGATTGAAAGCTACGCGGATGTCGCCGTGCTCAATCTCGTCGTGGTCGCGCAACCAGCACACAGCCTGCACTATCTCGGCAATACCAGCCTTGTCGTCGGCACCAAGCAGAGTGGTACCATCGGTAACGATGATGTCCTCGCCCACGTGAGCCTTCAGCTCAGGGAACTTAGCCGGGCTTGATACTATGCCCTCAGAGAGCACGATATCGCCGCCGTCGTAGTTCTTGACTATGCGCGGATGGATATTGGCACCGCTGCAGTCGGGCGATGTATCATAGTGAGAGATGAATCCGATAGTGGGGATGTTCTTCTTGGTGTTGGCCTTCAGCGTAGCGTAGATGTAGCCTTGCTCGTCCATCTCCACATCGCTCAAGCCCTCGCGCTCAAGTTCCTCCTTAAGGTATTTGGCGAATATCAATTGCTTGGAAGTACTCGGAACGGTATCCGACTCTTCACTCGACTGGGTGTCGAACTGGGTGTAGTTCAAAAATCTTTCGGTTATTTCCATTTTTATAGATATGTTTGTAGTATTATTATATGAGCAAAGTTAGTCCATTTATTCGGGAACGACAAAAAAAAACACAATTATTATTACAAGTTCTTCAGAATTTTACCTAAATTTGCAACGTCTTAGAAAAAGTTGAAAGATGGTTTTCAAATACGACTTTCTTATTATCGGAGCCGGTGTAGCCGGCATGAGCTACGCATTGAAGGTAGCCAGAGCACACAAAGGTAAGGTGTGCATCATTTGCAAGACTTCGCTCGACGAGGCAAACACATCGTTTGCCCAGGGTGGCGTGGCCTCAGTAACTAATCTCGCAGTCGACAATTTCGACAAGCACATAGAGGACACTATGATTGCGGGCGACTATATCAGCGACCGCAAGGCCGTAGAACAGGTAGTACGCAATGCGCCCGAACAAATAAAGGAACTTGTGAATTGGGGTGTCAACTTCGACCGCAAGGAAAACGGCGAGTTCGACCTGCATCGCGAGGGCGGACACTCTGAATTCCGCATTCTGCACCACGCCGACGATACGGGTGCCGAAATACAGCGCGGACTGATGGAGGCTGTGCGCAATTGTCCTGACATCGACATCAAGGAGAACCACTTCGCCGTGGAGATTATCACTCAGCACCACCTCGGAGCTCGCGTGACACGCCGCACACCATACATCAACTGCTATGGTGCATACGTGTTGAACCCCGAAACAGAGAAAGTGGACACTTATCTGAGCAAGGTGACGCTGATGTGTACCGGCGGTTGCGGCGCTGTATATCAGACCACTACCAACCCGGTCATCGCTACAGGCGACGGTGAGGCTATGGTATATCGTGCCAAGGGAACAGTTAAGGACATGGAGTTTGTACAGTTCCACCCTACTGCCCTTTATCACCCAGGCGAGACTCATCCAGCCTTCCTCATCACCGAGGCTATGCGCGGCTATGGTGGCATATTGCGTCTGCCTAACGGCGAGTCGTTCATGGAGAAATACGACAAGCGCCTTTCGCTTGCTCCGCGCGACATCGTGGCTCGTGCCATCGACAAGGAGATGAAGATACACGGCATCGACCATGTTTGTCTCGACGTAACGCACAAGAATCCGGAAGAGACAAAGAAGCACTTCCCCAACATCTATATGAAGTGCAAATCTATAGGCATCGACATTACTACCGACTATATTCCAGTTCGCCCGGCTGCCCACTATATGTGCGGTGGCATCAAGGTTGACCTGAACGGACAGTCGAGCATTGAGCGACTTTACGCCATCGGCGAATGCTCATGCACGGGTCTGCACGGTGGCAACCGCCTTGCCAGCAACTCGCTGATTGAGGCTGTGGTATATGCCGATGCTGCTGCAAAGCACTCGTTGGAGCATGTCGACGAGTATGACTTCAACGATAAGGTGCCCGAATGGAACGACGAGGGAACCATGACCAATGAGGAGAAGGTGCTCATCACACAGAGCGTGAAGGAGGTTGGCGAGATTATGTCAAACTATGTAGGCATAGTACGCTCCGACTTAAGACTGAAACGTGCGTGGGACCGTCTCGACCTGCTGTATGAGGAGACAGAAGCTCTCTTCAAGCGCGTGAAGGCAAGCCGCGACATCTGCGAACTGCGCAACATGATCAACGTTGGCTATCTCATCACTCGCCAGGCTATTGAGCGCAAAGAGTGCCGCGGACTCCACTATACTACCGACTATCCGCTGCACGCTTACGACAAATAAATAATTGAGAGTTGAACTATGAAGCAATTTATTTTTTCCTTCACCGTTGCTGCATTTGCCTTCGCTCTTATGGGCGCAGGAGTTGCCAAGGACGTAATAAAGTATAGCAAGGGCACAGCCATTGTCAATACATCGTCAATCGTTAAGGCTCGTGGCTATCAGGGCAAGACTCCAGTAAAGATATACATCAAGGGCAACAAAATAACGAAGATAGAGTCGCTGCCCAATCATGAGACACCTTCGGTATATGCAAATGCTGAAGAATTGCTAAAGAAGTTCATTGGTAAGACCGTAAACGAAGCCTCAACAATGAAAGTGGACGGCGTGAGCGGTGCCACCTATTCATCAAAAGCACTCATTGAGAACGTCAAGGGCGGACTGAAATATTATAAGGAAAATAAATAAGCCAACAAATTGTATAAATACAAAAGGCTCCCATAATCCTTGCGGACTATGGGAGCCTTTATTATTTTAGAATCTCGCTACGAGATATGAGTTTCGACACACCCTTCTCCTATATATTTAAGGTAATTCTGAACTGTTACTTATTCTGATACGCTTGTATCTGTCTCCTAATACGAATACGTATTCATCTGCCAACGATAACGTTATCATCGGGTTATGATAACGTATTCATAATCGAGACTTAGGGCATAAATCTCCAACACCTTGCGATAGAACACCTTTTCACTGGAGCGGATGTCACGTATTCTTGCAAGTATCTCGTCAAAGTAATTGCCGCCTACAGCCCTCTTCAACGTGAGCAATACTTTATTTTAGAATACAAATTCTATAGTTTTTATCTGATTTTTCAAAGCTGATAAAGCCATATTTTCATCTTTATTTCGTAACTTTGCATTTATGGCAAAGTATTGTTGGTCATTGGCTCTAAAAAGCATGGCACACAACGACATTGCACATGACATCGTTGGTAAAAAACAAAGCATTCGCTATTATTTCGCGTTCAGCCAAAAGCCTCGGAAACTTATTGGATGGAAATAACGTAATAGAAATAATTGTGATAAGGCATTCGGTATGGTGTGCCTTAGTCTACTATGTAATAGAAATGCATCTTGCAATAGGCGTGGTGTATTCTTAATTAGTAGACTGAGGTTTCCATTCCGAGGCTGCCTCATAGCTGAACGCAATAAGGAGCATCACGCCCTTTTTGCGTCTTGGCGTGATTGATAGTTCGTGCTCCTAACTCACATAACTATCAATCTTATACGTTTATGGCAAAAAGAAGCATAGACAGGGCAAAAGCTGCCAAGAAAGACGAATTCTACACCCAACTTGAGGACATCAATAACGAACTACGCCATTATCGTGAGCATTTTCGCGGCAAGACGGTGCTGTGCAACTGCGATGACCCTCGCGTTAGCAACTTCTTCACTTATTTCGCCTACAACTTCGAGTTTCTTGGATTGAAGAAACTCATAACCACTTGCTACAAGAATCAAGACATGGACCTATTCAGCCAAAACCAAAGTGAGCAGGCTGTGTATCTCGTTTATGAAGGCGACAAAAACGGTAACAGTATCCCCGATGCTGAGGAAATAGGGGTAAAGCCACTTAAAGGCGACGGCGACTTTCGCAGCAAGGAATGTATTGAGTTGCTGAAAGAGGCTGATATTGTGGTTACCAATCCGCCCTTCTCGTTGTTTAGGGAATATATAGGGCAGTTGATGGAATATGAAAAAAAGTTCTTGATAATTGGACATCAAAATGCTTTGTCATATAAAGAAATTTTTCCTTTGATAAAAGGAAATAAAATGTGGCTTGGATTTGGGTTCAAAGGAAACGCCGGACATTTTATTTCTGTGTATGAGGATACTGCTACTGCTGGAGACCACAGGAAAGGTATGATTAGAGTTTCTGGCGTAACTTGGTTCACCAACCTCGATTACAAAGAACGCCACGAAAACCTCATCCTATACAAAAGCTATACTCCCGAAGAATATCCTCGATACATCAATTATGATGCCATTGAGGTTTCTAAGACGGAGTTGATTCCTTGTGATTATGATGGCGTAATGGGAGTACCAATTACATTCATGGACAAATACAATCCCGACCAATTCGAGATAATAGGCATAGGCAATGGTGGAGAGCTTGGCGTGGAATGTGGAGTTAGCGCTAATCTGACGGCAGAACAATGTGCCGCATTATTCCGTGAGGACAAGACTTTTCGCAAAGGCAAATTGTGCTATCGTAATGACAAAGGTAAGCTCATTGGTTGCTATGCCAGAATACTAATAAGAAAAAGAGCATGATTTATCGCACCATAAAATTCAACTTATGAACATCGAACTAAAATCAATCGCAATACGCGACCTTATATCCGGTTACACCAACGACCCCAATAATGGAGTTTATGGTTACCATGGCAAACTGAACATACGCCCACCCTACCAGCGTGAGTTTCGCTACGACTTGAAACAGCAGCAAGCCGTTATAGAAACTATATTGAAAGGCTTTCCGCTCAACATAATGTATTGGAGCGTTGTAGGGGATGGTAGTTATGAAATGATAGACGGACAGCAACGCACACTGTCCATCTGCGAATACTTCCAACATGCCTTCAACATTGTCGACAAAGACCGTCCCGTGTTATATTTCGACAATCTCACTGATAAAGAAAAACAGCATTTTCTCAACTACGAGTTGACAGTGTATTTCTGCACAGGCACAGACAAAGAGAAACTCGACTGGTTTCGTGTCATCAACATAGCAGGTGAGCGTCTGCTTGACCAAGAGTTGAGAAACGCCGTGTATGTAGGACCTTTCGTTACAGACGCACGCCGCTACTTCAGCAAGCATGGATGCGCGGCATACAAGATAGGCAGTGACTATATGACAGGAAAATTAGAGGAGCAGGCGTACTTGGAAACCGCCTTGAAATGGGCGGCACGCCATGACGGTATAGCAGACACCACACCTGTTGACAAATATATGGCAATACATCAGTACGACCATAACGCCTACAAGCTGTGGGCCTACTACATGCAGGTCATAACATGGGTAAAATCTACTTTCACCAAATACCGCAAGGAGATGAAGGGACTTGATTGGGGCGAGATGTTTGATGAGTTCGGCAGTGAAGATTACAACACAGACAAACTTGAACAGCAGATACATGACCTCATGGAAGATGACGAGATAATGAAGAAATCGGGCATTTACCGTTATGTATTGAGTAACGACCTACGCGATCTTAGTTTTCGCACCTTCGACAAAAAACAAAAAAGAGAGGCTTATGAACGCCAAAAAGGCATTTGTCCGCATTGCGGCAAGCACTTCGAGTTGGAAGAAATGGAAGCTGACCATATAAAACCATGGCATGAAGGTGGTACTACCATAGCAGAAAACTGCCAAATGCTTTGCCGCAACTGTAATAGAGTAAAAGGTGGCAAATGAATGACTTTTAGGCAAACCTCCCCTCCTATTTACAGAAAAATCCTTCATAATCCGCAGCCGGACTATGGAGGATTTATTATTTTAAACTGATAAGACTATCAATTACTTCTTGTTCAGTGCGAGGTCGATAGCAACGGCGATAGCTACAGAAGCACCTACCATCGGGTTATTACCCATACCGAGGAAGCCCATCATCTCTACGTGAGCAGGAACTGAAGAAGAACCTGCGAACTGAGCGTCAGAGTGCATTGTCTCCTCCCATCAACCTTTTCTGTTCACGCTCAAAGTTCTCCAAGAAGTGAATCTCTACAGGCGAGAGGTTGTTCTTGGTACGTTCCTTGAATTTGTCGTATTCATGGTCGGCTTTCTCTTTGGCGAGCTTGGCGGAGATTTTGCCTGCATGAGTGAGGATGTCTTTTCGGGAGATACGGAGGAAGTCATCGAGAATATTAATCCAGTCCTTCATATACATAGGGCGGTGTTCCTCGGCTTGCATTTCGGCGAAGTCAAGATATAGGCTCACGATGCGGTTCAAGGACTTTACTTCTTCGTGGGTGAGGTAGTTTTTGGCTATTTCTGCTTCTGGTTTTGACGGCATAGCTCCAGACCACGTTGTAAGTCCCATAAAGTCTTTCTCAGCATCGGCTCTCTCGTATATTATTTCCGCCGCCGTATGACCATGAACCGAATAGTGCATCTTGTTCTGTACTGTCTTGAAGAACTTTTGTGTCATTTCTACTCGTGGGTCATAGTCGATACTTAGGGCGTAAATCTCCAACACCTTGCGATAGAATACCTTTTCACTGGAGCGGATGTCACGTATTCTTGCAAGCAGTTCGTCAAAATAGTTGCCACCTCCAGCTCTCTTCAACAGGTCATCGTTAATGGCGAAGCCTTTTACTATATACTCCTTCAGTACCTTGGTTGCCCATATACGAAACTGAACGCCACGATAGGAATGCACACGATAACCAACGCTGATAATCATGTCGAGGTTGTAGAAAGTAACTTGATGCTCTTGTACCTTTCCTGTTATGGCACCATGCTTAGTGGTTGTTGCAAAAAATGCAACAACCTCTTTTTCGTCAAGTTCTCCATCCTCTAACACATTCTTTATATGTCGTGAGATAGTGGACTTGTTACGCTGAAACAACTCTGCCATCTGGTCAAGCGAGAGCCAAACGGTATCGTTTTGCAGCTTCACCTCTATCCTTGAATCGCCGTCAGGAGTTTGA
Source organism: Leyella stercorea (assembly GCF_021531655.1). The sequence continues at coordinate 19,390 of NZ_JADYUF010000020.1, read as the reverse complement.
TATAATAAAAATTGCCCTTTATCCATAATAATATAATAATATGCAAATATATAGCTTTTCTTTTGAAACCGACTGCGTTTTTCAAGTTAAATAACAAAAAAGGCTCCCATAATCCTTGCGGACTATGGGAGCCTTTATTATTTTAGAATCTCGCTAAGAGCGAAGAATTACTTCTTGTTCAGTGCGAGGTCGATAGCCACGGCGATAGCTACAGAAGCACCTACCATCGGGTTATTACCCATACCGAGGAAGCCCATCATCTCTACGTGAGCAGGAACTGAAGAAGAACCTGCGAACTGAGCGTCAGAGTGCATACGACCGAGGGTATCAGTCATACCGTAAGAAGCAGGACCTGCAGCCATGTTATCCGGGTGCAATGTACGGCCTGTACCACCACCTGAAGCTACTGAGAAGTAAGGCTTACCGGCGAGGATACGCTCCTTCTTGTATGTACCAGCTACCGGGTGCTGGAAACGTGTCGGGTTGGTTGAGTTACCAGTGATTGATACGTCTACGTCCTCGCTCCAGTTGATTGCTACACCCTCGCGAACGTCGTTGGCACCGTAGCAGTTAACCTTAGCACGGGGACCGTCTGAGTAAGCGATGCGGTCAACAACCTTCAACTCACCTGTGTAGTAGTCGAACTCTGTCTTAACGTATGTGAAACCGTTGATACGGCTGATGATCTGAGCAGCATCCTTGCCAAGACCGTTGAGGATAACGCGCAGAGGGTTCTTACGAACCTTGTTAGCCATCTCAGCAATCTTGATAGCACCCTCAGCAGCAGCGAATGACTCGTGACCTGCCAAGAAAGCGAAGCACTGTGTGTCCTCGCGGAGCAGACGAGCAGCGAGGTTACCATGGCCAAGACCTACCTTACGGTCATCAGCTACAGAACCTGGGATGCAGAATGCCTGCAAACCTACACCGATAGCCTCAGCAGCATCAGCAGCTGTCTTAACGCCACGCTTGATAGCGATGGCAGCACCTGCAACATATGCCCACTTTGCGTTCTCGAAGCAGATACGCTGTGTGTCCTCACACATCTGATAAGGATCAACACCTACAGCTTCGCAAATCTCGTTAGCCTCTTCAAGGCTCTTGATTCCCTCAGCGTTGAGAGCGGCAAGAACCTGAGCCTCGCGGCGCTCCTGACTTTCGTAACTTACTTTTCTAATCATAGTTGTATATCTCCTTATTATTCTTTACGTGGATCAATTGCTTTAACAACACCCTGCTCAGCAGTTGTACGACCGTAAGAGCCAGTGAACTTCTTCACAGCCTCGTTAGCGTCCATACCGTTCTTGATGGCTTCCATCATCTTGCCGAGGTGAACATACTCATAACCGCAAACCTGGTTGTCCTTGTCGAGGAACTGACGTGTGATGTAGCCCTCTGTGAGCTCCAAGTAACGTGTACCCTTAGCTACTGTACCGTAGAGAGTACCTGTCTGTGAGCGAAGACCCTTGCCGAGGTCCTCAAGACCAGCACCGATAACGAGACCGCCCTCAGAGAAAGCACTCTGTGTACGTCCGTAAACGATCTGGAGGAAAAGCTCGCGCATAGCTGTATTGATAGCGTCGCAAACGAGGTCAGTATTCAGAGCCTCGAGGATTGTCTTGCCGGGGAGAATCTCAGAAGCCATAGCTGCTGAGTGAGTCATACCGGTGCAACCGATAGTCTCAACAAGAGCCTCCTGGATAACGCCGTCCTTTACGTTCAAAGACAGCTTGCAAGCACCCTGCTGAGGAGCACACCAACCCACACCGTGAGTATAACCAGAAATATCCTTAATCTCCTTGGCATAAATCCATTTTCCCTCTTCAGGAATTGGAGCCGGTCCGTGGTTAGGACCCTTTGCGACAACGCACATGTTGTCTACTTCTTTTGAATAAATCATAATCGGTATAATAAAATAAATTATTAATGAAAAATCTTCGCTGTATTGAGTGGTTTATACCTTATATATAAATAAGGTGTACTCACCTTACCCATTAACGATTACAAAATTACAAAAAAAGAATCACACCATACCTATTAAAAGGTATTTTTTTGATTACATTTTCGTATTTCTACATTATTTGTTTTCAATCGTTAAAATAAGGCAGCGTATCAATAACCCGGATTCTGTTCGAGGTTAGGATTCAGCTCACGAGCCTTACCTGGAATTGGGAACACAGTTGTGTAGCCTTTATTGTCGGCTTCGGATGGAGTGTGTATGTCATACGGCTTGTTGTATGTGCCGAAACGTATCATGTCCTGACGGCGCCAACCTTCCCAAACAAGTTCCAACAAACGTTCATTGAGTATGTTGTCAAGTGTGGCTCGAAGCGAAGGCATTCCAACACGATTGCGCACTGCATTCAACTCTTCATCGCCTGATTCTCCATTCCTCACCTTGGCTTCAGCCTTCATGAGCATTACGTCGGCATAGCGATAGAGCACGATATCGTTGTCGGGCATACGACCATCGGAATATGCCGTGCGGTCTACCTCATACTTCTTCATACGTGCACCAGCAGTCTCGATATACTGACTTGACGTGAGATTCCGTTCGACGGCAAGAGGTTTGTATTCAAGCGGTGTGCCATCGTCGAGCGTTACGTTGCTGCCGTCAACCTCAACCTTGCCCGTGTAGAAATTCATGTCAAGACGTGCGTCGGGCGATGATGTATTGTAGCCATATACCGCCATTGTATGAAGAGTGGCGCAAGTACCATTCTCCGATGCTCCACCATAAGCCCCACCATGAGCGTAGTGGCGTGAACGGAAGAGATAATGAAACTCGTTAAGATAAAGCATCTTGTCCAACGGAATGGTGAAGATATTCTCATTGGAATTCTCATTATGTACGGCAAAGTTCTTGGTATAGTCGCTCGCAAGTGAATATCCGGCTGAAGCAATCAGGTTGCAATAATGAATACATGTGAGCCAAGCGTTCTTCTGCGTGCCGTCTACATCAATCATTATCGTCTTGCCATCAGGACGATACGAATCAGTCCAATTGTCGTCGGTATACACCTCTGCATTGAGGGCAAGTTTGGCAAGCAGAAACCAAGCCACGGGGCGTGTCACCCTACCGTAATAGTTGCCCTGCAAGTTGCTGTGCTCATTTGGCAGGAGCGGTGCAACAGTCTGCAGTTCATTCACGATATACTTGAATACATCGCTGCGATTGCTCTGCCGTATATCGGCCGTCTTCTGTGTTGACGACTCCAATATCGGAATGCGTCCGAACATATCCATAGCATAATAATAGAACATGGCACGAACGGCACGTACCTCAGCCTTATACTCGTCACGTTGCTGGTCGTTGAGCAGAGATTTATGCTGGTCGATAGTCTCAAGCGACTTCGTTGAAAGTACTATAACCTTGTAGAGATATTTCCACACGTTATACAGGTCGGTGTCAGTAGCTGTCCATGTATGGTCGTACATGTTCTCCCACAGACCACCGTCATACCAGTTGCCACCACGAATGGGGATAATAGCCTCATCAGTAGTTAGCGTATTGTAGTCGTATATTCCTCGACATGTGCCCTGCAATCCCTCGCCTTCCTCGTGCGCACCGATATAGTTGTAGAGCGAGGCGACTGCATTGACATACAGACTGTTTGCAGAATCGTAAATCTCCGACTCGGGTATCTGATCCTTTGGAGTCTCATCGAGACAACTCGTAAATGAAAGCGAGATGGCGAGCAAAGGCAATGCGAATATTTTCTTGTTCATAATCTTGAATACTTTTATAAGTTTAGAACTGCACGCTAACTCCTACCGAATATGTACGATATGTAGGATAACACCGTTTGTCGTCAATGCCCATTGACGAATTGACAACATAGGAGTTGATCATTGGTGTGAGTCCGCTGTAGGAAGTGATAGTTGCAAGATTGTTGACGCTGCACGATACACGCAGCGAGCGCACCACGCGACTCTTCAACGGCACGTTGTAGCCTATGGTGAGATACTCGAAGTTGAGATAGTCGCCACGTTCAAGCCAATAATCCGACACATTCTGGTCGACAATGTTACGTTCGGGCGCGCCTTTCAGCACGTTGTATATAGGGAACGACGACATATTGTTGTATGCCAAAGCCGTACCGTTGAATATTTTGTGTCCGAATGCTCCATTCATTTGCAGCGACATATAGAAATCCTTATAGCGCAGCGAGATGTTCGAACCCAGCGTAGCCTTAGGTGTAGCCTGTCCGCAAATGCGTCGGTCGCCACCATCGCCGAAGTCAATTGTTCCGTTGTTGTCGAGGTCTTCAATCTTATACTTCATAGTGCCTTGCTCGTCCTTGTAAAGTCCTGTGCAGTGCGGCAGATAGAACACGCCCAAGGGTTGACCCACAATCTGATAGAGCACATGATTGTTGTCGCCACCGTTCTGACCGGCTCCGTCTATAGAGCCTATAGCAGTGATATTGGCAGCCGACATTTTCATACCATTGTAGTTGCCCGACAGCGACAGCAGCTTGTTCTTCTGCAACGAGAGATTCATACTTATGTTCAGGTCAACGTCCTTAGTCTGAACCGGTGCTATAGAGAAACCCATTTCAAGACCCTGATTGGACATCGAACCTATATTTGCCAACAACTTGTCGTAAGCGAACGGCGGCACCGGCACGTCGTACGAGTAGAGCATGTCGGAAGTCTTAGAGTAGTAATACTCAGCAGTAAGCATCAGTCGGTTGTGCCACAATCCTATCTCTCCACCGATATTGAATGTCGACTTTGTCTCCCACATCAAGTCGGGGTTGTTGTTGCGTATTGTGCCGAGCGTCACCGTTGGAGTATTATTCACCGGAACGATGCCCGTCTGCTGTACATTGTTCATTGTGGTGTAGGCAGAGATTCCACCGAGATTGCCCGAACGTCCGTAACCGGCTCGCAGCTTCAATGTGTTGATGCCATTAAAATCACGCAAGAAGCCTTCCTTCTTGACATCCCATTCTGCCGATACCGAAGGGAAGAATCCCCAAGTATGGTTGTCGCCCACCATCGACGAACCGTCGCCACGCATGGTAAGCGTCAGCTTATACTTATTATATAATGTATATGAAGCGTTGGCCATAACAGATGCCAACGACTGGTCCTCGTATGTGCTGCCCGTAGCGCCATAAGGACGCGACGACGTAGCACCAATATTGTCGTAGCCGAAATCATTGGTTGTTATGCCTTTGGCACGACTCCAGAATGCCGTACGTTCCTGATAGTGATACTCAGCAGACAATCCGGCTGAGAGAGCGTGTGCTCCCCACGTATGCGCATAGTCGAGCGATACGTTGCCAAGATACTCCTGCTTCTTGAACTCACCACGATAGACATTACCCTGCGCCCACACCCATGTAGGGCAGAACTCGGAGTTCTCGTCAGACGAATAGGAATAGCTGCCGAATGCCGACAGCTTGAGCGACGGTGCAAGATTGTACACCAGTCGCATGTGCGTATTGAAGTACATCTCCTTCTGGTCGCTTCGTTCGGCAAGAACGGCACCGGGAGGATTGATGCGATAAGCCGAACCATTCTTGGTCCAATTGCCATTGGCATCGCGTCCGGCAGGATATGTAGGGTTCTGGCATGCTGCTGAATAGAAAAGCATCTGCGGGTCGAATATGTCATTGTTCTTGTATGTAGAACCGAACACACCGAAGTCGCCCGTCAGACGATTGTCGAAGGCATGTTGCATGACGTCAATCTTTGCCACGAAATTGTTGTAGTCCTTATCCTTGATGATGGTGTTGTGGTCGATATATCCAAACGACGCACGATAGTTGGACTGCTCCGAACCGCCGCTGAACGCCAGATAATGGTTCTGTACAAATCCTGTTCGGGTGATGACATCATAGAAGTTGTTGTTGAATCCGCCATTGTTGGCATGCACACCGAGCCGTTTGGCAGTGGCGAGATATTCGTCAGCCGACAGCATATTGAGTTTCTTCGACATCGACTCAATACCTATATTAGTCTCATACGAAATCTGGAATCCCTTGCCCGTACCCTTCTTGGTCTTCACCTCTATCACGCCCGAAGCGCCACGCGAACCATACAGGGCTGTCTCGGAAGCATTCTTCAGCACCGAGAAACTCTCAATGTCGGCAGGATAGATAGTGGACAGTGTGGCAATGTCGCTCGTCACGCCGTCGATGATGACAAGCGGGTCGTTGCCTCCAACGATAGATGTGGTACCACGCACTCTTACTGACGACAGCTGAGCCATGCGGTCCATACCGTTGGACGTGACATTGACACCGGCAGCATTGCCGTTCAACACATCAAGGGCATTGTTAATGATACCTTTGTTCTGAACCTTCAGATAAGTTGGGATTGTATCGCGCTGCACACGCAGTTCCTGCACCTGTGCTGCTATCGGAGTTGTGACAAACAGCGACAGTCCTGCCGCTGCTAAAACGTAGGGATATAGTTTCAGCTGTTGTCCAATCATAGGGTTTTGGTGTTTTAGATTTATTATAATGGTGCTAAGTTACAAATTAATTTGCAATTAGATGTTAATGCACAGATAATATTTTAACCTTTATATCGTTAGTGATATATAATGAAGAACAATAACGGCAGCTATTCGCACATATTAAAATACACGAGCCTTTTTGGTGGCGTGCAGATGCTCAACATACTTATCGGACTGATTCGCAACAAGCTCGTTGCCGTATTGCTCGGTCCGTTTGGTATGGGCATTGTCGCATTATATACGTCGACTATCAATTTCATTGTCAATACATCCAACCTCGGCATTCATGCCAGTGCTGTAAAAGAACTGTCGCAGGCTTTCGAGACGGGCGACACTGGTGTGCTTAATCACAAGATACACGTGCTCAGACACTGGACGTGCATTACGTCGCTATTGGGCATGATGGCGTTCGCATGCCTGTCGCCATTGCTCAGCAGGTGGACATTCGCCACCTACAACTACACCATACAATTCATCTGCCTTGCTCCGGTAGTTGCCCTTACCATCATTGCATTGGGCGAAACAGCCATACTGAAAGCCACCCGACTGCTACGACAGCTTGCCATCGTATCCGTATGCGGTGCTGTGGGCGTACTGGCTGTGTCGGTACCGATATATTGGATATACGGTTGCGATGGCATAGTGGCGTCGCTTGTGCTTATGGCTGTAGTGCAGGCACTTACCGTAACAGCCTATTCGCTACGCCGCTATCCGCTCAGTTTCGCCATAAGCAGGGCATGTGTGCACGAAGGCAGGGCTTTCCTCGGGCTTGGCATCGCCTTTGTAGTGTCGGGCATTATGGGAAGTGGCGTCGAGATGGCGATAAGAGCCTATCTGAGCAACGCTGCCGACATAGCCACCGTAGGACTCTACAATGCAGTGTATGCTATGGTGTTCACATACGCTGGCATTGTGTTTACGGCTATGGACACCGACTATTTTCCTCGTCTTTCGGGCATAAGTAGCAACGGCAGCGAACTCAACGATGCCGTAAACCGACAGATTGGTGCAACCATGGCTATCGTCTCGCCCCTCGCTGTACTCTTCATACTGTGCATGCCCGTGCTTTTGCCGTTGCTGTACAGCGGAAAGTTCGCCGCAGCTCTGCCTATGCTGCAAGTTGCAGCGCTTTCGATGTACTGCCGCGGAGTGTATCTGCCGATTGAATATGTAGCATTGTCACGCGGCGACTCTAAAACGTTTATTGCGGTGGAAATATTCAGCGGAGTGCTGCTCGTGTCGTTTGTAGTATTGGGATTTGAGACGCTTGGCCTAAAGGGAATGGGTATCGGCATAACGGCAGCCTACTTTGTCGAGATGTTTTTCGCATGGGCAGTATGCCGTATGAGGTACGGCTACCGAATGTCGGGCAGCATCATCAAGACCACCGTAATGCACATGATTTGCGGACTTTGCATGTATTCCATAACAAACGTAGGCAACACCTTATGGTATTGCCTACTTGGAGTGATGGTTTTCGTTATCGACGCATTTCTGTCGATAAGTTCTATACGCGAAAACGTTGGTAAATTAAAACGTTGACATTATCATTACGGCATGACAACCGTGGCTGAGAACATCCATTTTACGAGTCGAGTCTCTTTAGCCTGGAACTTGCCTACGGGCAACTTCAGCACCAGCTTGTTCCAACCCTTGTTCAATCGGATGTCGACGGGCGGACGCGATACGCAGTTCTCGTTGCGCATCGGCAGTTCGTTGGTGCGTTCGGTGTGGGTGTTTGTCCACACGGGTGGCATTATCTCATTGCCGTTTATCCATGCACGGCTGCCCTTATAGTCCCACGTTCCGGCACGTGGTGGCAGGTCGCTTTCCGAACGGCTGTAGTTGTAAGTTTCCAGATACAGATGTGCCGTACACGGTTTCTTTGAGTATATCCAGCGTGTAGCGTATGCCGTACTGTTCTCCTTAGGGTCTTTGTAGAATTCCGGAACGAGCGTTCCCCAGACATGGCGCAGATAGATTCCGTTGCCTGTAATGGTGCGCGAATTGTACGTATTGCCGTTGTATTCATACGATTTCACATCAGTAGCAGGCGTGCCAACAGCTGCAAGATGTTCTTCGGGCGGAAAACTCATCTGCAGATTGCCGTTGTTTGGGAAAGCATCGGTGATGCGCCATTCTACGTCAGCCTGACGCTCGTAGGCGAAAGGCTGTCCCTTCAACGTGTGCTGCTTGTGCCACAGCATACGGTTCTCAAACTCGGCAAACTCAGCCTTCTGCTCTGGTTCGTCGTCCCACAACAGCGTAGTCTTTCCGTCGAAATAGCCACGGCCTCCACCTCGCCATGCACGCTCAGCCAGTGTGAGCATGTAAGGATAGAAGTTGTTCTCGTCGAGAAGCTGTCGGGTGTTGTCGATATAGCGGTCGTTCCAGAATGCTATGATGCAGCCTGCCAGGTCGTCGCTGCCCATCGGCTGGTTGTAGATGCGGGAGTTGAAGAGCGCCACGAGGTCGGCATAGTTGTCGAAGTGGTTGGCATAGTGAAAACGGCAGTCGATAGCAGGAATGCCGGGCTGCGCCTTGCCACGATAGCTCCACAACTGTGTCATGTCAATCTCGCCCTTCTTGTAGTTCCAACCAGGATTCCACGAAATCACCTTCTTGCCCTTTGAGCGGACAAACGCCACCATTTCGGGCACAAACTGAGGATTGGTGAACTGCACTTCGTCTGTTCCTATATGCAGATAGGGCACATCGAGGGCGTCGCAAGCCTCAGCTATGATGTCCTTCATGATGCGTGTGCCCTCAGCAGTCTGCATGCCGAAGCCGAAGGTGCGCTCAAAGGCTGCGCTATGTCCCGGCATGTCAATCTCAGGAATGAGCAACACATGGTGCTGGCGGCAGAACTCGACGAGGTCGCGAGCCTCAGCCAGTGTGTAATACTTGCCCTTCGAGCGCTCCATATTGGCAGGAGCGTTGAGCTGCGGATAAAGTTTGCTCTCCAGTCGCCACGCCTGATTCTCGGTGAGATGCCAGTGGAAGGTGTTGATCTTGAAGCGGTTGAGCATGGCTATTTCAGCCTTCAGCTCGTCCACGGGAATGTAGCTGCGCCCGATGTCGTGCATATATCCACGAATGCGGAACGCCGGCCAGTCGGTGATTTCGCACAGCGGCAAGAGTTGTTTGCCCTTCTTGTCTGTCTTCAGTTGTGCCATGGTCTGACGTGCCCAATATAGTCCGCGCTGTGTTGTCGCCTCAATGTTTACGCCCTTCGACGTTATGAGTATGTGGTAAGCCTCATCCTGGAATATGGCTCCGTCGATGTGGCTCACTATCTTTTCGTTCACAGGCACATCAGCCTTGACATACTTGCCCGTGAATGCAGACTTTTGCGGCATTGGCAGCAATGGCGGTATCGTGGCGTTAGCCAAGCAGCAGAATGTGATTATCAGTAGAGTAGTCAGTATTCGTTTCATATAAGATAGTTGTAAAGATATTCTATCTACAGCTTCACCTTCACGCAAAGCTTGCGCAACTTGCCTTCGCCGATGATAGGCGCGTGCGGATCCTCCGGCCAAACAATCATGAACTGGCCCGGCTGCAGATTGATGTAGCTTGTGGCTGGCTCGGTGTAGAGTTCGCAGTCGGCTGCTTCGTCGTAGGGTTTGGTCAGATTGGTGCAGTCCTCAAGCGGTTTCCATCCTATCACCTCTACTCCGTCGAGCGGAATATGGATGTCGATGTACTGGCGATGAACCTCAAGCACCTGCTTGTCGGCTGTCACGCAAGTAGGATTGGTGTTGTTGATGAACAGATTGTCGCCGTCGATGTCAATGCGTCCGCATGGAGTGTTGAGCAGGTCGTGGCTCTTGACATAGTCGAATACTTTCTTGAACAGTGGGTGCAGCGACTCGATGCGGTCGCTATGCTTAAGTGTTGATACGATCATAGATTTTTATTTTTTAGTTAATATTGTTCTTATCTTGCGCTTGTAGGCCTCAGCGTAGGCACGGCAACCGGTGTCGTTGGGGTGGGTTCCCTCAATCATGTCGTCCTCCTTGAGCTTTATCTCGCTGCCATACATATAGTATAGTCCCTTCACGCCTTCTGCCTGGAGCTGCTTGTAGGCCTTGTGCAGAGCCTGACTTGCACGACGATAGTGGCCGGCTATGTCGGCACGGAAGATGCTGTCGGGTTGTGGATGGTTCTCAACCAGCAATATCGGAGCCTTGCTCACGCTGCGAAGCTTGCGCACTCCAGCCAATGCCCGCTTGGTGATTTCGGCTACGGGCAGGTTGTTGCTGTTGGGGATGGGGTCGAGTACGAACAGACGTGCGTCTATCTCGCCCAACATGTCGAACACGGCTGGCTCCATATAGGCGCTGCCCGAGAATCCGAGATTGATCAAAGGAAAGCCCATCTCACGACCTACGATATTGGGAATGGACATGCCTGGACGCGAAGGCGATGCTCCGTGAATGATTGACGAGCCGTAAATCACTACGGGACGCTCCTTCGACTGGCGCATAAACTGGAAGTTGCTCTTGCTGTCAACACCCACGGCAAGCCATTTTACGCCATTGTAGTTGGGCAGATACAGGGTGTATTCGGTACTGCGATTGGCAGGAACCGAGAGCTTGGGGAAGGATATTGTTATGGTGTCGCCCTTCATGCTCCATCGCATATGGTTGCCTATCCAGTGCGTCTTGCCGTCAGCGGCTTTGCCGTAGAGGTCGACACCCGAGTGAACCATGCCCGAGAGGTTGAACGTGCCGTAGCTTTGCGATGTACAGACATACTTGACTGCGATGTTGGGCGATGTTGTGGCAAAGCGCACGGTGAGTCCGGCGGTCATCGTTGAGTTGCCCCATACTCTTCCCGGCACAGTGGCCTTGAAGCGTTGCGGCAGTCGGTTGTACGACTTTCCCATCTCCTTGTTCCAAGCACGGCCGCAGATGTAAGGCTCGTTGGCATCGGTAGGGTTCATCCATTTGGTCTGGGCGCTTGCCATAGCAGGGATGCCCACAATGATAATCAGTAAAGAACGTAGAATAGTAGATATCTTCATAGTTTTCAGTTATTTTGTAGTTTCAGGTCAGTTGTCTATGACTCCGAAGTGGAGCAATGCGTTTCTTATGCCGTCGTCGTCGACGCTTGTGGTGACATAGTCGGCCTCGGCCTTCACCTTGTCGAGTGCATTGCCCATGGCTACACCTACCCCGGCGGCACTAAGCATCGACATGTCGTTGCCTCCGTCGCCAAACGCCATTGTCTCGCTTATGTCCAGTCCCATGTATTCGGCTATGGCACGTATGCCGTTGGCCTTGTCGGCTGCTGCCGATGTGATGTCGCAGAAGGCAGGATACCAGCGTGCCGAAGTGCATCCCGGCAGATCGGGCAATATGCTGCGCTCCTCGTCTTCGGTGAGGAACGGCGTTATCTGCAATATGCCCTGACGGATGACGTCATCGACGGGCACGTCAAACTTGTCATAGTCTATCTTCAGCATGTCGTAGAAGACGTGGTTGACAAGGTCGTTGCGGTTCACTATCTGTATGTCTTTCTTGCCCACAACCACAGCCGGCAAGTTGCGCTCTATGCAGAAGTCGACCACGGCATGGGCTTCGTCAAAGGGTATGAGGTCTTCGCGCACGGTATGGTCGCCATACGTGCAGAGTGCTCCTGTGGCGAGTATGTAGCCGTCCATTATCTGTTCCACCTCGCGAATGTTGTTGAGCAACTGGCGCGGACGACCCGTAGCCGTAAATATCTTAACGCCACGGTCGTGAGCCTCGTTCAACGCCTGGATTGTAGACTCGGGTATACAGTGGGTATTGAAGCTGACGAGCGTGCCGTCAACATCAAAGAACATTGCTTTTATCATATCACTGGCAAAGGTACTCAAAAAATGCCAATCATACAAAATACATACTCTTGATTGTTGCCAACAATGGTATAAGAATGGTGTAAATGTGGGCTGAATCATAAAAAATGACTACTTTTGCACAGCATTAAAATGCCGTCAAAACGAAATGTAGTCCTTTTGCACTCCAAAAGGACTCCTTTTACACTCCAAAAGGACTCCTTTTGCCACCTAAAAGGACTCCTTTCGCAACCCAAAAGGACTCCTTTTGAAAAGGGTGGGAAAAACATACAAATCTGCATTGAACAACTGTACTACAAGAAGCACATACATACGAACAATGGAAATGAACGAACAGACGCAACTCGCGTGGAACATCATTGAGACAACCAATACAAACCTGTTCCTTACCGGTAAAGCCGGTACGGGTAAGACTACGTTTCTGCGCCGACTGAAGCAGGAGTCGTCGAAGCGCATTATCGTAGTGGCTCCTACGGGTATTGCTGCCATCAACGCCGAGGGCACTACCATTCATTCGTTCTTCCAACTGTCGTTTGCACCCTTTATTCCCGATGCGCAGTATAAGACGAAGGAACAGCAATACCGATTCTCCAAACAGAAGATTCGCGTTATACAATCCATCGACACGCTCGTGATAGACGAGATTTCCATGGTGCGAGCCGACCTGCTCGACGCTGTGGATGCCGTGCTGCGTCGTTTCCGCAAAAACCAGCTGCCGTTTGGAGGTGTTCAGATGGTCATGATAGGCGACCTTGGTCAGCTGGCACCCGTCGCCAAGGACGACGAGTGGCAACTGCTGGCACGCTATTATGCCACGCCCTACTTCTTCTCATCGCTCGCCTTGCAGCGCACCCGATATGCTATCGTAGAGCTGAAGACCGTTTACCGACAGAACGACCAGCGTTTTCTCGACATACTTAATAAGGTGCGCGACAACCGTGCCGACGCTTCGGTGCTGGCTGCGCTCAACTCCCGATACATTCAGGGATTCCAACCTGACGCAGACGAGGGCTACATACGACTCGTTACGCACAACTTCCAGGCGCAACGCGAGAACGACCGACAGCTCGACCTGCTGCCTGGCAAGGAGTTTACTTACGAGGCTAAGATTACGGGCAAATTCCCCGAAATGCTGTTTCCTACCGAACAGACGCTCACTCTGAAGCAGGGTGCGCAGGTGATGTTCGTCAAGAACGATTCGTCGGCTGAAAAGGCATACTACAACGGTATGATTGGCACCATCGAGGACATCAACCCTAAGAACTTCACGGTACGCACCAAGGACACTGGCAATGTGATAAAGGTGGAGCCAGACCAATGGGAAAACACACGATACGAAATCAACGAGAAGACAAACGAGATAACCGAGGAGATTGACGGCACCTTCAAGCAGTTCCCCGTGAAGCCGGCTTGGGCTATAACCGTACACAAGAGCCAGGGATTGACGTTCGATAAGGCTATCATCGACGTTCAGCGTGCCTTCACACACGGTCAGACCTACGTGGCTCTGTCGCGTTGTCGCACGCTCGAAGGACTCGTGCTGAGCGCTCCCCTGCCCCAGCAGGCCATCATACGCGACGCTGCTGTTGACGAATACGCCACACACGCCATCGAACACACGCCTAACAACGAGCAGATAGGCCAACTGCAGCGCGACTACTATCTGTCGGTGGTGAGCGAACTGTTCGACTTCCGTCCGCTGCTCGACTCGTTCAACCGTATGATCGACCTGCTCACGGGACATTTCCGCCGTGCTTACCCCAAACTGATATTGGAGTATAAGGCACGACTGGGCACCATAAAGACACAGATGTATGACGTGGCTGAACGCTTCAAGTTGCAATACAACCAAATCGTAATATCCACAGCCGACTATCAGCACGACCCGCATCTGCAGGAACGGCTCACCAAGGGTGCCACGTATTTCGCACGCACGCTGTCGGATGTTGAGCAACTGGTGAAATCGACCAAGGTGACTACCGACACACAGGACGTAAAGAAGCGTTTCACCGAGCAACATGCAGCTCTCAAGGAAATGATAATGCAGAAGCGCGCACTACTCAATTATGTCAAGGACGAGGGGTTCCGACTCAACGACTATCTGCATCAGCGCGCCACAGTATTAATCGGTAAGAAGCCGTAATAGCAGTTAATTGAATGAACATAAAAAAAGGCTCTCGCCCATTCCGTTATTTAGGAATGGAGAGAGCCTTTTAAAATATGGATAGGATTTTATATTTTATACAATACCCTGAGCCATCATTGCCTTGGCAACCTTAAGGAAGCCTGTGACGTTGGCACCACGTACGTAGTTGACATAACCGTCGGCCTGAGTGCCGTACTTGACGCAGTTGGCGTGGATTTCGTTCATGATGCCGTGCAGCTTGGCGTCAACCTCCTCGCTGCTCCAACGCAGACGCTCAGAGTTCTGGCTCATCTCAAGACCAGATACAGCCACACCACCGGCGTTGGCAGCCTTGCCCGGAGCATAAAGCAACTTGGCATCCTGGAACACCTTGATAGCTTCAGGAGTAGAAGGCATGTTGGCACCCTCACTAACAGCAATCACGCCGTTGGCAACGAGTGTGCGGGCATCGTCGCCGTCAATCTCGTTCTGTGTTGCTGAAGGCAGAGCAATGTCGGCCTTCTCGCCCCAAGGACGTGCACCGGCTACATACTTCACACCGTATTCCTCAGCATACTCACGGATACGTCCACGCTCTACGTTCTTCAACTCCTTAACGTATGCGAGCTTCTCTGCATCGATTCCGTCCGGATCGTAGATGTAGCCGTCAGAGTCAGAGAGAGTAACAGGAATAGCACCAAGCTGGATGAGCTTCTCGACAGTATACTGTGCCACGTTGCCCGAACCACTCACAAGCACACGCTTGCCCTTGATGTCGATGCCACGTGTCTTGAGCATGTTTTCGAGGAAGTAAACGTTGCCATAGCCAGTAGCCTCAGGACGAATCAGCGAACCGCCGAACTCCTGACCCTTACCAGTCAATACGCCTACGAATGTATGAGTAAGCTTCTTGTACTGACCGAACATGTAGCCTACCTCACGACCACCTACACCTATGTCACCAGCCGGAACGTCCTCGTCAGGACCGATGTGACGATACAGCTCGTTCATAAACGCCTGGCAGAAACGCATCACTTCAGCGTTGCTCTTGCCACGTGGAGAGAAGTCGGAACCTCCCTTGCCACCACCCATAGGCAGAGTAGTGAGGGCATTCTTGAATGTCTGCTCGAAGGCAAGGAACTTCAAGATTGACGGATTTACAGATGCGTGGAAACGGATACCTCCCTTGTACGGACCGATGGCATTGTTGTGCTGTATACGGTAGCCCATGTTGGTCTGTACGTTGCCCTTGTCATCAACCCATGTCACACGGAATGTGATGATACGATCGGGAATGCAAAGACGCTCAATAAGATTGGCGCGGTCGAATTCCGGATGACGGTTGTACTCCTCCTCGATAGTACCGAGAACCTGGCTTACGGCCTGTATATACTCAGGCTCGTTGGGGAAGCGCTGCTTAAGGCGCTCTACTGTTTCAATTGCATTCATTCTTTTATGGTGTTTAAGTTTTATCCTTAATGTTAAGTGTTTATCTCTCTGCCAACGGACGATACTCCTTCACGCCAAGCACATTCTTGTATGCAGGACGTATTATTCGGCGGCCGTCCATGTTCAACTCCTCAATTCGGTGTGCCATCCATCCTACGATACGCGCCATGGCGAATATCGGAGTGTAGATTTCCTGCGGCAGTCCAATCATCTCGTAGATGAAACCAGAGTAGAAGTCGACATTGGCACAGATAGGTTTCTTGGTGTTGCGGTGAGCCTGGACA
The DNA here is from genome assembly GCF_021531655.1 of Leyella stercorea. Next base: position 3,215 of record NZ_JADYUF010000020.1, on the reverse strand, counting down.
CACTTGATGCCTTCCTGCTCAAGCAGTCGCAAGAATTCATATTCCTTCTCTCTGCCCTTCTCTTTTGCCAGTTCGCCAGCCAGACGCTTCAGCTCCTTGGCACGCGGGTCGCTCAGTGTGTACACCGCATGACCTATACCATATATAAGACCCGTCTTGTCGTACACCTCCTTGTTGAGTATACGGTTGAGATAAGTGTCAATCTCGTCAATCGAAGTCCAGTCATGAATCTGCTCCTTGAGGTGATGAATCATGTTTATCACCTTAATATTGGCACCACCATGAAGCGGACCTTTCAGCGAACCTATGCCGGCAGCAATGCTCGAGTAAGTGTCGGTGCGCGATGAAGAAGTTACGCGCACGGTGAACGTAGAGTTGTTACCGCCGCCATGCTCAGCCTGAATGATAAGCAGGAGGTCGAGCATGCGAGCATCAAGCTCGGTGAAGTCTTCATGCTTGAGCATATACAGGAAGTTCTCGGCTATCGACATATTCTCACGCGGATGGCGTATATGCAGCGAACGTCCCTGCACGCTATGACGATAGATGTTGTAAGCATAAGCTATGACAGTGGGGAAACGCGCAATCAGTTCCACCGCCTGACGCATCAGATTGTCGCGCGAGAGATCGTCGGGATTTGGGTCGAACGTGTACATCTCCAATACGCTGCGCGCAAGTATGTTCATGATGTTCGAACCCTCAAGGTCGATGATGTGAACGATGGTCTTGTGGTCGAGCGACATATTCTCGTTGATAAGCTCACGGAATGCGTCAAGATCCTCTTTGTCGGGCAAATTTCCCGAAAGAAGCAAATAGGCAATCTCCTCAAAACCGAAACGGCGCTCATTTATAATAGGTGTAACAAGGTCGTCAAGCTCATAGCCACGATAGAACAATTTGCCCTCGGTAGGCTCCAGATGTCCGTCGTCCGATCGCTCGTAGCCCACAACATTACCAATGTTGGTAAGACCAACAAGCACACCGCTTCCGTCCTCGTTGCGCAAACCCCGCTTCACGCCATACTTCAGAAACAAATCGTTGTCAATCTTGCACGAGTTCTTAACCTCGTCAGACAATTTATAAATCAAATATTCCTTGTTCATAAATGCTACCGTTTATTGATTGTACGCTTTTGGGTGTTATCTATCTCTTTACCTTTACGGTGCATGCCGACTAAATACTATTGTTTAACAATTCTGTGCGGCAATAATGATTATTCGACTGCAAAAATACGAAAAATATTTTATTTCGTCATATTTTTCTCAAAATAAATTACTAAATGACAAGAAAAATCGCAAAAACCGACAATTTGAATAAAAACAACGCAAAAATACCATAAAAAAACAATTTGTATACAATATACGCTTCGTATTAATGTTTATACGTCTCTACACTTATATTTCTTCATATATGTGTGGGAACACGGAACTTTTTTCAAAAAATAAACGCCAAAAAAGTTTGGAGTGTGTAAAAAATATCATATCTTTGCATCAGTTATCCTGAAAACAATCTTTTTACCTTAAAGAAAGGCTAATACCTATTGAAGATTTGAAGCGGTCGCCTGTGAAGGCTGTCGCTTTTTTTTTGCCCTATATTTCGGAATTTTGTGATAACAGAGGCAAAAGAATTAGGAATTTTGTGATTTTCACAACGAAAACACATGGAATTTTGTGATTTTCAAGTCGTTTTCCTTTGGAATTTTGTGATAATGTAGTATTTTTGCATCATAACAACTATAATACGGCACTGATTATGAAGCTATTACGCAGAAAGATAGACGAATACCTAAAGAATTGGAAGGAAAACAAGGACAAAATGCCCCTAATCATCAAAGGAGCACGCCAAGTGGGAAAAACAGCCTCCATTCTACAGTTTGCTAATGACAACTACAAGCATGTGGTTGCCATCAACTTTGTATTGCAGCAAAAATACAAGGCTATCTTCGAAGACGGCTACGAGGTAGACAGCATAATACAGAATCTGACACTTATCGACCCCTCCCTTGTATTCGAACCAGGCAACACGCTCATATTCTTCGACGAGATGCAAGACTGCCCTGCATGTGCCACAAGTCTTAAGGCATTCAAGATAGACGGTAGATACGATGTCATCTGCTCCGGTTCGCTGATGGGTATCAATTACAGAGAGATTGAATCCAACAGCGTTGGATATAAGGAAGACTACACTATGCATTCTATGGATTTCGAAGAATTTCTTTGGGCTAAGGGCTACGATGCTTCATTCATAGAACGTATATACGAAAAAATGGCAAGCATCACACCTCTCTCTAATATAGAAATGGATACTTTAGGAGGTATATTCCGTGAATACATGACCATAGGCGGAATGCCAGCAGTGGTAAACATGTTCGTAAGCAACAGCAACTTCAGCGGAACGCTCAAAATGCAGAGCCAATTGCTTCTCGACTACGAAGAAGATATCACTAAATACGCACAAGGATTGGACAAGGGAAGAATCAAAAACATATACAACCATATATCTGTATTCCTTGGACAAGACAACAAGAAATTCCAAATAAGCAAGGTTGCCCATGGAGCCCGAAACCGGGAATACGTAGGCACGGTAGAATGGCTTCGTGACGCCGGCATCATCAATGTCTGCTATTGCCTAGCCCAGGTATCATTGCCATTAAAAGGCAACTACGACCCGAAATCATACAAACTCTACTACAAGGACACCGGTCTGCTTGTCGCATCACTCGACGAGGAGTCGCAGGAGGACATGAGAGTCAACAAAAACTATGGTACATATAAAGGTGCAATATACGAAAACATAGTAGGCGACATGTTGGTAAAACAAGGCTACGACCTCTATTTCTATCGTAATGAGAAGTCAACACTGGAAATGGACTTTTTCATACGTGACACCCAATCACTCATTCCCGTAGAAGTGAAAGCTACCGACAATGCCACCAAATCACTCTCCAAACTGACTGCACAAGACGGCAAGTTCCCAGACATAAAATACGGCATAAAACTCTGCAACAAGAACATTGGTTTCAACGGCAAGTTCTATACCTTCCCCTACTTCCTGACCTTCTTGCTCAAGCGGTTTGTGAGGAGAGAGAGGCAATAAAAAATCCTTAAAACGGCGATAATGCTATAGGCTTAATTACATGGACTACCCCAATTCGGGATAAAATAGCGATTAGTTGCATATGAAGACAGATACACGAGTTCTCTTCTCATGCCATC
>NZ_JADYUF010000001.1 GCF_021531655.1 Leyella stercorea | reverse complement strand
CCTTGGCGTCTGTGGGTACGAACTTATTCGTGAATTATTCATATTTGTAAAATTAATTTTGAACAGTTACTTATTACTTTAGAATGGGATAATAAAAAACGCTTTCTTTTTTGTGTTTTCTTCGATTTGCGTTATCTTTGTAAACAAAAAGAAAAGATACAAAAGATCACATGACAACAACCATTATTATCTTAGTTCTTTCGGCTGTGTTCTTCGCCATGGGCAAAGTTCGTTCCGACCTCGTCGCATTGTGCGCCCTCGTCGCCCTACTGCTCACCGGAATACTCACTCCGCAGGAAGCCCTATCGGGATTCTCCAACTCGGTGGTGATAATGATGGTGGGACTGTTTGTTGTAGGAGGCGGCATCGTACAGACCGGACTCGCCAAGAAAGCTTCAGGTAAGTTGATGACATTGGCTGGCGACAACGAACTCTGCCTGTTTCTACTGTTGATGGTAGTGACAGCCGTGATTGGTGCTTTCGTAAGCAATACCGGAACCGTAGCCCTTATGATGCCTATAGTGGTTAGTCTGGCACAAAAAGCCAAGATGCGCGCCAGCCGTCTGCTTATGCCACTTGCCTTTGCCAGCAGTATGGGCGGTATGCTCACACTCATAGGTACCCCACCCAACCTTGTTATTCAGGAAACTCTGACCGAGAACGGTTTTGAGCCACTGAAGTTCTTCAGTTTTTTACCTGTAGGCATTGTGTGCATCATAGTAGGTATTGTAGTACTGCTACCCTTGAGCAAGCGGTTTCTCAATGGTGGTAAGCATCGTCAAGAGGACGAAGCTGGCAAGAAACGCGCCAAGTCGCTTGATGACCTTATGGAAGAATATAACCTGAAAGACAATCTGTCGGTATTTACTGTGGGAAAACTATCGATAGCCAACAACAAGACACTTGCAGAACTTGACATACACCATCGATACGGTCTTACAATACTTGAAGTACGTCGCATCAAACAGCCCCATTCCCCTTTGATGAAGGAAGTTGAGCAACGCCTTGCAGGTCCTGACACCAAGCTTGCTGAAGGCGACATAGTATACGTAAGTGGCGACCCCGAACAAGCTATGAGATTTGCTGTCGATATGAAACTCGGCAAGACAAGCGAGGAACTTGCTTTCTATGATATTGGTATTGCAGAAATAGTACTTATGCACAACTCCCGTTTGTGCGGAAAGACACTGAAGGAGACCGGTTTACGCCGATTGTATAACGTAAATGCTCTTGGCGTGCGTCGTGGTGAAAACTATATCACCGAAGGACTTGCAGACATGAGATTCCGTCAAGGTGACATAATTCTCATACAAGGCAAATGGAAGAACATCTCGCGTATAGCCGACGTCGCCGACGGCATAGTGGTGATGGGACAGCCATTGGAGGAGGCTTCTCGCGTGACTCTCGACTACAAGGCTCCACTTGCAGCTGCCATAATGCTGCTTATGATAATGACTATGGTGTTCGACTTCATCCCTGTAGCACCTGTCACAGCTGTTATGGTGGCTGGTCTGCTGATGGTCATTACTGGTTGTATACGCTCGGTAGAGGCAGCCTATAAAACGATAAATTGGGAGAGTATAGTGCTCATCGCTGCCATGTTGCCAATGTCGGTGGCTCTGGAAAAGACGGGAGCATCGGCAATGGTTGCAAGTCTGCTGGCCGACAACCTCGGACAGGCAAGCCCTTATGCCCTACTCGCCGGTGTCTACTTCACCACATCGCTTTTGACAATGTTCATCAGTAATACTGCTACTGCTGTTCTCATGTCTCCCATAGCCCTTACCTCGGCAGCAGCAATAGGCGTCAGTCCCTATCCCTTACTCTTTGCCGTAACATTAGGAGCGAGTATGTGCTTTGCATCGCCGTTCTCTACACCACCCAATGCACTCGTTATGCAGGCTGGCGGCTACTCGTTTATGGACTACATCAAGGTGGGACTGCCGCTGCAAATCATCATGGGACTGGTGATGATAGTAGTGTTGCCGCTGATTTTCCCGTTCTAAATCAAAATGAAGTGCAAATAATTGCGTAACTTTGCACGACGATATAAAATACAATAATATATGCCATTAAGATTACCAGATAAACTCCCCGCTATCGAACTCCTCAAGCAGGAGAACATATTCGTGATGGACAATTCGCGGGCCACGAGTCAGGATATTCGACCGCTTCGCATTGTAATACTCAATCTCATGCCGCTGAAGATAACGACCGAGACCGATCTCGTGCGTTTGCTTTCAAACACTCCGCTGCAGATGGAGATATACTTTATGAAGCTGAAGAGCCACACATCGAAAAACACTCCTATAGAACACATGATGTTGTTCTACAAAGACTTCGATGTACTCAAGAATGAGAAGTTTGACGGAATGATTATCACAGGTGCGCCTATAGAGCATCTGGAATTTGAAGACGTGGGCTATTGGGACGAAATAACGCGGGTTTTCGAGTGGGCAGACACGCACGTTACAAGTACTATGTACATTTGTTGGGCTGCACAAGCAGGACTTTACTATCATTATGGCGTCCCCAAACATCAACTGCCTAAGAAGAAGTTCGGCGTGTTCCGCCAATTTCCACTTACTCCGCAAATTCCGTTGTTCCGCGGATTCGACGACTCTTTCAATATGCCACACAGCCGCCACACAGAGGTACGACGCGAAGACATAGTGAAGCACCCTGAACTTAACATCATAGCAGAATCGCCCGAGAGTGGCGTTAGCATGGTAATGGCACGTGGCGGACGACAGATATTCGTCACTGGACACATGGAATACTCACCCTATACTCTCGATAGCGAGTACAGAAGAGATATGGGCAAACGCGACGATGTGGAAATGCCTAAAAACTACTACATCGGCGACGACCCGAGCCAGAAACCACATGTGACATGGAGGGCTCACGCCAATCTGCTGTTCAGCAACTGGATTAACTATTATATATATCAGGAAACTCCGTATAATATTGAGGAGATTGAATAAAACATAATAATCAAGTCTTACATTATAAGGCAAAAACAATAGCCCTGCTACTACTCCCCTCTCTACATGGTAGGGACTGTGGACAGGGCTTTTTACCATACTTTATGAATCAAAACAACAACTCTCTCCCTCGTCCAATTGAACTTCTTGCCCCTGCCAAGAATCTTGAGCAAGGCATTATCGCCATTGATCATGGGGCAGATGCCGTGTACATAGGAGCCAATGAATTCGGAGCACGACAAGCTGCAGGCAATAGTATAGATGACATTGCCGAACTTGCCAGATATGCCCACAAGTTCGGAGCACGTGTGTACGTGACAGTCAACACCATCGTCTACGAGCACGAACTGCCAAATGCCAAACAGCTGTTGCGGCATATCGTAAAGGCAGGTGTTGACGCTATTCTTGTACAGGATATGGCTGTGGTGGAGATGATGAGCGAGATAGCCTCAGAACCGGAAATGAAAGGACTGCATATGCCCGAACTGCATGCAAGCACACAGACCGACAATAGAACTGCCGAGAAGGCTGCATGGCTCACAAGCGTAGGGTTCAGTCGTGTAGTGCTGGCTCGTGAACTGTCGCTTGATGAAATACGCGAAGTACATAAAGCTGTACCACAGACCGAGCTTGAAGTGTTTGTGCATGGTGCCTTGTGCGTGAGCTATTCGGGAGCATGCTACGCCTCACACCATTGCTTCGGACGTAGCGCCAACCGTGGCGAATGTGCGCAGTTCTGCCGTCTAGCTTTCGACCTTAAGGACAGCCGAGGAGAAACCATACGCCGTGCAAGCCATCTGCTATCGCTTAAGGACATGATGCAACTTGACCGTCTGGAAGAAATCGTCAAAGCAGGAGCAACATCGCTGAAGATAGAAGGCCGACTGAAGGATGCTGCTTATGTGAAAAACGTGGTAGCAGCCTACAGCCAGCAACTCAACGAGATAATAGAGGCAAATCCAGAAAAGTACCGTCGCAGTTCCTGGGGCAAGGCTGAATATACATTCATACCTAATCTGGACAAGACCTTCAATCGAGGTTTTACTCACTACTTTCTCGATGGCCGACGCGACGACATTTCTTCGTTTGATACTCCGAAGGCAATGGGCGAATACGTAGGCTACGTAAAGGAAATAAGACGTGGCTCGTTCAACGTTGCCGGTACGGCAATGTTTGCCAATGGTGACGGCCTGTGTTTCTTCACACCCGACCGCAAGTTGCATGGTTTCCGTGTGAACCGTGTAGAGAACAACCGTCTCTTTCCGCTCTCAATGCCTGAAGAATTAAAGGCAGGTATGGCTCTCTACCGCAACAACGATATGGTGTTTGAACGGGCTATGCAGAGCAAGACTGCCGAGCGTAAACTGGCGCTCGATATGACAATAAGCGTTGATTGTGGCAAGATTGTACTCGAAGCAGTAGACGAGACAGGACGCAAGGCTTTCACCCCACTCGACGAACCGCTGCAAGATGCCCAGAAGCCACAAACCGACAACATCATACGCCAGCTCGAGAAACTGGGCAACACAATGTTCCGCCCTGGCAATATAAGATTGATGGGTGGCGTGGCAGGATTCTTCATCCCGTCAAGCAAGCTTGCTACGATGCGACGTGAGGTGCTGGCTCAGATTGAAGAACAGCCTATTGATACGGACGAGAATAAAGGCCGACAGAAACAGACTGCCTACGGCATCAACGATAATAATGCTGGTCACAAGCGTTATTTAGAAGCCGAAAAGATTGATGCAGCCAATGTGTCCAACCACCGAGCCGAAGCCTTCTACGAAGAACACGGTGTGAAGCACGCGGCTGCAGCATTTGAATTGACTGACGGAGCACGTTCTGGCGCAAAGACTTACGGTACGCCACGTGCCAACACTCCACTCATGACATGCCGCTACTGTCTGCGCTACGCCATGGGTTTCTGCGTAAAACGAGGTGGCAAGCAACCTACATGGAAAGAACCTCTTTTCCTTGAATCGACGGACGGCAGACAGGTACGCCTGACATTCAATTGCGCAAAATGCCAGATGGAAATTTACGCTACAGACTAACTTTTTTGCAGAAGAAAGAGACGAGAAATAAAAAAGCAAAGAAATGACGAGAACCAGATTGATTATAGCAATGATTGTCGGACTGATGACCTTGTCTGGGTGCTACCACACAAAGACAAGGCATCACGATGCGTACACAACAACCAATACTATGGACTATGCAGACAGTTCGTTCTATAGTACTCATCATTACGCTCAGAACTATAACTTCGTGGTGAAGAGCGATACTTTGTCGTTGCTACGCCAGCAGCCAGAGGAGAAACTCAACGGACTGCACACCGACTCTTTCCTCGTAAAAAAAGGCGACCATCTGGTAGTTGTCGACATACGATTGCTTAAGGATGATCCTGCGGACTCTGTATGGATACAACTGGCGCGCGATCAATATACATTCGGATGGATACACGAGAGCCGGCTAATGCCCTCTGTTGTGCCGGACGATCCGATATCTCAATTCATATCTACATTCTCCGACAAGCACCTGCTCGTGTTTCTTATCATTATAAGCGTAATTGCCATAAGCTATCTGACGTATAGCATCAAGCAGAAACACGTAAAGGCAGTACATTTCAACGACATAAACTCGTTCTATCCCACTTTGCTCGCGTTGACCGTGGCAATGGCAGCCACGTTCTATTCAAGTATACAACTGTTTGCACCCGATGTGTGGCGCCATTTCTATTTCCACCCATCGCTCAATCCTTTCTCCTTGCCTCCGATACTCGCCATTTTCATAGCTTCGGTATGGGCAATGATAGTGATGGCAATAGCAACAATAGATGATGTCTATCACAAGTTGCCATTCGCCCACGCCACATTATATATGTGCGGTCTTGGTGCTGTATGTGCTGCTAACTATATCATATTCAGCGTGAGCACACTATATTATATAGGATACGTATTGCTCGTAGCTTATATGGCAATTGGCATACGACGATATGCCAAGAACAATTATTACCCTTATGTCTGTGGCAACTGCGGAGCAAGACTTCGACATAAGGGTGTATGCGACAATTGCGGAGCTATAAACTCCTAATAGATGAGAGGCTAAATAAATAGTGACGCACCAAAAACAAGAACGGCATAACGCAGGAATTTGCCTAAGCTAATGCTGATGAGTGAGATGACTACATTGGCACGCATCAATCCGAGTGCTATCGTTATGGCACTTCCAAGCAATGGCAGAAAGGCAAAGAATCCCATCCATGCACCTCGACCTGCCATAAACCGCTCAGCCTTTTCGATACTCTCAGGGCTGACGTGCAGATAACGCTCAATCCATGCAAGATTGCCCATTCTACCTACACAATAATTAAATACCGAACCCAAGATGTTGCCTATAGTACCATAGACAACGAGCCATACGGGATTCAAGCCTGCTGCCTGTAAAGCCAGCATCACAGCCTCGCTGCTGAAAGGAAAGAAGCTGCCCGCAAGAAATGCGGCAGCAAGCATACCCCAATAGCCCCAATCTATCAGAAAACTCAGAACTGTATCCATACATTACAAACAGTAAGGGCAAGTGTAGCCACAAGCATAAAACAGAAAATGAGATTTGTAATCAGCGAATTGGTAAGCGATATGAAATGACCTATAAGGGGTGAAGCACTCACAATAAGCATAGCAAGGAGGAAGTGCATGTTGGTAGGCTGAAGAATCATGAATATCATAGTGAATATTATCATCACCGAAAAGAAGTCGAACAGCATACGTGTACGTATCTTGTCACGATAGTTGTTGAGACGGAAATTGATCATTCCGACTACGGCTAAAAGAGCAATGAATACTATGGTAACAATTTGCACCAGAGGGATGTCAAGCCATACCGACTGTGAATCAAAGTCAAGAAGTGCTGTAAAATGATCGCCTATCAGAGAAATCTGGTCGGAAAAGGCATAATAGCCAGTTGCAAACCAATACGGAAGCAACAAACCCAACAAAGACGCTACATAGACACGTGCGCAACCATTCATGATGTTCGTTGCCATCAAAACCCATATTACAGGTATAAAAAACAATATCTGTACATAGTAGATGCTGGCAATGCCAAGCATGGCAAAAGCATAGAACACCCTGCCTACCGAGGCACGACTCTGGTAGGTAGTGAAAAGAAACAGATAGAAAGCAATGAAGCACGTCTGTACAATGCCACACTTAATGTCAACAAACAGAAAGTAAGCCATTACAGCCAATACTATGAATGAACACGACACCATACGACTGTAGATGCGTATCAAGGCATTGGAGTTGTTGAGCTCCATCATTAAAAATGCAGAAACGACGAGCAGAGCAAATTGTATCCACATATGCTCACCCAGCAATCCGCCCAACAAACATACGATAAAAGCATACACGCCCGTTGCTGGCAGCGAGATGCGGCTCTCGGCAACACGATTCTGAAATCTCTTTCTTCTCATTCCTTATTATACTATATAAAATAGCTCGTTTATAATAAATAAAAAAGCCCCACCCCATGTCATTATTATTGACACTTTGCACTCTTCATCGCAAGGAAGAAGGGCATGGGGCGAGGCTGAAAAATATTCTTTACAGGTCCTGACCTATATCACGACGGAAGTACTTGCCTTCGTACTCTATCTTCTGAGCCTCGGCAAACGACTTGGCAAGAGCCTCGTCCTTATCCTTACCATATGAACTAACGGCAATAACACGTCCACCATTGGTCACTACGTTGCCATCCTTCATGGCTGTGCCCGAATGGAATACCACAGAACCTTCTATCTTTTCAAGACCATTAATCACGTAGCCTTTCTGATAAGCTTCAGGATAACCACCGCTAACAAGCATTACGCAGACAGCAGCACGTGGGTCGAATTCAATAGAACGCTTGTCAAGGTCGCCAGCGGCAACACCCTCAAAGAGGTCAACAATATCACTCTTAAGGCGCAGCATTACGCTCTCGGTCTCCGGGTCGCCCATTCGGCAGTTGTACTCGATGACCATCGGCTCGCCCTCAACATTGATGAGTCCGAAGAAGATAAAGCCCTTATAGTCGATACCTTCCTCAGCCAAGCCTTCAACGGTAGGACGAATGATGCGCTCGTCAACCTTCTTCATCCATGCCTCATCGGCAAAAGGAACTGGCGTAACGCTACCCATACCTCCGGTATTCAATCCCGTATCGTGCTCGCCAATACGCTTGTAGTCCTTTGCCTCTGGAAGAATCTTGTAGTTCTTGCCATCGGTAAGAACGAATACCGAGCACTCAATACCGCTAAGGAATTCCTCGATGACTACACGTGCTGAAGCATTGCCGAACATACCGCCAAGCATGTCCTTGAGTTCCTTCTTTGCCTCCTCAAGAGTAGGTACGATAAGTACACCCTTACCGGCGCACAGTCCATCGGCCTTGAGTACATAAGGAGCCTTGAGTGTTTCCAAGAACTTGAGTCCCTCTTCGAGTGTAGTACCGTCGAAAGTTTCATACTTGGCTGTGGGGATGTTGTGACGCTTCATAAAGCGCTTGGCAAAATCCTTGCTTCCCTCAAGTACAGCACCTGCCTTAGAAGGGCCTATTACGGGAATGTTTTTGGTACGCTCGTCGTCGCGGAAATTATCATATACTCCCTTTACCAACGGATCTTCCGGGCCAACAACAACCATGTCAATATTATTCTCGACACAGAATTGCTTAAGAGCCTCAAAATCATCAGCTTTGATAGCCACATTCTCTCCTACAGCAGCCGTTCCGGCATTGCCAGGAGCTATGAACAGCTTCTCACACTTGTCGCTCTGTACTATCTTCCATGCAAGGGCGTGCTCACGGCCGCCGCTTCCCAACAAAAGAATTTTCATCTCTATAATGTTTAATTATTTATTATTAATGTTTAATTGGGGTGCCGACTTACAATATAAAATGTTTAGTGTCTAATGTCGATTGTTAGATTAATATTAAACTCTCAACAATTAAAACATTAAACACTAAACATTAGATATTTACTTCAAGAAGTCGAAGAAATACTGACTGATACGCTCGTGCAGATGCGTGCTCTGATGTCCGCGCATGTTGTGCGGCTCGCCCGGATAAACGAAGAAGTCGGGTTGTGTGCCAGCTGCGATACAAGCCTTGAGGAAAGTAAGGCAATGCTGTGGCACAACTGTTACATCGTTGTAGCCGGTAATAATCTGCAGACGGCCTTTGAGGTCTTTGGCCTTATAGAGCAACGAGGTCTTCTTATAGCCTTCAGGATTGGTCTGCGGAGTGTCCATATAGCGCTCGCCGTACATCACCTCATACCAGTGCCAGTCGATAACCGGACCACCGGCTACGCCTACCTTGAACACATCAGGATAGTTGGTCATAAGTGAGATGGTCATGAATCCGCCAAAGCTCCAGCCGTGTACACCGATACGATCGGCGTCTACATAAGGAAGACTCTTAAGATATTCTACACCCTTCATCTGGTCCTTCATCTCTTCCTGACCAAGCTGACGGAATGTAGCCTGCTCAAACTCCTTGCCACGGTTTTCCGATCCTCGGTTGTCAAGGATAAAGAGCAGATAGCCCTTGCTTGCCATATAAGTCTCCCAGCCACGTGAACCGTAATGATAGCTTGCATCAACATTATGAGCATGAGGGCCACCATATACATATATAATAGTAGGATACTTCTTGTTTGGGTCGAAGTTAGTAGGCTTAACCATACGCCAGTAGAGGTCGGTCTGACCGTCGGCTGCCTTCACAGTACCACAGCTGTATTCAGGCACGTTGTATCCCTTCCATGGATCTTCAGCCTTGAAATAGCTCAGACGCTTGCCGTTTTCTGTATTGACAATGGCAATGTTACGAGGAACAGTAGGTGTTGTGTAACGGTCGAATATGTACTTTCCGCTTGTGCTAAGTGTGGCTGTGTGCCATCCCTTGCCGCCCTCGTCCATAAGAGTACGCTTGCCGTTGCGAGTGTCTACGACAAAGATGTTGCGCTGTATCGGGCTAAGCTCGTTAGATGCTATGACAACACTCTTGCGCTTGGCGTTGAAGCCCAGCACCTCAAGTACAACCCACTTGCCTGAAGTGAGCTGCTTGATTTCGAGCGACTCAGTATTGTGAGCCATACGGCTGCCGTGCTTGCCGAGTGTGCAGAGATAGAGATGATTGTAGCCATCCTTCTGGCTCTGCATAAGGAACTTGGTGTTGTCCCACGGCAAGAACATGATAGGATGTTGAGGTTCGACATACTTCTCGTCGGTCTCGCGATAGAGTTCGCCTGTCTTCTCGCCGGTAGTAGCATCATAGCTTACAAGACGGCAGTCGTTCTGGTCGCGGTTGAGTTCGAACATATATATTGTCTTGTCGTCGGGACTCCATGCGATGTTAGTAAAATAACGGTCGGTAGGGTCGCCTGCCTTAAGATACACGGTATTGCCAGTCTTAGTGTCGAATACGCCTACAGTAACCTTGTGCGAGGTCTCACCCGTCATAGGATACTTATCGGGAGCGGCTTTGGCACAGCAAGTCTGTGTCTCGGGATGCTTGAAATAATCAATCTCGGGAATGTCTACCTGCGGATAATCAGTCACCATCGACTGATCCATGCGGTAGAAAGCCAGTTTGGTACCGCTGTTGCTGAAGTAAGTGCCTTTGTGAATGCCGAACTCATCACGGTGAACGCTCTGTCCGTAAACAATCTCACGTGAACCGTCCTTAGACAGCTGCCACTCCTTTGTGCCAAGACGCATGAAGAGGTTGTTGTCACGAAGGACAGCCATAGCCCCGCTCTTATAGTTCATTTCGAGAACATTGTCGTCCTCGCCTATCTCATGGCTGCTTACAAGGCTGTGCTTCTTGAAGTCGACAACATAAATCTTGCTGCCATTGCCCAACACAACTTCCGGGCGGTCGGCATTGGGGAACTGGCCATTGTAGAGCGAACGCACCTTGATGTCCTTGGTGTTAGAAATCCATTGGTTGATTTCATTTACCGAGAACAGCTTAGTCTCCTTGCCGGTCGATTTGTCTACCAGGTAACATTCGGAAGCGTCCTGACGCACAAGCTGGTCGCCCCACCATGTACAATAGCGGTTCTTGGGCACCATGTTGTGGAAGTTCTTGCCACCGAAGTTCAGGTCTTCAAGTGTAAACTCCTTCTGCTGCTGAGCACTCACAGTCAAGGAGGCAAACAGCCCGAATAACAATGTTGACAGATACTTAATCTTCATTATCAAATCTTTTTTTATTGAAACCTTTGCCACCCTTACGGTCGCTCTTAAATCCTTTGCCAAACGACTTTTCGCCATCGCGTCCACGTCCGAAGGCTCTGTCATCGTCGCGACTGCGTCCAAATGACTTGCCTCCACGTTTGCCGAACGACTTGTCGTCTTCACGGTCGAAACGCTTGCCACCGCCACGACGGTCGTCATTGTCCTTGCGGCGCTCCATTGAGCGGAACTTGAACGAGCGGATGTCGGCTTCTGCATTCTCCTCGTCCTCATCAAGACGCTTCTTGAACTCACGGTTCTTCTTGAAACGATGCTTTTCGGCCATCTGTCGCTTTTCCTCTTCGGTCTTTACGATGCCGCCTTCCTGACGGAAATCCTTCATGGTGCCGTCGAAGATGCTATACTTGCGGAACTCGCACTCCAACGATCCGTTGTAAACGGGAATCTTGATAGAAGGCTTCAATCCTATAGCCTCGAAGCACTCCTGGCGATAGCTAAGCACCCAAGCCTCATTACCCATAAAGGCATGCTTCAGTCGCTCGCCAATCATCTTGTAGGTGTTGAGCAGGTTGGGTGTAGAGATACGCTCGCCGTACGGAGGATTGACCACGATGATGCTCTTCTCTGCGGGTTTTGTGAAATCCTTGAAGTCGGCGCAGTCGATAGTAATGTCGTTGGTAAGACCGGCGGCACGCACATTCAAGCGGGCTGTATTGACAGCCTTCATATCGATGTCGTATCCGTAAATATGGTGTGTGAACTCACGTTCCTGAGAGTCGTCGTTGTAGATGGTGTCGAAAAGTTCAGCATCATAATCGGGCCACTTCTCGAATGCAAATTCCTTGCGGAACACGCCCGGACTCATGTTGTGGGCAATAAGGGCAGCCTCTATGGCAAGTGTACCTGAGCCACACATTGGGTCGATGAAGTCGGTCTCGCCTTGCCATCCGGTCATAAGAATCATACCAGCAGCAAGAACCTCATTGAGCGGAGCCTCTACCGACTCCTGGCGATAGCCACGACGATGAAGCGATTCGCCACTTGAATCGAGCGATAATGTGGCAGCAGTCTCGGCAATATGGATGTTGAGACGGATGTCGGGATTGCTTACTGAGATATTAGGACGGGTGCCTGTCTTCTCACGGAACTGGTCGACTATAGCGTCCTTCACCTTATATGTGACGAAACGCGAGTTACGGAACTCCTCAGAGTATACTACAGAGTCAACCGAGAACGTCTTTCCTTTCTCGATGTACTGGCTCCAGTCTATCTTCTTGATTTCTTCATACACATCATCAGCCGAAGCTGCCTTAAACTTGGCGATAGGCTTAAGAATACGTATGGCTGTGTGAAGTTGGAAATTGGCACGATACATCATCTCCTTGTCGCCGGTAAACGAAACCATTCGACGGCCTATTTCCACATTGTTGGCACCCAATTGGGTGAGTTCTTTTGCCAGGACGGGCTCAAGCCCCATAAATGTCTTGGCAATAAGTTCAAATTCATTCATTTTTATCTCGATAATATTTTATTGTTTCTTACAATTGTTATTTATCAGTTTTTGCTTGTCATTTAGTTTGGTTTTCATTGGGTTGTCTGCCATTGGCTACAATATGATTGGGTTTGACATCTTCGGTCACCCACATATTTGCCCCTATTATACAGCCGTCGCCTATGGTGACGCGTCCCAATATTGTGGCATTGGCGTATATTATTACATCGTTGCCGATGATAGGATGGCGTGGTATTCCCTTTATCGGATTGCCATTGCTGTCAAGCGGGAAGCTCTTGGCTCCAAGCGTTACACCCTGGTATATCTTCACATTGTTGCCGATGACACATGTTGCGCCTATCACTACGCCCGTACCATGGTCGATTGTGAAGTATTTGCCTATAGATGCTTGTGGATGGATGTCGATGCCGGTTTCCGAATGTGCCATTTCTGTCAGCATGCGCGGAATCAGCGGCACGCCCAATATGAAAAGTTCGTGGGCGATACGATAGTTTGCAAGAGCCTTGATGATGGGATAACAAGCTATTACTTCGCCTGTATTGCAGGCCGCGGGGTCGCCATTATATGCAGCTACAACATCTGTGCTCAGTATTTCGCGTATGGTTGGCAAGCGTCTGATCATCTCTGTTGCAACCTCCTTGGCATGTTCTTTAAGACTGTCTGTGGGAATATCCGAATCGGTATCCAGAAAACATAGTCCTGCCAGAATCTGTTCTTTCAGAAGCTGGTACAGACGCTCTATGGAAACACCGATATGAAAGGGAAGCGTGTCGGCATTGACACACGAATTTCCATAATATCCAGGAAACAATATCGCTCTCGACAAGGATACGATTTCCTCAAGAATGGCTCCCGAAGGCAACGGACAATTGTCTTTATGTGAATGAAACATCCCCTTGCAAGAGTCGGGAGACGCAAGACATTCTACCATCGAAGCCAAAAATTGTGTCAAGTTCTTGTTAACCATCAGTTGATTTGAGTATAATTTTTATTATAGAAATTATGGTTACAAAATTAGCAATAAAAATCCACATCGACAGCCATTTTCCCGTTTTTTATTGAGCTCACTCTAAATTTGAAGTAATGAGCCACAATAATCCCCTGCCGAATAGGATATTTTTTCCTCGTGAGAGAATAAAAAAAGGCGTTCGTCCGATATTACGGGTGATAAGACCAGAATGTGACATTTTGTCATTTCGTCATTTTGACTTTCTCCAATATTGTTTGCGGAACGAACATCCTTATCACGAGTTTGGCGCCGGCATCATAATAAGCCTGTATTCCGCTTCCACGCATACCTGTAAAGTCGCCTATGTCACGCATAATCTGGCAACATACGAGATAGTCGAAATCGTCGGTATATGGTGTGAATAGTTTATGGCTGTCTGGTCTTGTGGCGCACTTGTCCAATGTCATGGTCAGTATAGCATAGGAATTGCCATAGGATGAGACGGCACAGCCGGGGGCAACGCCGCCATTTTTACGCTTGATTATGGCAAACATATAATTCATCATCGTCAGAATTTCGTCCGCCGAACCTATGCGATACTGTGTGTGTACGGTCTGATTGATAAGGGCCATGTAGAGCATACGATAGTAGAGGGCAAGTTCGCGCAGGGAGACAATCCCTTCGGCTGTCAATTCGCCGTTGTCGAGCACCTGTCTGATTCTTGACGGATAATACATCGTCTCGTGCTTCAGCGACGACAGGCAGTTGTCTACCACGCTATTTGAAACGTACAAACGGTCGCACTCCATGGTCTGACGGCGCAACTGGTCCCTTACGATTTCCAATTGCACTTGCATTTCTTTCTCGCGATTCAAGTCAGACGACACGCTGTTACGTATGGCTTTCACTACGTCATGCAACTCCTTGGGCCGACGGTCGGCCATGCGTTTCGATAGCTTTGTTTCAGTACTTTCAGGCCACAGCGCGTCAATACGATTTAGTTTCTCCTCTGACGGCATTGTATCGTCGAGCAGCACTCGGTTTATATCAGCAATCTTGCCTATGCAGAGCCGATAATACACACGATGACGGTAATAGAGCAGATAGTAAGCGGGGAATATGCTCACAAACATTACTATGAGCATTATCATAGCCACACTTCGGTTGCTTTCTGCCTGCTGCATAGTTCTCACGTACGTTGCGATTGTATTGTCGGCACTACAATCGCGGAACAGCTGGATGTAAACGGCGTTGTTGTACGAATAAAGGCTCCAGTTGCGCAGAGCCAAAGCAGCCACAGCCGTCTCATTACGAACGTCGAGAATAGTACCGTAATCGGCTTTCACACTATCGCGAAACCATTGCAGTTCGGCTGCGATGGCAGGGTAATCGCCGTTGAGCGTCATCAGTCTGTTTCTTCGGGATGCGTTCGGGATGCGTTCGGGATACAGTTTGTTGAGCAGGCAGATGCAGCTGTCGGCAAATATAATAGTACGCTCATACTGCCCATTGATGTTGCAGTTGTAGGCGCTATCGGCATAAGCTCTGGCTTTGGCTTCCATCGCTGTGACATTAGTCAAATGTCCGGTTGAAGCAGCAATTGTAACGCATTGATACACAAGCATTGCGACAATAGTCAATACACGATGTATGCCTTTGGGCAGACGGAAGAAGAAGCGGCTACCCTTCCCTGCTTCGCTCTCTGCCGAAATAGAGCATACGCTGAATATAGAGCTGGTTTTGCGATACTTGTCGATGATGCCTTTGCAGTTGATTAGTCCGAATCCATGTCCGCCTTCCGCCTTTACGTTGCTTGAGTCCTTTATGATTTTTCGGGTGAACAGACCATCCAACTGTTCCTTTGCCATTCCGCTACCGTTGTCGGCTATTGATATTTCCACATAGTCGTCAGTTTCTTCTGCCGAAACCTTCACCTCGCCGCCTTGTGGAGTGTAGCGACGTGCATTTTCGGCAATGGTATTCACCATGAACAAAGTAAGCACGGGGTCGGCTTTCACTACCGTATCGTTATCCTCGACATGGAGAGTTATTCCATGGCGCTTATAGTCGGATGCGTTTCGTCTGATTACGTCGAATATATCCTTTAGCATGAAACTCTTTATGTTAAGCTGCAGTCCGCCTTGCTTCAGGCGTATCCACTTTGTAAGTTGCTGGTTGCACTCGGCGATAGAGTCGACCAGTTGGCCTGCATAAGCGAGATGTTCGTTGCGTGACTCAGGAGTACATTTGCCTGCCGTCAATACGTCAAACTCACGAGTCAACCGATTGATAAGCGGGATTACGCTCGATGCAATCAATATCTTGGTGCGTTGCTCCACGCTTATCTCGCCATAGTGTTCTTTCTGGCTTTTCTTGACATTCGTCTCGTCTTCTATCTCTTCTATTTCCTCCTGTTTCTCCTCATACTTAGCCTCACACTTCTGCTTCCATTCGTCCAAAGGTGCCAGCAAACGGTCGGTAGACACCATTCTGCGTTGCTTGTGACGCTGGTAACCAAAATACGACAGCAGTCCTATGATGATGGCTATCAGCACCATCACAGCCACAATCATAAAGTCGAGCTGGCGTAACGAGACCGATAACTGCTCGGCTCGTGCCTCAAGCTGGCGGTCCTGTCGGGTGCGTTCCTGAAGGTCAAGATATATGTTGCGATTGTAGTCGCTACGGGGCTTGTCGCCCATGGCCGAGCACACTATCGACATTTGTTCGCGTATGGAGGCCACAAGGTCGGGGGCGGCATTTATTGCCGTGTCCTTCTCCAGAGCGTTGGTTAGACAGGCATAAGCCGAGTTGTAGTCGCCTATATTACGATAGGACATAGAAAGCGTACGCCATGCTCCAGCCGTCTGATACACGTCGCCATAAGCCTCGAAAAGCGACAACGCCCGTTGTGCCAGATTGCCAGACAGCAGACTGTCTGGCATTTGGTCGACATTTATAAAGTCGATTTCCTGCATATTGTCGGCTGTCAAGCGCTGTCGGTCGTCGTCATTCTGCAGATGTTCGCTAATGGCCTGCAAGGAATTGGCCTCCCAGTACTGGTACCGATACTGTCGCGACAACAGATAGCACCTCATAAGATTGTCGAATTCGGCTTGTACCACTCGCTCATGAGTCTTGCCCGAAAGTATTCCCCCAGAGCCAACATTGTAATAATAAGCCAGCAGCTGGGCAGTATCTCTCACCACTTCGCCACCTGCATCTATCGCCATCAAGGCTTCGGTAGACAGGCGCAGCTGCCCCAAGTAATAAAGATAAGCCGAATAGACTATGGCATACTCGCTACGGGCATAGACAAGTCGGGCACGCTGGCGCTCGTCAAGCAACTCTTCGTCCTCGTTCAAACGCTTCAGACAACCTTGTGCATGCTGCAGATAATGATAGAAATTCTTGTTTTCCGACCTGCGCTGGCAAAGGCGCATAAGCTGAACGTCACATACGAGCTGTTCTATCTGATTGTCAGTCTGTTCGGGAATGCTTGTAAGAATCTTGAACGCCTTGGCGTATTTCATACGGGCTATCTCTACAAACGCCAGATTGTTCATCGCCTCTGCACGTCCGTCGCCATAATTATGCGAGTGTTCGAATGCGCGTTTGGCGTACACTTGTGTAGAGTCAAGATTTCTGTAGTGATAGCTGTACGAAATATCGTTCAGCCTGTCTACCTCAGCACGATTGCTTGTGTCGTAGCAAGCCACAGCCAGCAAGACAATTATTGCAAATGGCAATATCATCAGAAGATTATGAATATGTTTGTAGGGTATTATCTGCATCTGTGTTAGTTGTTAAAGAGAAGCGTAAGTTGTTATAAACAAGTGTTCTTGACCATGGTCAGTTAATGCAAATTTAACTATAAAAATCGGAAATGACATTGTCTGAATACATAAAAAATACGGTTTCCAATATGTACGCCACGGAAATTGGGCTTTTTTTATTAATTTTGCACGATAGAACACAATAAAGACATTATTATTATGGATATAAAGAAATCGGAATTTACAATATCAGCAGCTACAGTAAGCCAATGTCCTAAGGACACAAAGCCCGAATTCGCCTTCATCGGCCGTTCCAACGTTGGCAAGTCGAGCCTTATCAATATGCTCTGCAATCACAAGGGACTTGCCAAGACTTCGGCCACCCCAGGCAAGACGCTGCTCATCAATCATTTCGTAATCAACAACGACTGGTATCTTGTAGACCTTCCTGGCTACGGATTTGCCAAGCGCTCGAAGACTGTGCAGAAGAAACTCGACCAAATGATAACGTCGTATATCCTTCAGCGTGAACAGCTTATCAATACATTTGTGCTCATAGACATACGCCACGACCCGATGAAGATTGACACCGATTTCATCAACTGGCTGGGCGAAAGCTCTGTGCCATTTGCCATAATCTTCACCAAGGCCGACAAACTCGGACCGGTCAAGGCCAAGCAGAATGCCGCCAAATGGATGAACTCACTCAAAGAGCAATGGGAAGAACTGCCACCTTATTTCATTACAAGTTCGGAGAAGAAGACCGGACGTGACGAGGTGCTTACTTACATCGAGGATATTCTGAAATCACTTAAGGAGGGAGAATAACTGAAAATGACACCATTACTTGACGTTCAAAATGTATCGAAGGCTTTCGGGGCACATGTGCTGTTCGAGAACATCTCGTTTTCGATAGGCGAAGGCCAGCACGTAGGACTCATAGCCAAGAACGGTACGGGCAAGACTACACTCCTCTCGCTCCTCTCGGGCAAGGAATCGGTTGATTCGGGCAGCATCATATATCGCAAGGATATACGTGTGGGATTTCTTGAGCAGCAGCCCAAGTTCGACCCTGAAGAGTCGGTACTCGACGCTTGCTTCAACCACAACGGCGACCCTGACAAGATACTCAAGGCCAAACAGATACTTACGCAGCTGCGCATTACCGACCTCAATCAGCCTATGGGCCAATTGAGCGGCGGACAGCAGAAGCGCATAGCTCTTGCCAATGTGCTCATAACCGAGCCCGACCTGCTCATACTCGACGAGCCGACCAATCACCTCGACCTTGAGATGATAGAATGGCTCGAAGGCTACCTCTCAAGAGGCAACAAGACGCTGCTGATGGTTACGCACGACCGATACTTCCTCGACCGCGTGTGCAACTTGATTCTCGAACTCGACAACCACACCATATATGCCTATCGCGGCAATTTCCGCTACTATATGGAAAAGCGACAGGAGCGTATTGACACCACACGTGCCGAAATAGAACGTGCCAACAATCTGTATCGACGCGAACTGGAATGGATGCGCCGACAGCCTCAGGCACGTGGACACAAGGCCCGTTATCGCGAGGAGGCTTTCTACGACCTTGAAGCCAAGGCAAAGCAGCGCATGGAAGAACGGCAGATGCGACTCAAGTCGAAGAATGTGTACATCGGCTCCAAGATATTCGAGTGCCAATATGTATCTAAGGCTTTCGACGAGAAGGTCATACTGAAAGACTTCTACTACAACTTCCAGCGCTTCGAGAAGATGGGTATCGTAGGCAACAACGGTACAGGAAAATCCACCTTCATCAAGATGCTGCTCGGCGAGACAGAACCCGACAGCGGACAGTTTGACATAGGCGACACGGTAAGGTTCGGCTATTTCTCGCAGGACGGCATGAAGTTCAACGACCAGCAACGCGTAATAGACGTAATATCTGACATAGCCGAATATGTCGACTATGGTGGAGGCAAGCATATCACGGCAGGACAGTTGCTACAACACTTCCTCTTCACCCCCGAGCAGCAATACGACTATGTGTACAAACTGTCGGGTGGCGAGCGCCGAAAGCTCTATCTGTGTACAGTACTGATGCGCAACCCCAACTTCCTCGTACTCGACGAGCCTACCAACGACCTCGACATACAGACGCTGGAGGTGCTGGAGGAGTATCTGCAGGACTTCCCTGGATGCGTCATCATAGTGTCGCACGACCGATTCTTTATGGACAAGATTGTCGACCACCTGCTCGTATTCCGTGGCAACGGCGAGATAAAGGACTTTCCTGGCAATTATACCCAGTTCCGCGAATGGGAGTCGTTAAAGCCCAAGGCCGAAGCAGCCGACAAGCCTAACGCCACCTCAGAGAAGAAGGAGAAAAGAGAGTTTGTAGGCGAGCAACGACGCAAAAAGACGTATAAGGAGAAGTGCGAATTCGAGTGCCTTGAGAAGGAAATTGCGGCACTTGAACAAGAGCAGAAGGCGATAGAAGAAGAACTTTGCAGCGGAACGTTATCGATAGAACTGCTTACCGAGAAAAGCAAACGCCTGCCTATCGTAAAAGAAAACCTCGAAGAAAAGGAAATGAGGTGGCTCGAATTGTCTGAAATAGACTAATCGATGCGCTTTTTTCAGAATTATTAAAAATAAAAGTGCTTAAAGATTAACGCATATAAATATTTTTGTGTAAGTTTGCAGTTGTTACCAATAACCTAACGAGATTACACATTATATATGATATACGTAACTTTAAATAATACCAAACCTAAAAGAAGGCTCACCTTCTATCTTGCCATGGAAGAATACATTGCCCGACATCTCGAAAAGGGCGAGTATTTCTTCATGTGGCAGGTAGACCCGACGGTTATCTTCGGGCGCAACCAACTCATACAAAACGAGGTGAACATAGACTACTGTCGACAGCACAACATACAGACATATCGTCGGAAAAGCGGAGGAGGCTGCGTATATGCTGATATGACCAACATTATGTTCTCCTACATCACCCCCGACGAGAATGTAAGCCTCACATTCAGCAAATATATAAATATGGTGTCAGAAATGCTACGCAAACTCGGAATACCTGCCGAAACAAGCGGACGCAACGACATAATGATAGATGGACGCAAGGTGTCGGGCAACGCTTTCTATCACATACCCGGACGAAGCATAGTGCATGGCACAATGCTCTACGACACCAATATAGAGAATATGGTAGGCGCAATAACACCTTCGTGCGAGAAACTTGTGTCGAAAGGAATACAAAGCGTGCGCCAACACATCACACTCCTCAAGGACCACATAAGCCTTGACATCGAAGAGTTTAAAGACTTCACACGACGCAACCTATGCAATGGCGAAATCGTACTATATGACGACGCAATAGCCCAGATAGCACACATCGAAGAAGAATATCTCACCCCAGAATTCATCTACGGCAATAACCCAAGTTACAACATAATCCGTAGCGGACGTATAGAGGGCGTTGGCGACTTCGTGATAAGCATGGAGATGAAGAACGACGTGATAAAAGACATCGACATCAAGGGCGACTTCTTCCTGGTGGGCGACATCGGGCAACAGATTATAGCCAAACTGCAAGGTACAGCCTACACAGCAGATGCCATAAGCGCAGCCCTGCCACAGCAGCTTGACAACGTGATACTCAATCTGAAGAAGGACGACTTTGTCAGCCTTATAATGAAAAAAACACCAACTGACGTAAAGAAAAAACAATAAACCTTACAAAAATACTAATCTTTTATGGAAAAGAAAACGTGCCTTTATGACAAACATGTAGCTCTCGGAGCCTTGATGCAGCCCTTTGGCGGCTTCATCATGCCAATCCAGTATTCAAACATCGCCGACGAGCACTACGCTGTGCGCCGGCATTGTGGAGTGTTTGACGTCTCGCACATGGGCGAAGTGACCGTAAAGGGCCCTGATGCCGAACGATACGTCAACCACATCTTTACCAACGACGTGCGCGGAGCCGAACCAGGCAAGATTTTCTACGGAATGATGTGCTATGAAAATGGCGGAACAGTAGACGACCTGCTCGTATACAAGATGGCAGAGAACGACTTCTTCCTCGTTATCAATGCTGCCAACATCGACAAGGACGTAGCATGGATGGAAAGCCATCTGGAGGGATACGACGTAGAGTTCAAAAACTGCTCGGAAGACTACGGACAGCTTGCCGTGCAAGGCCCTGAGGCCGAGCAAGTGGTAGAGGAAGTATTGGGTCTGGCATGCAAGGAACTGATATTCTACACCACCAAGACCATCGACGTGGCTGGCGAGACAATCATCATCAGTCGTACAGGCTACACAGGCGAGGACGGATTTGAAATATACGCTTCGCACGCATACATCAACGAGCAATGGGACAAGCTCCTTGCATCGGGACGTTGCAAGCCTTGCGGACTCGGATGTCGCGACACATTGCGCTTTGAGGTAGGACTCCCGCTCTATGGCGACGAACTCTCTAACGAAATATCACCCGTTATGGCAGGATTAAGCATGTTCTGCAAGCTTGACAAACCCGAATTCATCGGCAAGGAGGCTCTTGTAGAGCAGAAGACCAACGGCGTGAGCAAGCGGGTGATAGGCATCGAACTCAGCGACCGTGCCATTCCACGCCATGGCTACAAAATTCTGCACGAAGGCGAAGAGGTCGGCGAGGTTACTACCGGCTATCACACTATTTCTACCGACAAGTCGGTATGTATGGCACTTGTAGATGCACGCTATGCCAAGCTTGGCACAGAGCTTGAGGTGCAAATCCGCAAAAAGACATTCCCTGGCGTAGTAGTGAAAAAGCGCTTCTACGACAAGCATTACAAGAAATAATAGATAATTAGTGAACTAATAACTTATAAATAACTAACAACTAATAACATTTATGGCAAAAGTAATTGAAGGACTCTACTATTCAGAGTCACACGAATATGTAAAGGTAGAAGGCGAATTCGCATATGTAGGCATCACAGATTATGCCCAGAACGCACTCGGCAACGTCGTGTATGTTGACCTTCCCGAAGTAGACGACGAAGTAGAGGCTGACGAGGATTTCGGCGCAGTAGAGAGCGTAAAGGCTGCAAGCGACCTTATCTCACCTGTATCTGGTACTGTAGTTGAGGTGAACGAAGCTCTCGAAGACAAGCCTGAATTGCTCAATGAAGATCCGTTCGAAAACTGGATTATCAAGGTTCAGCTCTCTGATACAGCCGAGCTCGACAACCTTATGGATGCACAGGGCTACGAGGATTTCTGCAAAGCATAAAGAAGTCTGATTTTAAGGAAACAATAATATAGGAAGTCGGGAATTAGGAGAATAGCTAAGCATTTTTCAATCACAATGTTTCAGCCTCCTGATTCCCTGCTTATGATTTATTGGATTTCCGAATATTCAATTACTAAAATCCCCAATCAAACTATGAACTTCAAGTATTTTCCACATACCGAGGAAGAAATAAAGCAGATGCTTGCAAAGGCGGGAATGGAGTCGCTGGACGATCTCTACTCTGACGTGCCCGAACAGATACGTTTCAAGGGAGAGTATGACTTGCCCGAACCCTTGAGCGAAGCAGGCATACGTACATTCTTCGAGAAAATCGGCAACAAAAACCAGCGTCTCACAGTATTTGCCGGAGCAGGATGCTACGACCATTACACTCCGGCTATAGTGCCCAACATCATCTCACGCTCTGAATTTCTCACGAGCTACACCCCTTATCAGGCAGAAATTTCGCAGGGAACACTCCATTATATCTTCGAATATCAGAGTATGATGGCCGAATTGACCGGTATGGACATCTCCAACGCGTCAATGTACGACGGTTCTACCGCTACTGCCGAAGCTGCAATCATGGCTATGGCTTCGACAAAGAAGACTGATACCGTGCTTGTTTCGACCACAGTAGACCCAAAAATCGTAAATGTTGTGAAAACTTACGCCCATTTCCACGGATTTAACGTAGAAATGATTGCCCAAAACGAGGGTGTTACCGACAAGGCACAGATGAGCGAGCGTCTTGACAAAGGTGGCGTGGCAGGCGTAATCGTACAGCAGCCCAACTATTACGGCATCGTGGAAGACTATGCCGGATATGCCGATTCGTGCCACACCAACAAGGCCCTGTTCGTTATCAACAGCGTAGCTGCCGACCTCGCCCTGCTCAAGACTCCAGGCGAATGGGGAGCCGACATTGCAGTAGGCGACGGACAGTCGCTTGGCATTCCTATGGCATTCGGAGGACCGTCTGTTGGCTATATGTGCTGCACCGAGAAGCTTATGCGCAAGATGCCGGGACGCATCGTAGGACAGAGTCTCGACAACCGCGGACAGCGAGTTTTCGTGCTCACTCTCCAGGCACGCGAACAGCACATACGTCGCCAGAAGGCTACTTCAAACATCTGCTCTAACGAGTCGCTCATGGCCCTGTTTGTCACCATATACATGTCGGTAATGGGCAAGGAAGGGCTCAAGGAGGCTGCACAGCTGTCGTACGACGGAGCACACTATCTGCACGACCAACTGATAGCTACAGGCAAGTTTGAGGACAAATACACACAGGGCTTCTTCAACGAGTTCTGTGTACGCTATAAGGGCAATGTCGACAGCCTGCAGAAACGCTTCATCGAATACGGAATCTTGGGCGGAATAAAGGTTGATGAGGACACACTTATGTTTGCCGTAACAGAGAAACGTACAAAGCAAGAAATTGACAAACTCGTAAATATTGTAAAGGAGGAAACGCTATGAACAACCGTCTTTATGGAAATCTGATTTTTGAATTGTCGCATCCCGGCAGACGCGGTTATTCACTACCAAACAACGAGTTTGGACATTATGAATTGCCTGAAGCAATGCGACGCAACGAAGACGCACAATTGCCTGAGTGCGATGAGCTTACCGTAATTCGTCACTACACCAATCTTAGTGCTAACAACTTCGGTGTCAACAACGGATTCTATCCGCTGGGCAGCTGCACAATGAAGTACAACCCCATCATCAATGAAGAGGTGGCTGCCATGCCTCAGTTTGCCGCATTGCACCCACTCCAGTCCGAACAGACATGCCAGGGAGCATTGCAGGTGTACTACGAGATGCAGAAAAGTCTGGCTGCCATCACCGGACTCTCAGAATTCACTCTGAACCCGTTTGCCGGTGCTCATGGCGAGCTTACCGGACTCATGATCATACGTGCCTACCACCAGAGCCGTGGCGACATGAAGCGAACAAAGGTGATTGTGCCTGACTCGGCTCACGGCACCAACCCTGCTTCGGCTGCTGTATGCGGACTGGAGATTGTTGAGGTGAAATCTACAGCCGATGGCGTTGTAGATACCGAAGACCTGCGCGGTCTGCTTGACGACACCGTAGCTGCAATGATGATGACCAATCCTAATACTCTCGGACTTTTCGAGTGCAAGATACCAGAAATTCAGCAGCTCGTACACGAATGTGGCGGACTGATGTATTACGATGGAGCCAATCTCAATCCGATGCTCGGCGTATGTCGCCCGGGCGATATGGGATTCGACGTGATGCACATAAATCTGCACAAGACTTTCTCGACACCTCATGGAGGTGGCGGACCTGGTTCGGGTCCGGTAGGCGTGCGCAAGGGACTGGAGCAGTTCCTGCCCGTGCCTAAGGTGGCTAAGGATGGTGACACATACAAGATTGTAGGTTGCGACGAGGGCAATATACACGTGGGCGAATTCTTCGGCAACTTTGCCGTAATGATGCGTGCTTATGCCTATATCCTCTCGCTCGGCAAGGAGCACATACGCATGGTAGGACCACTCGCAACTCTCAATGCCAACTATGTCAAGGAGTCGCTCAAGGACGTTTATGCACTACCTATCCCCACCGTTTGCAAACACGAGTTTGTATTTGACGGACTCAAGGACAAGTCGACAGGTGTGACAACTATGGACGTGGCAAAGCGCCTGCTCGACTACGGCTACCACGCTCCCACAATCTATTTCCCGCTGCTCTTCCACGAGGCAATGATGATAGAACCTACCGAGAGCGAAAGCAAGGAAACTATCGACGCATTTATCGAAGTGCTGCGACTTATTGCCGACGAAGCCAAGAACAATCCTGAGGAAGTGAAGACGGCTCCACACAATACTCCTGTAGGACGTGTTGACGACGTTCTGGCAGCCAAGCACCCTATACTCACTTGGAAACAGATGAATCAATAGCATTCGTACACAACAATATATATGATACATTCGGATATAATTATCATAGGCTCTGGACCGGGCGGCTATCGTGCCGCCCATCATGCTGCCCTGCACGGGCTCTCGGTCACAATAATTGAGAAATCGGAGGCTGGCGGCACCTGTCTCAACCGTGGTTGCATACCTACCAAGACGCTCTGTCGCAACGCTGAAATAGTAGATATATTGCGTCATGCAGATACCTTCGGCCTTAATGGCGAAGGCTATGCTCTCAACTTCGGCAGAGTGATGCAACGCAAACTGGAGGTTGTAAACCAACTGCGTAGCGGTGTGGAGACGCTCATGCAGACACCCGGCATAACATTTGTGCGAGGTGCAGCCTCGTTTGCCGATGCTCACACAGTTGTAGTTGGCGACGAGCAATACACAGCCGATAACATAATAATAGCCACTGGCAGCGACTCTAAATGCCCACCCATCGAGGGTACTACACTACCGGGAGTTGTCACCTCTACCGAGCTTCTCGACATCGACCACCTGCCCAAACGCCTATGCATAATAGGTGCAGGAGTCATAGGTATGGAATTCGCTTCTGTGTTCAGCAGTTTTGGCAGCAACGTCACGGTGATAGAATTCCTTAAGGAATGTCTGCCTGTTCTTGACTCTGACATAGCCAAGCGTCTGCGCCAGACCATAGGCAAGCGTGGTGTCGAATTCTACATGCAGTCGGCTGTCAAGTGTATAACTCAAACTGAGGGTGAGGAAGGTGCCAAACAACTGACAGTCAACTTCGAAAAGAAGGGCAAACCTGTCAGCATTGATGCCGACGTAGTGCTCATAGCCACAGGTCGTAAGCCGTGCACGGAGGGTCTAGCTTTGGAGAATGCCGGCATAGAATACTCTCCAAAGGGTATCGTTGTCGATGACAACTTCCAAACCAACGTCAGCGGCGTATACGCTATTGGCGATGTAAACGGACGCTGTTTGCTGGCACATGCTGCCACTTTCCAGGGCCTGCACGTGGTAAATAGCATACTCAACCGCCCCAACGACATTCAGTTCGACATCATGCCTTCTGCCATATTCACCAATCCTGAAGCAGCAAGCGTAGGCTTGAGCGAAGACCAGCTGAAGGCCTCACAGCATCCATACGAGTGTCGTAAGGGCTTCTACCGCTCCAACGGCAAGGCGCTCGCCATGAACGAAACTGACGGAATGATAAAACTGCTCATCGACACAGCCGAAAATCAGCGTATCATAGGATGCCACGCCTTTGGCGCACACTCGGCAGATATGGTTCAGGAGATTTCTGCCTTGATGAACAGCGGCACTACATTGCCACAACTTGCCAATATCATACACATCCACCCCACTCTTTCTGAGATTCTACACGATATGGCTTTGTAATAATAAACTATACAAATATTCAAGTAGGAGGTAAATACTAATTATTGGTATTTACCTCCTACTTGAATATACTTAACCTCAGTACTTACGACAAGTACTGTAGTAATCCTATTAAAGTACTGTAGTAAAACCAACGAAGATACTATAGCATCAATAGAAAGTAAGGAATAAAACGTAACAAAACAAAAACTCGTTGCACACCTACAATAGGAGAATATACAACGAGTTTTTTGTAATTACAAATAAATTTTAGCTTTATCTTTACATTTTCATACGGAACATATGTTTCTATCTATATGTTCTTTATGAATATTGTCTCAATGCAGCCAGCAATTCATTATTCTCCTTCTTCGACCCTACCGTTATACGCAGACAGTTATGGCAAAGCTGCACATTGTTGCGATTGCGCACTACGATGCCACGGTCGATGAGGTAAGTGTAGATGTTGGGAGCATCGCTCACCTTGGCGAGGAAGAAATTGGCATCGGTAGGATAAACCTTCTCGCAGATGGGCAGCTGGCTGAACGCCACTACCATTCGCTCACGCTCCACAACGATTGTACGCACCCACTTCTCTACCTCAAAAGCATCCGAAAGACGCTGCAGGGCAAAATTCTGAGTCAGTTCGTTGACATTGTACGGATACTTCACCTTGTTGAACAGCCCGATAATCTCCTTGCTGGCAAACGCCATACCGAGTCGTATGGCTGCACTTCCCCAAGCCTTGCTCATAGTGTTAAGCACAATCATATTAGGGAATTCGGCCAAACGGGTACGCCAGGCACGAGCCTTGGTGAAATCTGAGTAAGCCTCGTCAATTACAACAATGCCCTCAAAGGCCGTAAGAATCTTTTCTATCTCGATAGAGTTAATGAGATTTCCCGTAGGATTGTTGGGCGAGCAAATCCATATAACTTTTGTGCGGTCGTCGCAGGCAGAAAGCATGGTATCGGCAGAGATCTGAAAATGCTCGTCGAGCAACACTTTGCGATACTCCACATCGTTGACATCGGCACAAACCTTATACATGCCATAGGTAGGTTCTATGGCCACCACGTTGTCGATACCAGGCCGACAGAAGCATCGGTAAACAAGGTCGATAGTCTCATCGCTACCGTTGCCCAAGCACATATTATCGGGCGCAATACCCTTGATGCGTTCCAGTTTCTCCTTCACCTTCATCTGCAAAGGGTCAGGATAACGATTGAAGGGCGAGTTGTAAGGACTCTCGTTGGCATCGAGAAAAACATGGGCATCCCTACCCTTGAATTCATCACGGGCGCAACTGTAAGGTGCCAGACTCCAAATGTTGGGTCTGACAAGTTCGCTAAGAGTTTTCATATTTTTAATGAATAGAGTTCAATTTGGTCATGCGCACACTCATGGCGTTACGATGAGCGTCAAGATGTTCGGCGGCAGCCATCACCTCCACGGCTCTACCTATAGAACTGATGCCCTCGGCTGTGAGGTGCTGGAACGTAACCTTACGCATGAAGCTGTCGAGATTGACGCCATTGTATGCCGTAGCATAGCCGTGTGTGGGCAGGGTGTGATTGGTACCGCTGGCATAATCGCCGGCACTCTCGCAAGCATACTCTCCGAGGAAGACGCTGCCAGCATTCACCACCTTGTCAGCCAAGTGCTCATAGTCGGCAGTTGCAATGATGAGGTGTTCGGGGGCATAAACATTGCTTAGGGTGATGGCCTCATCTGTATCTCGCACAAGCACAGCTTTGCTGTTCTGGAGCGTCTGCACAGCTATTTCGCGGCGTGGAAACTTGGCCAGCTGCATTTCTATCTGCTGCTGCACAGCGACTATTTTCTCCTCAGATGTACTGATAAGCAATACCTGCGAATCGATGCCATGTTCTGCCTGCGAGAGAAGGTCGGCAGCCACAAACTCGGCATTGCTCGCTGCATCGGCAATTACGCATACCTCTGAAGGACCAGCGGGCATATCGATTGCTACCTCATGCAACGACACATGCTGTTTGGCTGCCATGACATACTGGTTGCCTGGGCCAAAAATCTTGTACACCTTTGGCACCGACTGCGTACCGTATGCCATTGCACCAATAGCCTGCACACCGCCTATCTTGAACACCTTGTCTACACCCACCACATTGGCGGCTGCCAGAATCGCAGGGTTCACCTTGCCGTCAGTCATAGGAGGCGTGCAGAGTACAATCTCGCTACAACCGGCTATCTTGGCGGGTGTGGCAAGCATCAACACCGTAGAGAAGAGCGGAGCCGTGCCACCCGGTATGTACAATCCTACGCGCTCTATAGGCAACTGCTTTTGCCAGCACACGACTCCAGGCGATGTCTCCACCTTGCAAGCCGTCATCGACTGAGCCTTATGAAACTTGTAAATATTGTCGTGGGCAAGTTTTATGGCATCAAGCAATTCGCTGTCAATGACAGCCATTGCCTCTGCCTTTTCCTCCTCGTTTACCAGCAGTTCACCCAGCATGGCATGATCGAACTTGGCCTCATACTCTATTGCTGCCTCGTCGCCTCTGAGGCGCACATCGTCGAGAATGCCAGCTACGGCACTATTGAGACTCGAAACGTCCAAGTGCGGACGCTGGCAGATTTCTGCCCATTCCAATCGTTCGGGATATTTATATAGCTTCATATTCAATATACGTCAATTATATACGTCGATTATTTTTTTAGATAGATTCTATCAGTCTGGATTCCTCTAGAGAATCATTTTCTCGATAGGCGTAACAAGTATGCCCTGCGCTCCCAAATCCTTAAGTTTGGCTATAATTGACCAGAAGCGCTTCTCGTCGAGAACGGTATGTACAGAACACCACCCTTCTTCGGCTAGAGGAATTACTGTAGGACTCTTGATGCCAGGCAACACCTTGATTATTTCAGGTACGCTCGCCCTTGGCGCATTCATCATCACATACTTCTTGTCCTGTGCCGAACGTACTGCCGAGAAGCGGAAGAGCATTTCGTTGAGTATCTGATGCTTCTCGTCGTCAAGATTCCAGTTGCCTACAAGCAACGCTTCGCTATGGGTGACGATTTCTACCTCACGCAGATTGTTGCTCACCAGCGTGCTACCAGAACTTACAATGTCGAATATGCCATCGGCAAGACCAATACCTGGGCTAATCTCCACGCTGCCCGTAATTACATGTATATCAGCGTTTATTCCGTTTTGGCGCAAGTATTTACTTAAGATGTTAGGATAAGAAGTTGCTATGCGCTTGCCGTTGAACCATTGAGGTCCAGTGTAGTTCACCTCCTTGGAAATGGCGAGCGACAGACGACACTTGCTGAATCCAAGACGTGACAATATCTGAACATTCTCGCCACGCTCCTGATACTCATTCTCTCCTACTATGCCTATGTCGGCAACGCCCGAAGCTACGCTCTGTGGAATGTCGTCGTCACGCAGAAACAGAACCTCAAGAGGAAAGTTGGATGCTTGTACTAAAAGTGTGCGCTTGCTTGTGCTTACCTTAATATCGGCCTCTGCAAGCAAATTCATGGTATCGTCAAACAGACGACCCTTAGATTGGACTGCAATTCTTAACATACTCTGAAAAATTAGATTTCTTACCTTAAAGTGTCGCAAAAGTAACCTATTTTTAGGTATTATGCAAGAATTATTGTACTTTTGTAAGCAAAATAGACGTATATTCTATGCAATTACAATATTTATACATTATTTTGGTCGCAATATGCATTTGCGGATGCAGCGAGAAAAAGAACAAGGAAATGACCCCTTGGGGCGAACCGATTGATGCCGACACTAATGCCATCAGTACCAATCTCTCTATGGACGACATGATGCAGAACGGCGAACTGATAATGCTGACGATGAGCGGTCCTGACACTTATTTCGAATATCACGGACGTGGCATGGGTACTCAGTTTCTGCTGTGCGAGAAGTTTGCCCAGCACTTAGGCGTATCGCTCAGAGTTGAGGTGTGCAAGAGTACCGATGAAATGCTCAGACGACTTAAGGACGGTGAAGCCGACCTCATCGCCTGCCAGATGCCAAAGGCTACAAAAGGTACTATCCCATGCGGATATGCTGTAGATTCGCTGAAGACTTCGTGGCTGACCGGCAAGGATTCGAAGGAATTGGCAGACTCAATCAATCGCTGGTACACACCCAAACTGATAGCACAAATACAGAACGAAGAGCGACTGCGATACTCCACACAGAGCGTACATCGACACACTTACGCTCCTATGCTCAACGCCAAGTCTGGTATAATATCGCAATACGACCATCTCTTCATCAAGTATTCGCCAATAGCACGATGGGATTGGCGACTGCTCGCAGCGCAATGCTATCAAGAGTCGTGCTTCGACCCAAAGGCTTACTCGTGGGCTGGAGCTTGCGGACTGATGCAGATAATGCCTTCTACTGCAGCCGAGCTTGGATTACCGACATCAAAGATTTACGACCCCGAGGAAAATATCTATGCGTCAACACGTTATATAAATAAATTAAACTCTTGCTTCCAAGATGTAAGAGATCCCTTGGAGCGCCAGTCATTTGTACTCGGCAGCTACAACGGTGGGGCGTTTCATATACGCGACGCAATGGCATTGACAAGGAAATACGGCAAAAACCAATATAAATGGTCTGACGTGGCAGAGTTTGTTCTGAAACTCAGCACTCCACAATATTATAATGACCCAGTGGTGAAACACGGATATATGCGCGGACACGAAACCGTGACGTATGTAGCACGCATTCATGACAGATGGCGCCAGTATCGTGGTGCTGTCAGAGGAAACGGAGCAACTAAATTCTTGCCCGGAATCACACCTGGCGGCGACATTCCACACAAAGCAGCAAGAAAACACAGGTTTAAATTGTAGTATTTGAAGCGCAAAAGAAGGTCTGCCGAATTTAATATCGGATAACCTTTGCCCGATTAACAAAAAAAATGTAATTTTGTAAATCGTTTAAAACAAATTATACAAAAAAATAACATGTCTGAATATTTAAGCACAAGCAAGAAGAAGATTACAGCCCCACTGTTTTTTGATATGAAACGCAACGGCGAGAAGATAAGCTGGCTCACCGCTTACGACTATACTTCAGCATCAATAGTTGACGCTGGCGGAGTAGACGCTATACTTGTAGGCGACTCGGCTTCTAACGTTATGGACGGCAATATGACAACGCTGCCCATCACGGTAGACGAAATGATCTATCACGCACGCTCAGTGGCTCGCGCTGTAAGCCACGCTCTCGTAATATGCGACATGCCTTTCGGCAGCTATCAGGTTTCGGAAGAAGACGGTCTGCGCAACGCTATACGCATAATGAAGGAGACCGGTGTAGATGCCGTTAAGATAGAAGGCGGAGCCGAGATTGCCCCGATGATAAAGCGAATGGTTGATGCAGGAATACCCGTGAGCGGACATCTCGGACTCACACCTCAGAGTGTACATAAATTCGGCGGATACGGACTGCGCGCCAAGGATGAAGCCGAGGCAGAGAAACTGATGTCTGACGCCAAAGCTTTGGACGAAGCCGGATGCTTCTGTATCGTACTTGAGAAGGTCCCGGCTGCACTTGCACAGAAGGTGACCGAAAGCGTAAGCTGTGCCACCATAGGCATAGGTGCAGGCAACAACTGCGACGGACAGGTGCTTGTGTACACCGATATGTTAGGCATGGACCCAAACTTCAAGCCAAAGTTTGTAAGAAAATACGCCGATTTGTACAATGTCATGACTACTGCCATCGCCCAGTACGTCAGCGATGTCAAGTCGACCGACTTCCCTAACGAAACTGAATCATATTAATGGACAATACGTACACGCCGACATACCACAAAATGTGGAATCGCGACTTCTCGCTCCTGATAATAGCCGAGTTGCTGCTATGTGTAGCCTGCTATATGACAATACCATTCTTGCCATGCAGGCTATACTGGAACAACTATGTAGATGCAGAATGGGCATGTCTGACAATGGCGGCTTTTGTCGCTGGCATTGTAATCTCCGGATTCTTCGGCAGCTGGCTCATACAACGCTACCGTCGCAACAAGGTTTTTCTTGTATCGACATTCTGTCTAAGCGCTACAATACTCGCTATGTCTACATTTGACGTATCTGTCAACAAACGGATTGACACCACGCAGATAGCATGGCTGATGGCGGCGTGCATTTGGGGAGGCTTTGTGTTTGGTCACGCCAAACGCGTTCTCTCGTGTACATTATTGATAGATAAGACAGAGTCGTGCCACCGCACCGAAGCTAATTATGCAGCTATATGGATATCGCGTCTGGCTGTGGCGGCAGGCCCTATAGCTGCCATACTTATACGCCAAGAGACGCAAGGTACAGTATATTACGCCATCGGAGCCGCTACAGCCCTTGTGGCGGCAATATTGGTAATGATGGTGAAATTTCCATTCCGTGCCCCTGAAGAAGGTACTCACATTATTTCAATCGACCGCTTCTTCCTGCCACAAGGCTGGAACGTTGCTATTGTCATAACACTTATGGGTGCATCACTCGGAATAGTGATGGCCACACATATGAACATCGAATTTCTTTCGTCAATTGCCGTAGGATTCGTAATAGCTATAATACTGCTAAAATATAAGGCTGTACGCACTGGCAAATTTACGTCTGCCGTGGGCAATGCCTGCATTCTCGTGGCTATAGGAGCAATGGCAATACATAACGGAATGCTCGATGACACGCTAAAACCAATGGTATTGGGCTTGGGATACGGAATGACTTGCTCCGAACAGCTATACAAGCTGCTCGACCACAGCAGCCACTGCCAGCGAAGCACCGTAGAAAGTACATACTTCATGGCAAGCGACGGAGGACTGTTTGTAGGTATAGCCATAGGATGGGCTGGCGAGTATGGACTGGGAAGCCAAGCCGCTTACGGTGCTCATCTGGCACTCATGCTGTTTGTTGTGGCCACTTTGATGTGCTGTGTCAACGCCATTGTCAAAAAAGGTCATAAGGACTATCATGCATAATACTAAGCGCCAAACTACAGACGGCGCACTAAAACACATAATAAAAAAGGAGGATATATTATGATTATCAATTTCAAGGAGATTGAAGCCAAGCACGTTGATGGCTTCAAAGGTGGTAAAGGCGACTTCGTAACCAAGCTTGCTGACGACGGAAAGGTGAAGATTATGCTCAATACGCTGCCGGCAGGAAGTTCAATAGGCATACATACACACAACGGCAACTGCGAGGTGATGTACATATTAAAAGGTGAAATAACTTTTATATACGACGATAAGGAAGAGACGGCATATGCAGGCGACGTACACTACTGTCCATGCAACCACACACACACAGCCGAAAACCGTACCAACGAAGACGCAGAGTTCTTTGCTATTGTACCCGAAACGAAGTAGATGCCAACCTGGTACAAACAAGGATAAATCGCAGAAGATGGCTAAATCCAATGAAATAGATATGCTTCACGGACCGCTGTTCCTGAAGATTCTGATGTTCTCACTACCGCTTGCCGCAAGCAGCGTGCTGCAGCAAATCTTCAACTCGGTGGACGTGGCTGTAGTCGGACACTTTGCCAGCAAGCAGGCACTGGCTGCCGTAGGAAGTAACGGTCCGGTAATAAGCCTGCTTATCAATCTTTTTCTTGGCGTGTCTATGGGAGCCAATGTGATTATATCCAACCACATCGGTCAAAACGATACCGACAGCATACAGAAATCAATAAGGACTATTGAGATGGTGTCAGTTGTGAGCGGACTCATACTAATGGTCATTGGAATAGCTGCAGCAAAGCCCATTTTGACACTTATGGGTACTCCTGACGACGTACTTCCAATGGCCATCAAATACCTGCAGATTTATTTTCTTAGTATCCCTTTCTTTCTCGTTTTCAACTTCGGAGCAGCAATACTACGCAGTATGGGCGACACACGACGTCCCTTATATATTCTTGTTGTAGCGGGAGTTGCCAACGCCATACTCAACCTTTTCTTTGTCATTGTACTGAAAATGGGGGTTGAAGGAGTGGCCATAGCTACTGGTATTGCCAATGCAATAAGCGCTATGCTCATTATACATCTGCTGCAAAACGAAAAGGAACCATATAGAATACATATTAGAGACGCTAAGATATATTGGAGCGAACTGAAGAGGATGCTTATCATTGGCATACCAGCCGGACTGCAAGGCATGGTGTTCTCCATATCAAATGTTCTGCTTCAGTCGGCAATAAACAGTCACGGTGCCGATGCAATAGCTGGCTCGGCAGCAGCGTTGAACTTTGAATACTACTGCTATTTTGTGATATGCGCATTCAATGGTGCCGCAATAACATTCATCGGACAGAATTATGGAGCAGGAAATACAGAGCGCGTAAAACGCATATTCTGGATATGTATGGGCATGAGCATTGTGTGTTGCGGGGGGTTGAACGGTCTGTTCACCTGGCAGCACAAATTCTTCCTGTCATTCTTCTCAAGCGATCCTACAGTACAGGCTTATGGCAAAATACGTATGGAGACGGTGCTCGCATTCCAGTTCATAGCCTGCAGCTATGAAATATCAGCCTCTGCCCTGCGAGGTATGGGCAAGTCGATGCAGCCGACAATACTGACTGTTTTCGGCACCTGTCTGCTGCGCATTATATGGGTGTACGCAGTATGTCCCGTATGGACTGGTTTCGGCACAATAATGCTTGTCTATCCCGTATCATGGATAGCTACCGGAATGATGGTGAGCATAGCGTTTTATCTTACGGCAAGAAAACATATGTCGACACGTACAGCCTAAAATCACCCTCCAACAACTACCCTATTTAGTTAATGATATGAAAACAAATGAGTTCGGACTATGAATAAAGCGTCTGAACTCAAAAAAAAGTAGGCAATATATTTTCATATCACACGAAAAACTCGTATCTTTGCACGTCCTTAGAGTAAAGTAAAGGGCTAATTTTATACGTAAAATATAAAAACATATACATTCAAATGACTAAAGCAGATATCATTAACAAAATTGCCGAAAGCACAGGATTACAAAAGAAGGACGTTTCGGTTGTCGTAGAAAGTTTCATGGAGAATATCAAGGACAGCTTGTTGTCAAACAAGGAAAATGTTTACCTGCGTGGATTTGGAAGTTTTATCATTAAGCATCGCGCTGCCAAAACAGCTCGCAATATCTTGAAAAAGACTACAATGAAAATAGGAGCACACGACCAGCCGAGCTTCAAGCCTGCAAAGTGCTTTGTAGAGGAGATGAAGAACGCAACAATGGAATAAGAGAAAACATAAAAAACATTATTCAGTAATATATTAACAATAAAAAATTAAAGTTATGCCAAACGGAAAGAAAAAAAAGGGACACAAGATGGCTACTCACAAGCGTAAAAAAAGATTACGTAAGAACAGACATAAGAGCAAGTAAGCAAGCCTGCCCATAAAGGGTAAGTTCCAAAAAACAATGGGGGCGCGTCAATCACAATGCATACGCAGTGGCTTTGGCGCGCCCCCAATCTTTTAAAGTAAAGTCACCTAAATAATAAACTAAAAGAGAAATGACTAGCGAAGTTGTAATTGACGTTCAACAGAAAGAGATTTCCATAGCCCTGCTTGAAGACAAGCGACTTGTGGAATATCAGACAGAACCACGCTCTGCCTCTTTCTCTGTTGGCAACATCTATATTGCAAAAGTAAAGAAACTTATGCCCGGATTGAACGCCAGTTTCGTGGACGTAGGTTACGAACGTGACGCTTTTCTCCATTATCTTGATTTAGGCAATCAATTCAACTCTTACGAGAAGTATCTCAAGCAAGTACAGAGCGACCGCAAGAAACTCTATCCTTTCGCTAAAGCCACTCGCCTACCCGACCTTAAGAAAGAAGGAAGCGTGCAAAACACATTGAAGGTTGGCGAGGAAGTACTGGTGCAAATCGTAAAAGAACCGATTTCTACCAAAGGTCCACGACTTACTGGCGAACTAAGTTTCGCAGGACGCTATCTCGTACTTATGCCTTTCGGCGACAAGGTTTCTGTATCATCAAAAATCAAAAGCGGCGAAGAACGCGCACGACTGAAACAACTCATCAACAGCATCAAACCAAAGAATTGCGGAGTAATTGTACGCACTGTTGCTGAGGGAAAACGTGTCGCTGAACTTGACGCAGAAATGAAGATTCTCACCAAGCGATGGGAAGACGCACTCATAAAAGTGCAGAAAACACAGAAGCGCCCACAACTGATATTCGAAGAGACAGGACGTGCCGTAGCAATGCTACGCGACTTATTCAACCCCACATACGAAAACATATACGTCAATGACGAGGATGTTTTTCATGAAGTAAAACACTATGTATCACTCATCGCCCCAGAGAAAGCAGGCATAGTGAAATTATATACTGGTACGGTTCCTATCTTCGACAATTTTAATGTTACCAAACAGATTAAGTCAAGCTTTGGTAAAACCGTTAATTATAAGCATGGTGCGTATCTGATTATAGAACATACAGAAGCCCTTCACGTAGTCGACGTAAACAGCGGCAACCGATCACACTCGGACAACGGACAAGAAGCCAATGCCCTTGATGTTAACCTTGGCGCTGCCGACGAATTGGCAAGACAGTTACGATTGCGCGACATGGGAGGTATCATTGTTGTCGACTTCATCGACATGAACCTTGCGGAAGACCGTCAACTTCTCTACGAACGCATGTGCAAGAACATGCAGAAGGACAGAGCCCGACACAACATTCTGCCATTAAGCAAGTTCGGCTTAATGCAGATTACACGCCAGCGTGTACGTCCGGCAATGGACGTAAATGTTGAGGAGGTATGCCCTACATGCTTCGGCAAGGGAAAGATAAAGCCGAGCATTATCTTTACAGATCAGCTTGAGAGTAAGATTGACAGACTTGTCAAGAAGATTGGAGTTAAGACTTTCTACCTGCACGTTCATCCCTATGTAGCGGCTTACATCAACAAAGGCGTATGGTCGCTCAAGAGAAAATGGCAGTTGAAATATGGTCTTGGCGTTCATATCGTTCCTTCACAGAAACTGGCTTTCCTGCAGTACGAATTCTACGACAGCAAGCGACAGTTCATTGATATGAAGGAAGAGATTGAAACCAAATAATTCCATCATCATTAATACCAAATACAATAAAGCCCTGGCTCTATTACGAGAACCAGGGCTT
Source organism: Leyella stercorea (assembly GCF_021531655.1). The sequence continues at coordinate 175,477 of NZ_JADYUF010000001.1, read as the reverse complement.
TATTGTTATGGTCATTCATGTTTTGTTTCTTAATTATGTATTACAATAAGCTTGATGCACGCTTCCAGTACCGTTTTCAGTACCGCCTAACTGGTACTGGAGTTTCATATAGGTGGTACTGGAGTTTCACTTGACTGGTACTGGAGTGTTACTTATGTGATACTGACAAATAACTTATATGCATAAATCAGGCATCCCAATTGATGTGATTTTTGCATTCACCATTAGTTCTCCGTCACTTTGCTTCCTTTGCCTTATTACGCTTTCTCCAGAAGAACAAGTCGGAGATACGCTTGAAGTCTTTCTTCATGATAATACCCAAACCTTGAGTATTAAGACTGTTGCGTGTGAAGTAACGGTCGTTGGTCTTGTTGTAGACGTTGATGGCAAGATTACCGTTGGGGAATAGCAAATACTTGATGTCAAAGTCGCCTATAAAGCTGGTTGTAGCATTATCATTGTCGCGATAACCGAACTGCCCGTTGATAAGCAGACGATTGTTAAGCAAACGACCCGACAGCAGTCCTTCGTACTCCGCATTGTTGAAACCCTCAGTTCCGGTAGAGATATTAGCGCCGAAATTCCAGTTGTTGTTGTTTATCACGTTGCTAAGTACGGTATTTATCTGCTGGCTTATAGTACCGCTCAAGAAACTCTGCATCGCAAGTGATGTCTGGCTATACTGAGGCGTACTTCCATCGGCATTGTTATTGTTTTGAGCATAGAAACGTCCGACTGCAAGCAGATACAGCACCTGTTGCTTTTTCTCTTCCTCTGCATTGAGCAGACTATATACCATTTGCTTTACATCATTACTCAGCGATGGCATATCGAGGTCAAAGTCGACTTTGGGAGCGTATGGACTGCCCGTTATGTTCATCACACAGTTGACACGTACATTATTGTTGGTGAACGAGCGGCCGATATTGAGGTCGGCAAGACTCACACTATTCAATACGTACTGTGCCTTAAGGTCGAGTACGGCATTGTAAGGGTCGCCACCAAACGTTATGGTACCGCCCTTGACAAAATCGAAGTCTTTCTTCAGAATATTCTGAATAGTCAATTTATACACTCCATGGTCGACAGTATAATTGCCAAACATCTGGAAAGCACCCTTGTTAAAGTACGATGCCCTGAGCATTCCGTCGCCATTGAGCGTAATATAGTCACCAGTCTGCAGGTCCATCAGCAACTTCAAGGTTACATCCGGATTGCAATTGATTAGGAAGTTAAGGCGGATATTTGTAGAAATATCATCCGTTTCGGCTTCCTTTTCGTCTCTTGCCACATACGAAGAGTCAGAGGCAGCATTGCCATTCTTGGTCCACTTGATGAAGTCATTCGAACCGATAGACCCTTGGTCGCTAACATTATACACCAGCATGCTGTTCTTCTCTGGCGTGCCATCAACATCTATTACAACTTCGCCACTCCTACCCTTAATGCTACAATCGCCTGTAAAATAAGCTGTACCATAGAAGGTATTGTCACCAAATGTCTTAGTGTCGTAAGCCAGAAGATTACGTGTCTTTATGTTAAGGTCGTACGACAAGTTGGTGAGATGTTGATGGTGAAGGCTTCCGGTCAGTATGCCTGTATTGCCATTATGATCGTATATTGTATTGCCATTGAATATTATCTCGTCGGGAATGAAAGTCACCGAGTCGCCACGCAGCCAGTATGTAGTGTTGAGAGCTGTCATGCGCATAGAGCCGTTTACAGCAGCTTTTCCTACAAGGTTGATGTTGTTCAGTGGTCCTACTACGTTCACCTTACCATTTATATCGGCATCTACGTTATCCATAAACGAGCCACAGAAGCTTTCCATAAACTCGGCACGTGTTCGATGTGCATCAATGCCAAGGTCGATGTAGTTGTGCTTAGGCGACACATAGCCATTTATGTCAGTATGACGACCGTCTTCGTCCTGTGCCACAGCGTCGATATTGATGTTACCTTCGTCGAAGTCGTAGTCAACATTGGCAAAGAGCGTACCCATTCGTCCTGATTCAAACTTAAAGTCGCTGACCCTAAGGTTGGCTGCCAGTTGCGGTTTGCCACTGAATACTCCTGCCACACGGGCATTGCCCGAAGCCATACCAAAGAAGTCGACCGAATGGAAGTTGACAAGATTAAGGACATAGCTCACATCTATATCGTTGAGCGTTACAAGCAACGAGTCTTCGTAGTTGTTAGTCGCAGTTCCATCTATGGCAAGCATCTGGTTGCCATGGCTTATCGAGAAGCCGTTCACCTCAAGATGGTTCTTGCTATACACTATTGTGGATGGAGCCACGTGCCAGGTAGTGTCGCCTATCGTAGCACGTGAAGGCAGGACATCTACATAAGCAGTTGACACACCATCAATGTTCTTGGCGAAAACAGTACTGGCATTTATAACGCCCTTGAGAGGGTGACGTTCATTATTGCCGAAACTCAACGACGTATTCAGATGATTGTCTGAAGCCCCTGCACTAAGTTGCAATGACATATACTTGCCCTTGTCAGCAAGTTTCTTTATACGTATGTCGGCCTTAAGAGTATCGTTAGGCGACTCAATGTTCACAAAAGCATCGCTAAAACGGTTGCCATCGTATGCAAACGATGGTACGTCACACCACAAGTCTATCTTCTCGTGTTTGTCATTAAGCTCACCGCTGATATTAAGCGGGCTGTAAATCTCGAGCGGAATACCGAGCAGATACTTCATCCAATCCGTATTTGAAATGGAAGCGTTAATAGTGAAATCGTTAACTTCCTTTTGTGGTTGACGCGTTAGTCCAGGAATAGTAGGCAACTTAGCAGCCACCATATTCAATACACTACGGGCAATAGTATTGTAATTGAAGTGTCCATTGATATTAACCTGTCCAAAGTCGCTATTGAGATTGAGAAAGTGATTGTCGCCATCAAATCCTGTCCTTACAGTTACGTTTCGCAATCCATACTCGGTTTTTGGCGAAAGCATTGAAAAATCACGAATCTCTACTGTACCGTCTGCATCGTTGACGCTGCTGCCATTTATATCGCATGAAATATTGGCAGCAAAAGCCGTCGACTGCCACTTTTGTGTTAGATGCAATGAATTGGGAGCAAAACGACCTACTGATACATTTGCCTTAAGCAATGGTGTCTCGCTTGCAATATTCAATTGCCCGGAAGCTGAAATCTGTGCATTAGGATCGTCAATCTCCACCCTTCCCTCTACAACCTTGAAGCGATAGGATGCATCAAGATTGATGTCGCGGTATTTGTATCCGTTATAGTCAAAGTTATAAACACGACCTATGGCAGACATATTATCCTCCGACTGACCATGTATGTTTATGTTAGCTGAGAGATGGCCGAGTTTGTTGTCATCTGCCAGCTTTCCAACATTAAAATCGACTGTTTCTATATGCCCTGTGATACTATTCTTACACTTATCCACAGCTGCTCTTATGTTGCCGAGCGAAGTAGACACACGGACATTGGCAGCCAACTTATTGTGCTCGCCTCCTATATAACCGGTCAAGCTGACATCTCCTATACGCGATATTATGGCAGGAACATCCTTGCCAATTGCAGTAGACACAACTGAAGCTATGGCAGCATGATTGGCGCTGAACTGGTGAACATCAGCAAACCAAGCAGCATCGGCAGGATAATTCTTTATGCCACCGTCAGCCAGCAGATGGAAATCATCATCGTTGGTACCAAGTTCCAGACGCGTCACATTGAGCGATGACCCGGTACCATAAAAATCAGCAGCAAGTGTCATGCACTGCTTAATATCTGACAATTTCGGCACAAAGCCAGCGAAATCAGCAAAACTGATGCTTGGCGCTTCAATACTGCCTTTGAATTGTATAGTAGGCATCTCTATCTTGCCATTCTTCTGACTGAAAGAGCATGTTATATTCTCTGATTGAACAAGTGTTGCTGGCAGCTCAAGTCGGAAATTGCTGACGCTTGCTCCAGTAGGACCGTATACGGCATGCAGTGAGAGCGACTTCATCCTAAATCCACATCGTTCGTCAAAAGCTATGCGCTTCACTTTAACGTTGAGCGAGTCGTCGGTGATGCGGTTTACTATAATATGAGCGCTTATATTGCGAGCATTAATATTCTCGGGCGAGAACTTACGTGAATTGTTGACATGCGAAAGCACACGATAGCGCATAGCACCATTGCGAATGATAAGAGAATTGATTTGCAGGTCAAGCGGTGTCTTCTGTTTTGTCGAGTCCTTAGAAGCAAGCGAATCCACTACAAACTGGAAATTAGGCTTTGATGCAGGTGTCGTTTTATAAAGATTTGCCTGGAGTCCGAAGAACTGTGCTGACGTTACATCAATCTGCCCCTTAGCAAGTGCCAAGAGATTTATCTTCACCGATATTCGCGATACACGCAGCATCTGCTTGCCTTGTTGGTCCTGCATCTCGGAATCATCAATAATAAGGCGGTTGATGAAACCGAGATCTACCCGACCTACACTTACATGAGTGTCGAATTTCTCGCATAGAACATTAGCCACACATTCTCCTATATACGTCTGTACAACGGGTATGTGCAGCAAAACAATGACAGAAGTGTAGAGACCTATTAAGGTCCATATAGTTATATTTATTATGCGTTTGAACACGTGAAAATCCTATGGTTTGTTCTTAGTCAAATATATTTACAAAATTACAGAAAATCATTGGATTTGACAAATAAATGATTTGAAAACAAACAATAGAAAAATCCCTCTGTTTGTCATCAGACAATCAGAGGGATAAATATAGGTTAATCATTATGGCTGTATCGACCTCTTACTTGATTAGCAAACCTTGTGTGAACCGTCGCTGATAACAACGTCAATCACCTTAGGCTCCTTGCCGTACTTGGCAGAGTACTTAGCCTTGGCATCAGCGATGAACTTATCGTAAAGTTCCTCCTTAACGAGGTTGATGGTGCAGCCACCAAAGCCACCACCCATGATACGGCTACCAGTAACTCCATTTTCCTTGGCAATGTCGTTGAGGAAGTCGAGCTCCTCGCAAGAAACTTCATACTCCTTGCTCAGACCCTCATGAGTCTCATACATCTTCTTGCCTACAGTCTCGTAGTCGCCAGCGTTGAGTGCGTCACAAACAGCAAGTACACGGTCTTTCTCGCCAAGCACAAAGTGAGCACGCTTGTAGTCTTCCTCGCCTACTTCAGCCTTAACCTCCTCAAGCTGCTCCCATGTGCAGTCGCGCAGAGTGTCAAATTTAGCTTCAGGATGCTTTGCAGCGATGTGCTTTACAACATTCTCGCAGCTGTTGCGACGGTCGTTGTAAGGAGAGCCGGCAAGTTCGTGCTTAACACAAGAATTGAGCAATACGAGCTTATAGCCTACAGGACGGAATGGGAAGTATTCAAACTCACGGCTGTTGCAGTCGAGACGCATGAGGCAACCCTCTTTTCCGAATACACTTGCAAACTGGTCCATGATACCACAGTTAACGCCACAATAGTTGTGCTCTGTAGCCTGACCTGCAAGCGCCATATCCCACTTGCTCACCTTATTGTCACCAAACAAGTCGTTCAAAGCAAATGCAAAGCAGCTCTCAAGAGCAGCCGATGAAGACATACCGGCCCCAAGGGGAACATCACCGGCAAATGCAGTATTAAAACCCTTAACGTCAACACCCAACTTGCGCATTTCCTGCACAACACCATAAATATAACGTGCCCAGCTTGCGCGCGGTCCCTGAGGATCGTCAACCTTGAACTCTACGCGGTCCTTAAGGTCGATAGAGTAACACATAATTGTGTTTGTACCATTCGGACGAAGTTCTGCCATAATACCCTTGTCCACTGCACCAGGGAATACAAATCCGCCATTATAGTCAGTGTGCTCACCAATGAGGTTTATACGACCTGGTGACTGATAAATATTTCCAGTCTTACCGTCAAAATGCTTGATAAAGCGGCTTCTTACAAATTCGATATCCATAATAAATTGTGTTTTTAGTTAATATTGAGATTAAAATATTGGGCTTGCCGTCAAGACTGAAACCTTGAAATGCAAGCCCATATAATTATTATTCTACAGGAATGTCTGTATTAACGTTCTTTGAGCCCCAAAGTGCGAAATAGAAGATATATGCTGCACTAAGCAATACAACGATGAAGCTGGTGATGTAACTGTGAGTAAAGTCAACAACCTTAGCCTGAACACCGATCATTACAGCAAAACCTACAACCATCATCATGAATGCGCCAGAAGCCTTTGCTGTGTACTTGCCAAGACCCTCTGTTGCAAGGTTGAAGATACCACCCCACATTACTGAAGCACACAAACCGATGAGCAGGAAAGCGAAGATACCAGCCGGAACCTCACCCCATACAAAGCTCATAGTTGTATAGTCAATACCAGGACATCTAACTGTCATAGATGTAGGAAGAACCATACCCACAGCAACAAGAACCATAGCTACAAAGCTTACAGTAGCAATCATTGCCTTTGGCGATACCTTACCACCAATTACGCCACCAACGAAACGGCCGATGAGCATAAAGATAAAGTAAACAGCAGCAAGAGTACCGCAATAACCAGCATCCATACCCATACCTGGGTTAACAGCATCCTTTGCAGATGTAAGATATCCAAGTATATAAGTAGGAGGGCCTACCTCTACTGCACCATAAACAGCAATAGCAAGCATTCCCAACTTGAAGTGACGGAATGAATAGCAGCTATACTTGTCGTTCACATCCTTTACAGTATTGCTTGAAGCATGCTGAGGCTCCTGAATCTTGGTGAAGAAGATTACAACAAGAGCAAAGATGAAGATGGCAAGAGCGATGAAAAGTGCAGGAGCAGCATCGGCAACCTTAGCCTTCGATGCGTCGCCGATAAGGCTACCCATAAGCATGTATACACATACAGCAGCTGCTGAGTTGAATACACCACCAATCTGGATAAGCTGGTTACCTGTACTACCACCACCACCGAGAAGGTTAAGCATCGGGTTTACTACTGTATTAAGCATACACATGCAAAGACCCGAGATGAAAGCACCGATAAGGTAAACAACGAAGCCCATTGAACCGCTGACCCACTGGATAAGCAGACCGATAACACCTACTACGAGAGCAGCAAGTGCTGTCTTCTTATAACCAATCTTGTCGATAAGCATACCTGCAGGAACACCCATAAGAAGGTAAGCGCCAAAGTTGCCATAGTTGCCAACCTGTGCCAAGCTCTCAGGCACCTGGAAAGCATTTTTCAATATGATGGCCATTGGTGAACAGAGGTTTGTCACAAAGGCAATCATTGCAAAGAGAAATATCATTGCAAAAATAGCAATAATACTGCCTTGTTTTTTTTTGGAATTTTCCATTGTTTTGTTTGTTGTTTTAGTTATGTTATGATTTATTTAGATTATTGTTATAAAGAAACTCCAAACTTATAGATTGTCTTCTGTGTGTACTCCTCACCAGGATTAAGCACTACAGACGGGAAGTAAGGACGATTGGGACTGTCGGGGAAATGCTGTGCCTCGAAGCAGATAGCACTACGACGCGGGAATGTAGCTCCATTCTGTCCCTTGTAGCCGTCGGCCCAGTTGTCTGTATAAACCTGCACTCCAGGTTCTGTTGTATAAACTTCCATTGTTCGGCCACTCACTGGTTCCTTGATTTTTGCAGCAAAGCTCAACTCACCTTCTTCAGCCTTGTTAAGTACAAAGCAATGGTCGTAGCCTGCGCCATTCTTTATCTGCTCATCGTCAGCATCAATATCCTGGCCTACTGGTTTCGGCGAACGGAAATCGAACGGAGTTCCCTTAACCATGCGAATTTCACCAGTTGGTATTGATGTATCGTCAATAGGCAGATAGAAGTCGGCATTGATCTCGCACTCGAGATTGTCAATGGCAGGTGTCGGGTTGGCAATGCCAGCAAGTGAGAAGAATCCATGGCTTGTAAGGTTAATCACGGTCTTCTTGTTTGTCTTTGCCATATACTCTATTACAAGCTCGTTGTCGTCGGTGAACGAATATTCTACAGTCACCTTCACCTCTCCCGAGAAGCCTTCTTCGCCATAGGGGCTTGTGTACTTCAGCACCAATGTCTGTGCGTTCATCTGTAATGCTTCCCAAACCTTGGCATTGTAGCCTTTCTTGCCGCCATGCAGACAGTTAGGACCATTGTTGATGGGGAGATGATATACCTTGCCGTTGAGCTGGAACTGTCCTTTGCAGATTCTGTTGCCGTAGCGTCCAACAAGTGTTGAAAGATAAGGCTCGGGCGAATTGATTACATCCTGAATGTTGTCATGGCCCTGGATAACATTGGCGTGTTTTCCATTCTTATCCGGCACCATAATAGCAACGATTGCTCCACCATAGTTGGTTATAGCAACTTCATTGCCCTGACTGTTCTTGAGTATATAAAGATCAGTTTGCTTACCGCCGATAGTAGTCTGAAAGTCACTTCTTTTCAGACCACAGATGTTTTCTGTCTCTGTAGTGTTATTCATAATTCAAGTTTTTAGTTTGTTAACGTTGTTGCAAAGTAACCAAAAAAAAACGTATTGCCCAAGGGAAAGGCACAAAAAAGTCAACAAACGTTCGTTAAAAACAATTAATTGCAACTCTTCCTTATGATTAAATGACTGAAGTGTAAAAATGTCAATATATTTAAAGCTATAATTTCTATTATAAATCCAATCGTTCCTCCTTCATTAGCTCTTCGCTACATCTCCGTTATGCATTCGTTATACGTCCGTTATGTCTTCGTTTTGCCTTCGTTATGTTTTCGCTCCGCTAACGAAGGATGATCGAGTTCACTACGGAGGATGATCGAGTTCACTACGGAGAATGAACGAAGCACGAACGAAGGCATAACGGAGATGTAGCAAAGTAAAATACCTAAAGAATAACAAAACAAAGCAGGACTCCTACCCTACTTGTTTTGCTGCAAATGCTCCAGGAAATCAGCAACAACATAGCTGCTGCCTCCTACGAAGATGAAATCCTTCGGGTCTGCATCCGACAAGGCCGCCTCGTACGCTTCGGCTACGCTACCATAACAATTGCCGTGCAGATTGTGCCGTTTGCCATATTCCTGCACCTTAGTCTCGGGTATAGCCCTGTGTGTGGTGGCTCTGGTGAAGTAGTAAGCAGCATCATTAGGGAGGTGGTTCATCACATGGTCGATATCCTTGTCGTCTACCATTCCGAAGACGATACGACGTGTCTTGCATTCAGGTTGAAGTATCTGCTTGCCCAAATACTGCCATCCCCCTTCATTATGTCCGGTGTCACACACCACAAGTGGTTCATGACATACTGTCTGCCATCGTCCCATAAGACCGGTAAGTCTGCACACCTCCTCAAATCCCTTTTGCACATTGGCTGTAGATAGGTTTATATTCCGTGTGCGAAGCATGTCTACAACGTGTAGTACTGTGTTGGCATTCTTCACTTGATAAGAGCCTCCTAAGGAGCCCTTAAAGTTGCCATAACCAGTTGTGATATAATCTATTCCGCATAATCCGTCAATCTTTGCTGAAACTACGTCAGAAGAGTCTTCTGCAAATACTATTGAGGAATTCCGTTCATATGCCACACGTTCAAAAACGGGACGAGTTTCATCGTTGGCTTCCCCGATAACAACTGGCACGTTATGCTTGATTATTCCTGCTTTCTCTGCCGCAATCTTAGCCAGTGTATCTCCAAGAAACATGGTATGGTCCAGACTGATATTGGTAATGACAGATATAATAGGCGTGATGATATTGGTACAATCGAGGCGTCCACCCAAGCCTACTTCTATAATGGCGATATCCACCTTCTGTTCGGCAAAATACTTGAATGCCAGAGCCGTTGTCAGTTCGAAGAATGAAGGATGCAGAGGTTCGAAGAAATCACGCTCATTCTCTACGAAATCTATTACGTATTGCTCGTCTATACATAGCCCATTGACACGTATGCGCTCACGAAAATCCACAAGATGTGGCGATGTGTAGAGTCCCACCCTATACCCAGCCAACTGCAGAATGGCAGCAAGCGTATGCGAGCACGAACCCTTGCCGTTGGTTCCGGCAATATGTATTGACTTGAAATTTCTATGAGGATGTCCGAAATGCTCATCCAAAGCCAAAGTATTGAACAATCCTTCCTTGTAAGCCGAAGCTCCCACCTTCTCAAATACAGGAGTTGAGTTGAAGAGATATTCAACCGTTTGCTTGTAATCCATTGTGTTTCTTTATTTATAGATACAAAAAAGGATGCACCATAAGTCAACTGGAGCATAGCCCAATCGCATTTGGCACATCCGTTTTTATGATGATTTAGTTAAAGTAATTCTTGAAACGGTCAAAAATAGACTTCTTTGTCTCTTTGTCACCCTTGAAGTTGTCGCTATCGCGGAAGGATTCAATAGCCTTCTTCTCGCTTGACGAGAGTTCCTTAGGAATGTACACGCTGATGTTGACAACCAAGTCGCCAGTACCATTACCATAGCCCTGTACAGATGGTAAGCCCTTGCCACGTAAGCGTAACGTCTTGCCGGGCTGTGTTCCGGCTTCAATCTTTATCTTCACCTTACCTCCGTCAATAGTCGGTACTTCTACTGTTCCACCAAGAACAGCAGTCGGGAAGTCAAGAAGGAGATTGTAAATCACATCGTTTCCGTCACGAACGAAAGTGTCGTTAGGCTCTTCCGTGATATAAACCTGTATGTTGCCATTCACACCATTGTGCTGACCAGCATTTCCCTTACCAGGAACATTGACCACCATACCCTCAGCTACGCCGGCAGGAATCTTTATCTCAACAACTTCCTCGCCTTTTACGATGCCACTACCGCCACATTCCTTACATTTGTTCTTTATAATAGTGCCTTCACCATTACATGTAGGACATTCCGACTGGGTCTGCATCATACCGAGCATTGTTCTGACAGTACGTGTCACTACTCCGCTACCATGGCATGTGGGACAGGTCTCGCTGCCGCTTCCGCCTTCAGCTCCAGTACCATGACAATGCTGACATTGCACATATTTCTTAACCTTGAATTTCTTGGTGACACCAGTTGCTATTTCCTGAAGTGTCAGATTAACCTTTATGCGCAAATCGGCTCCACGATATTGTGGCTTTTGTCTTTGTCCGCCTCCACCGAAGCCTTCAAATCCTCCAAAGCCACCCCCATGTCCGCCAAATACATCGCCAAACATAGAGAAGATGTCGTCCATTGAGAAGCTGCCGCCTCCGCCGAAACCTCCAAAGCCGCTACCACCACCGGGAGCGTCAAAGCCGAACTGGTCATACTGCTGGCGCTTGTTAGCATCATGCAGCACATCATAAGCCTCGGCAGCCTCCTTGAATTTCTCCTCAGCCTCCTTGTCGCCTGGATTCTTGTCTGGATGATACTTTATGGCTATTTTGCGGTAAGCCTTCTTTATCTCGTCATCTGTGGCAGTCTTGCTAACGCCAAGTACTTCGTAATAGTCTCTTTTTGCCATTGCATTAATATTGAAGATTGTTTACTACTTACTGTCCGACAGCCACCTTGGCGTGACGTATCACTTTGTCATTAAGCTTATATCCTGTCTGCAGACAATCTATAACCTTGCCTTTATTGTCGTCGCCCATACCCGGAACCATAGCAACAGCCTCATGATAGTCGACGTTAAAGTCCTGCCCTTCGGTTTCAATTTTCTTTACACCGATTGACTCAAGAACCTTCTTGAACTTGTTGAATATAAGCTGCATGCCATCCCTAACAGCCTGAGCATCGCCGGTATCGGTAGCAAGTGCACGCTCGAAATCGTCCAATACTGGAAGAACAGCGCAAACAGTCTTCTCGCTTCCGTTAAGCAGCAATTCTGCTTTCTCCTTAAGTGTACGCTTCTTGTAATTGTCAAACTCGGCTGCTGTACGCAAATAGCGGTCGCGCAATTGCTCAATCTCTTTTTCGGCTGCCTCAAGTTTGGCATTCACGTCACTGTTTTCTTCTGTCATTTCCTCGTTACGGTCAGTTGTTTCTGCCTCATTGGCACCTTCAGTTGCTGTAGCTTCTACATTTCCGTCCTTAACTTCAATGTCTTTCTCTTCTGTTTTATCGTTATTTTTCATTTCGCTTTTGTTCTTAGTAAAATACGTTTTCTAAAGTACACTACAAAATCCTTGCCAAATTGAAACATATGCACAGAAAAACATACGAGTAGACAAAGATACAGACTGTCACATTAATTATACGTCTGCATAAAGTTGCCTACTCGTATTATATTTCACATATCAGCATGTCTGCGACACACTATATTACTTATACATTATTTATTATACATCTGTGCCTTCAGGGCCTTGATGTCTTCGCTGTATATATAGTCGTCATAATCCATAAGCTTATCGATTGTACCATTCGGTGTAAGCTCGATTATGCGGTTAGCAACAGTCTGGATAAACTCGTGGTCGTGGCTTGAGAAAAGAATGTTTCCCTTGAATCCTACGAGGTTGTTGTTGAAAGCCTGGATACTCTCCAAGTCCAAGTGGTTGGTAGGAGTGTCCAGAATCAGACAGTTGGCATTCTTCAGCTGCATGCGTGCTATCATACATCTCATACGCTCGCCTCCCGAGAGTACGTTCACCTTCTTGAGCACATCTTCGCCAGAGAAGAGCATACGTCCAAGGAATCCCTTCATCACGACCTCATTGCCCGGACCGTACTGTGAGAGCCAGTCTACGAGGTTCTTGTCGCTCTTGAAGAATTCGGTATTGTCAAGTGGCAGGTAGGCAGTTGTTATTGTCACGCCCCACTTGAATGTACCGGCAGCAGCTTCACGATTGCCGTTTATTATCTCAAAGAGAGCTGTCATAGCCTTAGGGTTATGGCTAAGGAACACTACCTTCTCTCCCTTCTCGATGTTGAAGTTAACATTGTCGAACAATACAGTTCCATCCTCGTCAACAGCCTTAAGTCCTTCTACCTCAAGAATCTGATTGCCCGGCTCGCGCTCCATCTGGAAGATGATGCCTGGATATTTACGGCTTGACGGACGGATTTCCTCAACGTTAAGCTTCTCAAGCATTTTCTTACGCGAAGTGGTCTGCTTACTCTTTGCCACATTGGCAGAGAAACGACGAATAAACTCCTCAAGCTCCTTACGCTTCTCTTCAGCCTTCTGGCGCTGGTTCTGCTGCTGACGCAAAGCCAACTGTGAGCTCTCATACCAGAAAGAATAGTTTCCGGCAAATACCGTAACCTTACCAAAGTCGATATCTACAGTCTGTGTACTTACAGCGTCAAGGAAGTGACGGTCGTGACTAACCACAAGCACAGTCTGCTCCACATTGCTAAGATATTCCTCAAGCCACTGTACGGTGTCGAGGTCAAGGTCGTTGGTAGGCTCGTCGAGCAAGAGGTTGTCTGGATTGCCAAAGAGAGCCTTTGCAAGCATGACACGTACCTTCTCATTATTAGAAAGTTCGCTCATCTGCTTCTCGTGCAATGCCTCAGGTATGCCAAGATTGGCAAGCATCTGGGCAGCATTGCTCTCTGCCTCCCAGCCATCCATTTCGGCAAACTTGAGTTCAAGATCAGCAGCACGGTTGCCGTCCTCTTCGGTCATTTCCAACTTTGAGTAAAGCGCCTCACGCTCCTTCATGTTATTCCAAAGTGGCTCATGACCCATAAGAACAGTATCGAGAACACGATATTCGTCAAATTTGAAGTGGTCCTGTTCAAGCACTGAGAGACGCTCGCCTGGGCCAAGTTCTACCGAACCCTTATTAGGCTCCAGATCGCCGCTAATTGCGCGCAGAAGTGTAGATTTGCCGGCGCCATTGGCACCAATAACACCATAAATATTACCTGCTGTAAATTTCAGATTAACATCCTTGTATAATACTCTCTTACCGAACTGTATCGCGAGATTGCTAACTGTTATCATTGACTATTATTTGTAATTAATTGAATTTTAATAAATAACCAAGTATTTGCATGCAAAGTTACTCATTTTTTTTCGTACCGGCAAATTGTATATATATATATTGTACGGGCTCTAAGCATAGAATACAGACTTTAATTAACAGATTTTCGCAAATGAAGTTTTACTCATATTGTTAAGTTGCGAACAAAAATATGTACCTTTGCAACATATAATTCAAATTATTTTATGGCATCAAATAAAAACAACACACGAAATAGTTCTGGTATACAGAGAAGCAACTCTGACAGTACTTTGTACACTTTCAATGGTAGCCAACCAGCCCCTCTGCTTGAATACCTTCTCAATACTATAGGCGAAAGCCGCTCCAAGACCAAGGCCATACTGCAGGGACATGGAATCAGAATCAACGGCAAGGTAGTCACACAGTTTGACACCCCATTGAAGGCCGGCGACACAATAAGCGTTAGCCGCCATAAACGCAAGAGCGATTTCAAGAACAAGTTTGTCAAGATTGTATATGAAGACCGTTGGATTGTAGTAATAGAAAAGAACATAGGCATCCTCTCTATGGCGGCAGGCCACTCTTCGTTAAATGTAAAGTCGGTACTCGACGATTACTTTGCCAAGTCGCACCAGAAATGTCGCGCACATGTGGTACACCGTCTTGACCGCGATACTTCTGGCCTTATGATTTACGCCAAAGACATTGACACCGAACAGATACTTGAGCACAACTGGCACCAGATAGTGTACGACCGCCGCTATGTAGCTGTGACAAGTGGCGAGATGAAGGACGATAACGGCACTATAGCCAATTGGCTTAAGGACAGCAAAGCCTACATCACATATTCATCACCCGTTGACAATGGAGGCAAATATGCGGTGACACACTACCACGTACTCAACCGCACTACTGAGCACACTCTGGTAGAATACAAACTTGAAACTGGCAGAAAGAATCAGATACGTGTACATTCTGCCGACATGGGACATCCTGTCTGTGGTGACATAAAATATGGCAATGGTGACGACCCGTTGCATCGTCTTTGCCTACATGCGTATATGCTGTGTTTCACCCACCCCGTAACGGGCGAACGTATGGACTTTACCACACCTATACCTACCGCATTCCGCAGTCTGTTCAAATAGTAGCATGTGCTTGTAGTCGTGGCATAAAATTTGCATCGGTGAATAATAAAGAAAGGAGATATTCATTATGGCATTTATTGACTACTATAAGATTCTTGGAGTTGACCGCAACATACCTCAAGATCAAGTACGCGAAGCCTATCGCAAGCGTGCCAAATTGTTCCATCCAGACTTGCATCCAAACGACCCTAAGGCAAAGGCAAAGTTCCAGGCTCTGAATGAAGCCTACGACGTAATATCCGACCCTGAAAAGCGTAAGAAATACGATCAGTATGGCGAGAAATGGCGAGAGGCTGACGCTTTTGCACAAAATGGCGGTGCAGCAGGCAATGACAACGGCAGCTACTATTGGAGTTCTAACACAGGAACTGGTGGAGGTTCCCCATTCGAAGGATTCGACTTCTCGGGATTCGGAACTGAGGGAAGTGGTTTCTCAAGTTTCTTTCAAGACCTATTCGGGTCAAAAGCAGGCAGAAGCCGTACTTCACGCTCACGCAGCACAATGCGGCAGAACAGCGGTGAGATGACCGCCAACGTCAACATCGACCTCTATACTGCGCTGCTTGGCGGCGAGGTGATAATCCAACTGGGCAACGGTTCGAAAATCAAGCTTAAGGTTAAACCCGAGACACAGAACGGCACAAAGGTACGTTTGCGTGGCAAAGGCTACGACCGAGGAGACGGCACAATGGGCGACCTCATCATAACTTACAACGTGAAACTGCCTACCAACTTGACAGACAAACAGAAACAATGCCTCATGCAAATGCGCGACTCTATCTAAACGACTGCATTTTTAATAAGGCATTAAGGCAATAATAGTTTTACAAGGACGTTTATTAAGTATGAAAAATAAGAAAATTCTATTCATACTAATAAACGTCCTTGTTTTTTTTGCACCTGCCATTATGCAGGCGCAATCATTCACCCTACACGGACGCGTCATCGACGAGAGCAATAATCCTATAGAATTTGCCACAGTATCATGTGCCAAACAAGGCAAAATGACAATGACATCATTGAAGGGCGAATATACCCTGCAACTTCACTCAGCCGACTCGGTAGAGATACGCTTCTCAATGATTGGCTATCGCACCAAGACGAGAATACTCAGAAAACCACGCGGTAAGCAGACGCTGCAGACCGTTCTTTACAGCAATGTAGGAGAGATAGAAGGAGTGACCGTGACTGGTACAAAAATCCAGACCGGACAGATGCAGCAGCTTAAGAAAGACGATATCAAGAACATGCCGTCAGTTAGCGGCAATGCTGTTGAGGAAATGTTGCAGGGTCAGGCTGGCGTGTCTACTCATAACGAATTGTCTTCGAAGTATAACGTACGAGGCGGTTCGTTCGACGAGAATAGCGTATATATAAATAATGTGGAAATATACCGTCCGTTCCTGGTTAGAAGCGGACAGCAGGAAGGCATCTCTATCATCAATCCCGAGATGGTTGAAAAGATAGAGTTTTCTACAGGAGGATACGAGGTACGATATGGCGACAAAATGTCATCGGCCCTTAATATAACATACCGCCAACCTTCAAGATTAGAAGCGTCAGCCTATGCAAGTCTGCTGGGCGACGGTATTTATGTAGACTACGGCAATAAGAAATTTGCATGGAGCAACAGCGTGAGATACAAGACAACACGCAATCTGCTTGGTTCATTGGACACTAAGGGCGAATACCGCCCCACCTTCGTCGACTACCAGACTTTTCTTACACTCAAGCCCAACAAGCGTTGGGAGATAAACATATTGGGCAATATCTCAAACAACAACTATAACTTCTATCCCGAAGACCGCGAAACCAGATTCGGAACGAGCGAAGACGTAAAGTCTTTTCGCGTATTTTTTGACGGACAGGAGAAAGATGTCTTCCGTACTTATTTCGGCTCGGCTGGATTGACATACAAGATTTGCAACGCAACAAAAGTGTCGCTGATGGCTTCGGCATTCAAGACCCACGAACAGGAACGTTACGACATTCAGGGACAATACTGGCTTACACAAACCGAGACAAGTGAAAATCTCGGTGTCGGCACATTCTTCCAGCACGCTCGCAACTATCTCGATGCTCATGTTGAAAGCCTGAAGATGATGTTCAACACTAAGGCGAAAAAGCACGACATTGAAGCCGCTTTCACCATAAAGAACGAACACATCACCGAGAATTCGGCCGAGTATGAGATGCGCGACTCAAGCAATTACAATATTCCGCACACAGGCAGCGACCTCAAGATGATTTACAGTATGCGTGCCAAAAATTCGCTTAGTGCACGACGCATGGAGGCCTACATCCAGGACACTTATCGCTTTGCCAGCGCAGGCAAGAAGACTCTTTACACTCTCAATTACGGTGTACGCATTGCCCATTGGAGCTACAATAAGGAGACGATATTAAGTCCGCGCGTCTCACTCGGCATAATTCCGGCTTTCAACGAGAATGTAACCATGCGACTTGCTACAGGACTTTACTATCAGTCGCCTTTCTTTAAAGAGATACGCGACACATCTACCGTCAATGGTGTGACATATGCCACACTCAACCGCAAGGCTAAGAGCCAACGCTCCATCCATCTTATTGCCGGTTACGACTATCGTTTCAAGATAAACAACCGACAATTTCGTTTTTCGGCAGAGGCTTACTACAAGATTCTCGGCAATCTTATCCCTTATAGTGTCAACAACGTCAAGGTAGTATACTATGGAGGCAATGAATGTTCCGGACACGCTGCCGGACTTGACATGAAACTCTATGGAGAATTCGTGCCCGGAGCCGACTCGTGGCTGTCGTTCTCGTTGATGGACACAAGTATGAAACTCAACAACAAATCGATACCGCTTCCCACTGACCAGCGGTTTGCCGTAAGCCTGTTCTTTACCGACTATTTCCCCGGAACACAACGTTGGAAGATGTCATTAAAACTGGCTTATGCCGACGGCCTGCCTTTCTCGGCTCCACATCAGGAACTGGAGACCAACTCGTTTCGTGCTCCTGCCTACAAGCGTGTGGATATGGGACTCAGCTACCGGCTTATTGACAACACCTGTCATAACAGCAAGCTTAATCCGCTGCGCAATGTATGGCTGGGCATAGAGTGTCTCAATCTGTTGGGCATAAGCAATGTCAACTCCTACTACTGGGTCACCGACGTCACCGCACAACAATATGCGGTACCCAATTATCTGACTGGTCGTCAGTTGAATTTCAAAGTTTCAGTTGATTTATAATCTATATTTATTTTGACAGATATGTTGTCAAGCATACCCATAAGACTATTAATGGCAGGGCTGGTCGTGTGCTTCAGCACGACAGCCACTGCCCAAAGGGATGTTGTGTTATCCAAAAACATTGCCTCGTTGCAGGTCGTTGCCGGCAATAGGTGGCTTTCTATGCCTATAATCAACATAAAGGACGGCACTCCGATAAATATCCATTTTGACGACCTTACACACGACTATCACAGATATGTCTATAAATTACAGCATTGCGAAGCCGACTGGTCAGCATCAGAAGGCATTTTCGACACTGACTTCTGCGACGGATTTGCCGATGGCGACGTTATTGACAGCTACACAAAGTCGGTCAATACCAATAGCATATACACCCATTACGAACTGTCAATACCCAACGAACGATGCCGGCTGAATATGAGCGGCAACTATAGGCTCGCTGTTTATGACGACAACGATAAGGACACCATTCTATATGCTCATTTTATGGTGGTAGATCCATTTGTAAAAATTGAAGCAAGCGTATCGTCAAATACCGATATTGACGCAAATGCAACCCACCAACAAGTGTCAGGCAGCGTGGACTTTTCAGGATTAAGAATATCCAATCCCGAAAAAGAGCTAACGACAATAATAATGCAAAACGGTGTATGGAGCACAGCCCGTTACAACACCAAGCCTCAGACTGTGCTCTCAAATAAGATGATATTCAGCCACAACCGCGAACTGATTTTCGATGGTGGCAACGAATACCGCAAGTTTGAGATTCTTGACGTTGAGCGTCCTTCTATGGGTGTGGAGTCAATGTATTGGGATGGCACCAATTATTGTGCCGACCTATGGACCGATGAGCCACGACGTAATTATATATACGACGAAGATGCCAACGGACATTTCTACATTCGCAATAGCGACAACGTAGAGAACGACATTGCTTCTGACTATGTCAATGTGAAGTTTGCATTAAGCATCCAAAAGCAGCCTGGTCCGGTTTACATTAATGGAGTATGGACAAGCATTATGGGCAAGCACGGCATTAAGATGGAATACAATGACGATGCAAAACGATATGAAGCGTATGCGCTGTTGAAGCAAGGCTACTATTCATACCGATATATTACAACTACCCTTGACGGTTCTACGGTATTGCCATTGACAGATGAAGGTAATTTCCATCAGACAGAAAATGAATACCAGATACTCGTATATTACCGACAGTTCGGACAAAGGGCTGACCAGCTTGTGGGCTATAAGAATATCAAAACAAGGTAAAAAAAGTAATATATATCAAATGGCAAAGTAATATATATTAAATGGCAAAGTAATATATATTACTTGGTCAAGTATTATTATATTACTTTGCCATCATTCTTTCATTCTTATATTTACTTCTTTATTCTGAAGAAAACCTTACCGTCGTAAGTGACAACAGTTTCTACATAATAGCTTATGGAGGTTTCAGGAATAGCAAGAACAGCAAAGAAATGTATTCCCTCACTATCCGCCTTGTCGAATGTCATATCGCTGAATACAGCCTGACGCAGGAACTGGCTTGGCACTTCATTTTTGAAGCATTCCTTACGCATATCGTTTGAATAAAGCTTATTGGCTCCTTTGTAGACATTAAGATTGACAATATTGTCGTAATATACATTGTCCACCTCTACACCATCCTCATTGCACGAGCTCTTGGCTACCTTATAAGTAGTAGGGTTTACCTGAACGTAGCAATGATACTTGTCATTATTATTAAAGAAAACAGTATCGCGCTTAACAACCTTATTTTGATTGATTGTCAACACCGTCTTGGCAGCAAACATGTCCAAATAAGATTTGTCACTTGTCTTGCACAGCTTTACCTTCTCGCCATTCTGGTTGACAAATATAAACAGGTGGGGCGTCTGCTTCACAATATGATAGCTAATAGTGTTGCCGCCTACAATTATAAACGAGTCCTTCTCGATACGGAAATAAGCTGGCATACTTGTAGAGTCTGGAAAATAGACGGTATCACCCTTTATGCGAAAGACGACATCCTCGTCCTCGTCATCAAGCCATATACCTTGAAGATTCTTCTTTGCTACAAGATCTTCTGCTGCTTCTGATGTTTTGTTATTACGTGAGTTGCATCCTAAAACAAGGAAGAAACCTAAGATGAAACTTAATATTTTTACACTATTGTTTGTAATCATGCTTATTGCCTCTAATGAAGACGGATGTTAATAATTTGCACACAAAGGTAATGCTTTAGCTCAAAACAGCAAAACATTAGGCTTTATTTTATTATAAATCTTTATTCTTTTTGATGATAATCTTGCAACGAACCATTACATTTACTATCTTTGTGCCAAAACTAGTAATACCTTAAACTATATATTATGCATAAATCTGACAGAAGAGGCTTGCTGTTCCTTTTGAGCCTGTTTGTTATCTTTGCCGTTCTTACAGGCTATTTCGCTGATACGGAATACAGCAATGATATTGTCAACAATTCTGCTGACACCACTCTACATAAGAACCCATCACAACATAAGGAAGAAACTGCCGACGCATATGCCGTGCCTACACGCAAAGTAGAAACGTTCTGCTTCGATCCCAATACAGCCGACAGCACACAACTGCTGCGTCTTGGACTACAACCATGGCAGGTTCGCAACATTTACAAATTCCGCGCTCGTGGTGGCGTATACCAATGCAAGGAAGACTTTGCCTACGTCTATGGTCTGACAGCCAAGGACTACAAGCGTTTGGCTCCATACATACACATCTCAAGTGACTATCTTCCAGCCTCGTCATTGACCGAAGTCAGAAATGGCAGGCAGCGTACATACAGCCAAAGAGCCCAATACCATAATCACTCTATTGAATACAACTTTAAGGAGAAAGGGTACACACCCAAGATAAAGGATGGCGAGACATTGAAGATAAACAGCTCAGACACAACCGAACTGAAGAAGATTCCTGGAATAGGCAGCTACTACGCCCGACGCATAGTAGACTACCGCACACGTCTCGGTGGATACGTTTCGAAAGAACAACTGTTAGAAATTGATGATTTTCCTGCCAAGGCTATAGCCTACATAAATATCGACAGCGACAATATCAAGAAAATAAACATTAACAAGAGTTCTCTCGCACAGATCAAGCATCATCCATACATTAATTATTATCAAGCAAGTGCTATCGTCAACTACCGTCGGTTGCATGGTATGATTAAATCCATAAACGAACTGCATCTAATGAAAGAATTCTCACAAGAAGATCTCAAAAGAATAGAACCTTATGTGACATACTAAACCCAGATAGCCCCTACTCGACTATAGACGAGTCAAGCAGAGCAATACCTTCAGCTGTGCATAAGCCACGCAGGAATAGGAACAAAATGTTGTGCAATAAATCTTTCATTCCATATTTTTCATACATTTCAGTCTTCATAGCATACTCCATTGAAGCTGCACCTATCTGCGACACGATGTCAAAATCGACATCCTTACGGAAATGACCCTCACTCACAGCACGCGCAAAAAACTCATTGGCATTGGCATTACGCTTAATGCGTTTCTGGTTGAGATACTCCATCACATGTCCATACTTTGATAGTTCTTGATAGAAAACCGGAGACACGTCACTGACATTTTGCATCTGAAATCTGTAGAACTCGAGGATAATGTCAATTGAACTGTGGCTATTGTCATTGCTGAATTCTATCATATGCTTTTCAAATGCCTCCTCTTGCATACGGACACATTCCAAAAGCAATTCTTCCTTATTGGAAAATATTTCATATAAAGTACGCTTCGATATGCTCAGGCGGCTCGCTATATCATCCATTTTGACAGCCTTGACCCCGCAACGTCTGAACTCACGCATAGCAACATGCATTATTTTGGCAGGCAGCTCCATACGGTAGTTGGTCTGTAAATTGTCTTTATGCATCTGTATGTTTTATCAGTATATTTTTATGTGTATATTTAAAGCGATGCAAAGTTACAAAAACTTTCGATTGGTTCAAAGTTTTCTAAATAAAAACACCAATAAAGTTGTATATTTTCTTGTTTTTAGTTACTTTTGTATCGTATTATAAGTTAATATTAGTAATTTGTAAAAAATGCACATAAAACAATAAAAACAGAATAAAAATGGTAAAAATTACAAAAGAAAACGCTTTGGAATATCACCAAAGCGGTCGTCCTGGCAAGATTGAAGTCAAGCCGACAAAACCTTACCACACCCAAACCGACCTTAGTCTTGCATATTCTCCTGGAGTGGCTTTCCCATGCTTGGAAATCCAGAGCAATCCTGACGATGTGTACAAGTACACCGATAAAGGCAACCTTGTTGCTGTGATATCAAATGGTACTGCAGTACTTGGCCTTGGCGACATTGGTGCCATGAGTGGCAAGCCAGTAATGGAAGGCAAGGGACTTCTGTTTAAGATTTACGGAGGCATCGATGTGTTTGACATAGAGGTCGACGAGAAAGACCCAGAGAAGTTCTGTGAGGCTGTAGAGAAGATCGCTCCTACTTTTGGTGGTATCAACCTTGAGGACATCAAGGCACCAGAATGCTTCTATATTGAAGAACGTCTGAAGAAGACTCTCGACATTCCGGTTATGCACGACGACCAGCATGGTACTGCCATCATATCGGCTGCAGGATTGAAGAATGCTCTTGAAGTTGCTGGCAAGGACATTGCAAATGTGCACATCGTTGTGAATGGTGCAGGTGCTGCCGCCATAAGCTGTACAAAGCTTTATGTGGCTTTGGGCGCGAAGATTGAGAATATCGTAATGCTCGACTCTAAAGGCGTTATCACAGCCGACCGTCCCAACCTTACCACACAGAAGCAGATGTTCGCCACTCACCGAACTGACATCCACACTCTTGAGGAGGCTATCAAAGGTGCCGATGTATTCGTAGGTCTGTCAAAGGGCAACGTGCTTTCGCAGGATATGATACGCTCAATGTCTGATTCGCCTATCGTGTTTGCTCTTGCCAACCCCGTACCAGAAATCAGCTATGAGGACGCTATGGCAAGCCGTCCTGACGTGCTCATGTCAACAGGTCGTAGCGACTATCCCAACCAGATTAACAACGTTATCGGTTTCCCATACATCTTCCGCGGTGCTCTTGACGTTCATGCCAAGGCTATCAACGAGGAGATGAAGATGGCTGCCGTACATGCTATTGCCGACTTGGCTAAGCAGCCTGTTCCCGATATCGTAAATGAGGTTTACCATGTCAACGACCTTAGCTTCGGACCTAAGTATTTCATTCCGAAACCTGTCGACCCGCGTCTTATCACAGAGGTTAGTGCTGCTGTGGCAAAGGCAGCTATCGAAAGTGGAGTTGCAAGAAAGACCATAACCGACTGGGATTCGTACAAGAAGAACCTTATGGAGCTGCTCGGTCAGGAAACCAAGCTCACACGCAATCTGCATGATACAGCACGCATGCACCCACAGCGTGTAGTATTTGCCGAGGGTGCCCATCCTTCAATGATGAAAGCTGCAGTACAGGCCAAGACCGAAGGCTTCTGCTACCCTATTCTATTGGGCAACCCCGACCGCTTGCGCCGTGTTGCAGAGCGTTTGAAGCTTAATCTTGATGGTATTGAGTTGATTGATATGCGTGCCGATCAGGAACAGGGCAGACGTGCTACATATGCCAAACATCTGGCAAAGAAGCGTGCTCGTCAAGGTTACACATTCGAGGAGGCTTATGACAAGATGTACGAGCGCAACTACTTCGGTATGATGATGGTTGAAACTGGCGACGCAGACGCATTCATTACCGGCTTGTATACCAAATACTCAAACACAATCAAGGTGGCAAAGGAGGTTATCGGTATACGTCCCGAATTCAATACATTCGCCACAATGCATATCCTCAACACCAAGAAGGGCGTGTTCTTCCTCTCGGATACACTCATCAACCGCCATCCGGACGAGAACATACTTATCGACATTGCACGTCTTTCGGCCAATACAGTTCAGTTCTTCAACGAGGAGCCACACATTGCTATGATTAGCTACTCTAACTTTGGTACAGACGAAATTGGCAGCCCCGTGAAGGTTCATAACGCTGTAGAAACATTGCAATCACGTTATCCCGATATGGTCATCGATGGTGAGATGCAGGTTAATTTCGCTCTCAACAAGCAGCTTCGTGACGGCAAGTATCCGTTCACACGCCTGAAGGGACTGGATGTAAACACTCTTGTATTCCCCAATATGAGCAGTGCTCAGGGTAGCTACAAATTGTTGCAGGCATTGGATCCTGACGCCGAAATCATCGGTCCGATTCAGATGGGTCTCAACAAGCCTATCCACTTCACCGACTTCGAAAGTTCGGTACGCGACATTGTCAACATCACAGCTGTGGCTGTAATCGATGCTTACGTTGACAAGATAAAGAAAGAAAAATAATATATTTACCAAAAACCTGAGGGGATATGCTTCATGCAATGAATGTGTGAGCACATCCCCTCTTGCATTTATCCCTAAATACACCTTATATAATATGATTGATTTTCCTTGTGCAAAAATAAATCTCGGACTAAATATTGTCGAGAAACGAAACGATGGTTACCACAATCTGCAGACTGTTTTCCTGCCAGTACAGCTTTGTGATGCATTGGAGATAAAGACAATGAGCGAGCTGTTCCCATCAGATACAAATTGCGACCTTAAGGTAAGTGGCGACGGAATATGCTGCAACGAGGCTGACAATCTTGTAGTGAAAGCCTACAATATGCTGGCAGCCGACTATGAAATACCGCGTATTCATACACACCTGTACAAACGAATACCGAGCCAGGCCGGACTCGGAGGAGGTTCGAGCGATGCTGCTTTTATGCTGAAGTTGCTCGACCAGCGTTTTCGCATCAACGCAGGTAATGCCGAACTGGAGAAGTATGCTGCACGCTTGGGTGCTGACTGTCCTTTCTTCATCAATGCCGAACCTGCCTATGCCGAGGGTATTGGCGAGATTCTGTCGCCTGTAGAAATCACTGACAACGCATTAAGCGGCTACACACTTGTGATAGTAAAGCCACAAGTGTCCGTATCTACCAAGGAGGCCTTTGCAGGAATTACTCCACATATGCCCAAGGTGTCGTGCCGTGAAATTGTAGCTATGCCAATAGAAGAATGGAAGGGATTGCTGACCAACGATTTCGAAGATAGCGTATTTGCCCAATATCCCGAATTACAGACCATAAAAAACAAACTATATGAAGCAGGAGCGGCATATGCTCAGATGAGTGGAAGCGGCAGCTCTATTTTCGGAATATTCAAAACTAAGCCTTGCAACGACTCTATTCACAAAACTTTCGTCGGAAGCAAGATCTACATTCTCAGTTTGTAATTAGCTTAAAAGCAATAAGAAAGTTGAAAAACATAAGAGCGAAAGAAGGTTAAGTAAATATGAAAAAGGACAATAGCAATGAATGTTTCCCACACGTAGACGAAAGCGGAAATGTTATAGGCCGAATTTCAAGGGGCGAAGCACACAATGGTTCAAAACTACTTCACCCAGTTGTTCATCTGCATGTCTTCAACCGTTCTAAAGGACTTTATCTGCAAAAGCGTCCTGAATGGAAAGACATACAGCCAGGCAAATGGGACACAGCATGCGGTGGACACGTTGACTATGGCGAGACTATTGATGAGGCTTTACGACGTGAGGTATCTGAAGAACTGGGCATAAAACAATTCACCCCCGTATTCATAAAATCGTACGTATTTGAAAGCCTTGTTGAGAAAGAACTTGTCAATGTGTTTTGCACCATTTACGATGAACCGATACATCCAAGCACAGAAGAACTTGATGGCGGACGTTATTGGTCAGTCAACGAGATAGTCGAGAATATCGGCAACTCGGTATTTACCCCAAACTTCGAGAACGAGTTTGCCAAAGTGTTGCAAAAAGGACTTATCTTTGACAAACTCGATATTAAGTAAATACCCAAACAACCGAGCAGTACAATTCTGCAGCCAATAAATACACAATAACCAATGGTGCTGTCGTAGCTACACCTGATGCGGCAGCACCATAAGCATCTACAAACGATGCGTACCGACCTGTAACCATACCGTAAGTCAACGACATTATGCACACTCCTAGTATGAGCATTATAACGAAACTGTCCAAATAAGAATTAGGCGTAATCGTACCAAGTGCGCTAAGCAATACGGCATGCGGAACAAAAGCAAGCAAGAAAAGCACTATAAACATAGCCACTAATTCCCAAGCCACAACCATCAGAGCCATCCGTTCATAATCTGTTGTTTGCTTATAGGAAACAATAGCTTTGGACAATCCGCCACCCACAAACAGTTCAGTCATCGCACCCGACAATAGAAGCCATACCAATATTGTGGACGACATATTGTCGGCCAAAGTGCTCCAAAACCATCTTACGCTTTCGCCTACAAACATCGAACGTATTGCAAGTTCAGGATAAAGCACTGATGCCACCCATGAACCCATCACCACCGCTATCTGCAAAACGAAAAGTACCAAGCATGTGTAAGCCGATATTATAGTCATCAGCCTTCTACTCATCGGCATAAAGATTCTGCACATCAAGTATTTGAAGCTCAAATGCCTTTACCACAAGCCGGGTGGCATTTATGCCCATTCCTTGATTGCCATTAGGGAACAACTTCTGTACAAGTTCGTTCTGGCGTTTCTCCAGACTCTTAACTCCAAAAGGCATTGTTCGCAGATTGGAGATTTGTTCTTTAGTATAGCCAAGGGCAAGATGTCGCAAAAAGCGCTCGTCATACTCGTCAATCTCATAACGTATCATGGCATCATTGTGCTGCATAACATTACGTACCGACTCGCAGAAGCGTTCAACCACCTTTTCTAAAATAGGCTGGTTGAATACATATTTCTTTCCTTCCAATACTCGTACTATGTCGCTACGGGTGAGCATTTCGCCGCTCTTGAGTATTATACCATTGCATCCGGCATCAATTGCATCAACCCACAAACGCTCATTCAGTATTTCGCCGGTGAAGATAAGCACCTTCATTTCCGGATGCTCGTTTTTCAGTTTACGGCATATTTCCACGCCTACAGTTGTGCTGCCACCAAGTCCTAAGTCAAGCAATACCAAATCGGGCTTGTTCTGACGAAACTGTTTCCAAAATTCTTCTTCCGAATCGGCTGTTGCTATGACGTCTGCCTCAGGCATTTCATTATGCAGAATACCTTCAGTACCTTTAAGTTCTAAAGGCACGTCTTCTACTATGATAACTTTAAATCTTTCCATTGTTATTATTATTGCTTCACTAAATTACGATGTTATTGCCAAAGTACAATACTTTAGCAGAAATTATTAACAGACATTAACTCCAAATAGAATTTGTAACATGATTGTAATATGTGTTTAAACCACGTGTAATATTGCAATTATAATTTTGCAGCGTAAAAAAATACAAAACAAACCCATTCATACTATAAAAAGCAATATGGAAACAATGTATCTCGTTATTGTGGCATTCTTGCTGTGTCTGGCTATATTCGACCTTTTTGTCGGAGTCAGCAACGATGCCGTGAATTTTTTAAACAGTGCAATAGGTGCCAAGGTGGCCAAGTTTCGGACAGTATTAATAGTAGCATCAGCTGGTGTGGCCATAGGTGCAGTTATGTCATCGGGAATGATGGACGTTGCAAGACACGGAATCATGCAACCTTCCAACTTCTCATTCTACGACGTAATGACAATCTTCCTTGCCGTAATGGTTACGGATGTAATTATTCTTGATATCTTCAACTCATTAGGAATGCCTACATCAACAACAGTATCGCTTGTGTTTGAGCTGTTAGGCGGAACATTCATTTTAGCTGCCATCAAGATTGTAGGCGATCCTTCGCTCTCATTCGGTGACCTGCTCAATACAGATAAAGCATTGAGCGTAATCGTTGCTATCTTTGTAAGCGTTGCCATTGCATTCGTCTTCGGTATCGTTGTACAGTGGCTATCACGTATCGTGTTTACATTCAACTATCGCAAGCACTCACGCTGGTCAATAGCAATATTTGGCGGTATCGCCTTCACCGCACTTTCTTACTTCATTTTTCTTAAAGGAATGGGCAAGTCGCGCTTTATCGCTGAAGACACAAGGATGTGGATTGAAAACAACATATCGGCTCTGATTGTATATACATTCATCGGTTCGACTATTATCATGGAGGTGATTCACCTGCTTAAGGTAAATGTATTCAAGTTTATCGTGCTTATGGGTACATTCGCCCTTGCTATGGCTTTTGCCGGCAACGACCTTGTCAACTTCATCGGTGTGCCCCTCGCTGGTCTCGACTCTTATCAGGACTTCGTCGCCAACTCCAACTCCGTAGGTGCCACCAACTATATGATGCACTCGCTTAACGGTTCGGCAAAGACTCCCCCACTCTTCCTGCTTGCAGCTGGTGTCATCATGATTATTGCAATGGCAACATCGAAGAAGGCTCGCAACGTCATCAAGACATCAGTAGACTTGAGTCGTCAAGATGAAGGCGACGAGATGTTCGGTTCGTCACGTGTAGCTCGTGGTGTAGTAAGAATTACACAAGATTCCAGCTCAAGCCTTACCCAAATCCTGCCTGTGGGTCTAAGAAGATGGATCGACTCACGCTTCAACAAGCAGGAGGCTGAACTTAACGACGGGGCAGCATTCGACGTAGTGAGAGCTGCCATCAATCTTGTTCTGGCATCAATGCTTATCACAATCGGAACAAACTATAAATTGCCTCTGTCTACGACTTACGTGACATTTATGGTTGCAATGGGTTCGTCTCTGGCCGACCGTGCCTGGAGCCGCGAAAGCGCAGTATTCCGTGTCACTGGTGTGATAAGCGTAATCGGTGGATGGTTCATTACAGCCGGTGTTGCATTCGCCACTTGTGCCATTGTATGCTTGTTGATGTTCTATGGAGGTGCCTTTGCCAAGATTCTGTTAATGGGACTGGTGATTTTCCTGCTTATCCGCAGCAACAGAAACTATAAGCGCAAGGAGCAGGAGGCAGGCAAGGAGGAGGTATTCCAGCTTATGATGCGCACCCGCGACCCCGAGATTGTTTGGGACTTGCTCAAGAAGCATGTATCTCGCACACAAAGTTTCATGACTCGTTTCACCTTAACCCAGTTCAACGAGATTATCAACGGATTGGAGAGTGAGAGTCCTAAGATATTACGACACGTGCTTTCTAATCTTGACAAGGAAATGGAAATTCTGAAAAAGTACAGACGCCAGGAACTTCTCGCCCTAAAACGCGTACCTACAGATATTGCCATTGAACGTAACACATGGTTCCATTTGGGCATCAACTCATCCGAGCAATACCTATACTGCTTGCGTCGTATGCTCGATCCTATCAAGGAGCATGTTGACAACAACTTCAATCCACTGCCACAGGTTTACGCTGACGAATTCATGGCAGTTCGCAACAGCATAAACGATCTAATGCAGCAAACTGAAGCTCAGATTTCAACAACACGTTTCGAGCACTATCGCGACACATTGGCTATGGCCGACCAATGCAAGGACAACCTTTCAGTAGTGAGAAAGCATCACATTGACCGCATCCAGCAAGCTAAAGACAATAACAACTTGAAAGTATCGCTCGTATATCTGAACGTACTTCAGGAGAGCCAGCAGCTACTTAGCAACATGCGCCATCAGTTGCGTGCCGCAAAGAAATTTATGGAGAACTAATAGAATAATATCCTCAGGAGGGTATGGCTACAAAAAGGTCATACCCTTCTTTCTTTTTATAAAGAAAATCGGACGAACCGATTTTTTGTTGTATCTTTGCAAAAAAAACAAAAAGTGTAAATTATGTCTTCTAATTTTGGTTATTACGTTTTCATTATAGTAGCTATAGTCTTTGGTTTCCTGGTTTTTAAAAAAGTGACCGGTTGCCTTATCAAACTTGTTTTAACGTCAATAGTAGTCATCACTTTGGCTGCGATTTACTATCTATACTTAAAATAAAATAGAAAATATGATACTCATTGTAGACAGTGGAAGCACCAAAACCGACTGGTGCTTCGTATACGACAAATATACTACACATATAATACAGACTAAAGGTATCAATCCAGTTGTACAGTCGCAAGAAGATATCAAGCAAACGATAGAGGACGAATTTGTCAACAAGTCTAGACATAAAGAGATTGATCTACATGACGTACACCATATATATTACTATGGTGCAGGCTGCGTAGCTGATAAAAAATACATTATCGAACAATTGCTGAAGAAAGTCTTCCACAATAATACAACAATAAGTGTAGAAAGCGACATCATGGCAGCATGCCACGCCTTATGCGGAAAAGAGGAAGGTTTGGTTTGCATACTTGGCACAGGCTCCAACTCGTGTCTGTACGACGGGCAGAAAATGACACTACAAACTTCTCCACTTGGCTTTATTCTAGGTGATGAAGGCAGCGGGGCTGCTCTTGGCAAACTAATTGTCAATGCTGTATTCAAGGGATTACTGCCCAAACAACTTTGCAAGAGTTTTACGGAAGAAACACAACTTCAATTGTCTGATATAATAAATAATGTATATAGGCAGCCTGCTCCCAATAGATTTCTGGCATCGCTATCGCAGTTTGCTGCACGACATATCGATGACGACAACATCGAACAACTTGTAATAATGAATTTCGAGCAATTCATCAAGAATAATTTGAGACAATATGTAAGCTATGGAGCGAAACCAGTGATTAATGCCATAGGCAGCATTGCATATTACTATAGCCAACAATTACAAAAGGCTGCAGAAAGTAATGGATATACTGTCGGAAAGATATTGAAAAGCCCGATGAGCGGATTGATAGAATATTACACAATGACATTATGACATTTACAAAAACTATTGAATTTGTTTGCGATAACAGAAACGAACATATAAAAATGCAACATAGACATTACATTTTATGCTAAATTATTTGGAAAATTCCGAAATTGGAATTATCTTTGCAGATAGAAAAAACATAAAAAATAGAATATATAAAACAAACCTAATTAACTTATGAACGAAAAAAGAGTTTATACCTTCGGTAATGGACAGGCCGAAGGTAATGCTTCAATGCGTGAGGTACTCGGTGGTAAGGGCGCGAACCTTGCTGAGATGAACCATATTGGTGTTCCTGTACCTCCTGGTTTTACAATAACAACTGACACTTGCAATGAGTATTATAAGGTAGGTCAGCAGAAGATTGTTGAGTTGCTTGCTGACGAAGTCAATGCTGCAGTCGCTCACACTGAAGAACTGATGAATTGCAAGTTTGGTGATCCTAAAAATCCTCTCTTGGTTTCAGTACGTTCAGGTGCTCGCGCTTCTATGCCGGGTATGATGGACACCATCCTCAACCTTGGTTTGAATGATGAGGTTGCTGCTGGTATGGTAGAGAAAACAGGCAACCCACACTTCGTTTATGATAGCTATCGTCGTTTCGTACAGATGTACGGTGACGTTGTTCTTGGTATGAAGCCTGAGAACAAGGAAGATATTGACCCATTCGAGGCTATCATAGAGAAAGTAAAGGAGGAGCAGGGTGTTGTTCTTGACAAGGACCTCTCTGTAGAGTCACTCAAGAAACTCGTTGAACTCTTCAAGAAGGCTATCAAGGAGCAGACAGGCAACGACTTCCCGACCGATCCAAAGGAGCAGCTTTGGGGTGCTATCTGCGCAGTATTCCGCAGCTGGATGAACGAGCGTGCTATTCTCTATCGTAAGATGGAAGGTATTCCTGACGAGTGGGGAACTGCAGTTTCTGTTATGGCTATGGTATTCGGCAATATGGGCGAGACATCAGCTACGGGTGTTTGCTTCAGCCGTGACGCAGGCAATGGCGAGAACCTCTTCAATGGTGAGTACCTGATTAACGCTCAGGGCGAGGACGTTGTTGCTGGTATCCGCACTCCACAGCAGATTACAAAGATTGGTTCACAGCGCTGGGCTGAGCGTGCAGGAATCTCTGAAGAAGAGCGTGCTGCCAACTATCCTTCTATGGAGGAAGCTATGCCTGAGCTTTACAAGGAACTTGATGCACTTCAGGACAAGCTCGAGAAGCACTATCGCGATATGCAGGATATGGAGTTCACTGTTCAGGAGGGCAAGCTTTGGTTCCTCCAGACACGTAACGGCAAGCGTACAGGTACTGCTATGGTTAAGATTGCTATGGATCTCCTCCACGAGGGTCTGATTGACGAGAAGACAGCTATCCTTCGTTGCGAACCGCAGAAGCTCGACGAGCTCTTGCACCCTGTATTCGACAAGTTGGCTCTCTCTAAGGCTAAGGTTATCACACAGGGTCTTCCTGCTTCTCCTGGTGCCGCTTGCGGTCAGATTGTATTCCATGCTGATGACGCTGAGGAATGGCACGATGATGGCAAGAAGGTAATCATGGTTCGTATCGAAACTTCACCTGAGGACCTCGCTGGTATGTCAGCTGCTGAGGGTATCCTTACAGCTCGTGGCGGTATGACTTCTCACGCTGCTGTTGTTGCTCGTGGTATGGGTAAGTGCTGCGTTTCAGGTGCAGGCTCAATCAACGTCGACTACAAGACTAAGACTGTTGAGATTGAGGGGGTTGTTTACAAGGAGGGCGACTACATCTCATTGAACGGTACTACAGGTCAGGTTTACGCTGGTCAGATTGAGACAAAGGCTGCAGAACTTTCTGGCGATTTCAAGGAGCTTATGGACCTCTGCGACAAGTATACAAAGATGGAAATCCGTACCAATGCCGATACTCCACACGACGCTAAGGTGGCTCGTCAGTTCGGTGCCAAGGGTATCGGTCTGACACGTACAGAGCATATGTTCTTTGACGACCAGAAGATTGTAGCTATGCGTGAGATGATTTTGGCTGACTCTGTAGAGGGTCGCGAAAAAGCTCTTGCCAAACTCCTCCCCTATCAGAAAGCAGACTTCTACGGTATCCTTAAGGCTATGGACGGCTGCCATGTAAACATCCGTTTGCTTGACCCACCTCTCCACGAGTTCGTACCACACGATAAGGCAGGTCAGGAGACTATGGCTAACGAGATGGGCGTAAGCGTATCAGAAATCAAGAAGCGTGTCAACTCACTTGCTGAGAATAACCCAATGCTCGGTCACCGTGGTTGCCGTCTTGGTATTACATTCCCAGAAATCACAGCTATGCAGACACGTGCCATCCTCGGCGCAGCTTGTCAGCTCAAGAAGGAAGGCTTCAACCCACGTCCTGAGATTATGGTTCCGCTCATCGGTACTGTTCAAGAGCTCAAGCAGCAGAAGTCTATTATCCTTGCTACTTCTAAGGAGGTATTCGCAGAGTATGGTGTAGAGGTTGAGTTTGAGGTAGGTACAATGATTGAGATTCCGCGTGCTGCCCTTACAGCTGCTAAGATTGCAGAGGAGGCTCAGTACTTCTCATTCGGTACCAACGACTTGACACAGATGACCTTCGGTTATTCTCGTGACGACATCGCTTCATTCCTCCCTGCATACATGGAGAAGAAGATTTTGAAGGTTGACCCGTTCCAGGTTCTCGATCAGGAAGGTGTTGGCCAGCTCATCAAGATGGCTGTAGAGAATGGTCGTGCTACTCGTCCTAATCTCCGCACTGGTATCTGCGGTGAGCACGGTGGCGAACCTTCATCAGTTAAGTTCTGCGCAAAGGTTGGTATGAACTACGCTTCATGCTCTCCGTTTAGAGTACCTATAGCCAGACTTGCTGCGGCCCAGGCTGCAGTAGAGGAATAATAGCAAATATTTGACTCTCAATAAATTAAGTGGAAAGTCCTTGTAACAGAGGACTTTCCACTTAATTCGTTTTTAGCGCATGTATCACTGAAATGCCACAAATGATGATAGATGTTTTACATATGTTTTACAATTTCCAAGGACATGTTTTACACATGTTTTACAACTTTCAGAATGATTCTAAGAACAATTTAAGCATAAAAGTAAACTGAGTTCTGTTCAAAAAAAACGGTGAGCTGGGCAAAAAGGTATTTGTCTTGGAACATAACAGTCATTTGATTTTGACTGCTATGTTACGAAATCAAATCCGTTTCATTCTAAAATACCACCTAATAGACTGTATTTCAATTAATTTAAAGAGCGATTAGTTCACTTTAACGGGACAGTAGTGAAGAGATATGCAAGAAGGTGCCCGTCTAAAGCTTTACTATGCCAATCGTAACTTTTAGCACAATCCCTACAATGGTAGATTGTTTCAGTTGCGATTGGCTTTATTTGTTTTCTTTGGGGGCTGAGCGTATAATCAAAAATATAGTTATGATTGTCGTCTAAATCCTCTTGATACTTCTCTTTGCAGAAGGTGCTTGCTCAACCATTGTATATAACTTATAGTTGTTGTCAACGAAGACAGTTATGAGGATTAAAAGTTATAGAGTATTAAAAAACGTCCTATTGCGTCATTTTTACGCAAACGGTTTTGCTTGCGTCATTTTTACGCAGTATATTTGCAGCATCAAATTAAAAATCTCATTTTATGTACACATACAAATATCCACATCCTGCTGTTACTACAGATTGTGTTATCTTTGGTTTTGATGGCACAAGTATCAACATACTTCTCATAGAACGTGGTATAGAACCATACAAAGGCACATGGGCCCTGCCAGGTGGCTTTATGAATATGGACGAGACCGTTGAAGAGTGCGCAAAGAGGGAGTTGTATGAAGAAACCAATGTAGAGGATGTCTATTTGGAGCAAATCCATGTGTTCAGTACAGTTGACAGAGACCCTCGTGAGCGTGTGCTCACAGTTGCTTTCTTTGCACTTGTCAGCAAGGACAAGTTTGAGATAATAGCCGGTGACGATGCTAACAAGGCACAGTGGTATGAATGGAATAATCTGCCTCCTCTCGCATTCGACCATGCTGAAATCATAAGAATGGCAAGGGAAAAGCTACAGGAAAAACTTCGCATTTCTCCTATAGCCTTCAAACTCTTGGACAAGATATTTAAGATGGATGAACTGCAACGCATCTATGAGCTCATACATGAGAGGAAATACGACAGACGTAATTTTATGCGTAAAATGGAAGCGTCTGGCTTTCTCACGAAAATGGAGATGGAAGATGAACGTTGTTGTTCAACATCTCCATATATAGAAAAAGCCTCTCCTGCAACGAGGTCTCTCTATGTATATTCGTTTAATGAAATGGCATTCAATGAAGCCAAAGCTTCTAAAGAATGGCGCAAATATCCCTTTGATTTTTAATCATAAATACTTGTCAACATCCTAAAACACTAAGTAAGAATATGAGCAAGAATAGAACAGACAATCCAAATACAGCTTCGGGCAAAATAGATTTCCTCGAAAAAGATGAGATTTTCGTCTTTGGTAGTAACCTTGAAGGTAAACATCTTGGTGGTGCAGCTAAAGCAGCATACAATAAATTTGGAGCCCAATGGGGTGTCGGTGTGGGATTAACTGGCAAGTCGTATGCCATACCAACCATGCAAGGAGGTGTCAAGACAATAAAACCATACGTTGACCAATTTATAGAATATGCCAAGGAACATCAGGATAAGAAGTTCCTCGTTACTCGTATAGGTTGTGGCATCGCAGGTTTTAAGGATGAAGAGATAGCCCCGCTTTTCAAGAAGGCAGCGACCGTCTGTAACATATATCTGCCTAAGGAGTTCTTTAACATAATTGCAGCTCCTTATCTGAAACATTGTTTCTACTATGGCAAAGATATTCCAGAGGATTGCGGAGCCCATGTGGGTCATCAATATGAAGGATATTGGGTTAGATTCCATCTTAATAATGATGATTATCTATTGAATGAAACTCTGTGTTACATAAGAGAAGGACTTGGCGACTTCTGCGCTGATGATGGAGTGCCAATCTCAATGAAGGCTCTTCTTTACAACCGTTTCTGTCATTGGGGATGGTGCGAGACTCCTGACACATTTCGTAGTTGGTACGAAGCCATCGACTATACCAATGTGACAAGAAAAAGCTCTACTACTCAGAAAAAGTCTGGCAATTTGTACTGTCCTATGCTCATGGGGGCTGTGTTGGGTGACATTGTAGGAAGCATATATGAGTTTAACCCTCACAAATCAACCGATCTTGACCTTAAAGACAAGAGGATGGATTACACTGACGACACTATCATGACCATTGCTGTGGCAGACTGGATTCTGAACGACAAGTTGCATACCAAGAAGGGACTTGTGGCTTGTATGCAGAAATGGGGGCGCCGTTATCCTCATCCTATGGGAGCATACGGCAATATGTTCTCACAATGGTTGCGCTCGGACGCTCCCAAGCCCTACAACTCATGGGGTAACGGTTCCGCCATGCGCGTATCGGCGGTAGGTTTCGCATTCGATACACTTGAACTTACAATGAAGATAGCGAAGAAATGTGCAGAAGTGACACACAACCATCCCGAAGGCATCAAGGGAGCACAAGCCACAGCTGCTGCTATTTTTATGGCAAGGACAGGTAGCACTAAGGATGAAATACGTCGCTTTATCAGCGAAACATTCGGCTATGACCTTAACAGAAGTTGCGATGACATACGTCCTACATACGGATTTGATGGCAGTTGTCAAGGAACCGTACCAGAATCCATCATTGCCTTCCTCGATGGCAAGGATTATGAAGATGCACTGCGCCTGTGCATCTCGTTGGGTGGAGATGCAGACACTATGGGAGCCATAACTGGAGCCATAGCTGGAGCTTATTATAATAAATTGCCATATACTCTGTATGAATTTGGCATAAATAAACTGCCAGACGATATCCAAAAAATAATTGGGGATTTTGATAGCAAATATGAGCGTAACGTGTCGTGTAGATGGCGGAATGCAGAGTTTGATGCAACCGAACTTATAAGAAAAGTAAAATCGGGCGAAATATTCATTTAAGTTATATGGACACATATAGTATTCAAAGACCTATATTCGGCATCAGTCGGCATCGTATGGGCATAGATGGAAATGGGATTACTACGCTCGTTGCCTTCATGGGATGCCCATTGATAAGCTTGACGCACGCTTCCAGTACCGTTTTCAGTACCACCTAACAGGTACTGGAGTTTCATATAGGTGGTACTGGAGTTTCACTTAACTGGTACTGGAGTGTTACTCATGTGGTACTGACAAAGAACTTATATGCATACCCTCATAGATATTTTCGAGGGTATATAATTTAATAGTCGTGGTAAGCATTCTCGTGTGAGCGCAAATCTGCAGCATTGGAAAAGGTTGCGCCACATGATCTGCATACATTTTGGCCATTACCGCCTCCAGTTGCTATGCCAAGACCCAATCCCGTCATAGCATCCAGTTGCTCTTTGGTAAAATGTTGATTGTACCATTCAAGCTCCTGTTTGGTAAATACCTTGGAACGAATGAAGTCAAAAAGCATACTCCTCAAGCTTACATTAGAATTGGTACTGCGATTTGTTGTTAACGGTGTGGCACTATAGATATCCAGATTTCCATCATTTTTGTTTATTTGGAAAAGTTTCCATTTAGATGACGGATTTCCAACAGTATTGACTCCGTATGCGATAAGTTTAGAACAAATATAATCTTCTTTCAGCTTTCTTGGATAGTTACCGGAAATGGAATAATTTACTTCATCCATTTCTTCTTTGGAAATTTCTCTGTAATAATACTGGTTTGCATAATTTCTGTTAGTCTGTACTATAATGCCACAATCACCCCTCTTTTGTACGTTGTACGCCATCTCTAAATGGGTTATCCCTGCAGCCTGTGGCAGAAGATCCGTCAGAACATTTTCAAAGCCCGAGGGTCGTCCGAAATATTTATCCTTAGTATCTTCACTTGTTATGACTTTATCAAATCCAGAAGGATATATATAATGCTTATCGTCAACGTCAAATACTATTGCGTCATGCCATCTCTGTCCGTTGAACATCAAATAACCGTATTTGTTTTGTGTACAACCTAACGACAGCAAGTAGTTTTTCATAATTGCTCTTTTCTGGACTATGCTTCCCCTGCCCCAAACTTTTGAAATAAGTTCCTCGACCTCGAAATTCATTAGGCGTATGAACTCTGTTTCTTCACGAGCATTGTCTTTCTTTGCAATTAGTGTATGGAAACCATTTGGGTATGGTTTTTCCAAGGTCAACTTGATTATGCCTTTTGGGGCTACAGCTTTCAAATCAATCTTATCAGGTATTAACATACCCCTTTTGTAGTCCAATCTGATTTGAGCGATTGCTGCTATCGATAAAGATAGTAATAAAACAGCAAATAAGAATCTTTTCTTCATAATTTATATCTAAATTAATAATATTACAAAAGTACAAAATCTTTTTGATGGTGTAGACAAGATTATTATATTTAAAGAATCTTATCCGAAATATCAAGCTAATAAATCTGTATTTGTCTTCGAAAAACACTACCTTTGTACGTAAAACAAATTAAAGAAAACTATAATCATTATGAAAGCATACACATACATTGAGAAAGGTAACTTTGCCTTAATTGAGAAACATAAACCTGAATTGCAAGCCTCTACAGATGCTATAGTACGAGTGTCGCTGAGCAGTATCTGCTCAAGCGACCTCCATATAAAGCATGGCAGCGTACCAAGAGCTGTACCTGGTATTACGGTAGGTCATGAGATGGTGGGCGTTGTAGAAGAGACTGGAAGCGACGTTAAAGGTGTGAAGACAGGCGACCGCGTGACTGTGAACGTAGAGACATTCTGTGGCGAGTGCTTCTATTGCCAACACGGATATGTCAACAACTGCACGTCGCCTCATGGCGGTTGGGCTCTCGGTTGCCGTATAGACGGAGGCCAGACAGAGTATGTACGTGTGCCATTGGCAACACAAGGGTTGAACCGCATTCCTGACAACGTTACTGACGAGCAGGCCCTGTTTGTGGGCGACGTATTGGCAACCGGCTTTTGGGCTGCACGCATAAGTGAGATAACCGAGGAGGATACGGTGCTAATTATTGGTGCAGGCCCTACAGGAATATGCGCTCTGCTCTGCGTCATGCTCAAACAACCAAAGCGCATTGTTGTGTGCGAGCCGTCTGAAGAACGCCGCAATTTTGTCAAGAAGCATTATCCAGAAGTGCTGCTCACTACTCCCGACGAATGTCTGGACTTCGTTAAGGCCAACAGCGACCATAACGGTGCCGATCGTGTACTGGAGGTGGCAGGAGCAAAGACTACATTCGAGTTGGCATGGCAATGCGCTCGTCCTAATGCCATTGTAACGGTCGTTGCTCTCTACGACGAGGCTCAGACGCTTCCATTGCCCAACATGTATGGCAAGAACCTAACATTCAAGACGGGTGGAGTGGACGGATGCGACTGCGAAGAAGTGCTCCGATTTATCGAACAGGGAAAAATTGACACTACCCCACTCATCACCCATCGTTTTCCGTTGAGCCAGATTGAAGAAGCTTACCGTATATTCGAAAACAAGGAAGACGGAGTAATCAAGATTGCTATAAATTGTTGATCCTGACGACTGGGAAAAGAGCCTTACCTTAGTATGAAACAAGAAATTATCAACAGCATAAACATTCTTGCAAAAGAAAACGAACCTTTCCTGTTTGTCATCAGCTACGATGGTGACGATGCTTACGTCAGCCGACTGACAGACATCGACCCACAATTCTGTATGTACGACTTTGAAGGTATCAGCAATATTGCTGGCTGTGACACCAACAACTCCCCTCTCCCATCGACAATTCGCTGGGAGGTTGATACTCCTGCTTACGAGGATTATGCCCATAGCTTCAACATAGTCAAGAGCAATATGCTGGCAGGCAACAGCTATCTGGCTAATCTCACCTGCAGAGTGCCGATTAGGTGCAATCTCTCGATTTATGATATTTTCGCCCATTCCAAAGGCAAATACAAACTACTGCTAAGAGGCGAAAAGAAACAAGGAAAGCGCTTTGTATGCTTCTCGCCCGAGAGTTTTCTGCGTATCAGAAACGGGCGCATATATTCCTACCCGATGAAAGGAACGATTGACGCTTCCTTGCCCAACGCTGGGCAAGAACTGATAAACGACAAGAAGGAGGCAGCCGAACATGCCACTATTGTAGACCTTATCCGCAACGACTTGAGTCGTGTGGCTACAGACGTAAGGGTTGACAAATACCGCTACATTGACACTCTGTACACCAACAAGGGCGATATTCTGCAAACAAGTTCCGAGATAAGCGGACTGCTGCCTGACAACTATAGTGAGCATCTGGGCGAGATTATAGCCGCACAACTTCCTGCCGGATCAATAACCGGTGCTCCCAAAAAGAAAACCATAGAGATAATCAATGAAGCGGAAGTCTATGACCGTGGTTTCTACACAGGTGTGATGGGAATCTTCAGCAACGGTGAACTCAATTCAGCCGTAATGATAAGGTTTGTAGAGGAAGACAAGCAAGGCATAGTATTTAAGGCAGGTGGTGGCATTACAGCCAAGAGC
Source organism: Leyella stercorea (assembly GCF_021531655.1). The sequence goes on along the minus strand of NZ_JADYUF010000001.1, from coordinate 134,693 downwards.
GATTGCCGTAAGGAGTTCGAAGAGGTGCTGCAAAAGATTTATCTGCCCATCGCAGTAGATAAAGTAGCTGGAACGTAATTATCAGACAAAGAAATAATAAAGGCAAAAATGCGAATATTCATTTTAAATGACTACAATTATGAACAAAACTTCATTTAGTGTGAAGTCAGCCCTATGGCTGATACTGTTGCTTCTCTTGCCTTTGCAGATTATAGCTGCAGAACTTGGAGAGGCAGGCAAACGTCTTACTGCGTTGCCAGGAGTAAGTGATGTCGAGTCGTTGAAGAGCAAGCATTTTCAGGAGAAGTACGTGTTCTTCATCAAGCAGCAACTTGATGCCAAGGATTCTGCTAAGGGCAATTTCGAACAGAGAGTGATATTGTGCCATCGCGGATTCAGCCGTCCCACAGTACTGGTTACTGAGGGCTATAATGCCAACTATGGATTGCGCGAAGACTATATTGAGGAACTGTCACAGATATTCAATACAAACATCGTACTGGTGGAATATCGCTACTTCGACAAGTCAATGCCTACACCTTGCAACTGGGACTATCTTACCGTAGAAAACTCGCTCTATGACCTGCATAATGTCAACCAGACACTGCACGCTCTGTACAAAGGAAAATGGATTGCTACGGGAATAAGCAAGGGCGGACAGACCACAATGTTCTATCGCTCTTACTTCCCCGACGACGTTGATATTTCGGTGCCATACGTAGCTCCGCTTAATAGAAGTGTGGAAGACGGCCGACACGAAAAGTTCCTGCAGCACAAGGTATCGACTAAAGAAAATCGTAAAAAAGTGCTCGACTTTCAGTTTCTGCTATTCAAGCGCAAGTCAACACTATTGCCTATGTTCGAAGAATACTGCCACAAACAACATTACACATTCAATGCACCCATAGGCGAGATTTTCGACTTCTCCGTGTTTGAATATGCTTTTGCCTTTTGGCAGTGGGGCTACGACATAAACGAGATTCCCACTATCGAAGCTACAGACAAACAGGTGTTCGACTATTGGATAAATATATGTGATCCTAACTATTTCTCCAATCAGAATGTCTTTATGTCGTTTAACGTTCAGGCTGCAAAAGAACTCGGATATTACGGCTATTACACTAAGCCTTTCAGGAGATTCTTCAAACGTAATCTAAGCATTAAAACTGCCAAGGGCTATCTCAGATACTTGATATTGCCTAAGGGCACGGAGAACACTAAGTTCTCATCATCGCTCTACAAATTCACGGTAGACTATCTCACACACAACGACCCTAAAATGGTTTATATATATGGCGACATCGACCCCTGGACCGCCTCCGGCATATACGGCCTACCATTCACTAAGAGCAAAAAAAATCTGCATGTATATATGCATAAGGGAGGCTCACACCTAACACGTATACTCTCATTCCCCGAGTCTGAGCGACAGGAAATCATCAATCTCATTGACAAGTGGTTGAAAGAATAGCAAAAGTCAAAAAAAAAATAGCAAACGCCATGTAAAGGTAAAGCATAAATCATAAATGCTTAAATCTTTACAGGGCGTAAGTTTTGAATGTGGAATGTGAAATGTTTAGTCTATCTCCTCGTCAGCCTCATAACCTCCCATTTCGCGAATGACATTCTTCAGCGTTGTATATTGCTGATAAAGGTGGTTAACGGGTTCCTCACCCTTAGTATAGTCGTGCATCGGAGCCTTGAGGAAGAAGCTGAGGAAGCGCTGTGTACCGTAAGCACGTGCAGCGAGGTCGCTCAGCATAGTAAGGTCGAGCAGCAATGGAGCGGCAAGAATAGAGTCACGACAGAGGAAGTTTATCTTAATCTGCATAGGATAGCCAATCCATCCGAAGATGTCGATGTTGTCCCATCCCTCCTTGTTGTCGTTACGAGGCGGATAGTAGTTGATGCGTACCTTGTGATAGTACTGTGTGTCCTCGTCCTCGCCATAGCCTAAGCAGTTGACGATAGCGCAATCTTTTAGTCACGAATTTATCATGAATTGACCATGAAGTATTGGGGAAAACATTAGCTTCCCGTGTTGCTTGCTCAGACTATGGCGAGGACGCCATAGCCTCCTACATTACCAAGCAATAGCACCTCCAACATTCGTGAGATTAGCGAAATTCGTGGTGAAAAACTCAACACGAATCGCACGAATCACACGAATTATCCGCATCTAAATTCATGGACGATTCATGATAAATTCGTGACTAAAACGCACCCAACATTCGTGAGATTAGTGAAATTTGTGGTGAAGCAACACAACACGAATCACACGAATTATCCACATCTAAATTCATGGTCAATTCATGATAAATTCGTGACTAAAACGCACCCAACATTCGTGGTGAGATAGCGAGCGTACGCAGACGAAAAAAGGAGACCAAGCCAGTTGAATGACTTAGTCTCCTTTGCCCTATATAGATGGTTATAGGATTCCCTTAATTGTGAGGCGAATTTTACTTCACCTTCTCAACGATGGCCTTGAAAGCCTCAGGGTTGTTGACAGCGAGGTCAGCGAGCACCTTGCGGTTGATCTCGATGCCTGCCTTGTGCAGAGCGCCCATGAGAGTAGAGTAGCTCATGTTCTCAAGACGAGCTGCAGCGTTGATACGCTGGATCCACAGAGCGCGGAAGTTGCGCTTCTTGTTGCGGCGGTCACGATATGCGTATGTGAGACCCTTCTCCCAGGTATTCTTGGCTACTGTCCAAACATTCTTGCGTGCACCATAGTAACCCTTGGTGAGTTTCAGGATTCTTGTTCTCTTTGCTTTAGAAGCAACATGATTGACTGATCTTGGCATAGTTTCTTTTTTCCTTTAAATGTTTGACTAATTAAATTAACGGAGGCAGAGCAAGTCGCGAACCTGCTTCAAGTTTGAACGGTCTACGATAGTCTCACCAAGGAGATTTCTCTTCTGCTTCTTTGTCTTCTTAGTCAGGATGTGACTGTGGAAAGCGTGATGACGCTTGATCTTACCTGTTCCGGTAAAGCGGAATCTCTTCTTTGCACCGGAGTTAGTCTTAACTTTTGGCATTTTTTTGTTTGTTTAAATTGTTATTTATTTATGTGTGGCAACGCATATACCAGGGCGTTACGCACAACGTATCATGTTGTCTTTCTAATATTGGGACGGCTTATTCCTCACCCTTGAGAGCCTTGAGGGCCTCTGCGCTCACCTTGGCGTTGGCAAGGAGTCCGCCGTTTGCCGGCATTGCATTCTCCTCAATGTCCTTGGTGGTCTTGGCTTCTGCCTCACGCTTTTCGCGGTCGAGCTTCTGCTGGCTCTTCTTCACCACGCCTGCCTTCTTCGGAGCGAGATAGAGGAACATCTTCTTGCCGTCGAGCTTAGGCAGCTGCTCTACCTTGGCGTACTCCTCCAGGTCGTTGGCAAAACGCAGCAAGAGAACTTCGCCCTGCTCCTTGAAGAGGATTGAACGGCCACGGAAGAAAACGTATGCACGTACCTTGTTGCCCTCGCTGAGGAACTCCTGCGCATGCTTGAGCTTGAAGTTGTAGTCGTGCTCATCGGTCTGAGGTCCGAAACGGATTTCCTTCACCTCAACCTTCACCTGCTTAGCCTTCATCTCCTTGGCATGTTTCTTCTGCTGATAGAGGAACTTGCTGTAGTCAATGAGACGACAAACCGGGGGCTGGGCATTGGGTGAAATCTCAACAAGGTCTACACCTTGCTCTCTCGCCATGTCCAAAGCATGACGTGTAGGCATAACGGTAGAGTTACCGTCACTTACTATACGTACTTCCCGAACGCGAATCTGCTCGTTCACGCGGTACTGGTTTTTCATTTTGTCATTCTTCATTAAACTATTTTTGATAAAGCTGTATTTAAAAGCGGGTGCAAAGTTACCCTTTTTCAGTCAATCAGCAAAATATTTGTTGTGTTTTTTTGCCTTTCTGCCCCAAAGTTCGGAGTTTTTAATTAATTTTGCATTATCTTCAAGCAATATTCATACATATTTATATAAAATGATGCAATCTATATTTATGGACATTATGCCGTCGCTCCATTTCACGGGCCTTGTGCTGGCGGTCGGCACATTTCTCATCATTGGGCTGTTCCACCCTATCGTCATCAAGATTGAATACCATTTCGGCACTCGCCTGTGGTGGGTGTTCCTGCTTGCAGGCATAGGCTTCATAGCCACAGCCATGATTGTTGCCAATGTCATTATCTCTGCCCTGCTGGGCGTGGTGGGTGCCTCGTGCCTGTGGAGCATAGGCGAGATTATTGAGCAGCGCCAGCGTGTCAAGAAGGGATGGTTTCCGATGAACCCCAAGCGAAAGGAGGAGTATGAAGACTGAACTCATTATGGTGGGCAAGACCGTTGACAAACTCTACACAAAGGGCATCAGCGACTATCAGGAGCGCATAGGCCACTACATACCGTTCAACATCACCGTGATTCCGGCGCTCAAGAACACAAAGAGCCTGTCGGAAGACCAGCAGAAACAGGCCGAGGGCGAGCTCATCCTGCGACTCATCCAGCCGTCGGACACGGTGGTTCTGCTCGACGAGCACGGAGCCGAACGCACAAGCATGGAGATGGCTGCATGGCTGACACGCAAGCAGCAGACAGCACGCCGACTGGTGTTCATCATAGGCGGTCCGTACGGATTCTCAGCCGACGTGTACAGCCGTGCCGACGAGAAGATTTCGCTCTCGCGCATGACGTTCTCTCACCAGATGGTACGCCTGATCTTCACCGAGCAACTCTACCGCGCCTGCACCATCATTCGCGGCGAAAGCTACCACCATGAGTAATAAGGAATCTTGACTTGAAGAATTTTGTTAACCATAGGAGGCTATGGCGTCCTCGCCGTAGCCTAAGCAGTTGACGATAACACATTCTTTAAGTCACGAATTATCCATGAATTATTCATGAATTTTGGGAAAGACATTAGCTTCCCCATTATGCTTGCTCAGACTATGGAGAGGACGCCATAGCCTCCTACATTACCAAGCAATAGCACCTCCAGCATTCGTGTGATTAGTGAAATTCGTGGTGAAGCAAACACAACACGAATCACACGAATAATTCATGGTCAATTCGTGATAATTCGTGACCGATACCCAACGTCGTCTTTTGTCACGAATTAAGCAAGCTGTAGGATGCCATGCCCTACTACAGCTTGTTTCACGTCTTAACAATTCAAAACTCAAAATTCTTCACACTCCCAACAGCGGCAGTATCGACGGGGTGAGAAGCGAGGTGAAGATGCCGTTGAGCGTGAGTCCCAGACTGGCGTAGGCACCATGCACCTGACTGCGGTCCATCGACGTGGCTGTGCCTATGGCGTGGGCTGCCGTTCCCATCGACAGACCCTGTGCCACGGGATTCTTGACACGTGCAAAACCCATTGTGCGATAGCCACATACTGCACACATCAGTCCAACCGAAACCACAACGGCAGCCGTGAGCGACGGAATGCCGCCTACAGCCTTGGTCACCTCCATGGCGATAGGCGTTGTGACCGACTTGGAAGCGAGCGACAGAATCACCTCGCGCGAGGCTCCCAACTCCTTGGCTATCCATACCACGGACACCACGCCCACAACGCAACCTGCCAGTTCGGAAAGAAGAATCGGCGTGAGCTGCTTCTTTATCGTAGACAGCTGCATGTACAAAGGCACACCCAATGCCACTACTGCCGGACGCAACCAGAACTCTATCATATGACCACCCTTGTTGTACGTCTCATAGCTCACTCCCGTCAACTTCAGGAAGGCTATTATGCACACTATCGACACAAGCACGGGGTTCATTATCACCCAACCAGTCATCCGACGCAGCAACTTACCCACAAAGTAAGAGCCGAACGTAAGGGCTATCAGAAAAAAATCGTTTGAGAAATATTCCATTGTTTTCGTTATCCTTTTTTTATATCTATCCCCCCTGGGGACTTCTATCTTAGTTTACTGAATTTTCGCTTGCGAAACTTATATTAGTTTATTCCTTTGTCTCGCCCTTTATCTTGTCCTTCGCCTTGCCGTAGCACTGGTGAACCCATCCCGTCACGGCGAGAACAAGCACGGTAGAGATAACCGAAGCTGCCACAATAGGCACAAACTCAGCCTTGATAATGTCGAAGTAGAGCATCACAGCCACTCCTGGCGGCACAAAGAAGAACCCGATGTTGCTGACAAGGAAGTCGCTTATGCTGCGCACCCACTCAAGGCGTATTATCTTGAGCTGGAGCAAGAGCGTGAGCAGAAGCATGCCGATTATGCTCGACGGCAGAGGGATGTGGGTGAGGTAAATCAAGAGTTCACCCACAGCAAGGCAACCGAAGAGGATTGCCAACTGACGAATCATCATAGTGTTTGGGATTATAAGTGTTGATTATTCCTGTGAAAACTAATGTTATGGACGGCAAAGGTAAGGATTTACGTCCAATGAAGACAATGGAATGCAAATATAATACAGCAGGACACAAATATAGTGATATAAATCAAAAAAAAACACCACTTCTATCATTATCACCCGAAATAACAGATGAACATAAAAACCCGTCGCATAGCTGAAATGAACTATACAACGGGTTCTCTATAATATCTGGCGGAGAGCTGCCCCTGCCCTAAACATCAGTAGGATAATTGTCCCCTGCCCTATTCCTATTGGCTCATTAGCGGTTTAGTTGTTGACGCTACCGCCCACAATATCGAGCAGTTCGTTGGTAATAGCCTGCTGACGGCTCTTGTTGTACTGAAGATTAAGCTCGCGCAGAATCTCGTCGGCATTGTCGGTAGCGGTCTGCATAGCCACCATACGGGCGGCATGCTCGCTTGCGATGCTGTCGAGCAAGGCTGTGTAGAGCATCAAGTGAAGATACTTGGGAATGAGCTGCGAGAGTACTGTGTTCATGTCGGGCTCTACGATGAAGTTGTCGTTGAGCGGACGAACATTCTCCTCCTGCTTCTGCTCCGCAGCCGAAGCGTTCTTCTTGAGATACTCCTGCGCCTCTTTCGAGGTCACGGTAGAGTTGAGGTCGCGAGTGCGGTCGCGCTTCAACTCCTCGGTGATGTCGATAGGCAGGAAGGTCTTACGGGTGAGAATCTGCGAACCGGCACTCTTGAAATGGTGGTAGACCATCTCAACGCGGTCAATCTCGCCGCTTACGAACTTCTGTTCTATCTCGCGGGCTATATCAATACATTGCTTCACGTTAGGCTTTTCGGCAAGACCGGTGAAGTCGCCAGCCACATGAAGCCCCATTTTAGCCGTCTTCTCAGCAACTTTGCGTCCTATCGGGTAGACAACGATGTTGTCCTTGCCCCCCAGACTCTCCGAATACTCGTCAACAATGTGCTGGAGCAGACGGATGACATTGGCATTGAATCCGCCACACAGACTGCTGTTCGACGCGTAAACCACCAAGGCGACACGCTTCACAGGGCGCTCCACGTTGAACACGGTAGAAGCGTCGGCCTCTGAGGCGAGGAATGTCTTGAGGATGTGCTCGAGCATCGTCTCGTAGGGAAGCATGTTCTCAATCATCTGCTGGGCATGATGGAGCTTTGACGAAGCCACCATCTTCATGGCACTCGTAATCTTGCGGGTGCTATTGACGGATGTGAGTCGGTTCTTGATTTCTTTGAGTGACGGCATAAGCTATTACTTTTTAAACTGACCTGCTACGTCAGCCATGGTCTGTTCGAGAACAGCTGTGAGCGAGTCGTCAATCTTACCACTTGCCAGAGCCTCGATAACGTCGGCATGCTGCGAGCGAATCTTGTCGAGGAACGTCTCCTGACACTCGCGCACCTTCTCTACGGGCACGTCGTGCATCAAGCCGTGTGTTCCACAATAGATGATGGCTACCTGCTCGCCTACCGGCATCGGGCTGTACTGCGGCTGGATGAGAAGCTGGTTGTTCTTGCGGCCACGGTCGATGGTCATGGCTGTCACGGCATCCATGTCGCTTGAGAACTTGGAGAATGCCTCAAGCTCACGATACTGAGCCATGTCAATCTTCAGCGTACCGGCAACCTTCTTCATACTCTTGATCTGAGCCGAACCACCTACACGCGATACGGAAATACCTACGTTGACGGCAGGACGGAAACCCTGGTTGAAGAGGTCGCTCTCAAGATAAATCTGTCCGTCGGTGATTGAAATCACGTTGGTCGGGATGTAGGCAGAAACGTCGCCTGCCTGGGTCTCGATGATAGGCAGGGCTGTGAGCGAACCGCCACCCTTGACATGACCCTTCATGCACTCGGGCAGGTCGTTCATCTGCTCGGCTACCTCCTGCTGATCGTTGATACGTGCTGCACGCTCCAACAGACGTGAGTGGAGATAGAACACGTCGCCAGGATATGCCTCACGTCCAGAAGGACGACGCAGAATCAACGATACCTCACGGTAGGCAACAGCCTGCTTCGAAAGGTCATCGTACACAACGAGTGCCGAATAGCCACGGTCGCGGAAGTACTCGCCTATGGCGGCTCCTGCGAACGGTGCGTAATACTGCATGGCAGCCGGGTCGGCAGCTGTAGCCGCTACAATGATTGTGTAGGGCATGGCGCCGTGCTGCTTGAGGTTCTCGACAAGAGCGGCAACGGTAGAAGCCTTCTGGCCGATGGCTACATAGATACAGTATACGGGCTTGCCAGCCTCGTAGAAACTCTTCTGATTGATGATTGTATCGACAGCGATGGCAGTCTTACCTGTCTGACGGTCGCCGATGATAAGCTCACGCTGTCCACGTCCGATAGGAATCATTGAGTCGACCGACTTCAAGCCTGTCTGCAACGGTTCCTTAACGGGCTGGCGATAGATAACGCCCGGAGCCTTGCGGTCGAGCGGCATCTCGAAAGCACCTGTCATGTCAATCTCGCCCTTGCCGTCGATGGCCTGTCCGAGCGGATTGATGACACGTCCGAGCATATTGTCGTTGACACGGATAGAAGCGATGCGCTTGGTACGCTTTACTACCATGCCCTCCTTGATGCCTTCGGTAGAACCCAGAAGCACACAACCCACGTTGTCCTCCTCAAGGTTCATCACGATAGCCATAGTGCCGTTCTCGAACTCGAGAAGCTCGTTGGCCTCGGCGTTGCGGAGTCCGTAGATACGGGCCACACCGTCGCTCACCTCAAGCACAGTACCCACCTCGTCAAACTGCTGGCTGTTGTTGATGCCCTGTAGCTGCTCGAGAAGTACCTGTGACACTTCGCTTGGTTTTATTTTATCTGACATATACTTCTGAAAAAAGTTAATTAATTAAGCTGTGACAGAATGGTGTTGAGCTGCTTCTTTACGCTGGCATCCATACGATAGGTGTCGTACTCGAGCACGAATCCACCTATGATGTTAGGATTTACCTCGGTCTGGAACTCAACCGTACCATTTGTCCTTCCCTCAACCAACTGTCGCATCTTCTTCTCCGTAGCGGAGTCGATGGTGCAGGCAGTCGTTAGTTTAGCACTGATTAGATTGTTATGCTTTCTGTACAGAGTAACAAACGAGTTGGCGATGAATTGCATGATACTCTCACGGTCTTCTTTGAGCACAAGGGCGACAAAACGCTTTGTCAGGTCGCACGATCCTCCGGCTGCAGCCGTGAGGAGCAGACTCTCCTTCTGCTTCTTCGAGAGCATGGGATTATCTATCGTAATCCTCAGCGCAGGCGTCGTGGAGTAGCAATGGGCAAGGCTCTGCATGTCGGCATACACCTTGTCGGCCTCCTTAGCCTCAATGCCCGCCTTGAGCAAGGCGCGTGCATATCTGACCGATATTAATCCTAAATCCATAGCTTATACTTATTTATTATTGGCTGTAACTTCATCAAGCATCTGGTTAATGTAATCCATCTGTGCCTTATCAGTGCCGAGCTTCTGGCGCAAGACCTTCTCCGAAATCTCAACACTCAACGCAGCTACCTGCTGGCGAATCTCGCTGATTGCAGCCTGTTTTTGGCTTTCAATCTCGGCCTTGGCATCGTTGATGATGCGGACACTCTCCTCGCGAGCCTTCTCCTGTGCCTGTGCCACGATAGCCTCACGGGTTGTGGCGGCCTCCTTGAGTATTACGGCCTGCTTCTCCCGTGCTTCCTGAAGCATCGCGTCGCTCTCCTGCTTGATGTTCTCAAGCTGGGCAGCGGCCTTCTGCGCCTTGGACAGGCTCTCGTCGATGTACTTCTTGCGCTTGTCTACCATGATTATGATAGACGGGAAGCCGAACTTGGCGAGCACGAAGAACACCACAAGGAATGCCAAAAGCATCCAAAAGAGGAGTCCAAGGTCAGGAGTCAATATTGATGGCAATGTACTAAAATCCATTTGCAATATTTTACGAACTCTTTGTTGCTATTTACGTAAGAGCGCAACACCTTACTTGATAAGGAAGGCGCAGGCTACGATAGCAAACAATGCACAACCCTCAACGAATGCTGAGGTTAGAATCATGTTGGTCTGAATCTTGCCAGAAGCCTCAGGCTGACGTGCAATAGCGTCCATGGCGCTGCCGCCAATCTTGCCAATACCCAAACCTGCGCCAATTACTGCAATACCTGCTCCGAGACCGCAGCCCAGCTGTGCCAGACCTTCAGCAGCCAAAAGTGATGAAATAATCATAGTTGTTTAATTTTTTTAAGTTGTTATTTTTTTATTGTTTATTCTGTTGTTAAGCCTCTGCCTCCTCTTCCTTCTGAGCCAGACCGATGAACACGGCACTCAACAAGGTGAAGACATAAGCCTGAATGAATGCCACAAGCACTTCAAGACAGTTCATGAAGAGCATCATTATGGCACTTACGAGGTTCAAACCTATACCGTAGCCAACGCCCATCGACCATCCGAGGAAGATGACGCATGTGAAGCTCAGGATGATTGCGTGACCTGCCATCATGTTGGCAAAGAGACGAACCATAAGAGCGAACGGCTTGGTGAAAACGCCGAAGAACTCTATGACTGGCATCAAAGGCACCGGATAAGCCTTGAGGAATACCGGCACATGGGGCCAGAAGATATCTTTCCAATACGCCTTGTTGCCGAAGAGGTTGATGGCAATCATGGTGCAGATGGCAAGGAAGAACGTAACGTTGATGTTGCCCGTAACGTTGGCGCCACCCGGGAATATCGGAAGCAAACCGAGAATGTTTGTCGTGAAGATGAAGAAGAACACCGTGAGCAGGTATGGTGCGAACGGCTTGAAGTGCTTCTCGCCTATCGACGCCTTGATAACGTCGTCGTAGATGGTCATGACGAACATCTCCATCATTCCGACAAATCCGCCAGGAGCCTCACTTCTCTCGTCCTTGCCCTTGTACCAGCGAGCACATGAAAGGAACACGGCTATCAGAATGAACACTACTATCCATATCTGAGCCACGGTCTTGGTGATGCTGAGGTCGAGCGGGCGCACCTTTGAGCCATCGGGCATGTTCTCGTAGATTTTGCCGTGATGCTCTGCGTCGAAGTAATAGTTCTCCGGCAGACTGCTCTCTGTGCAGAACGTCCACTCTCCGGTATTGGAGCTTCTGACGATTATCGGCAACGGAATGCTCAGACTCTTGCCCTCGTAAGAAGCTATGTGCCACTCATACGAGTCGGACAGGTGCTCAAGTACCGTTGTAGGGATGTCGAGCGACTTGCCGTCGTGGCCTGCTTCTCCCGCTGAAGCGAAGGCTGGCATCAATGCCAATACCAAGAGAAGTAATAATGACTTTATCTGTTTCATTATCGTTTATTTATTATCTTTGTCACACTCAATATGCGAATTGGTGACGTGCGAGAAGAATGCTGAATGGTGGAAAATCATCCATAAATAGAAAGCCATAAACACCAGACAGTATTCGAGCATCGCATCGCGACCTACGGCAATGTAGCATCCTACAAGCGTGAAGAGAGCCAACAACATACGGAATCCGGACACGGCCGAAAAGAATGTCGGAAGCATATTCTGATTTGCCACGGCTATCCTTTTCCATATGAAAATGTCGGCAAGCTCCACCACAAGGGCGAACAATGCACTCACTACAAGAGGCGGGACAAGTCCGTCAACATGAGCGAACATCTGCAGGGAAAGAACTGCCAACGACAATACCGCAACAGCCACAACGGTCTGCACAGCATAGCGTCGGCTCAATTTAGCTATCTCTGTATTTTTCAACATGTCAACCGGGTTTCATTAAAGTTCAACACAAACATTGACGCTGTTCTTCTGCACTTCAACGAAACCGCCCATTGCCTTCACCTCATGCTCGCCTTCAGAGTCAAAAAAAGCAATACGTCCGCTGTTGAGTGTAGAGATTATAGGAGCGTGATTGGGGAGTATCTCAAACTCGCCGCTTGCACCCGGCACGACAACACGGTCGACCGTTCCTACAAACTCCACCTTCTCTGGAGAGACGATTCTTAAACTCAAACTCATAGTTTACAAGTATTTAGTGTGTAAGCAGATTATCCCTTAGCTGCCTCAAGAAGCTTCTTGCCCTTGGCAATAGCGTCCTCGATAGTACCAACGTTTAGGAATGCCTGCTCTGGCAGGTCGTCTACCTCGCCGTCGAGAATCATGTTGAAGCCCTTGATGGTGTCTTCGATTGATACCATCACACCCTTTACACCGGTGAACTGCTCGGCAACGGCAAACGGCTGAGAGAGGAAACGCTGCACACGACGTGCACGGTTCACAGTCAGCTTGTCCTCGTCTGAGAGTTCGTCCATACCAAGGATGGCGATGATGTCCTGAAGTTCCTTATAGCGCTGGAGAATCTGCTTGACGCGCTGTGCACACTCGTAGTGCTCCTTACCCACAATCAGCGGGTCGAGAATACGTGAGGTTGAGCCCAGCGGGTCAACGGCAGGATAGATACCAAGCTCGGTAATCTTACGCGAAAGCTCGGTAGTTGCGTCGAGGTGGGTAAAGGTTGTAGCCGGAGCAGGGTCGGTCAAGTCGTCGGCAGGCACATATACAGCCTGTACTGATGTGATAGAACCCTTCTTGGTAGAGGTAATACGCTCCTGCATCTGTCCCATCTCACTTGCCAGAGTAGGCTGATAACCTACGGCTGAAGGCATACGGCCGAGAAGAGCCGAAACCTCCGAACCGGCCTGGGTGAAACGGAAGATATTATCAATAAAGAACATGATGTCGGCAGCTTCGCCGTCCTTGCCTCCGTGGTCGCGGAACTCCTCGGCTACGGTCAGACCAGACAATGCTACAGAAGCACGTGCTCCAGGCGGCTCATTCATCTGTCCGTAGACAAGTGTTGCCTGACTCTTCTTAAGCTCCTCGGGGTCTACAAGCGAGAGGTCCCACTTGCCTTCCTCCATTGCCTTCTTGAACTTCTCGCCGTAGCGGATAACGCCCGACTCAAGCATATCGCGGATAAGGTCGTTACCCTCACGAGTACGCTCGCCGACTCCGGCAAATACCGAGTAGCCGTTGTGTCCCTTGGCAATGTTGTTGATAAGCTCCATGATGAGCACGGTCTTGCCTACACCGGCACCGCCGAACAGACCAATCTTACCACCCTTCATGTAAGGCTCCAATAGGTCAATCACCTTGATACCAGTTGCGAGCATTTCCTTGTGAGTGGAAAGGTCCTCAAACTTAGGAGCCTCACGATGGATAGGATAAGCGCCCTCCATATTGAGCGTACTCATACCATCGATAGGCTGACCGATGACATTCATCATACGGCCCTTGATCTGTTCACCTGCTGGCATCATGATAGCGTTGCCGGTAGGAACAACCTCCAGGCCACGCTGCAATCCGTCAGTATTGTCCATTGCGACGCAGCGAACGGTGTCTTCACCAATATGCTGCTGCACCTCAATGATAAGCTCCTGTCCGTTAGGACGCTTCAGCTTCAGAGCTTCGTGGATTTTAGGCAACACCTCTTCAGGATTCTTGCCGGCTGTATCGAAGTAAACGTCGATAACCGGACCAATAATCTGCGAGATGCGCCCGTTGATTTGTGACATAGTATATTTGATTTTGATTTTAAATTCTGATGCAAATATAACAACTATATTTTATACGAAAGAATATTTAATCTTTATTGTACTTTTTCTTTCCAAATATGCCATTTTTGTAGTGTAAATCGACCACTTTTAGATGCTCAGTTCGTCGAGCACCTTGATGAGCTTGCGGTCGAACGGCTTGTCACTACGAATGGCTTCGCTCAGGGGTACGTACACTATCTCGTTGTTGCGCACACCAATCATCACGTTGCGCTGGCCCTGTAGTATTGCCTCGATGGCACCTACACCAGTACGGGAAGCAAGGATACGGTCGTGAGCGCTTGGACGTCCGCCACGCTGCAAGTGTCCGAGAATAGACACACGTACATCGTACTGCGGGAACTCGTTCTTCACGCGCTCGGCATAATACATGGCGCCACACTTCGGGCTTTCCGAAACGATTACGATGCAGCTCTTCTTCGACTTACGGATGCCACGCTCCATGAAGCGTGCCAACTGGTCAACGTCGGTAGAGTCTTCAGGAATAATGGCTGCCTCGGCACCACTTGCAATGGCAGAGTTCTGTGCGAGGAAACCAGCATCACGTCCCATCACCTCAATAAAGAAAATACGCTCATGGCTCTGGGCTGTGTCGCGGATGCGGTCAACACATTCTACGATGGTATTCATAGTAGTGTCGTAACCAATGGTTGAATCTGTACCATAGAGGTCGTTGTCGATAGTGCCCGGCAAGCCAATGCAGCAGATGTCATACTTTTTGGCAAACTCCATAGCACCAGTCAACGAACCGTTACCACCGATAACAACCAAAGCATCAATACCATGAGCCTTAATCTGCTCATAAGCCTTCTCCTTGCCCTCATCGGTAGTAAATTCCTTGCAACGTGCTGTCTTAAGGATTGTACCACCCGACATAATTATACCACTAACGTTTTCGGTTGTAAAATCCTCAATATCGCCATTTATAAGACCATCGTAACCACGATAGATACCTTTTATATTAAATCCATTGCATATACCCGCACGAGTCACGGCACGAATTGCAGCATTCATTCCCGGGGCATCGCCACCGGAAGTCAAGATTCCAATTGTCTGAATTTTAGCCATACGATTTTTTTGTATTTAAGATTATTAAATTTTCCGTTAAAGTATTAGGGTGTTTTTTTATGGGGTGTTAATAGGGTATTTATATAAGAGCATTCATAATGTAAGGGCATTATACCAGCAGCCACAAACAAACCATACCTGCTATAGACGCAACGAACGAAACCCAACCCACATTGACGAAGTACCAATTGAGCTTTATGCGTTCCATCTTCATCAGGGCAAGTCCGCTCATAGATCCTATACACAGAATGTTGCCTCCCATAGCAGCCGCATATGCTACAATCTTCCAATAGGCTCCATTCTGTCCATAAAGCGCAAGATTACTGCCCGTTTCGGCAACATCGTGCAACGAAACCATAGACATAAGTGTTGCGAAATTGTCCAATACGCTACCTACAATCTGAGTGGCAAAACCCACTACCAGCATATTGTCGGCAATACCACCCATAAAAGCATCCACTCTGTTCAGGAATCCCGTCTCGCGTACCACTCCAAGCGCAAGCATAATGCCCAGTACGAACAGTATCATCTGAATTACGCCATATTGTAGCACTCGCGGCACACGACGCTGTATCATCTGGTCGGCATTCATCAGCTTGCGATTCATCAGTTCGTTGACAATCCACAATAGCGACAGTACGCACATCGCACCAAGGAACGGACTAAGCTTAGTAATGTTATGGAATGTAGGAATAAACCACAATCCGCCAATCCCGACAAACAGCATCAAGGCTCTCTGCCACAGGTTAAGATTGGTATCATCGCCACGATAAGGCATCGTAATCCATTCGGTCTCAATACGTCGCGGCAAGCCACGTTGCAGCCAAAGTATCGGGAAGAGCCATGCTATAAGACACGGCAGAGCCATCGTCAAAGAATAGTTGGTAGCTGTTACTGCGCCGATATTCCAAAGCACGAGCCCCGTAGGGTCGCCTATAACCGTAAGTGCACCACCACAATTTGCCGACAAAACAATGGCACATCCGAAGATGACACGCTGCCTCTGTCTGCTCACAATGGCATGCATAATGGTAAGCATCATAACAGTCGCCGTAAGGTTGTCGAGGTTTGCCGAAATCAAGAATGTAATTGCCGACAAGGTCCAAAGCATCCTCTTGCCGCTACGCGTACGCAGCATCTGTGAGATAAAGTCGAAGCATCCGTTGTTCTGCAATATCTCCACTATCGTCATAGTAGAAAGCAAGAAGAGAACAATCTCAGACGCTCTGCCCACATATTTCAAGAAAAGATTCTGAAAAATATACTGCTTTACGGCAGCCGACGAAGCCGGTGCGCCATCCAAGAACGAAGCGTAGTCCTTGGCGTGCTGTCCCATAACAAAATCCGATCCATAACAAATGTAAAGTATCCAGCCAAGCGTCCCTACAAAGATGGCAACCGCAGCTTTGTTTACATTGGTAAATTTCTCTGTCGCTATCAAGAAATAGCCAATTAGTATTATTGTTATGATGACAAGAGTCATAAGCTGTATATTAGATTTATCGGTTGCAAAGGTACAAAAATATCTGAACTGCACAAGTTTTAAATCTAAAAAATAAAAATAGTTAACAGAGATTTGATTCAAATGCAATAAGCCTCTATCTTTTAATAAAATATAGGTCATGTTTTTATTCTTAATATAAAAAAATAAGTACCTTTGTATTTAAAATATAACCTTTTTAAAACATTACTATGTACTACTGGTTTGTATTCAACAATAAAGGGGAGCTTCTCCTACAAAAATGTGCGGATGGTACTTTTACCATCCCGTATTGCGAGCAAGCACCCGTCACGACCACTCACAATACTCATATTATGGACATTTCGCCTATGGACAGCGGGCAGAAGGTGAAAGCCTTGCAGATAGACGATGTGCAGACTTGTACAGACGGCACATTCGAATTGTGCGGTCTCCGACAGTCGTTCTACAAACTTTCGCATCCTCTTTATCTGAAAGCCGGCAAATGCCATGAGCTGCTCTACTGGGACCGCAACACGCAATATTGTGGCGTATGCGGGTCGCCTATGGTGATGGATACAGACATTTCAAAGAAATGCCCTAATTGCGGCAAGACCATTTGGCCCCAACTGGCTACTGCCATAATCGTACTCATAAACCGTGGCGACGACCTGCTGTTGGTACACGCCAAAAACTTCAAGACCGACTTCTACGGATGTATTGCCGGATTTGTAGAGACTGGCGAATCGCTCGAAGAGGCAGTAAGACGTGAGGTATGGGAAGAGGCGTCCATCTCAATAAAAAATCTGAGATACTTCAAGTCGCAGCCATGGCCCTACCCTTGCGGCCTCATGGTTGGCTTCTTTGCCGAATACGACGGAGGCGGCCTTAAGTTACAGGAGTCGGAATTGTCGCGCGGCAACTGGTTTAACAAGAACAATCTGCCTACAATTCCCGAAAAACTCAGCCTTGCAAGAATGCTGATTGACAAATGGCTGGAAGAACACGAGTGAATTTTGAATGTTGAGTGTTGAATTATAGGAGGCTATGGCGTCCTCGCCGTAGCCTGAGCAGTTGACAATAATGAGTTTTGATTTAGTTATTAAGATATGAAACAAATAGGATGGGGATTTATCGGATGCGGCGAGGTGACCGAGAAGAAATCCGGACCGGCATTCAACGAGGTGCCTGGCTCAAGCGTGGTGGCAGTAATGAGCCGTAATGAAGCAAAGGCAAAGTCGTACGCCAAACGCCATAATATAAAAAAGTGGTACACAGACCCACAGGAACTTATCGACGACCCTAACGTAAATGCCGTATATATAGCCACTCCGCCTTCAAGCCACGCTACATTTGCAATAATGGCAATGAAGGCTGGCAAACCCGTGTATATAGAAAAACCATTAGCTGCAAGCTATGAAGACTGCGCCCGCATCAACCGCATAAGCGAGATTACGGGTGTGCCGTGCTTTGTGGCTTACTATAGACGTTATCTGCCTTATTTTCAGAAGGTAAAGAACATTATCAATTCAGGAACTATAGGCACAATCGTAAATGTCCAGATACGTTTCTCTGTTCCGCCAAGAGACCTTGACTATCAGGATGCCCACAACCTGCCGTGGCGACTACAACCGGACATTGCCGGAGGAGGCTACTTCTACGACCTGGCTCCTCATCAGCTCGATCTCTTGCAGGATATATTCGGAGTCATCACACGAGCTCACGGATATTGCTCCAACAGAGCACATCTGTACAAGGCAGAGGACTCCATAAGTGCCAGTTTCTTCTTCGAGAACGGATTGCCAGGCAGCGGTTCATGGTGCTTCGTAGGCCATCAAAGCGCCAAGGAAGACCGTATAGAGGTTATTGGCGACAAAGGCATGTTGTCGTTTTCGGTTTACGACTACGCCCCTATACAACTGGTGACAAGTGCAGGCCGGACAAACATCGTCGTGCCTAATCCTTCTTACGTACAGCTACCTATCATTCGCTCTGTAATTGAACACCTCCAAGGCTTGGGAGTGTGCCAATGCACAAGCGTGAGCGCCACACCAGTCAATTGGGTGATGGACAGAATTCTGGGTAAGCTATAAGCGAAACCGTTGTAGAGAGCGAGAAAACCACATAACAATCTTATAGGATTTGTATTTGAAAAGAACCATAACAATATTGTTGTCCGTATGTGTTTCGGGAATGTCTGCCAAGGCTCAAACTGCGGCAGACACCATTAGTGCGCCTCAAAAATACCGTCACAACACTTTTTTCCGTGTAGTAGGCCGAACCCTGGGTAGGTTTATGAGGAATTTCAGCGAAGTAGACACGTGCTATATCGAACCTCAAAAGTTCAACTACACAGCTATGCTACAAAACACCAACACTTATGAGATTTACCGCATAGCGTCGACTATGGGTAACGACTTCACCTTCGCCCCGCTCCCGACCTTCAAACTCGGACCGTACTTAGGTTGGCGATGGGTTTTCCTGGGCTACACATTCGACTTGAAGAACATCAACAGCGGAGACAAGCGAACCGAACTTGACCTCTCTATCTATAGTTCACAACTTGGCGTAGACCTGTTCTATCGTAAGACGGGCAACGACTACAAGATTTCGAAAGCCCAACTTGATAGCGAAGGCAAGGTGAACACACGTACGTTAAACGGCACGAATTACGACGGTATCAACGTGAGTATCAAGGGATTCAACATGTATTACATCTTCAATCACAAGCGATTCTCCTACCCTGCCGCCTTCAGCCAATCGACAATACAACGCAAGTCGTGCGGTTCTGCCTTGTGCGGCATAGGCTACACCCGCCACTCGCTAAGCATAGACTGGGAGAAACTGTACGACATCGTTGCCGAAAACCTTGGCGAGGAGACTGCCAAGCGCTACATGGACCCCGAATTGAAATTCAAGAAGATTAAATATACCGATGTTTCGTTGTCGGGTGGATACGGCTACAACTGGGTATTTGCCCGCAACTGGCTGGCGGCTGCCTCGTTGTCGTTGGCTCTGGGCTACAAAAGTTCGTCGAGCGACACCAATCACTCTACATTCACACTCAAGGACTTCTCTTTCCACAACTTCAATATCGACGGAGTGGGACGCTTCGGAATTGTATGGAACAATATGCGATGGTACTATGGTGCCAACGCCATAATCCACACGTACAACTACCATAAGCCGAAGTTCTCGACCAACAATATATTCGGTAGCCTTAACATTTATGTAGGAGTTAACTTTGGAAGAATGAAATGAAAAATCACTTTATCATGACAACAGCTTTTCTATCACTTGCCGTGGCATTACTCGCCCAATGCGGCAGCCCTTCGGCCAACAAAAAGAATCCACAAATACAGCATAACGCTGACACACAGCAGATTACACAACAGCAGAAGCTTTCAACGGCATATAAAGAAGCCCCCAGGTCCTCGTCTTACACCGACGACTCTGTCTCTATCACCTATTATAATGAGACGGAAGACAAGGCAAGGATTGGGCAAATCGTCAATAAATACGCACAACATACAGCCAATCCTGACCTTATAATCGCTATAGCCCGCCAACTGCGTGGCATTCCGTATGTGGCAAAGACGCTTGAGGTGAACAAGCAGGAGAAGCTTGTGATAAATCTTAGCCAACTCGACTGTACCACTTATGTGGAGAACGTTCTTGCCATATATCTTTGCATCAAAAACGGCAAGACCGCATTCGACGACTACGCTCATTACTTGCGTATGGTGAGATACCAGAACGGAGAGGTGAGCTATCCTGCCCGCCAGCATTATTTTACCGACTGGATCTACGAGAACACCCAGAAGGGATTCGTCCAAGAGATACAGTCGCCCAACCCTCCATTCACAGCAATACAGACCCTGCGTATCGACTTCATGAGCACACACGCTTCGCTTTATCCTATGCTGAAGAACAATCCGCAAATGATAGAACGGATAGCCAAGACCGAGCAACTCCTCTCCGGCAAGAAGTTCAGCTACATTCCCAAATCAGCCATCCACAACACCAAGTTGCTGCGCTCGTCCATACACGATGGCGACATCATCGCTATAACTACATCCAAGGCTGGGCTCGACACTTCGCACATAGGTATAGCCGTGTGGCACAAAGACGGGCTACACATGCTCAACGCATCGCAAATACACAAGAAGGTTGTTGAAGAGCCTATGACACTCTACCAATATATGCAGAAACATCCGTCGCAGACCGGAATAAGAATAGTAAGGATAAAGTAGACTGCTCTACTCCTTGTCAAGGGCCGTGTGGATATTTCGCATAAGCCCCGAATATTTGGCTCGTTTCACGGCACTCCCCTTAAACAAATGACGATAGTCGTCCTCAGTTAGCGACAGCCAGTCCTCACGCTTCATGTCAAGCAGGTCTTGCGATGGCTGAAGTTCGGGAGTAGTGTTGGGTTGCGCAAAACGGTTCCACGGACAGGCCTTCTGACAGCAGTCGCAGCCATATATCGTATCGCCCATTTTTTCGGACAAGTCGGAGGGAATGTCGCCACGGTTCTCTATTGTCTGATAGCTCAGGCACAAGCGGGCGTCAAAATCCGACCTTCCCTCCCCCATCGTCAGAGCGTGCGACGGACAAGCGTCGATACATGCGTGGCAATTGCCGCAACGCGGCTTCATCTCCTCATCATACTCCAATTCTACGGGCAGGAACAGCTCACCCAAGAAGAACATACTACCGGCATGAGGTATTATCAGCTGGTGGTTTCGTCCGGTCCATCCAAGCCCAGCCTTCACAGCCCAATAGCGTTCGAGCACGGGAGCCGAATCGCAAAACGCTCTATACTCCTCAAATCCAAGCCGTTCGGCAAGCATGCGCAATTTTCCCTTCACCACATCATGATAGTCTTTGCCAAGTGCATAGGCAGCAAACTGCGGTTCGCCTTCGGGCAGAGTATGCGACGGCGCATAGTTCAACGCAACAGACACAATACTCTTGAGTCCGTCCATCAACAGCCGTGGGTCGAAACGCTTGTCGGGATAATTCTCAAGATAATTCATCGTAGCATGCTCGCCATTGTCAATCCATTTGCGGTACGAATCCACAACATCCTTGTCCACAGCCGCGGCCTTGGCTATGCCACAAGCAAAAAAGCCGAGGTTCTTTGCCTCGGCTTTTATTTTAAGAGATAATTGTCGTTTGTCCATTATCTTTAATTACGTTTTTGTTTCCACGACTTCAGTCGAAAGTCTTAAACTCATACCCCTGCTCCTTAAGCCATTTGAGCGACTTCGGAAGTGCGGTACGCAGCTTGTCGATACTCTTTACCGAATCATGGAAAGTAATGATTGAACCATTACGGGCATATCGCCTTACATTATTGAACACGTCGTCCGCACTAAGCCACTTGGAATAGTCACGTGTCACGAGGTCCCACATCACGATGCGATACTTGCAACGCAACCAGATGTACTGGCTGTAGCTCATAGCGCCATGTGGCGGACGGAAGAGGTGGGCGCCTATAAGGTCGTTGGCACGCTCCACATCGTCAATATATGTCTTGGCAAAATGCTTGAAGCCTCCAAGATGATGATAGGTATGATTGCCCACTTGATGGCCCTCCGCAACAATACTTCTGTAGAGGTCGGGATACTTGCGCACATTGTCTCCTACCATGAAGAAAGTGGCGTGTATCCCAAACTCTTTCAATGTTTGCAGAATGAACGGCGTCGACTCAGGTATAGGTCCGTCGTCAAACGTGAGATATACCGAACGTTCGTTGCGGTTCATTCTCCAGGTTGCACCTGGAAACAACCAACGCAACCATATTGAAGGCTGTTCAATTATCATCGCGATTCAAAAGGTTGTCCGCCCTTGGCCTGATAGACGGCATAGATGGCATTGGCAGTCTTGAGCCATTCGTTAGCCATTTTCGCGTCCACAAGCTGGGCTATATCCGAAATACCCTGCATATAATAGAGCTGGCGCATTACATCTGTCTGACACATGTCGAAGCGCGAGCCTTCCTGCGATACATAGTAGTCGGCATATTGCTTGGCGTTGTTCCAAACCTGTCGCAATATGCGGGCTGCATCAGCCTTGCATCCTATCAGAGCATAGGCACGAGCCAGATCTGCCGAACCCGAAACAAAAGTATTGGGCACATTATATTCAGGTATTGACTTCTCCGCCTTGCGCAGCACCTTCAGAGCCTTGTCGTTCTTGCCCTCCCGAATGAGTGCGAGAGCCAGCTGTGCAAAGAGATTGCGATGGGTGTAGCACATACGCATTACGGTCTCGTCAATATAGAGTCCCTTCTTGTCCAAGCCGCCGAACTTATATCGGTTCATTACATTATTATATGTCTTCTCGGTGTCGAAGTTCTTTGCACCCGGCTTGTTGGTGGTGAACGGAGTGATGCGGTAAGCCAGACCCTCCTGCACGAAGTTGTCGCCAAGGTTCATGTAGTTGTCCGAACCTACGGTTGCCGCAACATACAGCGGACGTGTCCAGTTGCATTGTGCGAGCATCTCGAGCATCATGAGGTCGTTCTTGTACAGAGCGCGCTTGCCTGCGAGCGAGATTACCATACGGTCGGGTATAGTGTCGCTTGCCATCATCATTCCGCTCTTCTTTACAGCCTCCTTGTCGATGGTCAGATAGAGTGTGTCGGTCGGAATGACGTGCATTTCCTTGTTCTTAGTACGAACCCAGTTATTCAGTACGTTTTTCAACTCGAATGGGTTTTCGCCAAATTGCTCCTTTGCCTCAGCCGGATGTTCTTTATAGAAATCCATTATCTGCTGCTTGAGCGACGGATCCACCTGCACATAGTCGTTGGTTCCCGAACAGAAGTCAAGGCGCGGCCAAGTGATAGGCACAGAAGGCGAATCGTAAGCCGGACGCTTCATCTGGTCGATATACCAGTCGGTCTGCAGATAAGAGAGGTTGCATACGCGGGCATCTGTACGGAATCCTTCGGTCTCCTGGTTATACCACAATGGGAACGTGTCGTTGTCGCCATTGGTGAAGATTATCGGGTAGCCCTTGTCCTGGAGCGTCATCAGATAGTTCTGTCCGAAGTCGCGACAAGTGTAGCGTCCGCTGCGGTCGTGGTCGTCCCAAGTCTGCGAAGCCATCTGTACGGGCACAAGCAGACAGGCTACGCCAAGCACGCTGGCAAGAGCCACATCGTTGGTCTTAAGCTTCTTCTTGAGCATATCGTACAACGCCAATACACCAAGTCCACACCAGATGGCATAAGCATAGAACGAACCTGCATAAGCATAGTCGCGCTCACGAGGCTGCTGCGGAGTCTGGTTCAGATAGAGCACAATGGCAAGACCCGTCATAAAGAAGAGGAAGAACACTACCCAGAACTGACGTATGCCTCGTTGTCCGCGCCATGCCTGCCAGAAGAGTCCGATAAGACCCAGCAACAGAGGCAGACAATAGAACACGTTGTGTCCCTTGTTCTCCTTCAACTCCTGCGGCAGCTTGCTCTGGTCGCCAAGCATCCAGTTGTCGATAAACGAGATGCCCGTTATCCAGTTGCCGTGCTCGGGTTCGCCGCTACCCTGCAGGTCGTTCTGTCTTCCTGCGAAGTTCCACATGAAGTAGCGCCAGTACATGAAGTTGCATTGGTAAGAGAGGAAGAAGCGTATGTTGTCCCATTGTGTAGGCATCTTCACGGTCACCTGCTCGCCACAGCGGTCGTAAGGCACGTTTGTACCCGTGACGCCACCCAGCCAATTCTCATAAGCCTGAGCGTGAGCCGACGAATGCATACGCGGGAACAGCATGTTCTGTGCGTAAACGAGCTTGTCCTTGTGCGAAACGACGAAGTACGAATCCTTCTCATTTTCAGATGCCTTCTCCTTACGTTGCCAGATGGCAGCACCTTCCTTATGCTTGGGGATGCACATGTTGCCCTCTACGTCAAATGCCACCTGCGAGGTGTAAGCCTGGCCATAAAGCAACGGAGAGTCGCCATACTGGTCGCGGCTCAGATACGAACCGAGGGTGAACACATCCTCAGGCGAGTTCTGGTCCATCGGCGGGTTGGCAGCCGAACGGATTACGATAACAGCATAGCTCGAATAGCCGATCATCAGCATAAGCATGCACAGCAAGGCAGTATTCTTGAAGCGTGCCGACACTACGGGCACAAGCTGCTTGTCCGCCTTCTTGCGATAGTTCAGTCCGAAGTATATGGCTACAAGAATGACGATGCCTACCAAGGCTGCGCCCCATCCCATACCACGGAACGGAATGCCCAACATACCTACAGCGAGTGTGAACGATATGTTCTGACGCTTGAAGTTGCGGTCGGTATACGACTCGTATATAGCCCATATCACGATGGCAACAAGCAGGATGATGTATATTATCTCACCCGTATTGAACGGACAGCCCAACTGGTTGACAAACAGCAGTTCAAACCATCCTGCCACATTAATGATGCCCGGCACTACGCCATACAGCACACCTGCCACAATAACGAACGAGACAAGCAGAGCCAGCAACGAGCCCTTCAGCTCGATATGCGGATAGCGACGATAGCAATATACCAATACTATAGCCGGAAT
Organism: Leyella stercorea; assembly: GCF_021531655.1. Next base: position 109,605 of record NZ_JADYUF010000001.1, on the reverse strand, counting down.
ACAGAGCAAGTTCAAGAGGTGAACGCCTATCGACAGACCCGTCATATACGCTATAAGCACAAGCCAGCGGTCGCTATGAGGCTCGTCGGCATGGTCTTCCCATTTCAGGATGAGCCAGAACACGATGGCAGTAAATGCCGACGAATAGGCATAAACCTCGCCCTCCACAGCCGAGAACCAGAATGTATCGGAGAAGGTGTAGATGAGAGCGCCTACAAGTCCTGATGCCTCAATGGCAATAAGCTTGCCCGTTGTCATCTCGCTCCAGTCCTTCAATATCAGCTTGCGCGCCAAATGAGTGATACTCCAGAACAGGAAAAGAATGGTAGTAGCACTCAGCAAAGCGCTCATAGTATTTACCATTTTAGCCACCTGCGTCGGGTCGCTCGCAAACTGCGAGAACAAGTTGGCCGTGAGCATAAAGAAAGGTGCTCCAGGCGGGTGACCTACTTCCAGCTTATAGCCGGTTGTAATGAACTCAGGACAGTCCCAGAAGCTGGCTGTCGGTTCAATCGTCGAGCAATATACGAAAGCAGCCACCAGGAAGGTAAGCCACCCCAATACATTGTTCACTAATTTGTACTGTTTCATTTAATAATGAGAAATATAAAAAATTAAACGTGTATTATCACTACAATCGCATTCCAAGATGCAAAGATAATATTTTTTCGCCATAACATATTATATTATCACCAACTTTATCATTTTATATTTTGCTTTACAGTTTTTTATTTGTATTTTTGTACATTGAAACAAAATCAGCCAACGTATTATGACAGAATTGGAAAGACATATAGCTAAATTGTTGTTGGACAACGACTGCGTCATTGTCCCCGGATTCGGAGGCTTTATGGCACACCATATCGCCGCATCATACGATGAGAAGAACCACATATTCCTGCCTCCGACAAGAACTGTCGGATTCAATCCCCGACTCACCATGAACGATTCGGTACTGGCGCAGGACTATGTCAACTGCTACGACTTGAGCTATCCCGAAGCCCTGAAGCGCATAGAAAGCGAGGTGGACGAATTCCGTCAGATGATAATGAGCGAGGATGGCGGCCACGAACTCTGCGGCATCGGGCGGCTCTACGTATTGGACAACGGCGAATACGACTTCATCCCTAACGACAACGGCATAACGACTCCTGCCACATACGGCTTCCAGGCATTCGAGCTTGACACCTTGCCCGCCGACGAGTCGCAACCGGCAAGCACACAAGCCGCCTCCGTAGCCGGCATCCGCAGGAGCGAACCCTCGCCGTTCGCAGCCTACAACCCTATGGCCGAGAGCGCCGTTCCTGCTCAGACACATACTACCGAAGAGGCCGACCAGGAGCAACAGACCGACTCGCCCAACATTCCGGTCAAGATGCTGCGCCACATGGCAGCAGCCTGCATCGTGCTGTTCATCATGCTTTCCATCCCCTCACGACTGGGCGATGCAAGCACAGGAACAGTAAGCCATAGCGCCATCGACACCAACTGGCTATACGAGATAATGCCCAAGGAGATGACAAGCGGCAAGCCCGAGAGCCTCGTCCCTTCAGGGCAAAGCACACAAGCCGAGGCCATCACGCCGACAGACGAGCCAAGCGCCCTGCCATACTACACTATAGTACTCGCAAGCCGCGTCTCGATAAGTAACGCCCAACAGTATGTAGACCACCTGCACAAGCAGGGAATGACCGAGGCAAGAGTATGCCACAACAACGGATTCACAAAAGTAATATACAGGAAATTCGCCAGCAGAGCAGAGGCCAACAACGCCTTGAACAAGCTCAAGACCGACAAATCATTTGCCGACTGCTGGATAACAGAAATAAAACAGAACGACAAACATTAAGAATGAAAAGAGTAAGATGCCCTAAATGTGACAACTACATCACATTCGACGAAAAGAAATATACCGACGGACAGTCGCTCGTGTTCCAATGCCCACAATGCGGCAAGCAGTTCGGCATACGCATTGGCGTTTCCAAGCTGCGCAAGACACAGAAGGAGGACACGCCCGAAGAGAATGCCGAGGGCAACGAATACGGCTATATAACAGTCATAGAGAACGTCTTCCACTACAAGCAGGTCATACCCCTTCAAATGGGCGTCAACACCATAGGACGCTACATGAAGAACAGCGGCGTCAACTGCGCCATCGAGACCAACGACCCGAGCATCGACATCAACCATTGTACAATAACCGTCAGCCGTGACAAGAACGGCAGCCTGAAGTACATCCTCAAAGACGGCCCGAGCTATACCGGAACATTCGTAGACAACGTTATCCTGGGCGACCGCGAACAAAGACGCATCGAAGACGGCACATTGTTCACCATAGGCGCAACAAGCATCATACTACATGCGCCCTCTACCAGTCAGGAGTAGAAAACATAATAAACTGGACCAAGGAGAATATGGAAGAAACAATGGCAGACAGAGCGAAGAACGCTTGACAAGCCTTCATTTCTGTGCCATATATGAAACTGCTAACTTTGTAGATGACGGAATGTAAATGGGCATGCAAGGACGGAAATGGGCATGCAAGGACGGGCTGAACCAAAGGTCGCCGGCGCGAAGCGGAAAGGCAAAGCCCAATGACCTCCATAGGAGAGTGTGTCATAACTCAATTATGCGGGCTGAAAGCCCAATAAGCACATAGGAGGGCGTGTCAAAAGTCACAGCAGTACGCCCCGAAGGGGCAGAAGCTCATAGCCCAGGGCAACACCCTGGGTAAAAGTATCGCAAATCATAATGCGCCCTGTAAGGGCAAAAGCGTTAATTATCAATGCTTTTGCCCTTACAGGGCGTTTTTGCTATTTTCAATCCGTACACCCAAGGCGCTGCCTTGGGCTATGTGCTTATTGGGCTTTCAGCCCGCATAATTGAGTTATGACACACTCTCCTATGGAGGTCATTGGGCTTTGCCTTTCCGCTTCGCGCCGGCGACCTTTGGTTCAGCCCGTCCTTGCATGCCCATTTCCGTCCTTGCATGCCCATTTACATTCCGTCATCTACAAAGTTAGCAGTTTCATATATGGCACAGAAATGAAGGCTTGTCAAGCGTTCTTCGCTCTGTCTGCCATTGTTTCTTCCATATTCTCCTTGGTCCAGTTTATTATGTTTTCTACTCCTGACTGGTAGAGGGCGCATGTAGTATGATGCTTGTTGCGCCTATGGTGAACAATGTGCCGTCTTCGATGCGTCTTTGTTCGCGGTCGCCCAGGATAACGTTGTCTACGAATGTTCCGGTATAGCTCGGGCCGTCTTTGAGGATGTACTTCAGGCTGCCGTTCTTGTCACGGCTGACGGTTATTGTACAATGGTTGATGTCGATGCTCGGGTCGTTGGTCTCGATGGCGCAGTTGACGCCGCTGTTCTTCATGTAGCGTCCTATGGTGTTGACGCCCATTTGAAGGGGTATGACCTGCTTGTAGTGGAAGACGTTCTCTATGACTGTTATATAGCCGTATTCGTTGCCCTCGGCATTCTCTTCGGGCGTGTCCTCCTTCTGTGTCTTGCGCAGCTTGGAAACGCCAATGCGTATGCCGAACTGCTTGCCGCATTGTGGGCATTGGAACACGAGCGACTGTCCGTCGGTATATTTCTTTTCGTCGAATGTGATGTAGTTGTCACATTTAGGGCATCTTACTCTTTTCATTCTTAATGTTTGTCGTTCTGTTTTATTTCTGTTATCCAGCAGTCGGCAAATGATTTGTCGGTCTTGAGCTTGTTCAAGGCGTTGTTGGCCTCTGCTCTGCTGGCGAATTTCCTGTATATTACTTTTGTGAATCCGTTGTTGTGGCATACTCTTGCCTCGGTCATTCCCTGCTTGTGCAGGTGGTCTACATACTGTTGGGCGTTACTTATCGAGACGCGGCTTGCGAGTACTATAGTGTAGTATGGCAGGGCGCTTGGCTCGTCTGTCGGCGTGATGGCCTCGGCTTGTGTGCTTTGCCCTGAAGGGACGAGGCTCTCGGGCTTGCCGCTTGTCATCTCCTTGGGCATTATCTCGTATAGCCAGTTGGTGTCGATGGCGCTATGGCTTACTGTTCCTGTGCTTGCATCGCCCAGTCGTGAGGGGATGGAAAGCATGATGAACAGCACGATGCAGGCTGCTGCCATGTGGCGCAGCATCTTGACCGGAATGTTGGGCGAGTCGGTCTGTTGCTCCTGGTCGGCCTCTTCGGTAGTATGTGTCTGAGCAGGAACGGCGCTCTCGGCCATAGGGTTGTAGGCTGCGAACGGCGAGGGTTCGCTCCTGCGGATGCCGGCTACGGAGGCGGCTTGTGTGCTTGCCGGTTGCGACTCGTCGGCGGGCAAGGTGTCAAGCTCGAATGCCTGGAAGCCGTATGTGGCAGGAGTCGTTATGCCGTTGTCGTTAGGGATGAAGTCGTATTCGCCGTTGTCCAATACGTAGAGCCGCCCGATGCCGCAGAGTTCGTGGCCGCCATCCTCGCTCATTATCATCTGACGGAATTCGTCCACCTCGCTTTCTATGCGCTTCAGGGCTTCGGGATAGCTCAAGTCGTAGCAGTTGACATAGTCCTGCGCCAGTACCGAATCGTTCATGGTGAGTCGGGGATTGAATCCGACAGTTCTTGTCGGAGGCAGGAATATGTGGTTCTTCTCATCGTATGATGCGGCGATATGGTGTGCCATAAAGCCTCCGAATCCGGGGACAATGACGCAGTCGTTGTCCAACAACAATTTAGCTATATGTCTTTCCAATTCTGTCATAATACGTTGGCTGATTTTGTTTCAATGTACAAAAATACAAATAAAAAACTGTAAAGCAAAATATAAAATGATAAAGTTGGTGATAATATAATATGTTATGGCGAAAAAATATTATCTTTGCATCTTGGAATGCGATTGTAGTGATAATACACGTTTAATTTTTTATATTTCTCATTATTAAATGAAACAGTACAAATTAGTGAACAATGTATTGGGGTGGCTTACCTTCCTGGTGGCTGCTTTCGTATATTGCTCGACGATTGAACCGACAGCCAGCTTCTGGGACTGTCCTGAGTTCATTACAACCGGCTATAAGCTGGAAGTAGGTCACCCGCCTGGAGCACCTTTCTTTATGCTCACGGCCAACTTGTTCTCGCAGTTTGCGAGCGACCCGACGCAGGTGGCTAAAATGGTAAATACTATGAGCGCTTTGCTGAGTGCTACTACCATTCTTTTCCTGTTCTGGAGTATCACTCATTTGGCGCGCAAGCTGATATTGAAGGACTGGAGCGAGATGACAACGGGCAAGCTTATTGCCATTGAGGCATCAGGACTTGTAGGCGCTCTCATCTACACCTTCTCCGATACATTCTGGTTCTCGGCTGTGGAGGGCGAGGTTTATGCCTATTCGTCGGCATTTACTGCCATCGTGTTCTGGCTCATCCTGAAATGGGAAGACCATGCCGACGAGCCTCATAGCGACCGCTGGCTTGTGCTTATAGCGTATATGACGGGTCTGTCGATAGGCGTTCACCTCTTGAACTTGCTCTGTATTCCGGCTATAGTATTGGTATATTGCTATCGTCGCTATCCGCATATCGAGCTGAAGGGCTCGTTGCTGGCTCTGCTTGTCTCGTTCGTTATTGTGGCAGGTGTGCTGTATGGCGTAGTGCCGGGCATCATTAATGTGGCAGGATGGTTTGAACTGCTGTTTGTCAACCAGTTGGGCTGTCCGTTCAATACGGGTGAGATAATATACATCATCCTGCTTGTTGCCATCGTGATATGGGCTATATACGAGTCGTATACCGACCGCAACTTCAAGCGTCAGAACATATCGTTCACACTCGCTGTAGGTATGTTGGGCATTCCGTTCCGTGGTATGGGATGGGGCGCAGCCTTGGTAGGCATCGTCATTCTTGTAGCCATATACTTCGGACTGAACTATCGCAAGAAGGCGGACAAGCAGCTTGTGCCCGTAGTGTCGGCACGCTTCAAGAATACTGCCTTGCTGTGCATGCTTATGCTGATGATCGGCTATTCGAGCTATGCTGTTATCGTAATCCGTTCGGCTGCCAACCCGCCGATGGACCAGAACTCGCCTGAGGATGTGTTCACCCTCGGTTCGTATCTGAGCCGCGACCAGTATGGCGACTCTCCGTTGCTTTATGGCCAGGCTTACACCTCGCAGGTGGCATTTGACGTAGAGGGCAACATGTGCATCCCCAAGCATAAGGAAGGTGCTGCCATCTGGCAACGTAAGGAGAAGGCATCTGAAAATGAGAAGGATTCGTACTTCGTCGTTTCGCACAAGGACAAGCTCGTTTACGCACAGAACATGCTGTTCCCGCGTATGCATTCGTCGGCTCACGCTCAGGCTTATGAGAATTGGCTGGGTGGCGTCACGGGTACAAACGTGCCTTACGACCGCTGTGGCGAGCAGGTGACCGTGAAGATGCCTACACAATGGGACAACATACGCTTCTTCCTCTCTTACCAATGCAACTTCATGTACTGGCGCTACTTCATGTGGAACTTCGCAGGAAGACAGAACGACCTGCAGGGTAGCGGCGAACCCGAGCACGGCAACTGGATAACGGGCATCTCGTTTATCGACAACTGGATGCTTGGCGACCAGAGCAAGCTGCCGCAGGAGTTGAAGGAGAACAAGGGACACAACGTGTTCTATTGTCTGCCTCTGTTGCTGGGTCTTATCGGACTCTTCTGGCAGGCATGGCGCGGACAACGAGGCATACGTCAGTTCTGGGTAGTGTTCTTCCTCTTCTTTATGACGGGTCTTGCCATTGTGCTCTATCTGAACCAGACTCCGCAGCAGCCTCGTGAGCGCGACTATGCTTATGCAGGTTCGTTCTATGCTTATGCCATCTGGTGTGGACTTGGTGTATTGGCGTTGTACGATATGCTCAAGAAGAAGCTTAAGACCAACGATGTGGCTCTTGCCAGCGTGCTTGGCGTAGCCTGTCTGCTTGTGCCCGTACAGATGGCTTCGCAGACTTGGGACGACCACGACCGCAGCGGACGCTACACTTGTCGCGACTTCGGACAGAACTATCTGATGACGCTCCAGGACAAGGGCTACCCGATAATCTTCACCAATGGCGACAACGACACGTTCCCATTGTGGTATAACCAGGAGACCGAAGGATTCCGTACAGATGCCCGCGTATGCAACCTCTCTTATCTGCAGACCGACTGGTATATCGACCAGATGAAGCGTCCGGCTTACGATTCGCCTTCTGTGCCTATCACTTGGCCGCGCCTTGACTTCTGTTCGGGAACCAACGACTATGTGCAGGTGGATCCGTCGCTCAAGCAGCAGATAATGGATTTCTATAAAGAACATCCGGCTGAGGCAAAGGAGCAATTTGGCGAAAACCCATTCGAGTTGAAAAACGTACTGAATAACTGGGTTCGTACTAAGAACAAGGAAATGCACGTCATTCCGACCGACACACTCTATCTGACCATCGACAAGGAGGCTGTAAAGAAGAGCGGAATGATGATGGCAAGCGACACTATACCCGACCGTATGGTAATCTCGCTCGCAGGCAAGCGCGCTCTGTACAAGAACGACCTCATGATGCTCGAGATGCTCGCACAATGCAACTGGACACGTCCGCTGTATGTTGCGGCAACCGTAGGTTCGGACAACTACATGAACCTTGGCGACAACTTCGTGCAGGAGGGTCTGGCTTACCGCATCACTCCGTTCACCACCAACAAGCCGGGTGCAAAGAACTTCGACACCGAGAAGACATATAATAATGTAATGAACCGATATAAGTTCGGCGGCTTGGACAAGAAGGGACTCTATATTGACGAGACCGTAATGCGTATGTGCTACACCCATCGCAATCTCTTTGCACAGCTGGCTCTCGCACTCATTCGGGAGGGCAAGAACGACAAGGCTCTGAAGGTGCTGCGCAAGGCGGAGAAGTCAATACCTGAATATAATGTGCCCAATACTTTTGTTTCGGGTTCGGCAGATCTGGCTCGTGCCTATGCTCTGATAGGATGCAAGGCTGATGCAGCCCGCATATTGCGACAGGTTTGGAACAACGCCAAGCAATATGCCGACTACTATGTATCGCAGGAAGGCTCGCGCTTCGACATGTGTCAGACAGATGTAATGCGCCAGCTCTATTATATGCAGGGTATTTCGGATATAGCCCAGCTTGTGGACGCGAAAATGGCTAACGAATGGCTCAAGACTGCCAATGCCATCTATGCCGTCTATCAGGCCAAGGGCGGACAACCTTTTGAATCGCGATGATAATTGAACAGCCTTCAATATGGTTGCGTTGGTTGTTTCCAGGTGCAACCTGGAGAATGAACCGCAACGAACGTTCGGTATATCTCACGTTTGACGACGGACCTATACCTGAGTCGACGCCGTTCATTCTGCAAACATTGAAAGAGTTTGGGATACACGCCACTTTCTTCATGGTAGGAGACAATGTGCGCAAGTATCCCGACCTCTACAGAAGTATTGTTGCGGAGGGCCATCAAGTGGGCAATCATACCTATCATCATCTTGGAGGCTTCAAGCATTTTGCCAAGACATATATTGACGATGTGGAGCGTGCCAACGACCTTATAGGCGCCCACCTCTTCCGTCCGCCACATGGCGCTATGAGCTACAGCCAGTACATCTGGTTGCGTTGCAAGTATCGCATCGTGATGTGGGACCTCGTGACACGTGACTATTCCAAGTGGCTTAGTGCGGACGACGTGTTCAATAATGTAAGGCGATATGCCCGTAATGGTTCAATCATTACTTTCCATGATTCGGTAAAGAGTATCGACAAGCTGCGTACCGCACTTCCGAAGTCGCTCAAATGGCTTAAGGAGCAGGGGTATGAGTTTAAGACTTTCGACTGAAGTCGTGGAAACAAAAACGTAATTAAAGATAATGGACAAACGACAATTATCTCTTAAAATAAAAGCCGAGGCAAAGAACCTCGGCTTTTTTGCTTGTGGCATAGCCAAGGCCGCGGCTGTGGACAAGGATGTTGTGGATTCGTACCGCAAATGGATTGACAATGGCGAGCATGCTACGATGAATTATCTTGAGAATTATCCCGACAAGCGTTTCGACCCACGGCTGTTGATGGACGGACTCAAGAGTATTGTGTCTGTTGCGTTGAACTATGCGCCGTCGCATACTCTGCCCGAAGGCGAACCGCAGTTTGCTGCCTATGCACTTGGCAAAGACTATCATGATGTGGTGAAGGGAAAATTGCGCATGCTTGCCGAACGGCTTGGATTTGAGGAGTATAGAGCGTTTTGCGATTCGGCTCCCGTGCTCGAACGCTATTGGGCTGTGAAGGCTGGGCTTGGATGGACCGGACGAAACCACCAGCTGATAATACCTCATGCCGGTAGTATGTTCTTCTTGGGTGAGCTGTTCCTGCCCGTAGAATTGGAGTATGATGAGGAGATGAAGCCGCGTTGCGGCAATTGCCACGCATGTATCGACGCTTGTCCGTCGCACGCTCTGACGATGGGGGAGGGAAGGTCGGATTTTGACGCCCGCTTGTGCCTGAGCTATCAGACAATAGAGAACCGTGGCGACATTCCCTCCGACTTGTCCGAAAAAATGGGCGATACGATATATGGCTGCGACTGCTGTCAGAAGGCCTGTCCGTGGAACCGTTTTGCGCAACCCAACACTACTCCCGAACTTCAGCCATCGCAAGACCTGCTTGACATGAAGCGTGAGGACTGGCTGTCGCTAACTGAGGACGACTATCGTCATTTGTTTAAGGGGAGTGCCGTGAAACGAGCCAAATATTCGGGGCTTATGCGAAATATCCACACGGCCCTTGACAAGGAGTAGAGCAGTCTACTTTATCCTTACTATTCTTATTCCGGTCTGCGACGGATGTTTCTGCATATATTGGTAGAGTGTCATAGGCTCTTCAACAACCTTCTTGTGTATTTGCGATGCGTTGAGCATGTGTAGCCCGTCTTTGTGCCACACGGCTATACCTATGTGCGAAGTGTCGAGCCCAGCCTTGGATGTAGTTATAGCGATGATGTCGCCATCGTGTATGGACGAGCGCAGCAACTTGGTGTTGTGGATGGCTGATTTGGGAATGTAGCTGAACTTCTTGCCGGAGAGGAGTTGCTCGGTCTTGGCTATCCGTTCTATCATTTGCGGATTGTTCTTCAGCATAGGATAAAGCGAAGCGTGTGTGCTCATGAAGTCGATACGCAGGGTCTGTATTGCTGTGAATGGAGGGTTGGGCGACTGTATCTCTTGGACGAATCCCTTCTGGGTGTTCTCGTAGATCCAGTCGGTAAAATAATGCTGGCGGGCAGGATAGCTCACCTCTCCGTTCTGGTATCTCACCATACGCAAGTAATGAGCGTAGTCGTCGAATGCGGTCTTGCCGTTTTTGATGCAAAGATATATGGCAAGAACGTTCTCCACATAAGTGGTACAGTCGAGTTGGCTAAGATTTATCACAAGCTTCTCCTGCTTGTTCACCTCAAGCGTCTTTGCCACATACGGAATGCCACGCAGTTGGCGGGCTATAGCGATTATAAGGTCAGGATTGGCTGTATGTTGTGCGTATTTATTGACGATTTGCCCAATCCTTGCCTTGTCTTCCGTCTCATTATAATAGGTGATAGAGACAGAGTCGTCGGTGTAAGACGAGGACCTGGGGGCTTCTTTATATGCCGTTGAAAGCTTCTGCTGTTGTGTAATCTGCTGTGTGTCAGCGTTATGCTGTATTTGTGGATTCTTTTTGTTGGCCGAAGGGCTGCCGCATTGGGCGAGTAATGCCACGGCAAGTGATAGAAAAGCTGTTGTCATGATAAAGTGATTTTTCATTTCATTCTTCCAAAGTTAACTCCTACATAAATGTTAAGGCTACCGAATATATTGTTGGTCGAGAACTTCGGCTTATGGTAGTTGTACGTGTGGATTATGGCGTTGGCACCATAGTACCATCGCATATTGTTCCATACAATTCCGAAGCGTCCCACTCCGTCGATATTGAAGTTGTGGAAAGAGAAGTCCTTGAGTGTGAATGTAGAGTGATTGGTGTCGCTCGACGAACTTTTGTAGCCCAGAGCCAACGACAACGAGGCAGCCGCCAGCCAGTTGCGGGCAAATACCCAGTTGTAGCCGTATCCACCCGACAACGAAACATCGGTATATTTAATCTTCTTGAATTTCAATTCGGGGTCCATGTAGCGCTTGGCAGTCTCCTCGCCAAGGTTTTCGGCAACGATGTCGTACAGTTTCTCCCAGTCTATGCTTAGCGAGTGGCGGGTGTAGCCTATGCCGCACAAGGCAGAACCGCACGACTTGCGTTGTATTGTCGATTGGCTGAAGGCGGCAGGGTAGGAGAATCGCTTGTGATTGAAGATGTAATACATGTTGAATCCCTTGATACTCACGTTGATACCGTCGTAATTCGTGCCGTTTAACGTACGTGTGTTCACCTTGCCTTCGCTATCAAGTTGGGCTTTCGAAATCTTGTAGTCGTTGCCCGTCTTACGATAGAACAGGTCTACGCCAAGTTGTGAACTATAGATAGAGAGGTCAAGTTCGGTTCGCTTGTCTCCGCTGTTGATGTTCTTCAAGTCGAATGTGTAGCCCAGGAAAACCCATCGCCAACCTAAGTACGGTCCGAGTTTGAAGGTCGGGAGCGGGGCGAAGGTGAAGTCGTTACCCATAGTCGACGCTATGCGGTAAATCTCATAAGTGTTGGTGTTTTGTAGCATAGCTGTGTAGTTGAACTTTTGAGGTTCGATATAGCACGTGTCTACTTCGCTGAAATTCCTCATAAACCTACCCAGGGTTCGGCCTACTACACGGAAAAAAGTGTTGTGACGGTATTTTTGAGGCGCACTAATGGTGTCTGCCGCAGTTTGAGCCTTGGCAGACATTCCCGAAACACATACGGACAACAATATTGTTATGGTTCTTTTCAAATACAAATCCTATAAGATTGTTATGTGGTTTTCTCGCTCTCTACAACGGTTTCGCTTATAGCTTACCCAGAATTCTGTCCATCACCCAATTGACTGGTGTGGCGCTCACGCTTGTGCATTGGCACACTCCCAAGCCTTGGAGGTGTTCAATTACAGAGCGAATGATAGGTAGCTGTACGTAAGAAGGATTAGGCACGACGATGTTTGTCCGGCCTGCACTTGTCACCAGTTGTATAGGGGCGTAGTCGTAAACCGAAAACGACAACATGCCTTTGTCGCCAATAACCTCTATACGGTCTTCCTTGGCGCTTTGATGGCCTACGAAGCACCATGAACCGCTGCCTGGCAATCCGTTCTCGAAGAAGAAACTGGCACTTATGGAGTCCTCTGCCTTGTACAGATGTGCTCTGTTGGAGCAATATCCGTGAGCTCGTGTGATGACTCCGAATATATCCTGCAAGAGATCGAGCTGATGAGGAGCCAGGTCGTAGAAGTAGCCTCCTCCGGCAATGTCCGGTTGTAGTCGCCACGGCAGGTTGTGGGCATCCTGATAGTCAAGGTCTCTTGGCGGAACAGAGAAACGTATCTGGACATTTACGATTGTGCCTATAGTTCCTGAATTGATAATGTTCTTTACCTTCTGAAAATAAGGCAGATAACGTCTATAGTAAGCCACAAAGCACGGCACACCCGTAATCTCGCTTATGCGGTTGATGCGGGCGCAGTCTTCATAGCTTGCAGCTAATGGTTTTTCTATATACACGGGTTTGCCAGCCTTCATTGCCATTATTGCAAATGTAGCGTGGCTTGAAGGCGGAGTGGCTATATATACGGCATTTACGTTAGGGTCGTCGATAAGTTCCTGTGGGTCTGTGTACCACTTTTTTATATTATGGCGTTTGGCGTACGACTTTGCCTTTGCTTCATTACGGCTCATTACTGCCACCACGCTTGAGCCAGGCACCTCGTTGAATGCCGGTCCGGATTTCTTCTCGGTCACCTCGCCGCATCCGATAAATCCCCATCCTATTTGTTTCATATCTTAATAACTAAATCAAAACTCATTATTGTCAACTGCTCAGGCTACGGCGAGGACGCCATAGCCTCCTATAATTCAACACTCAACATTCAAAATTCACTCGTGTTCTTCCAGCCATTTGTCAATCAGCATTCTTGCAAGGCTGAGTTTTTCGGGAATTGTAGGCAGATTGTTCTTGTTAAACCAGTTGCCGCGCGACAATTCCGACTCCTGTAACTTAAGGCCGCCTCCGTCGTATTCGGCAAAGAAGCCAACCATGAGGCCGCAAGGGTAGGGCCATGGCTGCGACTTGAAGTATCTCAGATTTTTTATTGAGATGGACGCCTCTTCCCATACCTCACGTCTTACTGCCTCTTCGAGCGATTCGCCAGTCTCTACAAATCCGGCAATACATCCGTAGAAGTCGGTCTTGAAGTTTTTGGCGTGTACCAACAGCAGGTCGTCGCCACGGTTTATGAGTACGATTATGGCAGTAGCCAGTTGGGGCCAAATGGTCTTGCCGCAATTAGGGCATTTCTTTGAAATGTCTGTATCCATCACCATAGGCGACCCGCATACGCCACAATATTGCGTGTTGCGGTCCCAGTAGAGCAGCTCATGGCATTTGCCGGCTTTCAGATAAAGAGGATGCGAAAGTTTGTAGAACGACTGTCGGAGACCGCACAATTCGAATGTGCCGTCTGTACAAGTCTGCACATCGTCTATCTGCAAGGCTTTCACCTTCTGCCCGCTGTCCATAGGCGAAATGTCCATAATATGAGTATTGTGAGTGGTCGTGACGGGTGCTTGCTCGCAATACGGGATGGTAAAAGTACCATCCGCACATTTTTGTAGGAGAAGCTCCCCTTTATTGTTGAATACAAACCAGTAGTACATAGTAATGTTTTAAAAAGGTTATATTTTAAATACAAAGGTACTTATTTTTTTATATTAAGAATAAAAACATGACCTATATTTTATTAAAAGATAGAGGCTTATTGCATTTGAATCAAATCTCTGTTAACTATTTTTATTTTTTAGATTTAAAACTTGTGCAGTTCAGATATTTTTGTACCTTTGCAACCGATAAATCTAATATACAGCTTATGACTCTTGTCATCATAACAATAATACTAATTGGCTATTTCTTGATAGCGACAGAGAAATTTACCAATGTAAACAAAGCTGCGGTTGCCATCTTTGTAGGGACGCTTGGCTGGATACTTTACATTTGTTATGGATCGGATTTTGTTATGGGACAGCACGCCAAGGACTACGCTTCGTTCTTGGATGGCGCACCGGCTTCGTCGGCTGCCGTAAAGCAGTATATTTTTCAGAATCTTTTCTTGAAATATGTGGGCAGAGCGTCTGAGATTGTTCTCTTCTTGCTTTCTACTATGACGATAGTGGAGATATTGCAGAACAACGGATGCTTCGACTTTATCTCACAGATGCTGCGTACGCGTAGCGGCAAGAGGATGCTTTGGACCTTGTCGGCAATTACATTCTTGATTTCGGCAAACCTCGACAACCTTACGGCGACTGTTATGATGCTTACCATTATGCATGCCATTGTGAGCAGACAGAGGCAGCGTGTCATCTTCGGATGTGCCATTGTTTTGTCGGCAAATTGTGGTGGTGCACTTACGGTTATAGGCGACCCTACGGGGCTCGTGCTTTGGAATATCGGCGCAGTAACAGCTACCAACTATTCTTTGACGATGGCTCTGCCGTGTCTTATAGCATGGCTCTTCCCGATACTTTGGCTGCAACGTGGCTTGCCGCGACGTATTGAGACCGAATGGATTACGATGCCTTATCGTGGCGATGATACCAATCTTAACCTGTGGCAGAGAGCCTTGATGCTGTTTGTCGGGATTGGCGGATTGTGGTTTATTCCTACATTCCATAACATTACTAAGCTTAGTCCGTTCCTTGGTGCGATGTGCGTACTGTCGCTATTGTGGATTGTCAACGAACTGATGAATCGCAAGCTGATGAATGCCGACCAGATGATACAGCGTCGTGTGCCGCGAGTGCTACAATATGGCGTAATTCAGATGATACTGTTCGTACTGGGCATTATGCTTGCGCTTGGAGTGGTACGCGAGACGGGATTCCTGAACAGAGTGGATGCTTTTATGGGTGGTATTGCCGACAATATGCTGGTAGTGGGTTTTGCCACTCAGATTGTAGGTAGCGTATTGGACAATTTCGCAACACTTATGTCTATGGTTTCGTTGCACGATGTTGCCGAAACGGGCAGTAATCTTGCGCTTTATGGACAGAATGGAGCCTATTGGAAGATTGTAGCATATGCGGCTGCTATGGGAGGCAACATTCTGTGTATAGGATCTATGAGCGGACTTGCCCTGATGAAGATGGAACGCATAAAGCTCAATTGGTACTTCGTCAATGTGGGTTGGGTTTCGTTCGTTGCGTCTATAGCAGGTATGGTTTGTTTGTGGCTGCTGGTATAATGCCCTTACATTATGAATGCTCTTATATAAATACCCTATTAACACCCCATAAAAAAACACCCTAATACTTTAACGGAAAATTTAATAATCTTAAATACAAAAAAATCGTATGGCTAAAATTCAGACAATTGGAATCTTGACTTCCGGTGGCGATGCCCCGGGAATGAATGCTGCAATTCGTGCCGTGACTCGTGCGGGTATATGCAATGGATTTAATATAAAAGGTATCTATCGTGGTTACGATGGTCTTATAAATGGCGATATTGAGGATTTTACAACCGAAAACGTTAGTGGTATAATTATGTCGGGTGGTACAATCCTTAAGACAGCACGTTGCAAGGAATTTACTACCGATGAGGGCAAGGAGAAGGCTTATGAGCAGATTAAGGCTCATGGTATTGATGCTTTGGTTGTTATCGGTGGTAACGGTTCGTTGACTGGTGCTATGGAGTTTGCCAAAAAGTATGACATCTGCTGCATTGGCTTGCCGGGCACTATCGACAACGACCTCTATGGTACAGATTCAACCATTGGTTACGACACTACTATGAATACCATCGTAGAATGTGTTGACCGCATCCGCGACACAGCCCAGAGCCATGAGCGTATTTTCTTTATTGAGGTGATGGGACGTGATGCTGGTTTCCTCGCACAGAACTCTGCCATTGCAAGTGGTGCCGAGGCAGCCATTATTCCTGAAGACTCTACCGACGTTGACCAGTTGGCACGCTTCATGGAGCGTGGCATCCGTAAGTCGAAGAAGAGCTGCATCGTAATCGTTTCGGAAAGCCCGAAGTGTGGCGCCATGTATTATGCCGAGCGCGTGAAGAACGAGTTCCCGCAGTACGATGTACGTGTGTCTATTCTCGGACACTTGCAGCGTGGCGGACGTCCAAGCGCTCACGACCGTATCCTTGCTTCCCGTACTGGTGTAGGTGCCATCGAGGCAATACTACAGGGCCAGCGCAACGTGATGATTGGTGTGCGCAACAACGAGATAGTGTACGTACCCCTGAGCGAAGCCATTCGTAGTGACAAGCCGTTCGACCGCAAGCTCATCAAGGTGCTCGACGAACTGAGCATCTAAAAGTGGTCGATTTACACTACAAAAATGGCATATTTGGAAAGAAAAAGTACAATAAAGATTAAATATTCTTTCGTATAAAATATAGTTGTTATATTTGCATCAGAATTTAAAATCAAAATCAAATATACTATGTCACAAATCAACGGGCGCATCTCGCAGATTATTGGTCCGGTTATCGACGTTTACTTCGATACAGCCGGCAAGAATCCTGAAGAGGTGTTGCCTAAAATCCACGAAGCTCTGAAGCTGAAGCGTCCTAACGGACAGGAGCTTATCATTGAGGTGCAGCAGCATATTGGTGAAGACACCGTTCGCTGCGTCGCAATGGACAATACTGACGGATTGCAGCGTGGCCTGGAGGTTGTTCCTACCGGCAACGCTATCATGATGCCAGCAGGTGAACAGATCAAGGGCCGTATGATGAATGTCATCGGTCAGCCTATCGATGGTATGAGTACGCTCAATATGGAGGGCGCTTATCCTATCCATCGTGAGGCTCCTAAGTTTGAGGACCTTTCCACTCACAAGGAAATGCTCGCAACTGGTATCAAGGTGATTGACCTATTGGAGCCTTACATGAAGGGTGGT
This sequence comes from Leyella stercorea, assembly GCF_021531655.1. Next base: position 92,504 of record NZ_JADYUF010000001.1, on the reverse strand, counting down.
AAGATTGGTCTGTTCGGCGGTGCCGGTGTAGGCAAGACCGTGCTCATCATGGAGCTTATCAACAACATTGCCAAGGGACACAACGGCTACTCGGTATTTGCCGGAGTCGGCGAGCGTACTCGTGAGGGTAACGACCTTATCCGCGATATGCTTGAGTCGGGCGTTATCCGCTACGGCGAGAAGTTCAAGAAGGCAATGGAGGAAGGCAAGTGGGACCTCTCGCTTGTAGACCCCGAGGAGCTTAAGAAGAGTCAGGCAACACTTGTCTACGGACAGATGAATGAGCCGCCTGGAGCACGTGCTTCTGTAGCATTGTCTGGTCTGACCGTAGCCGAGGAGTTCCGCGACCACGGAGGCAAGGACGGCGAAGCTGCCGACATCATGTTCTTTATTGATAATATCTTCCGTTTCACCCAGGCCGGTTCGGAGGTTTCGGCTCTTCTCGGCCGTATGCCTTCAGCCGTAGGTTATCAGCCTACTCTGGCAAGTGAGATGGGACAGATGCAGGAGCGTATTACCTCTACCAAGAAGGGTTCTATCACATCAGTACAGGCTGTATATGTGCCTGCCGACGACTTGACCGACCCTGCTCCGGCTACAACCTTTACCCACCTCGACGCAACTACCGAGCTTTCGCGTAAGATTACCGAGCTTGGTATCTATCCTGCCGTTGACCCGCTGGGCTCAACCTCACGTATTCTCGACCCGCTGATTGTGGGTAAGGAGCACTACGAGTGTGCACAGCGCGTCAAGCAGATTCTCCAGCGCTATAAGGAACTTCAGGACATCATCGCCATCCTTGGTATGGACGAACTCTCAGACGAGGACAAGCTGACTGTGAACCGTGCACGTCGTGTGCAGCGTTTCCTCTCTCAGCCGTTTGCCGTTGCCGAGCAGTTCACCGGTGTAAAGGGTGTGATGGTATCAATCGAAGACACCATCAAGGGCTTCAACATGATTCTCGACGGCGAGGTAGACGACCTGCCAGAGCAGGCATTCCTAAACGTTGGTACTATCGAGGACGCTATTGCCAAGGGCAAGAAGCTTCTTGAGGCAGCTAAGGGATAATCTGCTTACACACTAAATACTTGTAAACTATGAGTTTGAGTTTAAGAATCGTCTCTCCAGAGAAGGTGGAGTTTGTAGGAACGGTCGACCGTGTTGTCGTGCCGGGTGCAAGCGGCGAGTTTGAGATACTCCCCAATCACGCTCCTATAATCTCTACACTCAACAGCGGACGTATTGCTTTTTTTGACTCTGAAGGCGAGCATGAGGTGAAGGCAATGGGCGGTTTCGTTGAAGTGCAGAAGAACAGCGTCAATGTTTGTGTTGAACTTTAATGAAACCCGGTTGACATGTTGAAAAATACAGAGATAGCTAAATTGAGCCGACGCTATGCTGTGCAGACCGTTGTGGCTGTTGCGGTATTGTCGTTGGCAGTTCTTTCCCTGCAGATGTTCGCTCATGTTGACGGACTTGTCCCGCCTCTTGTAGTGAGTGCATTGTTCGCCCTTGTGGTGGAGCTTGCCGACATTTTCATATGGAAAAGGATAGCCGTGGCAAATCAGAATATGCTTCCGACATTCTTTTCGGCCGTGTCCGGATTCCGTATGTTGTTGGCTCTCTTCACGCTTGTAGGATGCTACATTGCCGTAGGTCGCGATGCGATGCTCGAATACTGTCTGGTGTTTATGGCTTTCTATTTATGGATGATTTTCCACCATTCAGCATTCTTCTCGCACGTCACCAATTCGCATATTGAGTGTGACAAAGATAATAAATAAACGATAATGAAACAGATAAAGTCATTATTACTTCTCTTGGTATTGGCATTGATGCCAGCCTTCGCTTCAGCGGGAGAAGCAGGCCACGACGGCAAGTCGCTCGACATCCCTACAACGGTACTTGAGCACCTGTCCGACTCGTATGAGTGGCACATAGCTTCTTACGAGGGCAAGAGTCTGAGCATTCCGTTGCCGATAATCGTCAGAAGCTCCAATACCGGAGAGTGGACGTTCTGCACAGAGAGCAGTCTGCCGGAGAACTATTACTTCGACGCAGAGCATCACGGCAAAATCTACGAGAACATGCCCGATGGCTCAAAGGTGCGCCCGCTCGACCTCAGCATCACCAAGACCGTGGCTCAGATATGGATAGTAGTGTTCATTCTGATAGCCGTGTTCCTTTCATGTGCTCGCTGGTACAAGGGCAAGGACGAGAGAAGTGAGGCTCCTGGCGGATTTGTCGGAATGATGGAGATGTTCGTCATGACCATCTACGACGACGTTATCAAGGCGTCGATAGGCGAGAAGCACTTCAAGCCGTTCGCACCATACCTGCTCACGGTGTTCTTCTTCATCTTCACGACAAACATTCTCGGTTTGCTTCCGATATTCCCGGGTGGCGCCAACGTTACGGGCAACATCAACGTTACGTTCTTCCTTGCCATCTGCACCATGATTGCCATCAACCTCTTCGGCAACAAGGCGTATTGGAAAGATATCTTCTGGCCCCATGTGCCGGTATTCCTCAAGGCTTATCCGGTGCCTTTGATGCCAGTCATAGAGTTCTTCGGCGTTTTCACCAAGCCGTTCGCTCTTATGGTTCGTCTCTTTGCCAACATGATGGCAGGTCACGCAATCATCCTGAGCTTCACATGCGTCATCTTCCTCGGATGGTCGATGGGCGTTGGCTACGGTATAGGTTTGAACCTCGTAAGTGCCATAATGATGCTCTTCATGAACTGTCTTGAAGTGCTTGTGGCATTCATTCAGGCTTATGTCTTCACCTTGTTGAGTGCCGTGTTCATCGGTCTGGCTCAGAAGGAAGAGGAGGCAGAGGCTTAACAACAGAATAAACAATAAAAAAATAACAACTTAAAAAAATTAAACAACTATGATTATTTCATCACTTTTGGCTGCTGAAGGTCTGGCACAGCTGGGCTGCGGTCTCGGAGCAGGTATTGCAGTAATTGGCGCAGGTTTGGGTATTGGCAAGATTGGCGGCAGCGCCATGGACGCTATTGCACGTCAGCCTGAGGCTTCTGGCAAGATTCAGACCAACATGATTCTAACCTCAGCATTCGTTGAGGGTTGTGCATTGTTTGCTATCGTAGCCTGCGCCTTCCTTATCAAGTAAGGTGTTGCGCTCTTACGTAAATAGCAACAAAGAGTTCGTAAAATATTGCAAATGGATTTTAGTACATTGCCATCAATATTGACTCCTGACCTTGGACTCCTCTTTTGGATGCTTTTGGCATTCCTTGTGGTGTTCTTCGTGCTCGCCAAGTTCGGCTTCCCGTCTATCATAATCATGGTAGACAAGCGCAAGAAGTACATCGACGAGAGCCTGTCCAAGGCGCAGAAGGCCGCTGCCCAGCTTGAGAACATCAAGCAGGAGAGCGACGCGATGCTTCAGGAAGCACGGGAGAAGCAGGCCGTAATACTCAAGGAGGCCGCCACAACCCGTGAGGCTATCGTGGCACAGGCACAGGAGAAGGCTCGCGAGGAGAGTGTCCGCATCATCAACGATGCCAAGGCCGAGATTGAAAGCCAAAAACAGGCTGCAATCAGCGAGATTCGCCAGCAGGTAGCTGCGTTGAGTGTTGAGATTTCGGAGAAGGTCTTGCGCCAGAAGCTCGGCACTGATAAGGCACAGATGGATTACATTAACCAGATGCTTGATGAAGTTACAGCCAATAATAAATAAGTATAAGCTATGGATTTAGGATTAATATCGGTCAGATATGCACGCGCCTTGCTCAAGGCGGGCATTGAGGCTAAGGAGGCCGACAAGGTGTATGCCGACATGCAGAGCCTTGCCCATTGCTACTCCACGACGCCTGCGCTGAGGATTACGATAGATAATCCCATGCTCTCGAAGAAGCAGAAGGAGAGTCTGCTCCTCACGGCTGCAGCCGGAGGATCGTGCGACCTGACAAAGCGTTTTGTCGCCCTTGTGCTCAAAGAAGACCGTGAGAGTATCATGCAATTCATCGCCAACTCGTTTGTTACTCTGTACAGAAAGCATAACAATCTAATCAGTGCTAAACTAACGACTGCCTGCACCATCGACTCCGCTACGGAGAAGAAGATGCGACAGTTGGTTGAGGGAAGGACAAATGGTACGGTTGAGTTCCAGACCGAGGTAAATCCTAACATCATAGGTGGATTCGTGCTCGAGTACGACACCTATCGTATGGATGCCAGCGTAAAGAAGCAGCTCAACACCATTCTGTCACAGCTTAATTAATTAACTTTTTTCAGAAGTATATGTCAGATAAAATAAAACCAAGCGAAGTGTCACAGGTACTTCTCGAGCAGCTACAGGGCATCAACAACAGCCAGCAGTTTGACGAGGTGGGTACTGTGCTTGAGGTGAGCGACGGTGTGGCCCGTATCTACGGACTCCGCAACGCCGAGGCCAACGAGCTTCTCGAGTTCGAGAACGGCACTATGGCTATCGTGATGAACCTTGAGGAGGACAACGTGGGTTGTGTGCTTCTGGGTTCTACCGAAGGCATCAAGGAGGGCATGGTAGTAAAGCGTACCAAGCGCATCGCTTCTATCCGTGTCAACGACAATATGCTCGGACGTGTCATCAATCCGCTCGGACAGGCCATCGACGGCAAGGGCGAGATTGACATGACAGGTGCTTTCGAGATGCCGCTCGACCGCAAGGCTCCGGGCGTTATCTATCGCCAGCCCGTTAAGGAACCGTTGCAGACAGGCTTGAAGTCGGTCGACTCAATGATTCCTATCGGACGTGGACAGCGTGAGCTTATCATCGGCGACCGTCAGACAGGTAAGACTGCCATCGCTGTCGATACAATCATCAATCAGAAGAGTTTCTACGAGGCTGGCAAGCCCGTATACTGTATCTATGTAGCCATCGGCCAGAAGGCTTCTACCGTTGCCGCTCTTGTCGAGAACCTCAAGCAGCACGGCGCCATGCCCTACACAATCATTGTAGCGGCTACAGCTGCCGACCCGGCTGCCATGCAGTATTACGCACCGTTCGCAGGAGCCGCCATAGGCGAGTACTTCCGCGACCGTGGCTATTCGGCACTCGTTGTGTACGATGACCTTTCGAAGCAGGCTGTTGCCTACCGTGAGGTATCGTTGATTCTGCGTCGTCCTTCTGGACGTGAGGCATATCCTGGCGACGTGTTCTATCTCCACTCACGTCTGTTGGAGCGTGCAGCACGTATCAACGATCAGCAGGAGGTAGCCGAGCAGATGAACGACCTGCCCGAGTGCATGAAGGGTCATGTCAAGGGTGGCGGTTCGCTCACAGCCCTGCCTATCATCGAGACCCAGGCAGGCGACGTTTCTGCCTACATCCCGACCAACGTGATTTCAATCACCGACGGACAGATTTATCTTGAGAGCGACCTCTTCAACCAGGGTTTCCGTCCTGCCGTCAACGTAGGTATTTCCGTATCGCGTGTAGGTGGTTCGGCTCAGATCAAGAGTATGAAGAAGGTTGCCGGTACGCTGAAGATTGACATGGCTCAGTATCGTGAGCTTGAGGCATTCTCCAAGTTCTCAAGCGACATGGATGCCGTGACAGCCATGACCATCGACCGTGGCCGCAAGAACAACCAGCTTCTCATCCAGCCGCAGTACAGCCCGATGCCGGTAGGCGAGCAGGTAGCCATCATCTATTGTGGAACACACGGCTTGATGCACGACGTGCCCGTAGAGAAGGTGCGCGAGTGTCAGGAGACGTTCCTCGACAAGATTCGCTCGCAGCATGCCGACGTTATCGAGGCTCTGGCAAGTGGTAAGATTGACGACTCGCTCACAGCTGTTCTCGAACAGACCATGGCTGACGTAGCAGGTCAGTTTAAAAAGTAATAGCTTATGCCGTCACTCAAAGAAATCAAGAACCGACTCACATCCGTCAATAGCACCCGCAAGATTACGAGTGCCATGAAGATGGTGGCTTCGTCAAAGCTCCATCATGCCCAGCAGATGATTGAGAACATGCTTCCCTACGAGACGATGCTCGAGCACATCCTCAAGACATTCCTCGCCTCAGAGGCCGACGCTTCTACCGTGTTCAACGTGGAGCGCCCTGTGAAGCGTGTCGCCTTGGTGGTTTACGCGTCGAACAGCAGTCTGTGTGGCGGATTCAATGCCAATGTCATCCGTCTGCTCCAGCACATTGTTGACGAGTATTCGGAGAGTCTGGGGGGCAAGGACAACATCGTTGTCTACCCGATAGGACGCAAAGTTGCTGAGAAGACGGCTAAAATGGGGCTTCATGTGGCTGGCGACTTCACCGGTCTTGCCGAAAAGCCTAACGTGAAGCAATGTATTGATATAGCCCGCGAGATAGAACAGAAGTTCGTAAGCGGCGAGATTGACCGCGTTGAGATGGTCTACCACCATTTCAAGAGTGCCGGTTCGCAGATTCTCACCCGTAAGACCTTCCTGCCTATCGACATCACCGAGGAGTTGAAGCGCGACCGCACTCGCGACCTCAACTCTACCGTGACCTCGAAAGAGGCGCAGGAGTATCTCAAGAAGAACGCTTCGGCTGCGGAGCAGAAGCAGGAGGAGAATGTTCGTCCGCTCAACGACAACTTCATCGTAGAGCCCGACATGAACACAGTACTCTCGCAGCTCATTCCCAAGTATCTTCACTTGATGCTCTACACAGCCTTGCTCGACAGCATCGCAAGCGAGCATGCCGCCCGTATGGTGGCTATGCAGACCGCTACCGACAATGCCGACGAGATTCTGCGCGAGCTTAATCTTCAGTACAACAAGAGCCGTCAGCAGGCTATTACCAACGAACTGCTCGATATTGTGGGCGGTAGCGTCAACAACTAAACCGCTAATGAGCCAATAGGAATAGGGCAGGGGACAATTATCCTACTGATGTTTAGGGCAGGGGCAGCTCTCCGCCAGATATTATAGAGAACCCGTTGTATAGTTCATTTCAGCTATGCGACGGGTTTTTATGTTCATCTGTTATTTCGGGTGATAATGATAGAAGTGGTGTTTTTTTTTGATTTATATCACTATATTTGTGTCCTGCTGTATTATATTTGCATTCCATTGTCTTCATTGGACGTAAATCCTTACCTTTGCCGTCCATAACATTAGTTTTCACAGGAATAATCAACACTTATAATCCCAAACACTATGATGATTCGTCAGTTGGCAATCCTCTTCGGTTGCCTTGCTGTGGGTGAACTCTTGATTTACCTCACCCACATCCCTCTGCCGTCGAGCATAATCGGCATGCTTCTGCTCACGCTCTTGCTCCAGCTCAAGATAATACGCCTTGAGTGGGTGCGCAGCATAAGCGACTTCCTTGTCAGCAACATCGGGTTCTTCTTTGTGCCGCCAGGAGTGGCTGTGATGCTCTACTTCGACATTATCAAGGCTGAGTTTGTGCCTATTGTGGCAGCTTCGGTTATCTCTACCGTGCTTGTTCTCGCCGTGACGGGATGGGTTCACCAGTGCTACGGCAAGGCGAAGGACAAGATAAAGGGCGAGACAAAGGAATAAACTAATATAAGTTTCGCAAGCGAAAATTCAGTAAACTAAGATAGAAGTCCCCAGGGGGGATAGATATAAAAAAAGGATAACGAAAACAATGGAATATTTCTCAAACGATTTTTTTCTGATAGCCCTTACGTTCGGCTCTTACTTTGTGGGTAAGTTGCTGCGTCGGATGACTGGTTGGGTGATAATGAACCCCGTGCTTGTGTCGATAGTGTGCATAATAGCCTTCCTGAAGTTGACGGGAGTGAGCTATGAGACGTACAACAAGGGTGGTCATATGATAGAGTTCTGGTTGCGTCCGGCAGTAGTGGCATTGGGTGTGCCTTTGTACATGCAGCTGTCTACGATAAAGAAGCAGCTCACGCCGATTCTTCTTTCCGAACTGGCAGGTTGCGTTGTGGGCGTGGTGTCCGTGGTATGGATAGCCAAGGAGTTGGGAGCCTCGCGCGAGGTGATTCTGTCGCTCGCTTCCAAGTCGGTCACAACGCCTATCGCCATGGAGGTGACCAAGGCTGTAGGCGGCATTCCGTCGCTCACGGCTGCCGTTGTGGTTTCGGTTGGACTGATGTGTGCAGTATGTGGCTATCGCACAATGGGTTTTGCACGTGTCAAGAATCCCGTGGCACAGGGTCTGTCGATGGGAACGGCAGCCCACGCCATAGGCACAGCCACGTCGATGGACCGCAGTCAGGTGCATGGTGCCTACGCCAGTCTGGGACTCACGCTCAACGGCATCTTCACCTCGCTTCTCACCCCGTCGATACTGCCGCTGTTGGGAGTGTGAAGAATTTTGAGTTTTGAATTGTTAAGACGTGAAACAAGCTGTAGTAGGGCATGGCATCCTACAGCTTGCTTAATTCGTGACAAAAGACGACGTTGGGTATCGGTCACGAATTATCACGAATTGACCATGAATTATTCGTGTGATTCGTGTTGTGTTTGCTTCACCACGAATTTCACTAATCACACGAATGCTGGAGGTGCTATTGCTTGGTAATGTAGGAGGCTATGGCGTCCTCTCCATAGTCTGAGCAAGCATAATGGGGAAGCTAATGTCTTTCCCAAAATTCATGAATAATTCATGGATAATTCGTGACTTAAAGAATGTGTTATCGTCAACTGCTTAGGCTACGGCGAGGACGCCATAGCCTCCTATGGTTAACAAAATTCTTCAAGTCAAGATTCCTTATTACTCATGGTGGTAGCTTTCGCCGCGAATGATGGTGCAGGCGCGGTAGAGTTGCTCGGTGAAGATCAGGCGTACCATCTGGTGAGAGAACGTCATGCGCGAGAGCGAAATCTTCTCGTCGGCACGGCTGTACACGTCGGCTGAGAATCCGTACGGACCGCCTATGATGAACACCAGTCGGCGTGCTGTCTGCTGCTTGCGTGTCAGCCATGCAGCCATCTCCATGCTTGTGCGTTCGGCTCCGTGCTCGTCGAGCAGAACCACCGTGTCCGACGGCTGGATGAGTCGCAGGATGAGCTCGCCCTCGGCCTGTTTCTGCTGGTCTTCCGACAGGCTCTTTGTGTTCTTGAGCGCCGGAATCACGGTGATGTTGAACGGTATGTAGTGGCCTATGCGCTCCTGATAGTCGCTGATGCCCTTTGTGTAGAGTTTGTCAACGGTCTTGCCCACCATAATGAGTTCAGTCTTCATACTCCTCCTTTCGCTTGGGGTTCATCGGAAACCATCCCTTCTTGACACGCTGGCGCTGCTCAATAATCTCGCCTATGCTCCACAGGCACGAGGCACCCACCACGCCCAGCAGGGCAGAGATAATGACATTGGCAACAATCATGGCTGTGGCTATGAAGCCTATGCCTGCAAGCAGGAACACCCACCACAGGCGAGTGCCGAAATGGTATTCAATCTTGATGACGATAGGGTGGAACAGCCCAATGATGAGAAATGTGCCGACCGCCAGCACAAGGCCCGTGAAATGGAGCGACGGCATAATGTCCATAAATATAGATTGCATCATTTTATATAAATATGTATGAATATTGCTTGAAGATAATGCAAAATTAATTAAAAACTCCGAACTTTGGGGCAGAAAGGCAAAAAAACACAACAAATATTTTGCTGATTGACTGAAAAAGGGTAACTTTGCACCCGCTTTTAAATACAGCTTTATCAAAAATAGTTTAATGAAGAATGACAAAATGAAAAACCAGTACCGCGTGAACGAGCAGATTCGCGTTCGGGAAGTACGTATAGTAAGTGACGGTAACTCTACCGTTATGCCTACACGTCATGCTTTGGACATGGCGAGAGAGCAAGGTGTAGACCTTGTTGAGATTTCACCCAATGCCCAGCCCCCGGTTTGTCGTCTCATTGACTACAGCAAGTTCCTCTATCAGCAGAAGAAACATGCCAAGGAGATGAAGGCTAAGCAGGTGAAGGTTGAGGTGAAGGAAATCCGTTTCGGACCTCAGACCGATGAGCACGACTACAACTTCAAGCTCAAGCATGCGCAGGAGTTCCTCAGCGAGGGCAACAAGGTACGTGCATACGTTTTCTTCCGTGGCCGTTCAATCCTCTTCAAGGAGCAGGGCGAAGTTCTCTTGCTGCGTTTTGCCAACGACCTGGAGGAGTACGCCAAGGTAGAGCAGCTGCCTAAGCTCGACGGCAAGAAGATGTTCCTCTATCTCGCTCCGAAGAAGGCAGGCGTGGTGAAGAAGAGCCAGCAGAAGCTCGACCGCGAAAAGCGTGAGGCAGAAGCCAAGACCACCAAGGACATTGAGGAGAATGCAATGCCGGCAAACGGCGGACTCCTTGCCAACGCCAAGGTGAGCGCAGAGGCCCTCAAGGCTCTCAAGGGTGAGGAATAAGCCGTCCCAATATTAGAAAGACAACATGATACGTTGTGCGTAACGCCCTGGTATATGCGTTGCCACACATAAATAAATAACAATTTAAACAAACAAAAAAATGCCAAAAGTTAAGACTAACTCCGGTGCAAAGAAGAGATTCCGCTTTACCGGAACAGGTAAGATCAAGCGTCATCACGCTTTCCACAGTCACATCCTGACTAAGAAGACAAAGAAGCAGAAGAGAAATCTCCTTGGTGAGACTATCGTAGACCGTTCAAACTTGAAGCAGGTTCGCGACTTGCTCTGCCTCCGTTAATTTAATTAGTCAAACATTTAAAGGAAAAAAGAAACTATGCCAAGATCAGTCAATCATGTTGCTTCTAAAGCAAAGAGAACAAGAATCCTGAAACTCACCAAGGGTTACTATGGTGCACGCAAGAATGTTTGGACAGTAGCCAAGAATACCTGGGAGAAGGGTCTCACATACGCATATCGTGACCGCCGCAACAAGAAGCGCAACTTCCGCGCTCTGTGGATCCAGCGTATCAACGCTGCAGCTCGTCTTGAGAACATGAGCTACTCTACTCTCATGGGCGCTCTGCACAAGGCAGGCATCGAGATCAACCGCAAGGTGCTCGCTGACCTCGCTGTCAACAACCCTGAGGCTTTCAAGGCCATCGTTGAGAAGGTGAAGTAAAATTCGCCTCACAATTAAGGGAATCCTATAACCATCTATATAGGGCAAAGGAGACTAAGTCATTCAACTGGCTTGGTCTCCTTTTTTCGTCTGCGTACGCTCGCTATCTCACCACGAATGTTGGGTGCGTTTTAGTCACGAATTTATCATGAATTGACCATGAATTTAGATGTGGATAATTCGTGTGATTCGTGTTGTGTTGCTTCACCACAAATTTCACTAATCTCACGAATGTTGGGTGCGTTTTAGTCACGAATTTATCATGAATCGTCCATGAATTTAGATGCGGATAATTCGTGTGATTCGTGCGATTCGTGTTGAGTTTTTCACCACGAATTTCGCTAATCTCACGAATGTTGGAGGTGCTATTGCTTGGTAATGTAGGAGGCTATGGCGTCCTCGCCATAGTCTGAGCAAGCAACACGGGAAGCTAATGTTTTCCCCAATACTTCATGGTCAATTCATGATAAATTCGTGACTAAAAGATTGCGCTATCGTCAACTGCTTAGGCTATGGCGAGGACGAGGACACACAGTACTATCACAAGGTACGCATCAACTACTATCCGCCTCGTAACGACAACAAGGAGGGATGGGACAACATCGACATCTTCGGATGGATTGGCTATCCTATGCAGATTAAGATAAACTTCCTCTGTCGTGACTCTATTCTTGCCGCTCCATTGCTGCTCGACCTTACTATGCTGAGCGACCTCGCTGCACGTGCTTACGGTACACAGCGCTTCCTCAGCTTCTTCCTCAAGGCTCCGATGCACGACTATACTAAGGGTGAGGAACCCGTTAACCACCTTTATCAGCAATATACAACGCTGAAGAATGTCATTCGCGAAATGGGAGGTTATGAGGCTGACGAGGAGATAGACTAAACATTTCACATTCCACATTCAAAACTTACGCCCTGTAAAGATTTAAGCATTTATGATTTATGCTTTACCTTTACATGGCGTTTGCTATTTTTTTTTTGACTTTTGCTATTCTTTCAACCACTTGTCAATGAGATTGATGATTTCCTGTCGCTCAGACTCGGGGAATGAGAGTATACGTGTTAGGTGTGAGCCTCCCTTATGCATATATACATGCAGATTTTTTTTGCTCTTAGTGAATGGTAGGCCGTATATGCCGGAGGCGGTCCAGGGGTCGATGTCGCCATATATATAAACCATTTTAGGGTCGTTGTGTGTGAGATAGTCTACCGTGAATTTGTAGAGCGATGATGAGAACTTAGTGTTCTCCGTGCCCTTAGGCAATATCAAGTATCTGAGATAGCCCTTGGCAGTTTTAATGCTTAGATTACGTTTGAAGAATCTCCTGAAAGGCTTAGTGTAATAGCCGTAATATCCGAGTTCTTTTGCAGCCTGAACGTTAAACGACATAAAGACATTCTGATTGGAGAAATAGTTAGGATCACATATATTTATCCAATAGTCGAACACCTGTTTGTCTGTAGCTTCGATAGTGGGAATCTCGTTTATGTCGTAGCCCCACTGCCAAAAGGCAAAAGCATATTCAAACACGGAGAAGTCGAAAATCTCGCCTATGGGTGCATTGAATGTGTAATGTTGTTTGTGGCAGTATTCTTCGAACATAGGCAATAGTGTTGACTTGCGCTTGAATAGCAGAAACTGAAAGTCGAGCACTTTTTTACGATTTTCTTTAGTCGATACCTTGTGCTGCAGGAACTTTTCGTGTCGGCCGTCTTCCACACTTCTATTAAGCGGAGCTACGTATGGCACCGAAATATCAACGTCGTCGGGGAAGTAAGAGCGATAGAACATTGTGGTCTGTCCGCCCTTGCTTATTCCCGTAGCAATCCATTTTCCTTTGTACAGAGCGTGCAGTGTCTGGTTGACATTATGCAGGTCATAGAGCGAGTTTTCTACGGTAAGATAGTCCCAGTTGCAAGGTGTAGGCATTGACTTGTCGAAGTAGCGATATTCCACCAGTACGATGTTTGTATTGAATATCTGTGACAGTTCCTCAATATAGTCTTCGCGCAATCCATAGTTGGCATTATAGCCCTCAGTAACCAGTACTGTGGGACGGCTGAATCCGCGATGGCACAATATCACTCTCTGTTCGAAATTGCCCTTAGCAGAATCCTTGGCATCAAGTTGCTGCTTGATGAAGAACACGTACTTCTCCTGAAAATGCTTGCTCTTCAACGACTCGACATCACTTACTCCTGGCAACGCAGTAAGACGTTTGCCTGCCTCTCCAAGTTCTGCAGCTATAATCTGCAAAGGCAAGAGAAGCAACAGTATCAGCCATAGGGCTGACTTCACACTAAATGAAGTTTTGTTCATAATTGTAGTCATTTAAAATGAATATTCGCATTTTTGCCTTTATTATTTCTTTGTCTGATAATTACGTTCCAGCTACTTTATCTACTGCGATGGGCAGATAAATCTTTTGCAGCACCTCTTCGAACTCCTTACGGCAATCGCTCTTGGCTGTAATGCCACCACCTGCCTTAAATACTATGCCTTGCTTGTCTTCCTCTACAAACCTTATCATTACGGCTGAATTGAGTTCACCGTTGCTGAAGATTCCCATCACACCTGTGTAGAAACCACGGTCATAGACTTCCGCTTCATTGATTATCTCTATGGTTTTCTTTTTGGGAGCACCGGTTATTGATCCGGCAGGAAGTTGTGCGGCTATAATCTCGCCCAGATGCTCACTATAGTTGTCAGGCAGCAGTCCGCTTATCTCGGAACTTGTTTGCAGAATATCGCCCTTGTTGGTGTACAGAGTGTCAATGTAGCGGTATTTGTCAACCCTTACGTCTGTAGCCACACGACTCAAGTCGTTGCGGATAAGGTCTACAATAGTGGCATGTTCGGCTGCCTCCTTCTTGTCGTTTATCAGTTCTTGCCCAGCGTTGGGCAAGGAAGCGTCAATCGTTCCTTTCATCGGGTAGGAATATATGCGCCCGTTTCTGATACGCAGAAAACTCTCGGGCGAGAAGCATACAAAGCGCTTTCCTTGTTTCTTTTCGCCTCTTAGCAGTAGTTTGTATTTGCCTTTGGAATGGGCGAAAATATCATAAATCGAGAGATTGCACCTAATCGGCACTCTGCAGGTGAGATTAGCCAGATAGCTGTTGCCTGCCAGCATATTGCTCTTGACTATGTTGAAGCTATGGGCATAATCCTCGTAAGCAGGAGTATCAACCTCCCAGCGAATTGTCGATGGGAGAGGGGAGTTGTTGGTGTCACAGCCAGCAATATTGCTGATACCTTCAAAGTCGTACATACAGAATTGTGGGTCGATGTCTGTCAGTCGGCTGACGTAAGCATCGTCACCATCGTAGCTGATGACAAACAGGAAAGGTTCGTTTTCTTTTGCAAGAATGTTTATGCTGTTGATAATTTCTTGTTTCATACTAAGGTAAGGCTCTTTTCCCAGTCGTCAGGATCAACAATTTATAGCAATCTTGATTACTCCGTCTTCCTTGTTTTCGAATATACGGTAAGCTTCTTCAATCTGGCTCAACGGAAAACGATGGGTGATGAGTGGGGTAGTGTCAATTTTTCCCTGTTCGATAAATCGGAGCACTTCTTCGCAGTCGCATCCGTCCACTCCACCCGTCTTGAATGTTAGGTTCTTGCCATACATGTTGGGCAATGGAAGCGTCTGAGCCTCGTCGTAGAGAGCAACGACCGTTACAATGGCATTAGGACGAGCGCATTGCCATGCCAACTCGAATGTAGTCTTTGCTCCTGCCACCTCCAGTACACGATCGGCACCGTTATGGTCGCTGTTGGCCTTAACGAAGTCCAGACATTCGTCGGGAGTAGTGAGCAGCACTTCTGGATAATGCTTCTTGACAAAATTGCGGCGTTCTTCAGACGGCTCGCACACAACAATGCGCTTTGGTTGTTTGAGCATGACGCAGAGCAGAGCGCATATTCCTGTAGGGCCTGCACCAATAATTAGCACCGTATCCTCCTCGGTTATCTCACTTATGCGTGCAGCCCAAAAGCCGGTTGCCAATACGTCGCCCACAAACAGGGCCTGCTCGTCAGTAACGTTGTCAGGAATGCGGTTCAACCCTTGTGTTGCCAATGGCACACGTACATACTCTGTCTGGCCTCCGTCTATACGGCAACCGAGAGCCCAACCGCCATGAGGCGACGTGCAGTTGTTGACATATCCGTGTTGGCAATAGAAGCACTCGCCACAGAATGTCTCTACGTTCACAGTCACGCGGTCGCCTGTCTTCACACCTTTAACGTCGCTTCCAGTCTCTTCTACAACGCCCACCATCTCATGACCTACCGTAATACCAGGTACAGCTCTTGGTACGCTGCCATGCTTTATATGGAGGTCGCTTGAGCAGATACTGCTCAGCGACACTCGTACTATAGCATCTGTAGAGGCTTGCAATTCAGGTTTATGTTTCTCAATTAAGGCAAAGTTACCTTTCTCAATGTATGTGTATGCTTTCATAATGATTATAGTTTTCTTTAATTTGTTTTACGTACAAAGGTAGTGTTTTTCGAAGACAAATACAGATTTATTAGCTTGATATTTCGGATAAGATTCTTTAAATATAATAATCTTGTCTACACCATCAAAAAGATTTTGTACTTTTGTAATATTATTAATTTAGATATAAATTATGAAGAAAAGATTCTTATTTGCTGTTTTATTACTATCTTTATCGATAGCAGCAATCGCTCAAATCAGATTGGACTACAAAAGGGGTATGTTAATACCTGATAAGATTGATTTGAAAGCTGTAGCCCCAAAAGGCATAATCAAGTTGACCTTGGAAAAACCATACCCAAATGGTTTCCATACACTAATTGCAAAGAAAGACAATGCTCGTGAAGAAACAGAGTTCATACGCCTAATGAATTTCGAGGTCGAGGAACTTATTTCAAAAGTTTGGGGCAGGGGAAGCATAGTCCAGAAAAGAGCAATTATGAAAAACTACTTGCTGTCGTTAGGTTGTACACAAAACAAATACGGTTATTTGATGTTCAACGGACAGAGATGGCATGACGCAATAGTATTTGACGTTGACGATAAGCATTATATATATCCTTCTGGATTTGATAAAGTCATAACAAGTGAAGATACTAAGGATAAATATTTCGGACGACCCTCGGGCTTTGAAAATGTTCTGACGGATCTTCTGCCACAGGCTGCAGGGATAACCCATTTAGAGATGGCGTACAACGTACAAAAGAGGGGTGATTGTGGCATTATAGTACAGACTAACAGAAATTATGCAAACCAGTATTATTACAGAGAAATTTCCAAAGAAGAAATGGATGAAGTAAATTATTCCATTTCCGGTAACTATCCAAGAAAGCTGAAAGAAGATTATATTTGTTCTAAACTTATCGCATACGGAGTCAATACTGTTGGAAATCCGTCATCTAAATGGAAACTTTTCCAAATAAACAAAAATGATGGAAATCTGGATATCTATAGTGCCACACCGTTAACAACAAATCGCAGTACCAATTCTAATGTAAGCTTGAGGAGTATGCTTTTTGACTTCATTCGTTCCAAGGTATTTACCAAACAGGAGCTTGAATGGTACAATCAACATTTTACCAAAGAGCAACTGGATGCTATGACGGGATTGGGTCTTGGCATAGCAACTGGAGGCGGTAATGGCCAAAATGTATGCAGATCATGTGGCGCAACCTTTTCCAATGCTGCAGATTTGCGCTCACACGAGAATGCTTACCACGACTATTAAATTATATACCCTCGAAAATATCTATGAGGGTATGCATATAAGTTCTTTGTCAGTACCACATGAGTAACACTCCAGTACCAGTTAAGTGAAACTCCAGTACCACCTATATGAAACTCCAGTACCTGTTAGGTGGTACTGAAAACGGTACTGGAAGCGTGCGTCAAGCTTATCAATGGGCATCCCATGAAGGCAACGAGCGTAGTAATCCCATTTCCATCTATGCCCATACGATGCCGACTGATGCCGAATATAGGTCTTTGAATACTATATGTGTCCATATAACTTAAATGAATATTTCGCCCGATTTTACTTTTCTTATAAGTTCGGTTGCATCAAACTCTGCATTCCGCCATCTACACGACACGTTACGCTCATATTTGCTATCAAAATCCCCAATTATTTTTTGGATATCGTCTGGCAGTTTATTTATGCCAAATTCATACAGAGTATATGGCAATTTATTATAATAAGCTCCAGCTATGGCTCCAGTTATGGCTCCCATAGTGTCTGCATCTCCACCCAACGAGATGCACAGGCGCAGTGCATCTTCATAATCCTTGCCATCGAGGAAGGCAATGATGGATTCTGGTACGGTTCCTTGACAACTGCCATCAAATCCGTATGTAGGACGTATGTCATCGCAACTTCTGTTAAGGTCATAGCCGAATGTTTCGCTGATAAAGCGACGTATTTCATCCTTAGTGCTACCTGTCCTTGCCATAAAAATAGCAGCAGCTGTGGCTTGTGCTCCCTTGATGCCTTCGGGATGGTTGTGTGTCACTTCTGCACATTTCTTCGCTATCTTCATTGTAAGTTCAAGTGTATCGAATGCGAAACCTACCGCCGATACGCGCATGGCGGAACCGTTACCCCATGAGTTGTAGGGCTTGGGAGCGTCCGAGCGCAACCATTGTGAGAACATATTGCCGTATGCTCCCATAGGATGAGGATAACGGCGCCCCCATTTCTGCATACAAGCCACAAGTCCCTTCTTGGTATGCAACTTGTCGTTCAGAATCCAGTCTGCCACAGCAATGGTCATGATAGTGTCGTCAGTGTAATCCATCCTCTTGTCTTTAAGGTCAAGATCGGTTGATTTGTGAGGGTTAAACTCATATATGCTTCCTACAATGTCACCCAACACAGCCCCCATGAGCATAGGACAGTACAAATTGCCAGACTTTTTCTGAGTAGTAGAGCTTTTTCTTGTCACATTGGTATAGTCGATGGCTTCGTACCAACTACGAAATGTGTCAGGAGTCTCGCACCATCCCCAATGACAGAAACGGTTGTAAAGAAGAGCCTTCATTGAGATTGGCACTCCATCATCAGCGCAGAAGTCGCCAAGTCCTTCTCTTATGTAACACAGAGTTTCATTCAATAGATAATCATCATTATTAAGATGGAATCTAACCCAATATCCTTCATATTGATGACCCACATGGGCTCCGCAATCCTCTGGAATATCTTTGCCATAGTAGAAACAATGTTTCAGATAAGGAGCTGCAATTATGTTAAAGAACTCCTTAGGCAGATATATGTTACAGACGGTCGCTGCCTTCTTGAAAAGCGGGGCTATCTCTTCATCCTTAAAACCTGCGATGCCACAACCTATACGAGTAACGAGGAACTTCTTATCCTGATGTTCCTTGGCATATTCTATAAATTGGTCAACGTATGGTTTTATTGTCTTGACACCTCCTTGCATGGTTGGTATGGCATACGACTTGCCAGTTAATCCCACACCGACACCCCATTGGGCTCCAAATTTATTGTATGCTGCTTTAGCTGCACCACCAAGATGTTTACCTTCAAGGTTACTACCAAAGACGAAAATCTCATCTTTTTCGAGGAAATCTATTTTGCCCGAAGCTGTATTTGGATTGTCTGTTCTATTCTTGCTCATATTCTTACTTAGTGTTTTAGGATGTTGACAAGTATTTATGATTAAAAATCAAAGGGATATTTGCGCCATTCTTTAGAAGCTTTGGCTTCATTGAATGCCATTTCATTAAACGAATATACATAGAGAGACCTCGTTGCAGGAGAGGCTTTTTCTATATATGGAGATGTTGAACAACAACGTTCATCTTCCATCTCCATTTTCGTGAGAAAGCCAGACGCTTCCATTTTACGCATAAAATTACGTCTGTCGTATTTCCTCTCATGTATGAGCTCATAGATGCGTTGCAGTTCATCCATCTTAAATATCTTGTCCAAGAGTTTGAAGGCTATAGGAGAAATGCGAAGTTTTTCCTGTAGCTTTTCCCTTGCCATTCTTATGATTTCAGCATGGTCGAATGCGAGAGGAGGCAGATTATTCCATTCATACCACTGTGCCTTGTTAGCATCGTCACCGGCTATTATCTCAAACTTGTCCTTGCTGACAAGTGCAAAGAAAGCAACTGTGAGCACACGCTCACGAGGGTCTCTGTCAACTGTACTGAACACATGGATTTGCTCCAAATAGACATCCTCTACATTGGTTTCTTCATACAACTCCCTCTTTGCGCACTCTTCAACGGTCTCGTCCATATTCATAAAGCCACCTGGCAGGGCCCATGTGCCTTTGTATGGTTCTATACCACGTTCTATGAGAAGTATGTTGATACTTGTGCCATCAAAACCAAAGATAACACAATCTGTAGTAACAGCAGGATGTGGATATTTGTATGTGTACATAAAATGAGATTTTTAATTTGATGCTGCAAATATACTGCGTAAAAATGACGCAAGCAAAACCGTTTGCGTAAAAATGACGCAATAGGACGTTTTTTAATACTCTATAACTTTTAATCCTCATAACTGTCTTCGTTGACAACAACTATAAGTTATATACAATGGTTGAGCAAGCACCTTCTGCAAAGAGAAGTATCAAGAGGATTTAGACGACAATCATAACTATATTTTTGATTATACGCTCAGCCCCCAAAGAAAACAAATAAAGCCAATCGCAACTGAAACAATCTACCATTGTAGGGATTGTGCTAAAAGTTACGATTGGCATAGTAAAGCTTTAGACGGGCACCTTCTTGCATATCTCTTCACTACTGTCCCGTTAAAGTGAACTAATCGCTCTTTAAATTAATTGAAATACAGTCTATTAGGTGGTATTTTAGAATGAAACGGATTTGATTTCGTAACATAGCAGTCAAAATCAAATGACTGTTATGTTCCAAGACAAATACCTTTTTGCCCAGCTCACCGTTTTTTTTGAACAGAACTCAGTTTACTTTTATGCTTAAATTGTTCTTAGAATCATTCTGAAAGTTGTAAAACATGTGTAAAACATGTCCTTGGAAATTGTAAAACATATGTAAAACATCTATCATCATTTGTGGCATTTCAGTGATACATGCGCTAAAAACGAATTAAGTGGAAAGTCCTCTGTTACAAGGACTTTCCACTTAATTTATTGAGAGTCAAATATTTGCTATTATTCCTCTACTGCAGCCTGGGCCGCAGCAAGTCTGGCTATAGGTACTCTAAACGGAGAGCATGAAGCGTAGTTCATACCAACCTTTGCGCAGAACTTAACTGATGAAGGTTCGCCACCGTGCTCACCGCAGATACCAGTGCGGAGATTAGGACGAGTAGCACGACCATTCTCTACAGCCATCTTGATGAGCTGGCCAACACCTTCCTGATCGAGAACCTGGAACGGGTCAACCTTCAAAATCTTCTTCTCCATGTATGCAGGGAGGAATGAAGCGATGTCGTCACGAGAATAACCGAAGGTCATCTGTGTCAAGTCGTTGGTACCGAATGAGAAGTACTGAGCCTCCTCTGCAATCTTAGCAGCTGTAAGGGCAGCACGCGGAATCTCAATCATTGTACCTACCTCAAACTCAACCTCTACACCATACTCTGCGAATACCTCCTTAGAAGTAGCAAGGATAATAGACTTCTGCTGCTTGAGCTCTTGAACAGTACCGATGAGCGGAACCATAATCTCAGGACGTGGGTTGAAGCCTTCCTTCTTGAGCTGACAAGCTGCGCCGAGGATGGCACGTGTCTGCATAGCTGTGATTTCTGGGAATGTAATACCAAGACGGCAACCACGGTGACCGAGCATTGGGTTATTCTCAGCAAGTGAGTTGACACGCTTCTTGATTTCTGATACGCTTACGCCCATCTCGTTAGCCATAGTCTCCTGACCTGCCTTATCGTGTGGTACGAACTCGTGGAGAGGTGGGTCAAGCAAACGGATGTTTACATGGCAGCCGTCCATAGCCTTAAGGATACCGTAGAAGTCTGCTTTCTGATAGGGGAGGAGTTTGGCAAGAGCTTTTTCGCGACCCTCTACAGAGTCAGCCAAAATCATCTCACGCATAGCTACAATCTTCTGGTCGTCAAAGAACATATGCTCTGTACGTGTCAGACCGATACCCTTGGCACCGAACTGACGAGCCACCTTAGCGTCGTGTGGAGTATCGGCATTGGTACGGATTTCCATCTTTGTATACTTGTCGCAGAGGTCCATAAGCTCCTTGAAATCGCCAGAAAGTTCTGCAGCCTTTGTCTCAATCTGACCAGCGTAAACCTGACCTGTAGTACCGTTCAATGAGATGTAGTCGCCCTCCTTGTAAACAACCCCCTCAATCTCAACAGTCTTAGTCTTGTAGTCGACGTTGATTGAGCCTGCACCTGAAACGCAGCACTTACCCATACCACGAGCAACAACAGCAGCGTGAGAAGTCATACCGCCACGAGCTGTAAGGATACCCTCAGCAGCTGACATACCAGCGAGGTCCTCAGGTGAAGTTTCGATACGAACCATGATTACCTTCTTGCCATCATCGTGCCATTCCTCAGCGTCATCAGCATGGAATACAATCTGACCGCAAGCGGCACCAGGAGAAGCAGGAAGACCCTGTGTGATAACCTTAGCCTTAGAGAGAGCCAACTTGTCGAATACAGGGTGCAAGAGCTCGTCGAGCTTCTGCGGTTCGCAACGAAGGATAGCTGTCTTCTCGTCAATCAGACCCTCGTGGAGGAGATCCATAGCAATCTTAACCATAGCAGTACCTGTACGCTTGCCGTTACGTGTCTGGAGGAACCAAAGCTTGCCCTCCTGAACAGTGAACTCCATATCCTGCATATCGCGATAGTGCTTCTCGAGCTTGTCCTGAAGTGCATCAAGTTCCTTGTAAAGCTCAGGCATAGCTTCCTCCATAGAAGGATAGTTGGCAGCACGCTCTTCTTCAGAGATTCCTGCACGCTCAGCCCAGCGCTGTGAACCAATCTTTGTAATCTGCTGTGGAGTGCGGATACCAGCAACAACGTCCTCGCCCTGAGCGTTAATCAGGTACTCACCATTGAAGAGGTTCTCGCCATTGCCTGCGTCACGGCTGAAGCAAACACCCGTAGCTGATGTCTCGCCCATATTGCCGAATACCATAGCCATAACAGAAACTGCAGTTCCCCACTCGTCAGGAATACCTTCCATCTTACGATAGAGAATAGCACGCTCGTTCATCCAGCTGCGGAATACTGCGCAGATAGCACCCCAAAGCTGCTCCTTTGGATCGGTCGGGAAGTCGTTGCCTGTCTGCTCCTTGATAGCCTTCTTGAAGAGTTCAACGAGTTTCTTGAGTGACTCTACAGAGAGGTCCTTGTCAAGAACAACACCCTGCTCCTCCTTTACTTTCTCTATGATAGCCTCGAATGGGTCAATATCTTCCTTGTTCTCAGGCTTCATACCAAGAACAACGTCACCGTACATCTGTACGAAACGACGATAGCTATCATAAACGAAGTGTGGGTTGCCTGTTTTCTCTACCATACCAGCAGCAACCTCATCATTCAAACCAAGGTTGAGGATGGTGTCCATCATACCCGGCATAGAAGCGCGAGCACCTGAACGTACTGAAACCAAGAGAGGATTTTTAGGATCACCAAACTTGCAATTCATCAGTTCTTCAGTGTGAGCGACTGCAGCATTGACTTCGTCAGCAAGCAACTCAACAATCTTCTGCTGACCTACCTTATAATACTCATTGCAAGTGTCAGTTGTTATTGTAAAACCAGGAGGTACAGGAACACCAATATGGTTCATCTCAGCAAGGTTCGCGCCCTTACCACCGAGTACCTCACGCATTGAAGCATTACCTTCGGCCTGTCCATTACCGAAGGTATAAACTCTTTTTTCGTTCATAAGTTAATTAGGTTTGTTTTATATATTCTATTTTTTATGTTTTTTCTATCTGCAAAGATAATTCCAATTTCGGAATTTTCCAAATAATTTAGCATAAAATGTAATGTCTATGTTGCATTTTTATATGTTCGTTTCTGTTATCGCAAACAAATTCAATAGTTTTTGTAAATGTCATAATGTCATTGTGTAATATTCTATCAATCCGCTCATCGGGCTTTTCAATATCTTTCCGACAGTATATCCATTACTTTCTGCAGCCTTTTGTAATTGTTGGCTATAGTAATATGCAATGCTGCCTATGGCATTAATCACTGGTTTCGCTCCATAGCTTACATATTGTCTCAAATTATTCTTGATGAATTGCTCGAAATTCATTATTACAAGTTGTTCGATGTTGTCGTCATCGATATGTCGTGCAGCAAACTGCGATAGCGATGCCAGAAATCTATTGGGAGCAGGCTGCCTATATACATTATTTATTATATCAGACAATTGAAGTTGTGTTTCTTCCGTAAAACTCTTGCAAAGTTGTTTGGGCAGTAATCCCTTGAATACAGCATTGACAATTAGTTTGCCAAGAGCAGCCCCGCTGCCTTCATCACCTAGAATAAAGCCAAGTGGAGAAGTTTGTAGTGTCATTTTCTGCCCGTCGTACAGACACGAGTTGGAGCCTGTGCCAAGTATGCAAACCAAACCTTCCTCTTTTCCGCATAAGGCGTGGCATGCTGCCATGATGTCGCTTTCTACACTTATTGTTGTATTATTGTGGAAGACTTTCTTCAGCAATTGTTCGATAATGTATTTTTTATCAGCTACGCAGCCTGCACCATAGTAATATATATGGTGTACGTCATGTAGATCAATCTCTTTATGTCTAGACTTGTTGACAAATTCGTCCTCTATCGTTTGCTTGATATCTTCTTGCGACTGTACAACTGGATTGATACCTTTAGTCTGTATTATATGTGTAGTATATTTGTCGTATACGAAGCACCAGTCGGTTTTGGTGCTTCCACTGTCTACAATGAGTATCATATTTTCTATTTTATTTTAAGTATAGATAGTAAATCGCAGCCAAAGTGATGACTACTATTGACGTTAAAACAAGTTTGATAAGGCAACCGGTCACTTTTTTAAAAACCAGGAAACCAAAGACTATAGCTACTATAATGAAAACGTAATAACCAAAATTAGAAGACATAATTTACACTTTTTGTTTTTTTTGCAAAGATACAACAAAAAATCGGTTCGTCCGATTTTCTTTATAAAAAGAAAGAAGGGTATGACCTTTTTGTAGCCATACCCTCCTGAGGATATTATTCTATTAGTTCTCCATAAATTTCTTTGCGGCACGCAACTGATGGCGCATGTTGCTAAGTAGCTGCTGGCTCTCCTGAAGTACGTTCAGATATACGAGCGATACTTTCAAGTTGTTATTGTCTTTAGCTTGCTGGATGCGGTCAATGTGATGCTTTCTCACTACTGAAAGGTTGTCCTTGCATTGGTCGGCCATAGCCAATGTGTCGCGATAGTGCTCGAAACGTGTTGTTGAAATCTGAGCTTCAGTTTGCTGCATTAGATCGTTTATGCTGTTGCGAACTGCCATGAATTCGTCAGCGTAAACCTGTGGCAGTGGATTGAAGTTGTTGTCAACATGCTCCTTGATAGGATCGAGCATACGACGCAAGCAGTATAGGTATTGCTCGGATGAGTTGATGCCCAAATGGAAC
The DNA here is from genome assembly GCF_021531655.1 of Leyella stercorea. Next base: position 67,844 of record NZ_JADYUF010000001.1, on the reverse strand, counting down.
CATGTGTTACGTTCAATGGCAATATCTGTAGGTACGCGTTTTAGGGCGAGAAGTTCCTGGCGTCTGTACTTTTTCAGAATTTCCATTTCCTTGTCAAGATTAGAAAGCACGTGTCGTAATATCTTAGGACTCTCACTCTCCAATCCGTTGATAATCTCGTTGAACTGGGTTAAGGTGAAACGAGTCATGAAACTTTGTGTGCGAGATACATGCTTCTTGAGCAAGTCCCAAACAATCTCGGGGTCGCGGGTGCGCATCATAAGCTGGAATACCTCCTCCTTGCCTGCCTCCTGCTCCTTGCGCTTATAGTTTCTGTTGCTGCGGATAAGCAGGAAAATCACCAGTCCCATTAACAGAATCTTGGCAAAGGCACCTCCATAGAACATCAACAAGCATACAATGGCACAAGTGGCGAATGCAACACCGGCTGTAATGAACCATCCACCGATTACGCTTATCACACCAGTGACACGGAATACTGCGCTTTCGCGGCTCCAGGCACGGTCGGCCAGAGACGAACCCATTGCAACCATAAATGTCACGTAAGTCGTAGACAGAGGCAATTTATAGTTTGTTCCGATTGTGATAAGCATTGATGCCAGAACAAGATTGATGGCAGCTCTCACTACGTCGAATGCTGCCCCGTCGTTAAGTTCAGCCTCCTGCTTGTTGAAGCGTGAGTCGATCCATCTTCTTAGACCCACAGGCAGGATTTGGGTAAGGCTTGAGCTGGAATCTTGTGTAATTCTTACTACACCACGAGCTACACGTGACGAACCGAACATCTCGTCGCCTTCATCTTGACGACTCAAGTCTACTGATGTCTTGATGACGTTGCGAGCCTTCTTCGATGTTGCCATTGCAATAATCATGATGACACCAGCTGCAAGCAGGAAGAGTGGGGGAGTCTTTGCCGAACCGTTAAGCGAGTGCATCATATAGTTGGTGGCACCTACGGAGTTGGAGTTGGCGACGAAGTCCTGATAAGAGTCGAGACCAGCGAGGGGCACACCGATGAAGTTGACAAGGTCGTTGCCGGCAAAAGCCATAGCAAGGGCGAATGTACCCATAAGCACGATAAACTTGAATACATTTACCTTAAGCAGGTGAATCACCTCCATGATAATAGTCGAACCGATGAATGTATATACAATCAGAGCCGATATGTTGTTTTCAATCCACATCCTTGTGTCTTCAGCGATAAAGCGCGACTTGCCCATTCCTTTAAGAAAAATGAAGTAAGAAAGTGCGGTGAAGGCGATACCGCCAAATATTGCTATTGACCAGCGTGAGTGCTTGCGATAGTTGAATGTAAACACGATACGTGATAGCCACTGTACAACGATACCGAAGACGAATGCAATGGCAACGCTTACAAAGATAGCAACGATTACGCTCAATGCTTTATCTGTATTGAGCAGGTCACCGAATGAGAGCGAAGGATCGCCTACAATCTTGATGGCAGCTAAAATGAATGTTCCGCCTAACAGCTCAAACACAAGCGATACTGTTGTTGATGTAGGCATTCCTAATGAGTTGAAGATATCAAGAATAATTACATCCGTAACCATTACGGCAAGGAAGATTGTCATTACGTCGTAGAATGAGAAGTTGGAAGGTTGCATGATTCCGTGTCTTGCAACGTCCATCATTCCCGATGACATAACTGCACCTATGGCCACACCAGCTGATGCTACTATTAATACTGTCCGAAACTTGGCCACCTTGGCACCTATTGCACTGTTTAAAAAATTCACGGCATCGTTGCTGACTCCGACAAAAAGGTCGAATATAGCCAGACACAGCAAGAATGCCACAATAACGAGATACATTGTTTCCATATTGCTTTTTATAGTATGAATGGGTTTGTTTTGTATTTTTTTACGCTGCAAAATTATAATTGCAATATTACACGTGGTTTAAACACATATTACAATCATGTTACAAATTCTATTTGGAGTTAATGTCTGTTAATAATTTCTGCTAAAGTATTGTACTTTGGCAATAACATCGTAATTTAGTGAAGCAATAATAATAACAATGGAAAGATTTAAAGTTATCATAGTAGAAGACGTGCCTTTAGAACTTAAAGGTACTGAAGGTATTCTGCATAATGAAATGCCTGAGGCAGACGTCATAGCAACAGCCGATTCGGAAGAAGAATTTTGGAAACAGTTTCGTCAGAACAAGCCCGATTTGGTATTGCTTGACTTAGGACTTGGTGGCAGCACAACTGTAGGCGTGGAAATATGCCGTAAACTGAAAAACGAGCATCCGGAAATGAAGGTGCTTATCTTCACCGGCGAAATACTGAATGAGCGTTTGTGGGTTGATGCAATTGATGCCGGATGCAATGGTATAATACTCAAGAGCGGCGAAATGCTCACCCGTAGCGACATAGTACGAGTATTGGAAGGAAAGAAATATGTATTCAACCAGCCTATTTTAGAAAAGGTGGTTGAACGCTTCTGCGAGTCGGTACGTAATGTTATGCAGCACAATGATGCCATGATACGTTATGAGATTGACGAGTATGACGAGCGCTTTTTGCGACATCTTGCCCTTGGCTATACTAAAGAACAAATCTCCAATCTGCGAACAATGCCTTTTGGAGTTAAGAGTCTGGAGAAACGCCAGAACGAACTTGTACAGAAGTTGTTCCCTAATGGCAATCAAGGAATGGGCATAAATGCCACCCGGCTTGTGGTAAAGGCATTTGAGCTTCAAATACTTGATGTGCAGAATCTTTATGCCGATGAGTAGAAGGCTGATGACTATAATATCGGCTTACACATGCTTGGTACTTTTCGTTTTGCAGATAGCGGTGGTGATGGGTTCATGGGTGGCATCAGTGCTTTATCCTGAACTTGCAATACGTTCGATGTTTGTAGGCGAAAGCGTAAGATGGTTTTGGAGCACTTTGGCCGACAATATGTCGTCCACAATATTGGTATGGCTTCTATTGTCGGGTGCGATGACTGAACTGTTTGTGGGTGGCGGATTGTCCAAAGCTATTGTTTCCTATAAGCAAACAACAGATTATGAACGGATGGCTCTGATGGTTGTGGCTTGGGAATTAGTGGCTATGTTTATAGTGCTTTTCTTGCTTGCTTTTGTTCCGCATGCCGTATTGCTTAGCGCACTTGGTACGATTACGCCTAATTCTTATTTGGACAGTTTCGTTATAATGCTCATACTAGGAGTGTGCATAATGTCGTTGACTTACGGTATGGTTACAGGTCGGTACGCATCGTTTGTAGATGCTTATGGTGCTGCCGCATCAGGTGTAGCTACGACAGCACCATTGGTTATTGTGTATTTATTGGCTGCAGAATTGTACTGCTCGGTTGTTTGGGTATTTACTTAATATCGAGTTTGTCAAAGATAAGTCCTTTTTGCAACACTTTGGCAAACTCGTTCTCGAAGTTTGGGGTAAATACCGAGTTGCCGATATTCTCGACTATCTCGTTGACTGACCAATAACGTCCGCCATCAAGTTCTTCTGTGCTTGGATGTATCGGTTCATCGTAAATGGTGCAAAACACATTGACAAGTTCTTTCTCAACAAGGCTTTCAAATACGTACGATTTTATGAATACGGGGGTGAATTGTTTTATGCCCAGTTCTTCAGATACCTCACGTCGTAAAGCCTCATCAATAGTCTCGCCATAGTCAACGTGTCCACCGCATGCTGTGTCCCATTTGCCTGGCTGTATGTCTTTCCATTCAGGACGCTTTTGCAGATAAAGTCCTTTAGAACGGTTGAAGACATGCAGATGAACAACTGGGTGAAGTAGTTTTGAACCATTGTGTGCTTCGCCCCTTGAAATTCGGCCTATAACATTTCCGCTTTCGTCTACGTGTGGGAAACATTCATTGCTATTGTCCTTTTTCATATTTACTTAACCTTCTTTCGCTCTTATGTTTTTCAACTTTCTTATTGCTTTTAAGCTAATTACAAACTGAGAATGTAGATCTTGCTTCCGACGAAAGTTTTGTGAATAGAGTCGTTGCAAGGCTTAGTTTTGAATATTCCGAAAATAGAGCTGCCGCTTCCACTCATCTGAGCATATGCCGCTCCTGCTTCATATAGTTTGTTTTTTATGGTCTGTAATTCGGGATATTGGGCAAATACGCTATCTTCGAAATCGTTGGTCAGCAATCCCTTCCATTCTTCTATTGGCATAGCTACAATTTCACGGCACGACACCTTGGGCATATGTGGAGTAATTCCTGCAAAGGCCTCCTTGGTAGATACGGACACTTGTGGCTTTACTATCACAAGTGTGTAGCCGCTTAATGCGTTGTCAGTGATTTCTACAGGCGACAGAATCTCGCCAATACCCTCGGCATAGGCAGGTTCGGCATTGATGAAGAAAGGACAGTCAGCACCCAAGCGTGCAGCATACTTCTCCAGTTCGGCATTACCTGCGTTGATGCGAAAACGCTGGTCGAGCAACTTCAGCATAAAAGCAGCATCGCTCGAACCTCCTCCGAGTCCGGCCTGGCTCGGTATTCGTTTGTACAGGTGTGTATGAATACGCGGTATTTCATAGTCGGCTGCCAGCATATTGTAGGCTTTCACTACAAGATTGTCAGCCTCGTTGCAGCATATTCCGTCGCCACTTACCTTAAGGTCGCAATTTGTATCTGATGGGAACAGCTCGCTCATTGTCTTTATCTCCAATGCATCACAAAGCTGTACTGGCAGGAAAACAGTCTGCAGATTGTGGTAACCATCGTTTCGTTTCTCGACAATATTTAGTCCGAGATTTATTTTTGCACAAGGAAAATCAATCATATTATATAAGGTGTATTTAGGGATAAATGCAAGAGGGGATGTGCTCACACATTCATTGCATGAAGCATATCCCCTCAGGTTTTTGGTAAATATATTATTTTTCTTTCTTTATCTTGTCAACGTAAGCATCGATTACAGCCACAGCTGTGATGTTGACAATGTCGCGTACCGAACTTTCGAAGTCGGTGAAGTGGATAGGCTTGTTGAGACCCATCTGAATCGGACCGATGATTTCGGCGTCAGGATCCAATGCCTGCAACAATTTGTAGCTACCCTGAGCACTGCTCATATTGGGGAATACAAGAGTGTTTACATCCAGTCCCTTCAGGCGTGTGAACGGATACTTGCCGTCACGAAGCTGCTTGTTGAGAGCGAAATTAACCTGCATCTCACCATCGATGACCATATCGGGATAACGTGATTGCAATGTTTCTACAGCGTTATGAACCTTCACGGGGCTGCCAATTTCGTCTGTACCAAAGTTAGAGTAGCTAATCATAGCAATGTGTGGCTCCTCGTTGAAGAACTGAACTGTATTGGCCGAAAGACGTGCAATGTCGATAAGTATGTTCTCGTCCGGATGGCGGTTGATGAGTGTATCCGAGAGGAAGAACACGCCCTTCTTGGTGTTGAGGATATGCATTGTGGCGAATGTATTGAATTCGGGACGTATACCGATAACCTCCTTTGCCACCTTGATTGTGTTTGAGTATTTGGTATACAAGCCGGTAATGAATGCGTCTGCGTCGCCAGTTTCAACCATCATCATACCGAAGTAGTTGCGCTCGTACATCTTGTCATAAGCCTCCTCGAATGTGTAACCTTGACGAGCACGCTTCTTTGCCAGATGTTTGGCATATGTAGCACGTCTGCCCTGTTCCTGATCGGCACGCATATCAATCAACTCAATACCATCAAGATTAAGCTTCAAACGCTCTGCAACACGGCGCAAGCGGTCGGGGTTGCCCAATAGAATAGGGTAGCAGAAGCCTTCGGTCTTGGCCTGTACTGCAGCTTTCATCATTGAAGGATGGGCACCCTCGGCAAATACTACACGCTGTGGGTGCATGCGTGCTGTATCATGCAGATTGCGTGTGAGCTTGGTTTCCTGACCGAGCAGCTCCATAAGGTTCTTCTTGTACGAATCCCAGTCGGTTATGGTCTTTCTTGCAACTCCACTTTCGATAGCTGCCTTTGCCACAGCAGCACTAACCTCTGTGATAAGACGCGGGTCGACAGGTTTCGGAATGAAATACTTAGGTCCGAAGCTAAGGTCGTTGACATGGTAAACCTCATTTACGATATCGGGAACAGGCTGCTTAGCCAAGTCGGCAATAGCATGTACGGCAGCCATCTTCATCTCCTCGTTGATAGCCTTGGCATGAACGTCAAGAGCACCGCGGAAGATGTATGGGAAACCGATAACGTTGTTAATCTGGTTGGGATAGTCGCTACGACCTGTTGACATGAGCACGTCAGGACGGCTTGCCATAGCGTCCTCATAGCTGATTTCTGGTACGGGGTTGGCAAGAGCAAACACGATAGGCGAATCAGACATTGAGCGTATCATATCCTGCGAAAGCACGTTGCCCTTTGACAGACCTACGAATACATCGGCACCTTTGATAGCCTCCTCAAGAGTGTGGATGTCAGTTCGGTGAGTGGCGAACATCTGCTTCTGTGTGGTAAGGTTGGGACGGTCGGCTGTGATAACGCCTTTAGAGTCGAGCATTACGATATTCTCAATCTTCGCGCCCAAAGCCACATAAAGCTTTGTACAGCTTATGGCGGCAGCACCTGCACCATTCACAACGATGTGCACATTTGCAATGTCCTTGCCAGCAACTTCAAGAGCATTCTTCAATCCTGCAGCCGATATGATGGCAGTACCATGCTGGTCGTCGTGCATAACCGGAATGTCGAGAGTCTTCTTCAGACGTTCTTCAATATAGAAGCATTCTGGTGCCTTGATGTCCTCAAGGTTGATACCACCAAAAGTAGGAGCGATCTTCTCTACAGCCTCACAGAACTTCTCTGGGTCTTTCTCGTCGACCTCTATGTCAAACACATCGATGCCTCCGTAAATCTTAAACAGAAGTCCCTTGCCTTCCATTACTGGCTTGCCACTCATGGCACCAATGTCGCCAAGGCCAAGTACTGCAGTACCATTTGATATCACAGCAACAAGGTTGCCTTTATCGGTGTACTTGTACACATCGTCAGGATTGCTCTGGATTTCCAAGCATGGGAAAGCCACTCCAGGAGAATATGCAAGACTAAGGTCGGTTTGGGTGTGGTAAGGTTTTGTCGGCTTGACTTCAATCTTGCCAGGACGACCGCTTTGGTGATATTCCAAAGCGTTTTCTTTTGTAATTTTTACCATTTTTATTCTGTTTTTATTGTTTTATGTGCATTTTTTACAAATTACTAATATTAACTTATAATACGATACAAAAGTAACTAAAAACAAGAAAATATACAACTTTATTGGTGTTTTTATTTAGAAAACTTTGAACCAATCGAAAGTTTTTGTAACTTTGCATCGCTTTAAATATACACATAAAAATATACTGATAAAACATACAGATGCATAAAGACAATTTACAGACCAACTACCGTATGGAGCTGCCTGCCAAAATAATGCATGTTGCTATGCGTGAGTTCAGACGTTGCGGGGTCAAGGCTGTCAAAATGGATGATATAGCGAGCCGCCTGAGCATATCGAAGCGTACTTTATATGAAATATTTTCCAATAAGGAAGAATTGCTTTTGGAATGTGTCCGTATGCAAGAGGAGGCATTTGAAAAGCATATGATAGAATTCAGCAATGACAATAGCCACAGTTCAATTGACATTATCCTCGAGTTCTACAGATTTCAGATGCAAAATGTCAGTGACGTGTCTCCGGTTTTCTATCAAGAACTATCAAAGTATGGACATGTGATGGAGTATCTCAACCAGAAACGCATTAAGCGTAATGCCAATGCCAATGAGTTTTTTGCGCGTGCTGTGAGTGAGGGTCATTTCCGTAAGGATGTCGATTTTGACATCGTGTCGCAGATAGGTGCAGCTTCAATGGAGTATGCTATGAAGACTGAAATGTATGAAAAATATGGAATGAAAGATTTATTGCACAACATTTTGTTCCTATTCCTGCGTGGCTTATGCACAGCTGAAGGTATTGCTCTGCTTGACTCGTCTATAGTCGAGTAGGGGCTATCTGGGTTTAGTATGTCACATAAGGTTCTATTCTTTTGAGATCTTCTTGTGAGAATTCTTTCATTAGATGCAGTTCGTTTATGGATTTAATCATACCATGCAACCGACGGTAGTTGACGATAGCACTTGCTTGATAATAATTAATGTATGGATGATGCTTGATCTGTGCGAGAGAACTCTTGTTAATGTTTATTTTCTTGATATTGTCGCTGTCGATATTTATGTAGGCTATAGCCTTGGCAGGAAAATCATCAATTTCTAACAGTTGTTCTTTCGAAACGTATCCACCGAGACGTGTGCGGTAGTCTACTATGCGTCGGGCGTAGTAGCTGCCTATTCCAGGAATCTTCTTCAGTTCGGTTGTGTCTGAGCTGTTTATCTTCAATGTCTCGCCATCCTTTATCTTGGGTGTGTACCCTTTCTCCTTAAAGTTGTATTCAATAGAGTGATTATGGTATTGGGCTCTTTGGCTGTATGTACGCTGCCTGCCATTTCTGACTTCGGTCAATGACGAGGCTGGAAGATAGTCACTTGAGATGTGTATGTATGGAGCCAAACGCTTGTAGTCCTTGGCTGTCAGACCATAGACGTAGGCAAAGTCTTCCTTGCATTGGTATACGCCACCACGAGCGCGGAATTTGTAAATGTTGCGAACCTGCCATGGTTGTAGTCCAAGACGCAGCAGTTGTGTGCTGTCGGCTGTATTGGGATCGAAGCAGAACGTTTCTACTTTGCGTGTAGGCACGGCATATGCGTCGGCAGTTTCTTCCTTATGTTGTGATGGGTTCTTATGTAGAGTGGTGTCAGCAGAATTGTTGACAATATCATTGCTGTATTCCGTATCAGCGAAATAGCCTGTAAGAACGGCAAAGATAACAAACAGGCTCAAAAGGAACAGCAAGCCTCTTCTGTCAGATTTATGCATAATATATAGTTTAAGGTATTACTAGTTTTGGCACAAAGATAGTAAATGTAATGGTTCGTTGCAAGATTATCATCAAAAAGAATAAAGATTTATAATAAAATAAAGCCTAATGTTTTGCTGTTTTGAGCTAAAGCATTACCTTTGTGTGCAAATTATTAACATCCGTCTTCATTAGAGGCAATAAGCATGATTACAAACAATAGTGTAAAAATATTAAGTTTCATCTTAGGTTTCTTCCTTGTTTTAGGATGCAACTCACGTAATAACAAAACATCAGAAGCAGCAGAAGATCTTGTAGCAAAGAAGAATCTTCAAGGTATATGGCTTGATGACGAGGACGAGGATGTCGTCTTTCGCATAAAGGGTGATACCGTCTATTTTCCAGACTCTACAAGTATGCCAGCTTATTTCCGTATCGAGAAGGACTCGTTTATAATTGTAGGCGGCAACACTATTAGCTATCATATTGTGAAGCAGACGCCCCACCTGTTTATATTTGTCAACCAGAATGGCGAGAAGGTAAAGCTGTGCAAGACAAGTGACAAATCTTATTTGGACATGTTTGCTGCCAAGACGGTGTTGACAATCAATCAAAATAAGGTTGTTAAGCGCGATACTGTTTTCTTTAATAATAATGACAAGTATCATTGCTACGTTCAGGTAAACCCTACTACTTATAAGGTAGCCAAGAGCTCGTGCAATGAGGATGGTGTAGAGGTGGACAATGTATATTACGACAATATTGTCAATCTTAATGTCTACAAAGGAGCCAATAAGCTTTATTCAAACGATATGCGTAAGGAATGCTTCAAAAATGAAGTGCCAAGCCAGTTCCTGCGTCAGGCTGTATTCAGCGATATGACATTCGACAAGGCGGATAGTGAGGGAATACATTTCTTTGCTGTTCTTGCTATTCCTGAAACCTCCATAAGCTATTATGTAGAAACTGTTGTCACTTACGACGGTAAGGTTTTCTTCAGAATAAAGAAGTAAATATAAGAATGAAAGAATGATGGCAAAGTAATATAATAATACTTGACCAAGTAATATATATTACTTTGCCATTTAATATATATTACTTTGCCATTTGATATATATTACTTTTTTTACCTTGTTTTGATATTCTTATAGCCCACAAGCTGGTCAGCCCTTTGTCCGAACTGTCGGTAATATACGAGTATCTGGTATTCATTTTCTGTCTGATGGAAATTACCTTCATCTGTCAATGGCAATACCGTAGAACCGTCAAGGGTAGTTGTAATATATCGGTATGAATAGTAGCCTTGCTTCAACAGCGCATACGCTTCATATCGTTTTGCATCGTCATTGTATTCCATCTTAATGCCGTGCTTGCCCATAATGCTTGTCCATACTCCATTAATGTAAACCGGACCAGGCTGCTTTTGGATGCTTAATGCAAACTTCACATTGACATAGTCAGAAGCAATGTCGTTCTCTACGTTGTCGCTATTGCGAATGTAGAAATGTCCGTTGGCATCTTCGTCGTATATATAATTACGTCGTGGCTCATCGGTCCATAGGTCGGCACAATAATTGGTGCCATCCCAATACATTGACTCCACACCCATAGAAGGACGCTCAACGTCAAGAATCTCAAACTTGCGGTATTCGTTGCCACCATCGAAAATCAGTTCGCGGTTGTGGCTGAATATCATCTTATTTGAGAGCACAGTCTGAGGCTTGGTGTTGTAACGGGCTGTGCTCCATACACCGTTTTGCATTATTATTGTCGTTAGCTCTTTTTCGGGATTGGATATTCTTAATCCTGAAAAGTCCACGCTGCCTGACACTTGTTGGTGGGTTGCATTTGCGTCAATATCGGTATTTGACGATACGCTTGCTTCAATTTTTACAAATGGATCTACCACCATAAAATGAGCATATAGAATGGTGTCCTTATCGTTGTCGTCATAAACAGCGAGCCTATAGTTGCCGCTCATATTCAGCCGGCATCGTTCGTTGGGTATTGACAGTTCGTAATGGGTGTATATGCTATTGGTATTGACCGACTTTGTGTAGCTGTCAATAACGTCGCCATCGGCAAATCCGTCGCAGAAGTCAGTGTCGAAAATGCCTTCTGATGCTGACCAGTCGGCTTCGCAATGCTGTAATTTATAGACATATCTGTGATAGTCGTGTGTAAGGTCGTCAAAATGGATATTTATCGGAGTGCCGTCCTTTATGTTGATTATAGGCATAGAAAGCCACCTATTGCCGGCAACGACCTGCAACGAGGCAATGTTTTTGGATAACACAACATCCCTTTGGGCAGTGGCTGTCGTGCTGAAGCACACGACCAGCCCTGCCATTAATAGTCTTATGGGTATGCTTGACAACATATCTGTCAAAATAAATATAGATTATAAATCAACTGAAACTTTGAAATTCAACTGACGACCAGTCAGATAATTGGGTACCGCATATTGTTGTGCGGTGACGTCGGTGACCCAGTAGTAGGAGTTGACATTGCTTATGCCCAACAGATTGAGACACTCTATGCCCAGCCATACATTGCGCAGCGGATTAAGCTTGCTGTTATGACAGGTGTTGTCAATAAGCCGGTAGCTGAGTCCCATATCCACACGCTTGTAGGCAGGAGCACGAAACGAGTTGGTCTCCAGTTCCTGATGTGGAGCCGAGAAAGGCAGGCCGTCGGCATAAGCCAGTTTTAATGACATCTTCCAACGTTGTGTTCCGGGGAAATAGTCGGTAAAGAACAGGCTTACGGCAAACCGCTGGTCAGTGGGAAGCGGTATCGATTTGTTGTTGAGTTTCATACTTGTGTCCATCAACGAGAACGACAGCCACGAGTCGGCTCCGGGCACGAATTCTCCATAGAGTTTCATGTCAAGTCCGGCAGCGTGTCCGGAACATTCATTGCCTCCATAGTATACTACCTTGACGTTGTTGACACTATAAGGGATAAGATTGCCGAGAATCTTGTAGTAAGCCTCTGCCGAAAAACGAAATTGTCGGTTGTTTATCTTGAAACGATAGTCGTAACCGGCAATAAGATGGATGGAGCGTTGGCTCTTAGCCTTGCGGTTGAGTGTGGCATATGTCACACCATTGACGGTAGATGTGTCGCGTATCTCTTTAAAGAAAGGCGACTGATAGTAAAGTCCTGTAGCAAGTCGCATGGTTACATTCTCGTTGAAAGCCGGAATTATGCCGAGTGAGACGCGCGGACTTAATATCGTCTCCTTATTGTAGCTCCAATGGGCAATGCGTACACCGTAATTGAGAGTGTAAAGAGTCTTCTTGCCTGCGCTGGCAAAGCGATAAGTGTCCTGGATGTAGGCCTCCATGCGTCGTGCACTAAGCGAATTTTTGGCACGCATACTGTAAATCATCTTGAGGTCGCTGCCTGTGTGCGGAATATTGTAATTGCTTGAGTCGCGCATCTCATACTCGGCCGAATTCTCGGTGATGTGTTCGTTCTTTATGGTGAAAGCGGCTTCAATGTCGTGCTTTTTCGCCTTAGTGTTGAACATCATCTTCAGGCTTTCAACATGAGCATCGAGATAGTTGCGAGCGTGCTGGAAGAATGTGCCGACACCGAGATTTTCACTTGTCTCGGTTTGTGTAAGCCAGTATTGTCCCTGAATGTCGTAACGTTCCTGTTCGTGGGTCTTGAATGCCGAAGCCATCAGCGACACTTTTGTTGCGTTGCAAATCTTGTATGTCAATCCAGCCGAGCCGAAATAAGTACGGAAGACATCTTTCTCCTGTCCGTCAAAAAATACGCGAAAAGACTTTACGTCTTCGCTCGTTCCGAATCTGGTTTCGCGGTCTTCGGGATAGAAGTTATAGTTGTTGTTTGAGATATTGCCCAATATGTTTATCTCCCAACGCTTGTTGGGCTTGAGTGTAAGAAAAGTCTGGTAGTCGACGAAGGTGGGGCGGTATTCGCCCTTAGTGTCCAATGAACCAAGCAGATTGCGTGTTGTCTTGTATCTCACGCTGTTGCTCCATGCAAATTTCTTATTGCCGTAGTCTACATAAATACCGTCGCCCAGCAGACTTGCATAGGCTGACGCTTCTAATCTTGAAGGTTGGCGGTATGTTATATTAAGGGCCGATGACATTTTGTCGCCATATCGTACCTCGTATCCTCCTGTAGAAAACTCTATCTTTTCAACCATCTCGGGATTGATGATAGAGATGCCTTCCTGCTGTCCGCTTCTAACCAGGAACGGACGGTATATTTCCACATTATTTATATATACGCTATTCTCGTCGAACGAACCGCCTCGTACGTTATACTTCGAAGACAATTCGTTATGAGTAGACACGCCAGCCTGACCCTGCAACATTTCCTCAACAGCATTGCCGCTAACTGACGGCATGTTCTTGATATCGTCTTTCTTAAGCTGCTGCATCTGTCCGGTCTGGATTTTTGTACCAGTCACGGTCACTCCTTCTATCTCTCCTACATTGCTGTAAAGAACGGTCTGCAGCGTCTGCTTACCGCGTGGTTTTCTGAGTATTCTCGTCTTGGTGCGATAGCCAATCATTGAGAAGCGTATCTCTACCGAGTCGGCTGAGTGAAGTTGCAGGGTATATTCGCCCTTCAATGATGTCATTGTCATTTTGCCTTGTTTGGCACATGATACTGTGGCAAATTCTATAGGATTATTGCTCTCGTCGATGACGCGTCCGTGTAGGGTGAATGATTGCGCCTGCATAATGGCAGGTGCAAAAAAAACAAGGACGTTTATTAGTATGAATAGAATTTTCTTATTTTTCATACTTAATAAACGTCCTTGTAAAACTATTATTGCCTTAATGCCTTATTAAAAATGCAGTCGTTTAGATAGAGTCGCGCATTTGCATGAGGCATTGTTTCTGTTTGTCTGTCAAGTTGGTAGGCAGTTTCACGTTGTAAGTTATGATGAGGTCGCCCATTGTGCCGTCTCCTCGGTCGTAGCCTTTGCCACGCAAACGTACCTTTGTGCCGTTCTGTGTCTCGGGTTTAACCTTAAGCTTGATTTTCGAACCGTTGCCCAGTTGGATTATCACCTCGCCGCCAAGCAGCGCAGTATAGAGGTCGATGTTGACGTTGGCGGTCATCTCACCGCTGTTCTGCCGCATTGTGCTGCGTGAGCGTGAAGTACGGCTTCTGCCTGCTTTTGACCCGAATAGGTCTTGAAAGAAACTTGAGAAACCACTTCCCTCAGTTCCGAATCCCGAGAAGTCGAATCCTTCGAATGGGGAACCTCCACCAGTTCCTGTGTTAGAACTCCAATAGTAGCTGCCGTTGTCATTGCCTGCTGCACCGCCATTTTGTGCAAAAGCGTCAGCCTCTCGCCATTTCTCGCCATACTGATCGTATTTCTTACGCTTTTCAGGGTCGGATATTACGTCGTAGGCTTCATTCAGAGCCTGGAACTTTGCCTTTGCCTTAGGGTCGTTTGGATGCAAGTCTGGATGGAACAATTTGGCACGCTTGCGATAGGCTTCGCGTACTTGATCTTGAGGTATGTTGCGGTCAACTCCAAGAATCTTATAGTAGTCAATAAATGCCATAATGAATATCTCCTTTCTTTATTATTCACCGATGCAAATTTTATGCCACGACTACAAGCACATGCTACTATTTGAACAGACTGCGGAATGCGGTAGGTATAGGTGTGGTAAAGTCCATACGTTCGCCCGTTACGGGGTGGGTGAAACACAGCATATACGCATGTAGGCAAAGACGATGCAACGGGTCGTCACCATTGCCATATTTTATGTCACCACAGACAGGATGTCCCATGTCGGCAGAATGTACACGTATCTGATTCTTTCTGCCAGTTTCAAGTTTGTATTCTACCAGAGTGTGCTCAGTAGTGCGGTTGAGTACGTGGTAGTGTGTCACCGCATATTTGCCTCCATTGTCAACGGGTGATGAATATGTGATGTAGGCTTTGCTGTCCTTAAGCCAATTGGCTATAGTGCCGTTATCGTCCTTCATCTCGCCACTTGTCACAGCTACATAGCGGCGGTCGTACACTATCTGGTGCCAGTTGTGCTCAAGTATCTGTTCGGTGTCAATGTCTTTGGCGTAAATCATAAGGCCAGAAGTATCGCGGTCAAGACGGTGTACCACATGTGCGCGACATTTCTGGTGCGACTTGGCAAAGTAATCGTCGAGTACCGACTTTACATTTAACGAAGAGTGGCCTGCCGCCATAGAGAGGATGCCTATGTTCTTTTCTATTACTACAATCCAACGGTCTTCATATACAATCTTGACAAACTTGTTCTTGAAATCGCTCTTGCGTTTATGGCGGCTAACGCTTATTGTGTCGCCGGCCTTCAATGGGGTGTCAAACTGTGTGACTACCTTGCCGTTGATTCTGATTCCATGTCCCTGCAGTATGGCCTTGGTCTTGGAGCGGCTTTCGCCTATAGTATTGAGAAGGTATTCAAGCAGAGGGGCTGGTTGGCTACCATTGAAAGTGTACAAAGTACTGTCAGAGTTGCTTCTCTGTATACCAGAACTATTTCGTGTGTTGTTTTTATTTGATGCCATAAAATAATTTGAATTATATGTTGCAAAGGTACATATTTTTGTTCGCAACTTAACAATATGAGTAAAACTTCATTTGCGAAAATCTGTTAATTAAAGTCTGTATTCTATGCTTAGAGCCCGTACAATATATATATATACAATTTGCCGGTACGAAAAAAAATGAGTAACTTTGCATGCAAATACTTGGTTATTTATTAAAATTCAATTAATTACAAATAATAGTCAATGATAACAGTTAGCAATCTCGCGATACAGTTCGGTAAGAGAGTATTATACAAGGATGTTAATCTGAAATTTACAGCAGGTAATATTTATGGTGTTATTGGTGCCAATGGCGCCGGCAAATCTACACTTCTGCGCGCAATTAGCGGCGATCTGGAGCCTAATAAGGGTTCGGTAGAACTTGGCCCAGGCGAGCGTCTCTCAGTGCTTGAACAGGACCACTTCAAATTTGACGAATATCGTGTTCTCGATACTGTTCTTATGGGTCATGAGCCACTTTGGAATAACATGAAGGAGCGTGAGGCGCTTTACTCAAAGTTGGAAATGACCGAAGAGGACGGCAACCGTGCTGCTGATCTTGAACTCAAGTTTGCCGAAATGGATGGCTGGGAGGCAGAGAGCAATGCTGCCCAGATGCTTGCCAATCTTGGCATACCTGAGGCATTGCACGAGAAGCAGATGAGCGAACTTTCTAATAATGAGAAGGTACGTGTCATGCTTGCAAAGGCTCTCTTTGGCAATCCAGACAACCTCTTGCTCGACGAGCCTACCAACGACCTTGACCTCGACACCGTACAGTGGCTTGAGGAATATCTTAGCAATGTGGAGCAGACTGTGCTTGTGGTTAGTCACGACCGTCACTTCCTTGACGCTGTAAGTACACAGACTGTAGATATCGACTTTGGTAAGGTTACGGTATTTGCCGGAAACTATTCTTTCTGGTATGAGAGCTCACAGTTGGCTTTGCGTCAGCAGCAGAACCAGCGCCAGAAGGCTGAAGAGAAGCGTAAGGAGCTTGAGGAGTTTATTCGTCGTTTCTCTGCCAATGTGGCAAAGAGTAAGCAGACCACTTCGCGTAAGAAAATGCTTGAGAAGCTTAACGTTGAGGAAATCCGTCCGTCAAGCCGTAAATATCCAGGCATCATCTTCCAGATGGAGCGCGAGCCGGGCAATCAGATTCTTGAGGTAGAAGGACTTAAGGCTGTTGACGAGGATGGAACTGTATTGTTCGACAATGTTAACTTCAACATCGAGAAGGGAGAGAAGGTAGTGTTCCTTAGCCATAACCCTAAGGCTATGACAGCTCTCTTTGAGATAATAAACGGCAATCGTGAAGCTGCTGCCGGTACATTCAAGTGGGGCGTGACAATAACAACTGCCTACCTGCCACTTGACAATACCGAATTCTTCAAGAGCGACAAGAACCTCGTAGACTGGCTCTCACAGTACGGTCCGGGCAATGAGGTCGTGATGAAGGGATTCCTTGGACGTATGCTCTTCTCTGGCGAAGATGTGCTCAAGAAGGTGAACGTACTCTCGGGAGGCGAGCGTATGAGATGTATGATAGCACGCATGCAGCTGAAGAATGCCAACTGTCTGATTCTGGACACTCCTACCAACCACTTGGACTTGGAGAGTATCCAGGCTTTCAACAACAACCTCGTAGGATTCAAGGGAAACATTCTTTTCTCAAGCCACGACCACGAGTTTATCCAGACTGTTGCTAACCGCATAATCGAGCTTACACCGAATGGTACAATCGATAAGCTTATGGATTATGACGACTATATATACAGCGAAGACATCAAGGCCCTGAAGGCACAGATGTATAATAAATAATGTATAAGTAATATAGTGTGTCGCAGACATGCTGATATGTGAAATATAATACGAGTAGGCAACTTTATGCAGACGTATAATTAATGTGACAGTCTGTATCTTTGTCTACTCGTATGTTTTTCTGTGCATATGTTTCAATTTGGCAAGGATTTTGTAGTGTACTTTAGAAAACGTATTTTACTAAGAACAAAAGCGAAATGAAAAATAACGATAAAACAGAAGAGAAAGACATTGAAGTTAAGGACGGAAATGTAGAAGCTACAGCAACTGAAGGTGCCAATGAGGCAGAAACAACTGACCGTAACGAGGAAATGACAGAAGAAAACAGTGACGTGAATGCCAAACTTGAGGCAGCCGAAAAAGAGATTGAGCAATTGCGCGACCGCTATTTGCGTACAGCAGCCGAGTTTGACAATTACAAGAAGCGTACACTTAAGGAGAAAGCAGAATTGCTGCTTAACGGAAGCGAGAAGACTGTTTGCGCTGTTCTTCCAGTATTGGACGATTTCGAGCGTGCACTTGCTACCGATACCGGCGATGCTCAGGCTGTTAGGGATGGCATGCAGCTTATATTCAACAAGTTCAAGAAGGTTCTTGAGTCAATCGGTGTAAAGAAAATTGAAACCGAAGGGCAGGACTTTAACGTCGACTATCATGAGGCTGTTGCTATGGTTCCGGGTATGGGCGACGACAATAAAGGCAAGGTTATAGATTGTCTGCAGACAGGATATAAGCTTAATGACAAAGTGATACGTCACGCCAAGGTGGCTGTCGGACAGTAAGTAGTAAACAATCTTCAATATTAATGCAATGGCAAAAAGAGACTATTACGAAGTACTTGGCGTTAGCAAGACTGCCACAGATGACGAGATAAAGAAGGCTTACCGCAAAATAGCCATAAAGTATCATCCAGACAAGAATCCAGGCGACAAGGAGGCTGAGGAGAAATTCAAGGAGGCTGCCGAGGCTTATGATGTGCTGCATGATGCTAACAAGCGCCAGCAGTATGACCAGTTCGGCTTTGACGCTCCCGGTGGTGGTAGCGGCTTTGGAGGTTTCGGCGGAGGCGGCAGCTTCTCAATGGACGACATCTTCTCTATGTTTGGCGATGTATTTGGCGGACATGGGGGTGGCTTTGGAGGATTTGAAGGCTTCGGTGGAGGCGGACAAAGACAAAAGCCACAATATCGTGGAGCCGATTTGCGCATAAAGGTTAATCTGACACTTCAGGAAATAGCAACTGGTGTCACCAAGAAATTCAAGGTTAAGAAATATGTGCAATGTCAGCATTGTCATGGTACTGGAGCTGAAGGCGGAAGCGGCAGCGAGACCTGTCCCACATGCCATGGTAGCGGAGTAGTGACACGTACTGTCAGAACAATGCTCGGTATGATGCAGACCCAGTCGGAATGTCCTACATGTAATGGTGAAGGCACTATTATAAAGAACAAATGTAAGGAATGTGGCGGTAGTGGCATCGTAAAAGGCGAGGAAGTTGTTGAGATAAAGATTCCTGCCGGCGTAGCTGAGGGTATGGTGGTCAATGTTCCTGGTAAGGGAAATGCTGGTCAGCACAATGGTGTGAATGGCAACATACAGGTTTATATCACGGAAGAGCCTAACGACACTTTCGTTCGTGACGGAAACGATGTGATTTACAATCTCCTTCTTGACTTCCCGACTGCTGTTCTTGGTGGAACAGTAGAAGTACCGACTATTGACGGAGGTAAGGTGAAGATAAAGATTGAAGCCGGAACACAGCCCGGCAAGACGTTACGCTTACGTGGCAAGGGCTTACCATCTGTACAGGGCTATGGTAATGGTACTGGCGACTTGGTTGTCAACATCAGCGTGTACATTCCTAAGGAACTCTCGTCAAGCGAGAAGAAGGCTATTGAATCCTTCCGCGATAGCGACAACTTCAAGGGTGACAAAGAGACAAAGAAGTCTATTTTTGACCGTTTCAAGAATTACTTTAACTAAATCATCATAAAAACGGATGTGCCAAATGCGATTGGGCTATGCTCCAGTTGACTTATGGTGCATCCTTTTTTGTATCTATAAATAAAGAAACACAATGGATTACAAGCAAACGGTTGAATATCTCTTCAACTCAACTCCTGTATTTGAGAAGGTGGGAGCTTCGGCTTACAAGGAAGGATTGTTCAATACTTTGGCTTTGGATGAGCATTTCGGACATCCTCATAGAAATTTCAAGTCAATACATATTGCCGGAACCAACGGCAAGGGTTCGTGCTCGCATACGCTTGCTGCCATTCTGCAGTTGGCTGGGTATAGGGTGGGACTCTACACATCGCCACATCTTGTGGATTTTCGTGAGCGCATACGTGTCAATGGGCTATGTATAGACGAGCAATACGTAATAGATTTCGTAGAGAATGAGCGTGATTTCTTCGAACCTCTGCATCCTTCATTCTTCGAACTGACAACGGCTCTGGCATTCAAGTATTTTGCCGAACAGAAGGTGGATATCGCCATTATAGAAGTAGGCTTGGGTGGACGCCTCGATTGTACCAATATCATCACGCCTATTATATCTGTCATTACCAATATCAGTCTGGACCATACCATGTTTCTTGGAGATACACTGGCTAAGATTGCGGCAGAGAAAGCAGGAATAATCAAGCATAACGTGCCAGTTGTTATCGGGGAAGCCAACGATGAAACTCGTCCCGTTTTTGAACGTGTGGCATATGAACGGAATTCCTCAATAGTATTTGCAGAAGACTCTTCTGACGTAGTTTCAGCAAAGATTGACGGATTATGCGGAATAGATTATATCACAACTGGTTATGGCAACTTTAAGGGCTCCTTAGGAGGCTCTTATCAAGTGAAGAATGCCAACACAGTACTACACGTTGTAGACATGCTTCGCACACGGAATATAAACCTATCTACAGCCAATGTGCAAAAGGGATTTGAGGAGGTGTGCAGACTTACCGGTCTTATGGGACGATGGCAGACAGTATGTCATGAACCACTTGTGGTGTGTGACACCGGACATAATGAAGGGGGATGGCAGTATTTGGGCAAGCAGATACTTCAACCTGAATGCAAGACACGTCGTATCGTCTTCGGAATGGTAGACGACAAGGATATCGACCATGTGATGAACCACCTCCCTAATGATGCTGCTTACTACTTCACCAGAGCCACCACACACAGGGCTATACCCGAGACTAAGGTGCAGGAATATGGCAAACGGCACAATCTGCACGGCAATTGTTATGGTAGCGTAGCCGAAGCGTACGAGGCGGCCTTGTCGGATGCAGACCCGAAGGATTTCATCTTCGTAGGAGGCAGCAGCTATGTTGTTGCTGATTTCCTGGAGCATTTGCAGCAAAACAAGTAGGGTAGGAGTCCTGCTTTGTTTTGTTATTCTTTAGGTATTTTACTTTGCTACATCTCCGTTATGCCTTCGTTCGTGCTTCGTTCATTCTCCGTAGTGAACTCGATCATCCTCCGTAGTGAACTCGATCATCCTTCGTTAGCGGAGCGAAAACATAACGAAGGCAAAACGAAGACATAACGGACGTATAACGAATGCATAACGGAGATGTAGCGAAGAGCTAATGAAGGAGGAACGATTGGATTTATAATAGAAATTATAGCTTTAAATATATTGACATTTTTACACTTCAGTCATTTAATCATAAGGAAGAGTTGCAATTAATTGTTTTTAACGAACGTTTGTTGACTTTTTTGTGCCTTTCCCTTGGGCAATACGTTTTTTTTTGGTTACTTTGCAACAACGTTAACAAACTAAAAACTTGAATTATGAATAACACTACAGAGACAGAAAACATCTGTGGTCTGAAAAGAAGTGACTTTCAGACTACTATCGGCGGTAAGCAAACTGATCTTTATATACTCAAGAACAGTCAGGGCAATGAAGTTGCTATAACCAACTATGGTGGAGCAATCGTTGCTATTATGGTGCCGGATAAGAATGGAAAACACGCCAATGTTATCCAGGGCCATGACAACATTCAGGATGTAATCAATTCGCCCGAGCCTTATCTTTCAACACTTGTTGGACGCTACGGCAACAGAATCTGCAAAGGACAGTTCCAGCTCAACGGCAAGGTATATCATCTCCCCATCAACAATGGTCCTAACTGTCTGCATGGCGGCAAGAAAGGCTACAATGCCAAGGTTTGGGAAGCATTACAGATGAACGCACAGACATTGGTGCTGAAGTACACAAGCCCCTATGGCGAAGAAGGCTTCTCGGGAGAGGTGAAGGTGACTGTAGAATATTCGTTCACCGACGACAACGAGCTTGTAATAGAGTATATGGCAAAGACAAACAAGAAGACCGTGATTAACCTTACAAGCCATGGATTCTTCTCACTTGCTGGCATTGCCAACCCGACACCTGCCATTGACAATCTCGAGTGCGAGATCAATGCCGACTTCTATCTGCCTATTGACGATACATCAATACCAACTGGTGAAATTCGCATGGTTAAGGGAACTCCGTTCGATTTCCGTTCGCCGAAACCAGTAGGCCAGGATATTGATGCTGACGATGAGCAGATAAAGAATGGCGCAGGCTACGACCATTGCTTTGTACTTAACAAGGCTGAAGAAGGTGAGTTGAGCTTTGCTGCAAAAATCAAGGAACCAGTGAGTGGCCGAACAATGGAAGTTTATACAACAGAACCTGGAGTGCAGGTTTATACAGACAACTGGGCCGACGGCTACAAGGGACAGAATGGAGCTACATTCCCGCGTCGTAGTGCTATCTGCTTCGAGGCACAGCATTTCCCCGACAGTCCCAATCGTCCTTACTTCCCGTCTGTAGTGCTTAATCCTGGTGAGGAGTACACACAGAAGACAATCTATAAGTTTGGAGTTTCTTTATAACAATAATCTAAATAAATCATAACATAACTAAAACAACAAACAAAACAATGGAAAATTCCAAAAAAAAACAAGGCAGTATTATTGCTATTTTTGCAATGATATTTCTCTTTGCAATGATTGCCTTTGTGACAAACCTCTGTTCACCAATGGCCATCATATTGAAAAATGCTTTCCAGGTGCCTGAGAGCTTGGCACAGGTTGGCAACTATGGCAACTTTGGCGCTTACCTTCTTATGGGTGTTCCTGCAGGTATGCTTATCGACAAGATTGGTTATAAGAAGACAGCACTTGCTGCTCTCGTAGTAGGTGTTATCGGTCTGCTTATCCAGTGGGTCAGCGGTTCAATGGGCTTCGTTGTTTACCTTATCGGTGCTTTCATCTCGGGTCTTTGCATGTGTATGCTTAATACAGTAGTAAACCCGATGCTTAACCTTCTCGGTGGTGGTGGTAGTACAGGTAACCAGCTTATCCAGATTGGTGGTGTATTCAACTCAGCAGCTGCTGTATGTGTATACATGCTTATGGGTAGCCTTATCGGCGACGCATCGAAGGCTAAGGTTGCCGATGCTGCTCCTGCACTTTTCATCGCTCTTGCCATCTTCATCTTTGCTCTTGTTGTAATCTTCTTCACCAAGATTCAGGAGCCTCAGCATGCTTCAAGCAATACTGTAAAGGATGTGAACGACAAGTATAGCTGCTATTCATTCCGTCACTTCAAGTTGGGAATGCTTGCTATTGCTGTTTATGGTGCAGTAGAGGTAGGCCCTCCTACTTATATACTTGGATATCTTACATCTGCAAAGGATGCTGTTAACCCAGGTATGGGTATGGATGCTGGTTATTGCGGTACTCTTGCTGCTGTTTACTTTATCTTTATGCTCATCGGCCGTTTCGTTGGTGGCGTAATTGGTGGTAAGGTATCGCCAAAGGCAATGATTGCTACTGTAAGCTTTGTAGCTATGGTTCTTGTTGCTGTGGGTATGGTTCTTCCTACATCTATGACAGTTAGATGTCCTGGTATTGACTATACAACTATGAGCTTTGTATGGGGTGAGGTTCCGGCTGGTATCTTCGCTTTCCTGCTCATCGGTTTGTGTGCTTCAGTAATGTGGGGTGGTATCTTCAACCTTGCAACAGAGGGTCTTGGCAAGTACACAGCAAAGGCTTCTGGCGCATTCATGATGATGGTTGTAGGTTTTGCTGTAATGATCGGTGTTCAGGCTAAGGTTGTTGACTTTACTCACAGTTACATCACCAGCTTCATCGTTGTATTGCTTAGTGCAGCATATATCTTCTATTTCGCACTTTGGGGCTCAAAGAACGTTAATACAGACATTCCTGTAGAATAATAATTATATGGGCTTGCATTTCAAGGTTTCAGTCTTGACGGCAAGCCCAATATTTTAATCTCAATATTAACTAAAAACACAATTTATTATGGATATCGAATTTGTAAGAAGCCGCTTTATCAAGCATTTTGACGGTAAGACTGGAAATATTTATCAGTCACCAGGTCGTATAAACCTCATTGGTGAGCACACTGACTATAATGGCGGATTTGTATTCCCTGGTGCAGTGGACAAGGGTATTATGGCAGAACTTCGTCCGAATGGTACAAACACAATTATGTGTTACTCTATCGACCTTAAGGACCGCGTAGAGTTCAAGGTTGACGATCCTCAGGGACCGCGCGCAAGCTGGGCACGTTATATTTATGGTGTTGTGCAGGAAATGCGCAAGTTGGGTGTTGACGTTAAGGGTTTTAATACTGCATTTGCCGGTGATGTTCCCCTTGGGGCCGGTATGTCTTCATCGGCTGCTCTTGAGAGCTGCTTTGCATTTGCTTTGAACGACTTGTTTGGTGACAATAAGGTGAGCAAGTGGGATATGGCGCTTGCAGGTCAGGCTACAGAGCACAACTATTGTGGCGTTAACTGTGGTATCATGGACCAGTTTGCAAGTGTATTCGGAAAAGAGGGTTGCCTCATGCGTCTCGACTGCAACAGCCGTGAGTTTGAATACTTCCCATTCCGTCCTGTAGGCTATAAGCTCGTATTGCTCAATTCTTGTGTTAAGCACGAACTTGCCGGCTCTCCTTACAACGACCGTCGCAACAGCTGCGAGAATGTTGTAAAGCACATCGCTGCAAAGCATCCTGAAGCTAAATTTGACACTCTGCGCGACTGCACATGGGAGCAGCTTGAGGAGGTTAAGGCTGAAGTAGGCGAGGAAGACTACAAGCGTGCTCACTTTGTGCTTGGCGAGAAAGACCGTGTACTTGCTGTTTGTGACGCACTCAACGCTGGCGACTACGAGACTGTAGGCAAGAAGATGTATGAGACTCATGAGGGTCTGAGCAAGGAGTATGAAGTTTCTTGCGAGGAGCTCGACTTCCTCAACGACATTGCCAAGGAAAATGGAGTTACTGGTAGCCGTATCATGGGTGGTGGCTTTGGTGGCTGCACCATCAACCTCGTTAAGGAGGAACTTTACGATAAGTTCATCGCTGATGCCAAGGCTAAGTACTCTGCCAAGTACGGCAAGGAGCCTAAGGTGATTGACGTTGTTATCAGCGACGGTTCACACAAGGTTTGCTAATCAAGTAAGAGGTCGATACAGCCATAATGATTAACCTATATTTATCCCTCTGATTGTCTGATGACAAACAGAGGGATTTTTCTATTGTTTGTTTTCAAATCATTTATTTGTCAAATCCAATGATTTTCTGTAATTTTGTAAATATATTTGACTAAGAACAAACCATAGGATTTTCACGTGTTCAAACGCATAATAAATATAACTATATGGACCTTAATAGGTCTCTACACTTCTGTCATTGTTTTGCTGCACATACCCGTTGTACAGACGTATATAGGAGAATGTGTGGCTAATGTTCTATGCGAGAAATTCGACACTCATGTAAGTGTAGGTCGGGTAGATCTCGGTTTCATCAACCGCCTTATTATTGATGATTCCGAGATGCAGGACCAACAAGGCAAGCAGATGCTGCGTGTATCGCGAATATCGGTGAAGATAAATCTCTTGGCACTTGCTAAGGGGCAGATTGATGTAACGTCAGCACAGTTCTTCGGACTCCAGGCAAATCTTTATAAAACGACACCTGCATCAAAGCCTAATTTCCAGTTTGTAGTGGATTCGCTTGCTTCTAAGGACTCGACAAAACAGAAGACACCGCTTGACCTGCAAATCAATTCTCTTATCATTCGCAATGGTGCTATGCGCTATCGTGTGCTTTCGCATGTCAACAATTCACGTAAGTTCTCGCCCGAGAATATTAATGCTCGCAATATAAGCGCTCATATTATAGTAAACCGCATCACCGACGACTCGCTCAACGTTAAAGTGAAGCGCATAGCTTTTGACGAACGATGTGGATTTAGGATGAAGTCGCTCTCACTGCATGCCGTATACGGTCCTACTGGAGCAAGCGTCAGCAATTTCCGACTTGAGCTGCCAGCAACACTTGTTCAATCAGAGAATATAACATGCTCTTTCAGTCAGAAGAATGGCAAGATAGAGATGCCTACTATACAATTCAAAGGCAGTATTGAAGCGCCAAGCATCAGTTTTGCTGATTTCGCTGGCTTTGTGCCGAAATTGTCAGATATTAAGCAGTGCATGACACTTGCTGCTGATTTTTATGGTACCGGGTCATCGCTCAATGTGACGCGTCTGGAACTTGGTACCAACGATGATGATTTCCATCTGCTGGCTGACGGTGGCATAAAGAATTATCCTGCCGATGCTGCTTGGTTTGCTGATGTTCACCAGTTCAGCGCCAATCATGCTGCCATAGCTTCAGTTGTGTCTACTGCAATTGGCAAGGATGTTCCTGCCATAATATCGCGTATAGGAGATGTCAGCTTGACCGGTTATATAGGAGGCGAGCACAATAAGTTGGCTGCCAATGTCCGTGTGTCTACTTCGCTCGGCAACATAAGAGCAGCTGTGGATAAGTGTAAGAATAGTATCACAGGGCATATAGAAACAGTCGATTTTAATGTTGGAAAGCTGGCAGATGACAACAAACTCGGCCATCTCTCAGCTAACATAAACATACATGGTCAGTCGGAGGATAATATGTCTGCCATAGGTCGTGTTTATAACTTTGACTATAACGGATACAAATACCGCGACATCAATCTTGATGCATCCTATCGCTTCAAGGTTGTAGAGGGAAGGGTGGAGATTGACGATCCTAATGCACAGATTTCAGCTTCCGGGCAATTGAATATTGCAAGCGAGACACCATTGCTTAAGGCAAATGTATCAGTAGGTCGTTTTGCTCCCAATTCATTGCATCTAACACAAAAGTGGCAGTCGACGGCTTTTGCTGCCAATATTTCATGCGA
Source organism: Leyella stercorea (assembly GCF_021531655.1). The sequence goes on along the minus strand of NZ_JADYUF010000001.1, from coordinate 41,253 downwards.
TATAAATGGCAGCAGCGTCAACGATGCAGACGGTACAGTAGAGATTCGTGATTTTTCAATGCTTTCGCCAAAAACCGAGTATGGATTGCGAAACGTAACTGTAAGGACAGGATTTGATGGCGACAATCACTTTCTCAATCTCAATAGCGACTTTGGACAGGTTAATATCAATGGACACTTCAATTACAATACTATTGCCCGTAGTGTATTGAATATGGTGGCTGCTAAGTTGCCTACTATTCCTGGACTAACGCGTCAACCACAAAAGGAAGTTAACGATTTCACTATTAACGCTTCCATTTCAAATACGGATTGGATGAAGTATCTGCTCGGTATTCCGCTCGAGATTTACAGCCCGCTTAATATCAGCGGTGAGCTTAATGACAAACACGAGAAGATAGACTTGTGGTGTGACGTACCATCGTTTGCATACGATGGCAACCGTTTTAGCGATGCTTTTGTGAACATTGAGTCGCCTAACGATACTCTTAAGGCCGACATACGTATAAAGAAACTTGCTGACAAGGGCAAGTATATGTCATTGCAACTTAGTGCAGGGGCTTCAGACAATCATCTGAATACGTCGTTGAGTTTCGGCAATAATGAACGTCACCCTCTCAAGGGCGTTATAAATGCCAGTACTGTTTTCGCCAAGAACATTGATGGTGTGTCAACTGCTTATGTAGATGTCCTGCCTTCACGTGCTACGATAGGCGACACTACCTGGCACGTGGCTCCATCCACAATAGTGTATAGCAAGAACCATCTTGAGGTGAACGGCTTCTCGATAAGCCATGGCAACCAGATGCTTGCCATAGATGGAACTGCGACTAACAACTACGAAGACTCGTTGCTTGTAACGCTCAACGATATAGATGTGAGCTATGTCCTTAATCTTGTCAACTTCCATTCGGTCGACTTCTTTGGTATGGCTTCGGGCAATGCCCGTGTGGCAGGAGTATTCAGTGGCAAACCGCAACTGGCAGCCAACCTTAGGGTCAGCGACTTTAAGTTTGAATCAGGACGAATGGGTACGCTCTTTGCCAATGTTGACTACGACTTCGACGAAGGTAACATCAATATCGACGCTGTGGCACAGGACGAAGACGGTCGTCATACTGACATAAATGGCTATGTGTCGCCTAAGCACAACTACATCGACCTTGGCATTGATGCACATCGAACACGTGCCGAGTTTATGGAAAGCTTCTGTGGCTCGTTTATGGATAACGTAGATGCCGATATAAATGGTAAGGTGAACGTAGTAGGACCACTGAACAACATCAACCTTGTAGGAAAAGCTGCTGTAAACGGCTCTATGCGCATGACAGCTCTCAACACTACATACTGGCTGCGTGGCGACTCGGTGACTTTCATTCCCGACGAGATAATATTCAATGGCAATACAATATACGATCATAATGGCAATACAGGCATACTGACCGGAAGCCTTCACCATCAACATCTCACCAACTTGTCGTACGACCTTAACATAAAGACACGTAATCTTCTGGCTTACGACACTAAGACATTTGGTGACAATACCTTCTATGGTACAGCTTATTTTACAGGCGATTGTAGCATTAAGGGTAGGAGTGGCGAAGTTGTAATAGATGTTGATGGCACGCCAGAGAAGAACAGCATGCTGGTGTATAATGTTAGCGACCAAGGGTCTATCGGTTCGAATGACTTCATCAAGTGGACCAAGAATGGCAATGCTGCCTCTGACTCTTCGTATGTGGCAAGAGACGAAAAGGAAGCCGAAACGGATGATATTTCTACAAATATCCGCCTTAACTTCCTAATCAATTGCAATCCGGATGTAACCTTGAAGTTGCTGATGGACCTGCAGACTGGTGACTATATTACGCTCAATGGCGACGGAATGCTCAGGGCATCGTACTTTAACAAGGGTGCTTTCCAGATGTTTGGCAATTATACTGTCGACCATGGAGTGTATAAATTGACTATTCAGAATATTCTGAAGAAAGACTTCGATTTTGTCAAGGGCGGTACCATAACGTTTGGTGGCGACCCTTACAATGCCGTACTCGACCTTAAGGCACAGTACGTATTGAATAGTGTGAGTCTTGCCGACCTCAATATCGGCCGCTCGTTCACCAACAATAATGTACGTGTCAACTGTGTGATGAACATAACGGGCAGTCCATACGCTCCCAAAGTCGACTTTGACCTCGATATGCCATCGCTGAGTAATGATGTAAAGCAAATGGTATATAGTCTGCTCAATGCAGAGGAAGAGAAAAAGCAACAGGTGCTGTATCTGCTTGCAGTCGGACGTTTCTATGCTCAAAACAATAACAATGCCGATGGAAGTACGCCTCAGTATAGCCAGACATCACTTGCGATGCAGAGTTTCTTGAGCGGTACTATAAGCCAGCAGATAAATACCGTACTTAGCAACGTGATAAACAACAACAACTGGAATTTCGGCGCTAATATCTCTACCGGAACTGAGGGTTTCAACAATGCGGAGTACGAAGGACTGCTGTCGGGTCGTTTGCTTAACAATCGTCTGCTTATCAACGGGCAGTTCGGTTATCGCGACAATGATAATGCTACAACCAGCTTTATAGGCGACTTTGACATCAAGTATTTGCTATTCCCCAACGGTAATCTTGCCATCAACGTCTACAACAAGACCAACGACCGTTACTTCACACGCAACAGTCTTAATACTCAAGGTTTGGGTATTATCATGAAGAAAGACTTCAAGCGTATCTCCGACTTGTTCTTCTGGAGAAAGCGTAATAAGGCAAAGGAAGCAAAGTGACGGAGAACTAATGGTGAATGCAAAAATCACATCAATTGGGATGCCTGATTTATGCATATAAGTTATTTGTCAGTATCACATAAGTAACACTCCAGTACCAGTCAAGTGAAACTCCAGTACCACCTATATGAAACTCCAGTACCAGTTAGGCGGTACTGAAAACGGTACTGGAAGCGTGCATCAAGCTTATTGTAATACATAATTAAGAAACAAAACATGAATGACCATAACAATAAAGCCCTGGTTCTCGTAATAGAGCCAGGGCTTTATTGTATTTGGTATTAATGATGATGGAATTATTTGGTTTCAATCTCTTCCTTCATATCAATGAACTGTCGCTTGCTGTCGTAGAATTCGTACTGCAGGAAAGCCAGTTTCTGTGAAGGAACGATATGAACGCCAAGACCATATTTCAACTGCCATTTTCTCTTGAGCGACCATACGCCTTTGTTGATGTAAGCCGCTACATAGGGATGAACGTGCAGGTAGAAAGTCTTAACTCCAATCTTCTTGACAAGTCTGTCAATCTTACTCTCAAGCTGATCTGTAAAGATAATGCTCGGCTTTATCTTTCCCTTGCCGAAGCATGTAGGGCATACCTCCTCAACATTTACGTCCATTGCCGGACGTACACGCTGGCGTGTAATCTGCATTAAGCCGAACTTGCTTAATGGCAGAATGTTGTGTCGGGCTCTGTCCTTCTGCATGTTCTTGCACATGCGTTCGTAGAGAAGTTGACGGTCTTCCGCAAGGTTCATGTCGATGAAGTCGACAACAATGATACCTCCCATGTCGCGCAATCGTAACTGTCTTGCCAATTCGTCGGCAGCGCCAAGGTTAACATCAAGGGCATTGGCTTCTTGTCCGTTGTCCGAGTGTGATCGGTTGCCGCTGTTTACGTCGACTACGTGAAGGGCTTCTGTATGTTCTATAATCAGATACGCACCATGCTTATAATTAACGGTTTTACCAAAGCTTGACTTAATCTGTTTGGTAACATTAAAATTGTCGAAGATAGGAACCGTACCAGTATATAATTTCACTATGCCTGCTTTCTCTGGGGCGATGAGTGATACATAGTGTTTTACTTCATGAAAAACATCCTCGTCATTGACGTATATGTTTTCGTATGTGGGGTTGAATAAGTCGCGTAGCATTGCTACGGCACGTCCTGTCTCTTCGAATATCAGTTGTGGGCGCTTCTGTGTTTTCTGCACTTTTATGAGTGCGTCTTCCCATCGCTTGGTGAGAATCTTCATTTCTGCGTCAAGTTCAGCGACACGTTTTCCCTCAGCAACAGTGCGTACAATTACTCCGCAATTCTTTGGTTTGATGCTGTTGATGAGTTGTTTCAGTCGTGCGCGTTCTTCGCCGCTTTTGATTTTTGATGATACAGAAACCTTGTCGCCGAAAGGCATAAGTACGAGATAGCGTCCTGCGAAACTTAGTTCGCCAGTAAGTCGTGGACCTTTGGTAGAAATCGGTTCTTTTACGATTTGCACCAGTACTTCCTCGCCAACCTTCAATGTGTTTTGCACGCTTCCTTCTTTCTTAAGGTCGGGTAGGCGAGTGGCTTTAGCGAAAGGATAGAGTTTCTTGCGGTCGCTCTGTACTTGCTTGAGATACTTCTCGTAAGAGTTGAATTGATTGCCTAAATCAAGATAATGGAGAAAAGCGTCACGTTCGTAACCTACGTCCACGAAACTGGCGTTCAATCCGGGCATAAGTTTCTTTACTTTTGCAATATAGATGTTGCCAACAGAGAAAGAGGCAGAGCGTGGTTCTGTCTGATATTCCACAAGTCGCTTGTCTTCAAGCAGGGCTATGGAAATCTCTTTCTGTTGAACGTCAATTACAACTTCGCTAGTCATTTCTCTTTTAGTTTATTATTTAGGTGACTTTACTTTAAAAGATTGGGGGCGCGCCAAAGCCACTGCGTATGCATTGTGATTGACGCGCCCCCATTGTTTTTTGGAACTTACCCTTTATGGGCAGGCTTGCTTACTTGCTCTTATGTCTGTTCTTACGTAATCTTTTTTTACGCTTGTGAGTAGCCATCTTGTGTCCCTTTTTTTTCTTTCCGTTTGGCATAACTTTAATTTTTTATTGTTAATATATTACTGAATAATGTTTTTTATGTTTTCTCTTATTCCATTGTTGCGTTCTTCATCTCCTCTACAAAGCACTTTGCAGGCTTGAAGCTCGGCTGGTCGTGTGCTCCTATTTTCATTGTAGTCTTTTTCAAGATATTGCGAGCTGTTTTGGCAGCGCGATGCTTAATGATAAAACTTCCAAATCCACGCAGGTAAACATTTTCCTTGTTTGACAACAAGCTGTCCTTGATATTCTCCATGAAACTTTCTACGACAACCGAAACGTCCTTCTTTTGTAATCCTGTGCTTTCGGCAATTTTGTTAATGATATCTGCTTTAGTCATTTGAATGTATATGTTTTTATATTTTACGTATAAAATTAGCCCTTTACTTTACTCTAAGGACGTGCAAAGATACGAGTTTTTCGTGTGATATGAAAATATATTGCCTACTTTTTTTTGAGTTCAGACGCTTTATTCATAGTCCGAACTCATTTGTTTTCATATCATTAACTAAATAGGGTAGTTGTTGGAGGGTGATTTTAGGCTGTACGTGTCGACATATGTTTTCTTGCCGTAAGATAAAACGCTATGCTCACCATCATTCCGGTAGCTATCCATGATACGGGATAGACAAGCATTATTGTGCCGAAACCAGTCCATACGGGACATACTGCGTACACCCATATAATGCGCAGCAGACAGGTGCCGAAAACAGTCAGTATTGTCGGCTGCATCGACTTGCCCATACCTCGCAGGGCAGAGGCTGATATTTCATAGCTGCAGGCTATGAACTGGAATGCGAGCACCGTCTCCATACGTATTTTGCCATAAGCCTGTACTGTAGGATCGCTTGAGAAGAATGACAGGAAGAATTTGTGCTGCCAGGTGAACAGACCGTTCAACCCCCCGCAACACACAATGCTCATGCCCATACATATCCAGAATATGCGTTTTACGCGCTCTGTATTTCCTGCTCCATAATTCTGTCCGATGAATGTTATTGCGGCACCATTGAATGCGCATATCACAAAATAGCAGTAGTATTCAAAGTTCAACGCTGCTGCCGAGCCAGCTATTGCATCGGCACCGTGACTGTTTATTGCCGACTGAAGCAGAACATTTGATATGGAGAACACCATGCCTTGCAGTCCGGCTGGTATGCCAATGATAAGCATCCTCTTCAGTTCGCTCCAATATATCTTAGCGTCTCTAATATGTATTCTATATGGTTCCTTTTCGTTTTGCAGCAGATGTATAATGAGCATAGCGCTTATTGCATTGGCAATACCAGTAGCTATGGCCACTCCTTCAACCCCCATTTTCAGTACAATGACAAAGAAAAGGTTGAGTATGGCGTTGGCAACTCCCGCTACAACAAGAATATATAAGGGACGTCGTGTGTCGCCCATACTGCGTAGTATTGCTGCTCCGAAGTTGAAAACGAGAAAGAAAGGGATACTAAGAAAATAAATCTGCAGGTATTTGATGGCCATTGGAAGTACGTCGTCAGGAGTACCCATAAGTGTCAAAATGGGCTTTGCTGCAGCTATTCCAATGACCATTAGTATGAGTCCGCTCACAACTGACACCATCTCAATAGTCCTTATTGATTTCTGTATGCTGTCGGTATCGTTTTGACCGATGTGGTTGGATATAATCACATTGGCTCCCATAGACACGCCAAGAAAAAGATTGATAAGCAGGCTTATTACCGGACCGTTACTTCCTACGGCAGCCAGTGCCTGCTTGCTGGCAAAGTGTCCGACTACAGCCACGTCCACCGAGTTGAAGATTTGCTGCAGCACGCTGCTTGCGGCAAGCGGTAGTGAGAACATCAGAATCTTCAGGAACAGCGGTCCGTGAAGCATATCTATTTCATTGGATTTAGCCATCTTCTGCGATTTATCCTTGTTTGTACCAGGTTGGCATCTACTTCGTTTCGGGTACAATAGCAAAGAACTCTGCGTCTTCGTTGGTACGGTTTTCGGCTGTGTGTGTGTGGTTGCATGGACAGTAGTGTACGTCGCCTGCATATGCCGTCTCTTCCTTATCGTCGTATATAAAAGTTATTTCACCTTTTAATATGTACATCACCTCGCAGTTGCCGTTGTGTGTATGTATGCCTATTGAACTTCCTGCCGGCAGCGTATTGAGCATAATCTTCACCTTTCCGTCGTCAGCAAGCTTGGTTACGAAGTCGCCTTTACCACCTTTGAAGCCATCAACGTGCTTGGCTTCAATCTCCTTGAAATTGATAATCATAATATATCCTCCTTTTTTATTATGTGTTTTAGTGCGCCGTCTGTAGTTTGGCGCTTAGTATTATGCATGATAGTCCTTATGACCTTTTTTGACAATGGCGTTGACACAGCACATCAAAGTGGCCACAACAAACAGCATGAGTGCCAGATGAGCACCGTAAGCGGCTTGGCTTCCCAGTCCATACTCGCCAGCCCATCCTATGGCTATACCTACAAACAGTCCTCCGTCGCTTGCCATGAAGTATGTACTTTCTACGGTGCTTCGCTGGCAGTGGCTGCTGTGGTCGAGCAGCTTGTATAGCTGTTCGGAGCAAGTCATTCCGTATCCCAAGCCCAATACCATTGGTTTTAGCGTGTCATCGAGCATTCCGTTATGTATTGCCATTGCTCCTATAGCCACGAGAATGCAGGCATTGCCCACGGCAGACGTAAATTTGCCAGTGCGTACAGCCTTATATTTTAGCAGTATTATAGCTATTACGAATCCTACGGCAATTGACGAAAGAAATTCGATGTTCATATGTGTGGCCATCACTATTCCGAGTGATGCACCCATAAGTGTTATGACAATAGCAACGTTCCAGCCTTGTGGCAGGAAGAAGCGGTCGATTGAAATAATGTGAGTACCTTCTTCAGGGGCACGGAATGGAAATTTCACCATCATTACCAATATTGCCGCCACAAGGGCTGTAGCGGCTCCGATGGCGTAATATACTGTACCTTGCGTCTCTTGGCGTATAAGTATGGCAGCTATAGGGCCTGCCGCCACAGCCAGACGCGATATCCATATAGCTGCATAATTAGCTTCGGTGCGGTGGCACGACTCTGTCTTATCTATCAATAATGTACACGAGAGAACGCGTTTGGCGTGACCAAACACAAAGCCTCCCCAAATGCACGCCGCCATCAGCCATGCTATCTGCGTGGTGTCAATCCGTTTGTTGACAGATACGTCAAATGTAGACATAGCGAGTATTGTAGCGCTTAGACAGAATGTCGATACAAGAAAAACCTTGTTGCGACGGTAGCGTTGTATGAGCCAGCTGCCGAAGAATCCGGAGATTACAATGCCAGCGACAAAAGCCGCCATTGTCAGACATGCCCATTCTGCATCTACATAGTTGTTCCAGTATAGCCTGCATGGCAAGAATGGTATTGTCATATAGCAGGCTACACATAGCAGCAACTCGGCTATTATCAGGAGCGAGAAGTCGCGATTCCACATTTTGTGGTATGTCGGCGTGTACGTATTGTCCATTAATATGATTCAGTTTCGTTAGGGAAGTCGGTCGACTTGACATCGCTGACGTACTGGGCGATGGCAGTAGTCATGACATTGTACAAATCGGCGTATTTTCTTACAAACTTTGGCTTGAAGTTTGGGTCCATGCCTAACATATCGGTGTACACAAGCACCTGTCCGTCGCAGTTGTTGCCTGCACCTATGCCTATGGTGGCACAGCTTACGCTTTCGGTCACCTTCTGTGCAAGTGCAGCCGGGACCTTCTCAAGTACGATACAGAAGCATCCGGCTTCGTCCAAAGCTTTGGCGTCAGACATCAGTTTCTCTGCCTCGGCTTCATCCTTGGCGCGCAGTCCGTATCCGCCGAATTTATGTACACTCTGAGGTGTGAGTCCGAGATGTCCGCTCACGGGTATTCCTGCATCAACCATTCGCTTTATCATCGGGGCAATCTCGGCTCCGCCTTCTATCTTAACGGCATCTACACCGGTCTCCTTCATTATGCGTATAGCGTTGCGCAGACCGTCTTCTTCCGAAACCTGATAGCTGCCGAAAGGCATGTCGCATATTACGAGAGCGTGGCTTACAGCGCGAGCCACTGAGCGTGCGTGATAGATCATTTCGTCTACCGTGATGGGCAGCGTTGTCATATTGCCGTCCATAACGTTAGAAGCCGAGTCGCCTACAAGTATAGCGTCTACTCCGCCAGCGTCAACTATTGATGCTGAAGTATAGTCGTAAGCGGTGAGCCAGCTTATCTTCTCGCCGTTGCGTTTCATATCAAAAAACAGTGGGGCTGTAATCTTCTTCTTGCTTGTGCTTAAATATTCAGACATGTTATTTTTTTGTATAATTTGTTTTAAACGATTTACAAAATTACATTTTTTTTGTTAATCGGGCAAAGGTTATCCGATATTAAATTCGGCAGACCTTCTTTTGCGCTTCAAATACTACAATTTAAACCTGTGTTTTCTTGCTGCTTTGTGTGGAATGTCGCCGCCAGGTGTGATTCCGGGCAAGAATTTAGTTGCTCCGTTTCCTCTGACAGCACCACGATACTGGCGCCATCTGTCATGAATGCGTGCTACATACGTCACGGTTTCGTGTCCGCGCATATATCCGTGTTTCACCACTGGGTCATTATAATATTGTGGAGTGCTGAGTTTCAGAACAAACTCTGCCACGTCAGACCATTTATATTGGTTTTTGCCGTATTTCCTTGTCAATGCCATTGCGTCGCGTATATGAAACGCCCCACCGTTGTAGCTGCCGAGTACAAATGACTGGCGCTCCAAGGGATCTCTTACATCTTGGAAGCAAGAGTTTAATTTATTTATATAACGTGTTGACGCATAGATATTTTCCTCGGGGTCGTAAATCTTTGATGTCGGTAATCCAAGCTCGGCTGCAGTAGAAGGCATTATCTGCATCAGTCCGCAAGCTCCAGCCCACGAGTAAGCCTTTGGGTCGAAGCACGACTCTTGATAGCATTGCGCTGCGAGCAGTCGCCAATCCCATCGTGCTATTGGCGAATACTTGATGAAGAGATGGTCGTATTGCGATATTATACCAGACTTGGCGTTGAGCATAGGAGCGTAAGTGTGTCGATGTACGCTCTGTGTGGAGTATCGCAGTCGCTCTTCGTTCTGTATTTGTGCTATCAGTTTGGGTGTGTACCAGCGATTGATTGAGTCTGCCAATTCCTTCGAATCCTTGCCGGTCAGCCACGAAGTCTTCAGCGAATCTACAGCATATCCGCATGGGATAGTACCTTTTGTAGCCTTTGGCATCTGGCAGGCGATGAGGTCGGCTTCACCGTCCTTAAGTCGTCTGAGCATTTCATCGGTACTCTTGCACACCTCAACTCTGAGCGATACGCCTAAGTGCTGGGCAAACTTCTCGCACAGCAGAAACTGAGTACCCATGCCACGTCCGTGATATTCGAAATAAGTGTCAGGACCGCTCATCGTCAGCATTATCAGTTCGCCGTTCTGCATCATGTCGTCCATAGAGAGATTGGTACTGATGGCATTAGTGTCGGCATCAATCGGTTCGCCCCAAGGGGTCATTTCCTTGTTCTTTTTCTCGCTGCATCCGCAAATGCATATTGCGACCAAAATAATGTATAAATATTGTAATTGCATAGAATATACGTCTATTTTGCTTACAAAAGTACAATAATTCTTGCATAATACCTAAAAATAGGTTACTTTTGCGACACTTTAAGGTAAGAAATCTAATTTTTCAGAGTATGTTAAGAATTGCAGTCCAATCTAAGGGTCGTCTGTTTGACGATACCATGAATTTGCTTGCAGAGGCCGATATTAAGGTAAGCACAAGCAAGCGCACACTTTTAGTACAAGCATCCAACTTTCCTCTTGAGGTTCTGTTTCTGCGTGACGACGACATTCCACAGAGCGTAGCTTCGGGCGTTGCCGACATAGGCATAGTAGGAGAGAATGAGTATCAGGAGCGTGGCGAGAATGTTCAGATATTGTCACGTCTTGGATTCAGCAAGTGTCGTCTGTCGCTCGCCATTTCCAAGGAGGTGAACTACACTGGACCTCAATGGTTCAACGGCAAGCGCATAGCAACTTCTTATCCTAACATCTTAAGTAAATACTTGCGCCAAAACGGAATAAACGCTGATATACATGTAATTACGGGCAGCGTGGAGATTAGCCCAGGTATTGGTCTTGCCGATGGCATATTCGACATTGTAAGTTCTGGTAGCACGCTGGTGAGCAACAATCTGCGTGAGGTAGAAATCGTCACCCATAGCGAAGCGTTGCTTGTAGGCAACTGGAATCTTGACGACGAGAAGCATCAGATACTCAACGAAATGCTCTTCCGCTTCTCGGCAGTACGTTCGGCACAGGACAAGAAGTATGTGATGATGAATGCGCCAAGGGCGAGCGTACCTGAAATAATCAAGGTGTTGCCTGGCATCAAGAGTCCTACAGTAATTCCTCTAGCCGAAGAAGGGTGGTGTTCTGTACATACCGTTCTCGACGAGAAGCGCTTCTGGTCAATTATAGCCAAACTTAAGGATTTGGGAGCGCAGGGCATACTTGTTACGCCTATCGAGAAAATGATTCTCTAGAGGAATCCAGACTGATAGAATCTATCTAAAAAAATAATCGACGTATATAATTGACGTATATTGAATATGAAGCTATATAAATATCCCGAACGATTGGAATGGGCAGAAATCTGCCAGCGTCCGCACTTGGACGTTTCGAGTCTCAATAGTGCCGTAGCTGGCATTCTCGACGATGTGCGCCTCAGAGGCGACGAGGCAGCAATAGAGTATGAGGCCAAGTTCGATCATGCCATGCTGGGTGAACTGCTGGTAAACGAGGAGGAAAAGGCAGAGGCAATGGCTGTCATTGACAGCGAATTGCTTGATGCCATAAAACTTGCCCACGACAATATTTACAAGTTTCATAAGGCTCAGTCGATGACGGCTTGCAAGGTGGAGACATCGCCTGGAGTCGTGTGCTGGCAAAAGCAGTTGCCTATAGAGCGCGTAGGATTGTACATACCGGGTGGCACGGCTCCGCTCTTCTCTACGGTGTTGATGCTTGCCACACCCGCCAAGATAGCCGGTTGTAGCGAGATTGTACTCTGCACGCCTCCTATGACTGACGGCAAGGTGAACCCTGCGATTCTGGCAGCCGCCAATGTGGTGGGTGTAGACAAGGTGTTCAAGATAGGCGGTGTGCAGGCTATTGGTGCAATGGCATACGGTACGCAGTCGGTGCCAAAGGTGTACAAGATTTTTGGCCCAGGCAACCAGTATGTCATGGCAGCCAAACAGCATGTGTCGTTGCATGAGGTAGCAATCGATATGCCCGCTGGTCCTTCAGAGGTATGCGTAATTGCCGATGCAGCGAGCAATGCCGAGTTTGTGGCTGCCGACCTTCTCTCGCAGGCAGAACATGGCATCGATTCGCAGGTATTGCTTATCAGTACATCTGAGGAGAAAATAGTCGCTGTGCAGCAGCAGATAGAAATGCAGCTGGCCAAGTTTCCACGCCGCGAAATAGCTGTGCAGACGCTCCAGAACAGCAAAGCTGTGCTTGTGCGAGATACAGATGAGGCCATCACCCTAAGCAATGTTTATGCCCCCGAACACCTCATCATTGCAACTGCCGACTATGAGCACTTGGCTGACAAGGTGGTGAATGCTGGCAGCGTCTTCCTCGGAGAGTATGCTTGCGAGAGTGCCGGCGATTATGCCAGCGGTACCAATCACACCCTGCCCACACACGGCTATGCTACGGCATACAATGGCGTCAATCTCGACAGCTTCATGCGTAAGGTTACGTTCCAGCACCTCACAGCCGAGGGCATCAGTTCTATAGGTAGAGCCGTGGAGGTGATGGCTGCCGCCGAACATCTTGACGCTCATCGTAACGCCATGAGTGTGCGCATGACCAAATTGAACTCTATTCATTAAAAATATGAAAACTCTTAGCGAACTTGTCAGACCCAACATTTGGAGTCTGGCACCTTACAGTTGCGCCCGTGATGAATTCAAGGGTAGGGATGCCCATGTTTTTCTCGATGCCAACGAGAGTCCTTACAACTCGCCCTTCAATCGTTATCCTGACCCTTTGCAGATGAAGGTGAAGGAGAAACTGGAACGCATCAAGGGTATTGCGCCCGATAATATGTGCTTGGGCAACGGTAGCGATGAGACTATCGACCTTGTTTACCGATGCTTCTGTCGGCCTGGTATCGACAACGTGGTGGCCATAGAACCTACCTATGGCATGTATAAGGTTTGTGCCGATGTCAACGATGTGGAGTATCGCAAAGTGTTGCTCGACGAGCATTTTCAGATCTCTGCCGATACCATGCTTTCTGCCTGCGACGACCGCACAAAAGTTATATGGATTTGCTCGCCCAACAATCCTACGGGAAATCTCATTAACTCTATCGAGATAGAAAAGATTCTTACGGCCTTTGAGGGCATTGTTGTAATTGACGAGGCTTACTCAGATTTCACCAAGGCTCGTGCCTGGCGTACCCGTTTGGCCGAATTCCCTAATATGATTGTGCTTAACACTATGAGCAAGGCTTGGGGAAGTGCAGCCATACGACTCGGTATGGCGTTTGCCAGCAAGGAGATTATCGGGCTGTTCAACAAGGTGAAGTATCCGTACAATGTCAACGAACTGACTCAGAATTTTGCCCTGCAGCGTCTTTCGGATGCTTTTGAGGTAGAGAAGTGGGTGCGTACAATCGTTGTGGAGCGTGAGCGAATGGTAGTGGCGTTCAGCCAGCTGCCCATCTGCGAGAAGGTTTATCCTACCGATGCCAATTTCTTCCTCGCCAAGGTGAGCGATGCTCCCAACATCTACACTTACCTCATCGACCGTGGCATCGTAGTGCGCAATCGCAACAATGTGCAGCTTTGCCATAACTGTCTGCGTATAACGGTAGGGTCGAAGAAGGAGAATAATGAATTGCTGGCTGCATTGAGACAATATTCATAAAGAACATATAGATAGAAACATATGTTCCGTATGAAAATGTAAAGATAAAGCTAAAATTTATTTGTAATTACAAAAAACTCGTTGTATATTCTCCTATTGTAGGTGTGCAACGAGTTTTTGTTTTGTTACGTTTTATTCCTTACTTTCTATTGATGCTATAGTATCTTCGTTGGTTTTACTACAGTACTTTAATAGGATTACTACAGTACTTGTCGTAAGTACTGAGGTTAAGTATATTCAAGTAGGAGGTAAATACCAATAATTAGTATTTACCTCCTACTTGAATATTTGTATAGTTTATTATTACAAAGCCATATCGTGTAGAATCTCAGAAAGAGTGGGGTGGATGTGTATGATATTGGCAAGTTGTGGCAATGTAGTGCCGCTGTTCATCAAGGCAGAAATCTCCTGAACCATATCTGCCGAGTGTGCGCCAAAGGCGTGGCATCCTATGATACGCTGATTTTCGGCTGTGTCGATGAGCAGTTTTATCATTCCGTCAGTTTCGTTCATGGCGAGCGCCTTGCCGTTGGAGCGGTAGAAGCCCTTACGACACTCGTATGGATGCTGTGAGGCCTTCAGCTGGTCTTCGCTCAAGCCTACGCTTGCTGCTTCAGGATTGGTGAATATGGCAGAAGGCATGATGTCGAACTGAATGTCGTTGGGGCGGTTGAGTATGCTATTTACCACGTGCAGGCCCTGGAAAGTGGCAGCATGTGCCAGCAAACAGCGTCCGTTTACATCGCCAATAGCGTATACGCCGCTGACGTTGGTTTGGAAGTTGTCATCGACAACGATACCCTTTGGAGAGTATTCTATGCCGGCATTCTCCAAAGCTAGACCCTCCGTGCACGGCTTACGACCTGTGGCTATGAGCACTACGTCGGCATCAATGCTGACAGGTTTGCCCTTCTTTTCGAAGTTGACTGTCAGTTGTTTGGCACCTTCCTCACCCTCAGTTTGAGTTATACACTTGACAGCCGACTGCATGTAGAATTCGACACCACGCTTGCCTATGGTCTGGCGCAGACGCTTGGCTATGTCAGAGTCAAGAACAGGCAGACATTCCTTAAGGAATTCTATCACCGTGACGTTGCTGCCAAAACTGCTGAACACAGAAGCGAATTCCATACCTATGACTCCTGCACCTATTATGCATAGGCGTTTGGGCAGGTGGTCGATGTCGAGAAGCTCGGTAGAGGTGACAACTCCCGGTAGTGTAGTACCCTCGATGGGTGGGCATTTAGAGTCGCTGCCAGTGGCTATTATTATGTTATCGGCTGTGTATTGCTCGTCGCCAACTACAACTGTGTGAGCATCGGCAAACGAGGCTGCACCTCGCACAAATGTTATGCCGGGTGTCTGCATGAGCGTCTCCACACCGCTACGCAGTTGGTTTACAACCTCCAGTTTGCGTTGCATCACTCTGCCGAAGTTGAGAGCATAGCCTTCGCCATTAAGGCCGAAGGTATCTGCATGACGCAATATATCTACTATTTCAGCGTTGCGACAGAGCGTCTTGGTAGGTATGCAACCACGGTTGAGACAGGTGCCGCCAGCCTCCGATTTCTCAATTATTGTGACCGAGAGCCCGTGCAGGGCAGCATGATGGGCGGCACGATAGCCGCCCGGTCCAGAGCCTATGATAATTATATCCGAATGTATCATATATATTGTTGTGTACGAATGCTATTGATTCATCTGTTTCCAAGTGAGTATAGGGTGCTTGGCTGCCAGAACGTCGTCAACACGTCCTACAGGAGTATTGTGTGGAGCCGTCTTCACTTCCTCAGGATTGT
This sequence comes from Leyella stercorea, assembly GCF_021531655.1. The sequence continues at coordinate 25,557 of NZ_JADYUF010000001.1, read as the reverse complement.
TCTTGGCTTCGTCGGCAATAAGTCGCAGCACTTCGATAAATGCGTCGATAGTTTCCTTGCTTTCGCTCTCGGTAGGTTCTATCATCATTGCCTCGTGGAAGAGCAGCGGGAAATAGATTGTGGGAGCGTGGTAGCCGTAGTCGAGCAGGCGCTTTGCCACGTCCATAGTTGTCACACCTGTCGACTTGTCCTTGAGTCCGTCAAATACAAACTCGTGTTTGCAAACGGTGGGGATAGGTAGTGCATAAACGTCCTTGAGCGACTCCTTGACATAGTTGGCATTGAGAGTTGCGAGTGGTCCTACCATGCGTATGTGCTCCTTGCCGAGCGAGAGGATATAGGCATAAGCACGCATCATTACGGCAAAGTTGCCGAAGAATTCGCCCACGTGTATATTGCCCTCGTCGCAACCTACAATCTTGTATGTGTCACCATCCTTAGCCACCTTAGGCACGGGCAGGAACTGCTCCAGTCCCTTGCGCACGCCTACCGGACCCGAACCAGGTCCGCCACCTCCATGAGGTGTCGAGAAAGTCTTGTGCAGATTTATGTGCATCACGTCGAATCCCATATCGCCCGGGCGACATACGCCGAGCATCGGATTGAGATTGGCTCCATCGTAATACATCAGTCCGCCACATTCGTGTACGAGCTGCTGAATTTCTGGTATCTTGCACTCGAAAAGTCCGAGAGTATTAGGATTGGTCATCATCATTGCAGCTACGGTGTCGTCAAGCAGACCGCGCAGGTCTTCGGTATCTACAACGCCATCGGCTGTAGATTTCACCTCAACAATCTCCAGTCCGCATACAGCAGCCGAAGCAGGGTTGGTGCCGTGAGCCGAGTCAGGCACAATCACCTTTGTTCGCTTCATGTCGCCACGGCTCTGGTGGTAGGCACGTATGATCATGAGTCCGGTAAGCTCGCCATGAGCACCGGCAAACGGGTTCAGAGTGAATTCTGAGAGTCCGGTGATGGCAGCCAGACTTTTCTGCATCTCGTAGTACACCTGCAATGCTCCCTGGCATGTCTGTTCGGACTGGAGTGGGTGCAATGCGGCAAACTGAGGCATGGCAGCCACCTCTTCATTGATGATGGGGTTGTACTTCATTGTGCAGCTGCCCAGCGGATAGAATCCGTTGTTGACACCGAAGTTGTTAGCACTAAGATTGGTGTAGTGACGAATTACGGTAAGCTCATCGCACTCAGGCAATTGTGCGTCTTCGTTGCGTCGCATTGCTTCAGGCAATTCATAATGTCCAAACTCGTTGTTTGGTAGTGAATAACCGCGTCTGCCGGGATGCGACAATTCAAAAATCAGATTTCCATAAAGACGGTTGTTCATAGCGTTTCCTCCTTTACAATATTTACGAGTTTGTCAATTTCTTGCTTTGTACGTTTCTCTGTTACGGCAAACATAAGTGTGTCCTCATCAACCTTTATTCCGCCCAAGATTCCGTATTCGATGAAGCGTTTCTGCAGGCTGTCGACATTGCCCTTATAGCGTACACAGAACTCGTTGAAGAAGCCCTGTGTGTATTTGTCCTCAAACTTGCCTGTAGCTATCAGTTGGTCGTGCAGATAGTGTGCTCCGTCGTACGACAGCTGTGCAGCCTCCTTGAGCCCTTCCTTGCCCATTACCGACATGTATATGGTGACAAACAGGGCCATGAGCGACTCGTTAGAGCAGATGTTTGAAGTAGCCTTCTGGCGACGTATGTGCTGTTCGCGTGCCTGGAGAGTGAGCACGAAAACTCGCTGTCCGCGGTTGTCGAGACTCTGTCCTACGATGCGTCCCGGCATCTTGCGCATAAGCTTCTCGGTGCAGCACATATAGCCAACAGACGGTCCTCCGAATGCCATAGGAATGCCAAGCGACTGTCCGTCGCCTACTGCAATGTCGGCTCCCCATTCGCCTGGAGTCTTGAGCAGGGCGAGGTCGGCAGCTACGCTGTTGATAACGAACAGGGCCTTGTTGGTGTGGCACGAATCGGCATATCCGGCATAGTCTTCCACGATGCCGTAATAGTTGGGCTGCTGTACGATTACGCCTGCCACGCCACCTTTGTCAAGACGCTCGCTCATCTGTGCCTTGTCGGTAACACCCTCGTTTTGGGCAATCATTTCTACGTTAAATCCGTGGAAATGGGCGTAAGTTTTCACAACATTTACGATTTTTGGGTCTACTGTGGTCGAAACAAGCACGGTATCAGTCTTCTTTGTCGAAGCCATAGCCATGATTGCAGCTTCGGCAGTAGCGGTAGAACCGTCGTACATTGACGCGTTGGAGATGTCCATACCGGTCAATTCGGCCATCATACTCTGATATTCGAAGATATAATGGAGTGTTCCCTGCGAAATTTCTGCCTGATAAGGGGTGTAGCTCGTGAGAAATTCAGAGCGTGAGATGATGTTGGGCACTATAGCCGGAGTGTAATGGTCGTAGCATCCTGCTCCGGCAAATACTGTGAGACGCTGGTTTTTGTTGCCGATTTTCTCGAAGAATGTACGTATGCCTGCTTCGCTCAAGGGTTCGGGCAAGTCATACTCTCCCTTGAAACGTATCTGTTCGGGCACGTCAGAGTAGAGATCGTCCAGCGACTCCATTCCCGCCTTTGCAAGCATCTGCTTTATTTCTTCCTCGGTATGTGGAAAATACTTGAAGTTCATAGTTTGATTGGGGATTTTAGTAATTGAATATTCGGAAATCCAATAAATCATAAGCAGGGAATCAGGAGGCTGAAACATTGTGATTGAAAAATGCTTAGCTATTCTCCTAATTCCCGACTTCCTATATTATTGTTTCCTTAAAATCAGACTTCTTTATGCTTTGCAGAAATCCTCGTAGCCCTGTGCATCCATAAGGTTGTCGAGCTCGGCTGTATCAGAGAGCTGAACCTTGATAATCCAGTTTTCGAACGGATCTTCATTGAGCAATTCAGGCTTGTCTTCGAGAGCTTCGTTCACCTCAACTACAGTACCAGATACAGGTGAGATAAGGTCGCTTGCAGCCTTTACGCTCTCTACTGCGCCGAAATCCTCGTCAGCCTCTACTTCGTCGTCTACTTCGGGAAGGTCAACATACACGACGTTGCCGAGTGCGTTCTGGGCATAATCTGTGATGCCTACATATGCGAATTCGCCTTCTACCTTTACATATTCGTGTGACTCTGAATAGTAGAGTCCTTCAATTACTTTTGCCATAAATGTTATTAGTTGTTAGTTATTTATAAGTTATTAGTTCACTAATTATCTATTATTTCTTGTAATGCTTGTCGTAGAAGCGCTTTTTCACTACTACGCCAGGGAATGTCTTTTTGCGGATTTGCACCTCAAGCTCTGTGCCAAGCTTGGCATAGCGTGCATCTACAAGTGCCATACATACCGACTTGTCGGTAGAAATAGTGTGATAGCCGGTAGTAACCTCGCCGACCTCTTCGCCTTCGTGCAGAATTTTGTAGCCATGGCGTGGAATGGCACGGTCGCTGAGTTCGATGCCTATCACCCGCTTGCTCACGCCGTTGGTCTTCTGCTCTACAAGAGCCTCCTTGCCGATGAATTCGGGTTTGTCAAGCTTGCAGAACATGCTTAATCCTGCCATAACGGGTGATATTTCGTTAGAGAGTTCGTCGCCATAGAGCGGGAGTCCTACCTCAAAGCGCAATGTGTCGCGACATCCGAGTCCGCAAGGCTTGCAACGTCCCGATGCAAGGAGCTTGTCCCATTGCTCGTTGATGTATGCGTGCGAAGCGTATATTTCAAATCCGTCCTCGCCTGTGTAGCCTGTACGACTGATGATGATTGTCTCGCCAGCCACGTCGATGGTCTTGGTGGTGTAGAATATCAGTTCCTTGCATGCCAGACCCAATACTTCCTCTACCACTTGCTCGGCCTCAGGGCCTTGCACGGCAAGCTGTCCGTAGTCTTCCGAGCAGTTTTTGAACTCTACGTCGTATCCCTCCAGATGGCTTTCCATCCATGCTACGTCCTTGTCGATGTTGGCAGCATTGATAACGAGGAAGAAGTCGTTCTCTGCCATCTTGTATACGAGCAGGTCGTCTACTGTTCCGCCATTTTCATAGCACATCATTCCGTAGAAAATCTTGCCTGGTTCGGCTCCGCGCACGTCGTTGGTAAAGATGTGGTTGACGTATCGTTCGGCATCAGGGCCCTTTACGGTCACTTCGCCCATGTGCGAGACGTCAAACACTCCACAATGCCGGCGCACAGCGTAGTGCTCGTCGGCGATGTTTGAATACTGGATTGGCATGATGAAGCCGCCAAAGGGCTGCATCAAGGCTCCGAGAGCTACATGTTTGTCATAAAGGCACGTTTTCTTTTCCATAAAAGATTAGTATTTTTGTAAGGTTTATTGTTTTTTCTTTACGTCAGTTGGTGTTTTTTTCATTATAAGGCTGACAAAGTCGTCCTTCTTCAGATTGAGTATCACGTTGTCAAGCTGCTGTGGCAGGGCTGCGCTTATGGCATCTGCTGTGTAGGCTGTACCTTGCAGTTTGGCTATAATCTGTTGCCCGATGTCGCCCACCAGGAAGAAGTCGCCCTTGATGTCGATGTCTTTTATCACGTCGTTCTTCATCTCCATGCTTATCACGAAGTCGCCAACGCCCTCTATACGTCCGCTACGGATTATGTTGTAACTTGGGTTATTGCCGTAGATGAATTCTGGGGTGAGATATTCTTCTTCGATGTGTGCTATCTGGGCTATTGCGTCGTCATATAGTACGATTTCGCCATTGCATAGGTTGCGTCGTGTGAAGTCTTTAAACTCTTCGATGTCAAGGCTTATGTGGTCCTTGAGGAGTGTGATGTGTTGGCGCACGCTTTGTATTCCTTTCGACACAAGTTTCTCGCACGAAGGTGTTATTGCGCCTACCATATTCTCTATATTGGTGTCGTAGAGCATTGTGCCATGCACTATGCTTCGTCCGGGTATGTGATAGAAAGCGTTGCCCGACACCTTGCGTCCATCTATCATTATGTCGTTGCGTCCGCTTGTTTCGGCAGGTATTCCGAGTTTGCGTAGCATTTCTGACACCATATTTATATATTTGCTGAATGTGAGGCTTACATTCTCGTCGGGGGTGATGTAGGAGAACATAATGTTGGTCATATCAGCATATACGCAGCCTCCTCCGCTTTTCCGACGATATGTCTGTATGTTGTGCTGTCGACAGTAGTCTATGTTCACCTCGTTTTGTATGAGTTGGTTGCGCCCGAAGATAACCGTCGGGTCTACCTGCCACATGAAGAAATACTCGCCCTTTTCGAGATGTCGGGCAATGTATTCTTCCATGGCAAGATAGAAGGTGAGCCTTCTTTTAGGTTTGGTATTATTTAAAGTTACGTATATCATATATAATGTGTAATCTCGTTAGGTTATTGGTAACAACTGCAAACTTACACAAAAATATTTATATGCGTTAATCTTTAAGCACTTTTATTTTTAATAATTCTGAAAAAAGCGCATCGATTAGTCTATTTCAGACAATTCGAGCCACCTCATTTCCTTTTCTTCGAGGTTTTCTTTTACGATAGGCAGGCGTTTGCTTTTCTCGGTAAGCAGTTCTATCGATAACGTTCCGCTGCAAAGTTCTTCTTCTATCGCCTTCTGCTCTTGTTCAAGTGCCGCAATTTCCTTCTCAAGGCACTCGAATTCGCACTTCTCCTTATACGTCTTTTTGCGTCGTTGCTCGCCTACAAACTCTCTTTTCTCCTTCTTCTCTGAGGTGGCGTTAGGCTTGTCGGCTGCTTCGGCCTTGGGCTTTAACGACTCCCATTCGCGGAACTGGGTATAATTGCCAGGAAAGTCCTTTATCTCGCCGTTGCCACGGAATACGAGCAGGTGGTCGACAATCTTGTCCATAAAGAATCGGTCGTGCGACACTATGATGACGCATCCAGGGAAGTCCTGCAGATACTCCTCCAGCACCTCCAGCGTCTGTATGTCGAGGTCGTTGGTAGGCTCGTCGAGTACGAGGAAGTTGGGGTTGCGCATCAGTACTGTACACAGATAGAGCTTTCGGCGCTCGCCACCCGACAGTTTGTACACATAGTCGTATTGCTGCTCGGGGGTGAAGAGGAAGTGTTGTAGCAACTGTCCTGCCGTGATATGCTTGCCTCCACCATAGTCGACATATTCGGCTATGTCAGATATTACGTCTATTACGCGTTGCTGGTCGTTGAACTTCATGCCGTCCTGCGAGAAATAGCCGAACCTTACCGTGTCGCCTATGTCAAACTGTCCGCTGTCGGGTTCTGTCTCGCCGAGCAGCATCTTGATGAAGGTGGATTTTCCTGTACCGTTGTTGCCTACGATACCCATCTTCTCGAAGCGCTGGAAGTTGTAGTAGAAGTCTTTCAGTATGACCTTCTCGTCGAAAGCCTTAGATACATATTGGCACTCGAATATCTTGGAGCCGATGTACACATTCTTCGACTTGAGTCGCATCTGCCGTTCTTCCATGCGCTGCTTTGCCTTGGCTTCAAGGTCGTAGAAAGCCTCCTCGCGATAACGGGCCTTGTGTCCACGTGCCTGAGGCTGTCGGCGCATCCATTCCAGTTCGCGTCGATACAGATTGTTGGCACGTTCTATTTCGGCACGTGTGGTGTCAATACGCTCCTGTCGCTTTTCCATATAGTAGCGGAAATTGCCGCGATAGGCATATATGGTGTGGTTGTCGAGTTCGAGAATCAAGTTGCACACGCGGTCGAGGAAGTATCGGTCGTGCGTAACCATCAGCAGCGTCTTGTTGCCTCTTGAGAGGTAGCCTTCGAGCCATTCTATCATCTCAAGGTCGAGGTGATTGGTCGGCTCGTCGAGTATGAGCAGGTCGGGCTCGGTTATGAGCACATTGGCAAGAGCTATGCGCTTCTGCTGTCCGCCGCTCAATTGGCCCATAGGCTGATTGAGGTCGGTAATGCGCAGCTGCGTAAGTATCTGTTTGGCCTTGAGTATCTTGTCAGGGTCGCCGTTGTGGTTGAAGCAAGCGTCGAGTACCGACTCTTCAGGGTCGAACTTGGGCTGCTGCTCAAGAAATCCCACACGTATATCCTTGCGATATATGATGCTGCCCGAATCAACCGATTCCTTGCCCGAGAGGAGCGAGAGGAGTGTAGTCTTGCCCGTACCGTTCTTGGCTATGAGTCCTACGTGCTGGCCTTCGCCTATCGAAAACGAGATGTTCTCGAACAGCACATGTGCCCCGAAAGCCTTCGATACATTTTGAACGTCAAGTAATGGTGTCATTTTCAGTTATTCTCCCTCCTTAAGTGATTTCAGAATATCCTCGATGTAAGTAAGCACCTCGTCACGTCCGGTCTTCTTCTCCGAACTTGTAATGAAATAAGGTGGCAGTTCTTCCCATTGCTCTTTGAGTGAGTTCATCCATTTGGCGGCATTCTGCTTGGCCTTGACCGGTCCGAGTTTGTCGGCCTTGGTGAAGATTATGGCAAATGGCACAGAGCTTTCGCCCAGCCAGTTGATGAAATCGGTGTCAATCTTCATCGGGTCGTGGCGTATGTCTATGAGCACAAATGTATTGATAAGCTGTTCACGCTGAAGGATATACGACGTTATCATTTGGTCGAGTTTCTTCTGCACAGTCTTCGAGCGCTTGGCAAATCCGTAGCCAGGAAGGTCTACAAGATACCAGTCGTTGTTGATTACGAAATGATTGATGAGCAGCGTCTTGCCTGGGGTGGCCGAAGTCTTGGCAAGTCCCTTGTGATTGCAGAGCATATTGATAAGGCTCGACTTGCCAACGTTGGAACGGCCGATGAAGGCGAATTCGGGCTTTGTGTCCTTAGGACATTGGCTTACTGTAGCTGCTGATATTGTAAATTCCGATTTCTTTATATCCATAATAATAATGTCTTTATTGTGTTCTATCGTGCAAAATTAATAAAAAAAGCCCAATTTCCGTGGCGTACATATTGGAAACCGTATTTTTTATGTATTCAGACAATGTCATTTCCGATTTTTATAGTTAAATTTGCATTAACTGACCATGGTCAAGAACACTTGTTTATAACAACTTACGCTTCTCTTTAACAACTAACACAGATGCAGATAATACCCTACAAACATATTCATAATCTTCTGATGATATTGCCATTTGCAATAATTGTCTTGCTGGCTGTGGCTTGCTACGACACAAGCAATCGTGCTGAGGTAGACAGGCTGAACGATATTTCGTACAGCTATCACTACAGAAATCTTGACTCTACACAAGTGTACGCCAAACGCGCATTCGAACACTCGCATAATTATGGCGACGGACGTGCAGAGGCGATGAACAATCTGGCGTTTGTAGAGATAGCCCGTATGAAATACGCCAAGGCGTTCAAGATTCTTACAAGCATTCCCGAACAGACTGACAATCAGATAGAACAGCTCGTATGTGACGTTCAGCTTATGCGCCTTTGCCAGCGCAGGTCGGAAAACAAGAATTTCTATCATTATCTGCAGCATGCACAAGGTTGTCTGAAGCGTTTGAACGAGGACGAAGAGTTGCTTGACGAGCGCCAGCGTGCCCGACTTGTCTATGCCCGTAGCGAGTATGCCATAGTCTATTCGGCTTATCTTTATTACTTGGGGCAGCTGCGCCTGTCTACCGAAGCCTTGATGGCGATAGATGCAGGTGGCGAAGTGGTGAGAGATACTGCCCAGCTGCTGGCTTATTATTACAATGTTGGCTCTGGGGGAATACTTTCGGGCAAGACTCATGAGCGAGTGGTACAAGCCGAATTCGACAATCTTATGAGGTGCTATCTGTTGTCGCGACAGTATCGGTACCAGTACTGGGAGGCCAATTCCTTGCAGGCCATTAGCGAACATCTGCAGAATGACGACGACCGACAGCGCTTGACAGCCGACAATATGCAGGAAATCGACTTTATAAATGTCGACCAAATGCCAGACAGTCTGCTGTCTGGCAATCTGGCACAACGGGCGTTGTCGCTTTTCGAGGCTTATGGCGACGTGTATCAGACGGCTGGAGCATGGCGTACGCTTTCTATGTCCTATCGTAATATAGGCGACTACAACTCGGCTTATGCCTGTCTAACCAACGCTCTGGAGAAGGACACGGCAATAAATGCCGCCCCCGACCTTGTGGCCTCCATACGCGAACAAATGTCGATAGTGTGCTCGGCCATGGGCGACAAGCCCCGTAGCGACTACAATCGCAACATATATCTTGACCTTCAGGAACGCACCCGACAGGACCGCCAGCTTGAGGCACGAGCCGAGCAGTTATCGGTCTCGTTACGCCAGCTCGACTTTATGATTGTGGCTGTGATGGTGCTGATAGCCATCATCATAGGACTGCTGTCGTATTTTGGTTACCAGCGTCACAAGCAACGCAGAATGGTGTCTACCGACCGTTTGCTGGCACCTTTGGACGAATGGAAGCAGAAGTGTGAGGCTAAGTATGAGGAGAAACAGGAGGAAATAGAAGAGATAGAAGACGAGACGAATGTCAAGAAAAGCCAGAAAGAACACTATGGCGAGATAAGCGTGGAGCAACGCACCAAGATATTGATTGCATCGAGCGTAATCCCGCTTATCAATCGGTTGACTCGTGAGTTTGACGTATTGACGGCAGGCAAATGTACTCCTGAGTCACGCAACGAACATCTCGCTTATGCAGGCCAACTGGTCGACTCTATCGCCGAGTGCAACCAGCAACTTACAAAGTGGATACGCCTGAAGCAAGGCGGACTGCAGCTTAACATAAAGAGTTTCATGCTAAAGGATATATTCGACGTAATCAGACGAAACGCATCCGACTATAAGCGCCATGGAATAACTCTCCATGTCGAGGATAACGATACGGTAGTGAAAGCCGACCCCGTGCTTACTTTGTTCATGGTGAATACCATTGCCGAAAATGCACGTCGCTACACTCCACAAGGCGGCGAGGTGAAGGTTTCGGCAGAAGAAACTGACGACTATGTGGAAATATCAATAGCCGACAACGGTAGCGGAATGGCAAAGGAACAGTTGGATGGTCTGTTCACCCGAAAAATCATAAAGGACTCAAGCAACGTAAAGGCGGAAGGCGGACATGGATTCGGACTAATCAACTGCAAAGGCATCATCGACAAGTATCGCAAAACCAGCTCTATATTCAGCGTATGCTCTATTTCGGCAGAGAGCGAAGCAGGGAAGGGTAGCCGCTTCTTCTTCCGTCTGCCCAAAGGCATACATCGTGTATTGACTATTGTCGCAATGCTTGTGTATCAATGCGTTACAATTGCTGCTTCAACCGGACATTTGACTAATGTCACAGCGATGGAAGCCAAAGCCAGAGCTTATGCCGATAGCGCCTACAACTGCAACATCAATGGGCAGTATGAGCGTACTATTATATTTGCCGACAGCTGCATCTGCCTGCTCAACAAACTGTATCCCGAACGCATCCCGAACGCATCCCGAAGAAACAGACTGATGACGCTCAACGGCGATTACCCTGCCATCGCAGCCGAACTGCAATGGTTTCGCGATAGTGTGAAAGCCGATTACGGTACTATTCTCGACGTTCGTAATGAGACGGCTGTGGCTGCTTTGGCTCTGCGCAACTGGAGCCTTTATTCGTACAACAACGCCGTTTACATCCAGCTGTTCCGCGATTGTAGTGCCGACAATACAATCGCAACGTACGTGAGAACTATGCAGCAGGCAGAAAGCAACCGAAGTGTGGCTATGATAATGCTCATAGTAATGTTTGTGAGCATATTCCCCGCTTACTATCTGCTCTATTACCGTCATCGTGTGTATTATCGGCTCTGCATAGGCAAGATTGCTGATATAAACCGAGTGCTGCTCGACGATACAATGCCGTCAGAGGAGAAACTAAATCGTATTGACGCGCTGTGGCCTGAAAGTACTGAAACAAAGCTATCGAAACGCATGGCCGACCGTCGGCCCAAGGAGTTGCATGACGTAGTGAAAGCCATACGTAACAGCGTGTCGTCTGACTTGAATCGCGAGAAAGAAATGCAAGTGCAATTGGAAATCGTAAGGGACCAGTTGCGCCGTCAGACCATGGAGTGCGACCGTTTGTACGTTTCAAATAGCGTGGTAGACAACTGCCTGTCGTCGCTGAAGCACGAGACGATGTATTATCCGTCAAGAATCAGACAGGTGCTCGACAACGGCGAATTGACAGCCGAAGGGATTGTCTCCCTGCGCGAACTTGCCCTCTACTATCGTATGCTCTACATGGCCCTTATCAATCAGACCGTACACACACAGTATCGCATAGGTTCGGCGGACGAAATTCTGACGATGATGAATTATATGTTTGCCATAATCAAGCGTAAAAATGGCGGCGTTGCCCCCGGCTGTGCCGTCTCATCCTATGGCAATTCCTATGCTATACTGACCATGACATTGGACAAGTGCGCCACAAGACCAGACAGCCATAAACTATTCACACCATATACCGACGATTTCGACTATCTCGTATGTTGCCAGATTATGCGTGACATAGGCGACTTTACAGGTATGCGTGGAAGCGGAATACAGGCTTATTATGATGCCGGCGCCAAACTCGTGATAAGGATGTTCGTTCCGCAAACAATATTGGAGAAAGTCAAAATGACGAAATGACAAAATGTCACATTCTGGTCTTATCACCCGTAATATCGGACGAACGCCTTTTTTTATTCTCTCACGAGGAAAAAATATCCTATTCGGCAGGGGATTATTGTGGCTCATTACTTCAAATTTAGAGTGAGCTCAATAAAAAACGGGAAAATGGCTGTCGATGTGGATTTTTATTGCTAATTTTGTAACCATAATTTCTATAATAAAAATTATACTCAAATCAACTGATGGTTAACAAGAACTTGACACAATTTTTGGCTTCGATGGTAGAATGTCTTGCGTCTCCCGACTCTTGCAAGGGGATGTTTCATTCACATAAAGACAATTGTCCGTTGCCTTCGGGAGCCATTCTTGAGGAAATCGTATCCTTGTCGAGAGCGATATTGTTTCCTGGATATTATGGAAATTCGTGTGTCAATGCCGACACGCTTCCCTTTCATATCGGTGTTTCCATAGAGCGTCTGTACCAGCTTCTGAAAGAACAGATTCTGGCAGGACTATGTTTTCTGGATACCGATTCGGATATTCCCACAGACAGTCTTAAAGAACATGCCAAGGAGGTTGCAACAGAGATGATCAGACGCTTGCCAACCATACGCGAAATACTGAGCACAGATGTTGTAGCTGCATATAATGGCGACCCCGCGGCCTGCAATACAGGCGAAGTAATAGCTTGTTATCCCATCATCAAGGCTCTTGCAAACTATCGTATCGCCCACGAACTTTTCATATTGGGCGTGCCGCTGATTCCGCGCATGCTGACAGAAATGGCACATTCGGAAACCGGCATCGACATCCATCCACAAGCATCTATAGGCAAATACTTCACAATCGACCATGGTACGGGCGTAGTGATAGGCGCAACATGTGTCATCGGCAACAATGTGAAGATATACCAGGGTGTAACGCTTGGAGCCAAGAGCTTCCCGCTTGACAGCAATGGCAATCCGATAAAGGGAATACCACGCCATCCTATCATCGGCAACGATGTAATAATATACGCCAATGCCACAATATTGGGACGCGTCACCATAGGCGACGGCTGTATAATAGGGGCAAATATGTGGGTGACCGAAGATGTCAAACCCAATCATATTGTAGCCAATGGCAGACAACCCAATGAAAACCAAACTAAATGACAAGCAAAAACTGATAAATAACAATTGTAAGAAACAATAAAATATTATCGAGATAAAAATGAATGAATTTGAACTTATTGCCAAGACATTTATGGGGCTTGAGCCCGTCCTGGCAAAAGAACTCACCCAATTGGGTGCCAACAATGTGGAAATAGGCCGTCGAATGGTTTCGTTTACCGGCGACAAGGAGATGATGTATCGTGCCAATTTCCAACTTCACACAGCCATACGTATTCTTAAGCCTATCGCCAAGTTTAAGGCAGCTTCGGCTGATGATGTGTATGAAGAAATCAAGAAGATAGACTGGAGCCAGTACATCGAGAAAGGAAAGACGTTCTCGGTTGACTCTGTAGTATACTCTGAGGAGTTCCGTAACTCGCGTTTCGTCACATATAAGGTGAAGGACGCTATAGTCGACCAGTTCCGTGAGAAGACAGGCACCCGTCCTAATATCTCAGTAAGCAATCCCGACATCCGTCTCAACATCCATATTGCCGAGACTGCTGCCACATTATCGCTCGATTCAAGTGGCGAATCGCTTCATCGTCGTGGCTATCGCCAGGAGTCGGTAGAGGCTCCGCTCAATGAGGTTCTTGCTGCTGGTATGATTCTTATGACCGGATGGCAAGGCGAGACCGACTTCATCGACCCAATGTGTGGCTCAGGTACACTTGCCATAGAGGCTGCCCTTATTGCCCACAACATGAGTCCGGGCGTGTTCCGCAAGGAATTTGCATTCGAGAAGTGGCCCGATTATGATGCTGAACTTTTCGACACCATCTACAACGACGACTCTCAGGAACGTGAGTTCACACACCATATTTACGGATACGACATCGATATGAAGGCTGTCAATACAGCCCGCTTGAATGTGCGTGCCGCCGGTCTTACCAACGACATTACTATCGACTGCGCCGACTTCAAGGATTTCACAAAACCCGCAGAGAAGAGCATCATCGTGGTCAATCCTCCGTACGGCGAGCGTATCTCTACACCCAACCTGCTCAACACCTACAAGATGATTGGCGAGCGACTGAAGCATGCCTTTATGGGTAATGAGGCTTGGGTGCTTAGCTATCGCCAGGAGTGCTTCGAGGCTATAGGATTGAAGCCTTCTATCAAGATTCCCGTTTACAACGGATCGTTGGAGTGCGAGTTCCGCAAGTATAGCATCTTCGACGGCACCATGAAGGATTTCCGTCAGGAAGGCGGCATCGTAAAGACCGAAGAGGAAAAGCGACAGATGGCCGAAAAGCATCGTTTCAAGAAGAACCGTGAGTTCAAGAAGCGTCTTGATGAGGACGAGGAGAATGCAGAAGCCGACATCCGCTCGTTCAAGTTCCGCTCAATGGAGCGCCGCAAGGACAATGACGACCGTCGTGGCGGTGGCAAGCGTTTCGACCGTGAAGACGACAAGTCGTTCGGCAAACGTGGAGGCAAGTCATTTGGACGCAGTCGCGACGATGACAGAGCCTTCGGACGTGGACGCGATGGCGAAAAGTCGTTTGGCAAAGGATTTAAGAGCGACCGTAAGGGTGGCAAAGGTTTCAATAAAAAAAGATTTGATAATGAAGATTAAGTATCTGTCAACATTGTTATTCGGGCTGTTTGCCTCCTTGACTGTGAGTGCTCAGCAGCAGAAGGAGTTTACACTTGAAGACCTGAACTTCGGTGGCAAGAACTTCCACAACATGGTGCCCAAGAACCGCTATTGTACATGGTGGGGCGACCAGCTTGTGCGTCAGGACGCTTCCGAATGTTACCTGGTAGACAAATCGACCGGCAAGGAGACTAAGCTGTTCTCGGTAAATGAAATCAACCAATGGATTTCTAACACCAAGGACATCAAGGTGCGTTCGCTCTACAATGGCCAGTTCCCCAATGCCGACCGCCCGGAAGTTGTGTTGGGCAATGGCAGCAAGATTTATGTTGTCGACTTCAAGAAGCACAGCCTTGTAAGCAGCCATGAGATAGGCGAGGACGACAATGTTCTCGAAATGAACTATAAGAGCGGGGCTATGGCTGTCCTTCGTGACAACAACCTCTTCATGCGTCTTGGCACAAAGGAGTGGCAGCTGTCTAAGGACGGTTCACGTGAGATTGTTTACGGACAGAGCGTTCACCGTGATGAGTTCGGCATTCACAAAGGCACTTACTTCAGCAACAGCGGTACCAAACTGGCTTTCTACCGCATGGATCAGTCGATGGTGACTGATTATCCGCAGGTAGACATTCCCGAGATTGATTATTTCAAGCATCCCGAGACACAGACTTGCTGTGCCAAAGCCGCTCCCGATAAGTATCCTATGACGGGTGAGACCTCGCACAAGGTTACTGTAGGCGTATTCGACACTAAGACTGGCAATACCGTGTATCTTAAGGCAGGCGACCCTACCGACCGTTATTTTACTAACATCGCATGGAGTCCCGACGACAAGACAATATATATGTTCGAACTCAACCGCGACCAGAACGACTGCCGTCTTGTAAGCTATGATGCTACTACCGGCGAGAAGACAGGCGAACTCTATCGCGAGACCGACGAGAAGTATGTCGAACCTCAACATCCTATCATGTTCTTGCCGTGGGACAACACCAAGTTCCTTATGCAGAGCCAGAAGGATGGCTACAATCATCTCTATCTCTGCACACTCGGCAAGCACGGCAGCCGTATGGCTCACAATACTGAGTCGCTCGAAATCAAGCAGCTCACTTCAGGCAAGTGGGTTGTACTTGAGGTGCTGGGCTTCAACGCCAAGCGCAAGAGTGTTGTCATAGCATCTAACGAGCTTAGCCCGATACAGCGCAACATCTTTGTCGTAGACACTCGCAACGGCAAGCGTACTCTTATGGACGAGGGCGGCAAGGGATGGCACACAGCCACACTTAGCACAAGCGGAAAGTACATATTCGACCGTTACACAACACCTACTGTTCCTCGTAACATTGCCATTGTCAATACAGAAAACGGCAAGCGTCTGAGCTATTTCAAGGCTGAAGATCCATGGAAGGGATACAACGTGCCTGAATACAGCTGTGGTACTGTGAAGGCAGCCGACGGTCAGACCGACCTCTACTGGCGTATGGTTAAGCCTACTAACTTCGACCCAAACAAGAAGTATCCTACTATTATATATGTATATGGTGGCCCTCATGCTCATAATGTTGATGCAAGCTATCATTACGGTTCACGTGGCTGGGAGACTTATATGGCAAGCAAGGGCTATCTGCTCTTTATCCTTGACAACCGAGGATCGGAAAACCGTGGCAAGGAGTTTGAGCAGGCTACATTCCGTCAGCTTGGTCAGGAAGAGATGAAGGACCAGATGAAGGGTGTAGAATATCTTAAGAGTCTTCCTTATGTAGACGCCGATCGTATCGGTGTACACGGCTGGAGCTTTGGCGGATTCATGACCATCTCACTTATGACCAACTATCCTGATGTGTTCAAGGTAGGCGTAGCCGGTGGTCCGGTTATCGACTGGCACTGGTATGAGGTGATGTACGGCGAGCGCTATATGGACACTCCGCAGACCAATCCTGAAGGCTATAAGAAGACCTCGTTGCTCTATAAGGCCAAAGACCTCAAAGGCCGTCTGCAGATTATTACCGGCTACAACGATGTAACAGTTGTGCCACAGCATTGCCTTACTTTCCTCAAGGCTTGTATCGCAGCTGGCACACAACCCGACTTCTTCGTTTATCCGGGCGAGCCGCACAACATGCGCGGACATCAGAGCACGCATCTGCACGAGCGTATCAGTCAGTATTTCTTCGACTTCTTGAAGTAAATATCTAATGTTTAGTGTTTAATGTTTTAATTGTTGAGAGTTTAATATTAATCTAACAATCGACATTAGACACTAAACATTTTATATTGTAAGTCGGCACCCCAATTAAACATTAATAATAAATAATTAAACATTATAGAGATGAAAATTCTTTTGTTGGGAAGCGGCGGCCGTGAGCACGCCCTTGCATGGAAGATAGTACAGAGCGACAAGTGTGAGAAGCTGTTCATAGCTCCTGGCAATGCCGGAACGGCTGCTGTAGGAGAGAATGTGGCTATCAAAGCTGATGATTTTGAGGCTCTTAAGCAATTCTGTGTCGAGAATAATATTGACATGGTTGTTGTTGGCCCGGAAGATCCGTTGGTAAAGGGAGTATATGATAATTTCCGCGACGACGAGCGTACCAAAAACATTCCCGTAATAGGCCCTTCTAAGGCAGGTGCTGTACTTGAGGGAAGCAAGGATTTTGCCAAGCGCTTTATGAAGCGTCACAACATCCCCACAGCCAAGTATGAAACTTTCGACGGTACTACACTCGAAGAGGGACTCAAGTTCTTGGAAACACTCAAGGCTCCTTATGTACTCAAGGCCGATGGACTGTGCGCCGGTAAGGGTGTACTTATCGTACCTACTCTTGAGGAGGCAAAGAAGGAACTCAAGGACATGCTTGGCGGTATGTTCGGCAATGCTTCAGCACGTGTAGTCATCGAGGAATTCCTTAGCGGTATTGAGTGCTCGGTATTCGTTCTTACCGATGGCAAGAACTACAAGATTCTTCCAGAGGCAAAGGACTACAAGCGTATTGGCGAGCACGATACGGGATTGAATACCGGAGGTATGGGTAGCGTTACGCCAGTTCCTTTTGCCGATGAGGCATGGATGAAGAAGGTTGACGAGCGCATCATTCGTCCTACCGTTGAAGGCTTGGCTGAGGAAGGTATCGACTATAAGGGCTTTATCTTCTTCGGACTCATCAATGTTGAGGGCGAGCCGATGGTCATCGAGTACAACTGCCGAATGGGCGACCCGGAGACCGAGAGCGTAATGCTGCGCCTTAAGAGTGATATTGTTGACCTCTTTGAGGGTGTTGCCGCTGGCGACCTTGACAAGCGTTCTATTGAATTCGACCCACGTGCTGCTGTCTGCGTAATGCTTGTTAGCGGTGGTTATCCTGAAGCTTATCAGAAAGGCTACGTGATTAATGGTCTTGAAAAGATAGAAGGTTCTGTGGTATTCCATTCGGGCACAGCCATGAAGGATGGCAACGTAGTGACCAATGGTGGACGTGTTATTGCCGTTAGTTCATATGGTAAGGATAAGGACGAGGCTCTTGCCAAGTCGTTTGCCGAGGCTCAGAAGATAGAGTACGAAGGCAAGTACTTCCGTCGTGATATAGGTCAGGACCTGTAAAGAATATTTTTCAGCCTCGCCCCATGCCCTTCTTCCTTGCGATGAAGAGTGCAAAGTGTCAATAATAATGACATGGGGTGGGGCTTTTTTATTTATTATAAACGAGCTATTTTATATAGTATAATAAGGAATGAGAAGAAAGAGATTTCAGAATCGTGTTGCCGAGAGCCGCATCTCGCTGCCAGCAACGGGCGTGTATGCTTTTATCGTATGTTTGTTGGGCGGATTGCTGGGTGAGCATATGTGGATACAATTTGCTCTGCTCGTCGTTTCTGCATTTTTAATGATGGAGCTCAACAACTCCAATGCCTTGATACGCATCTACAGTCGTATGGTGTCGTGTTCATTCATAGTATTGGCTGTAATGGCTTACTTTCTGTTTGTTGACATTAAGTGTGGCATTGTACAGACGTGCTTCATTGCTTTCTATCTGTTTCTTTTCACTACCTACCAGAGTCGTGCCTCGGTAGGCAGGGTGTTCTATGCTTTTGCCATGCTTGGCATTGCCAGCATCTACTATGTACAGATATTGTTTTTTATACCTGTAATATGGGTTTTGATGGCAACGAACATCATGAATGGTTGCGCACGTGTCTATGTAGCGTCTTTGTTGGGTTTGTTGCTTCCGTATTGGTTTGCAACTGGCTATTATGCCTTTTCCGACCAGATTTCTCTGATAGGCGATCATTTTACAGCACTTCTTGACTTTGATTCACAGTCGGTATGGCTTGACATCCCTCTGGTGCAAATTGTTACCATAGTATTCATTGCTCTTTTAGCCGTAGTCGGAATGATCAATTTCCGTCTCAACAACTATCGTGACAAGATACGTACACGTATGCTGTTCGACTTCTTTTCGGTGATGATAATATTCACTATGATATTCATGATTCTTCAGCCTACCAACATGCACTTCCTCCTTGCTATGCTTATTGTGAGTGCTTCACCCCTTATAGGTCATTTCATATCGCTTACCAATTCGCTGATTACAAATCTCATTTTCTGTTTTATGCTTGTGGCTACACTTGCCCTTACTGTTTGTAATGTATGGATACAGTTCTGAGTTTTCTGATAGATTGGGGCTATTGGGGTATGCTTGCTGCCGCATTTCTTGCGGGCAGCTTCTTTCCTTTCAGCAGCGAGGCTGTGATGCTGGCTTTACAGGCAGCAGGCTTGAATCCCGTATGGCTCGTTGTCTATGGTACTATAGGCAACATCTTGGGTTCGGTATTTAATTATTGTGTAGGTAGAATGGGCAATCTTGCATGGATTGAGCGTTATCTGCACGTCAGCCCTGAGAGTATCGAAAAGGCTGAGCGGTTTATGGCAGGTCGAGGTGCATGGATGGGATTCTTTGCCTTTCTGCCATTGCTTGGAAGTGCCATAACGATAGCACTCGGATTGATGCGTGCCAATGTAGTCATCTCACTCATCAGCATTAGCTTAGGCAAATTCCTGCGTTATGCCGTTCTTGTTTTTGGTGCGTCACTATTTATTTAGCCTCTCATCTATTAGGAGTTTATAGCTCCGCAATTGTCGCATACACCCTTATGTCGAAGTCTTGCTCCGCAGTTGCCACAGACATAAGGGTAATAATTGTTCTTGGCATATCGTCGTATGCCAATTGCCATATAAGCTACGAGCAATACGTATCCTATATAATATAGTGTGCTCACGCTGAATATGATATAGTTAGCAGCACATACAGCACCAAGACCGCACATATATAATGTGGCGTGGGCGAATGGCAACTTGTGATAGACATCATCTATTGTTGCTATTGCCATCACTATCATTGCCCATACCGAAGCTATGAAAATGGCGAGTATCGGAGGCAAGGAGAAAGGATTGAGCGATGGGTGGAAATAGAAATGGCGCCACACATCGGGTGCAAACAGTTGTATACTTGAATAGAACGTGGCTGCCATTGCCACGGTCAACGCGAGCAAAGTGGGATAGAACGAGTTTATGTCGTTGAAATGTACTGCCTTTACGTGTTTCTGCTTGATGCTATACGTCAGATAGCTTATGGCAATTACGCTTATAATGATAAGAAACACGAGCAGGTGCTTGTCGGAGAATGTAGATATGAATTGAGATATCGGATCGTCCGGCACAACAGAGGGCATTAGCCGGCTCTCGTGTATCCATCCGAATGTATATTGATCGCGCGCCAGTTGTATCCATACAGAGTCCGCAGGATCATCCTTAAGCAATCGTATGTCGACAACTACCAGATGGTCGCCTTTTTTTACGAGGAAAGAGTCGGTGTGCAGTCCGTTGAGTTTCTCCTCTGGCTGCTGGCGTAGCAACGACAAAGTATCGCTCTTCACCACGAAGTTATAGTTCTGAGCGTAATGATGAGTACTATAGAACGAACTGTCTGCATAGTCCATAGTATTGGTTGTTGTGTACGCATCGTGATGCCTTGTCTTTGTGTGGTAGCACCCAGACAAGGTCATCAGTCCGACAATCATTGCTATAATCAATCTGGTTCTCGTCATTTCTTTGCTTTTTTATTTCTCGTCTCTTTCTTCTGCAAAAAAGTTAGTCTGTAGCGTAAATTTCCATCTGGCATTTTGCGCAATTGAATGTCAGGCGTACCTGTCTGCCGTCCGTCGATTCAAGGAAAAGAGGTTCTTTCCATGTAGGTTGCTTGCCACCTCGTTTTACGCAGAAACCCATGGCGTAGCGCAGACAGTAGCGGCATGTCATGAGTGGAGTGTTGGCACGTGGCGTACCGTAAGTCTTTGCGCCAGAACGTGCTCCGTCAGTCAATTCAAATGCTGCAGCCGCGTGCTTCACACCGTGTTCTTCGTAGAAGGCTTCGGCTCGGTGGTTGGACACATTGGCTGCATCAATCTTTTCGGCTTCTAAATAACGCTTGTGACCAGCATTATTATCGTTGATGCCGTAGGCAGTCTGTTTCTGTCGGCCTTTATTCTCGTCCGTATCAATAGGCTGTTCTTCAATCTGAGCCAGCACCTCACGTCGCATCGTAGCAAGCTTGCTTGACGGGATGAAGAATCCTGCCACGCCACCCATCAATCTTATATTGCCAGGGCGGAACATTGTGTTGCCCAGTTTCTCGAGCTGGCGTATGATGTTGTCGGTTTGTGGCTTCTGGGCATCTTGCAGCGGTTCGTCGAGTGGGGTGAAAGCCTTGCGTCCTGTCTCGTCTACTGCTTCGAGTACAATCTTGCCACAATCAACGCTTATTGTCATATCGAGCGCCAGTTTACGCTCGGCAGTCTTGCTCTGCATAGCCCGTTCAAACACCATATCGTTGTTGCGGTAGAGAGCCATACCTGCCTTTAATTCTTCAGGCATTGAGAGCGGAAAGAGACGGTTGTTCTCTACACGGTTCACACGGAAACCATGCAACTTGCGGTCGGGTGTGAAGAAACACAGGCCGTCACCATTGGCAAACATTGCCGTACCGGCAACGTTGAACGAGCCACGTCTTATTTCCTTTACGTAGCCTACGTATTCGCCCATTGCCTTCGGAGTATCAAACGAAGAAATGTCGTCGCGTCGGCCATCGAGAAAGTAGTGAGTAAAACCTCGATTGAAGGTCTTGTCCAGATTAGGTATGAATGTATATTCAGCCTTGCCCCAGGAACTGCGACGGTACTTTTCTGGATTTGCCTCTATTATCTCGTTGAGTTGCTGGCTGTAGGCTGCTACCACGTTTTTCACATAAGCAGCATCCTTCAGTCGGCCTTCTATCTTCAGCGATGTTGCTCCTGCTTTGACGATTTCTTCCAGACGGTCAAGTTGCATCATGTCCTTAAGCGATAGCAGATGGCTTGCACGGCGTATGGTTTCTCCTCGGCTGTCCTTAAGGTCGAAAGCTAGACGGCAGAACTGCGCACATTCGCCACGGTTGGCGCTACGTCCGAAGCAATGGTGTGAGGCGTAGCATGCTCCCGAATAGCTCACGCACAAGGCACCATGCACAAACACTTCAAGCTCGGTCTGTGGTACAGCTTTATGTACTTCGCGTATTTCATCAAGCGACAGTTCACGAGCCAGCACTACACGACTGAACCCTACGCTTGTGAGCCATGCAGCCTTCTCGGCAGTTCTATTGTCGGTCTGTGTGCTTGCATGCAGTTCGGGCATATGCAGTCCTTTCATTTCCGGTTCTGAGGCTATCTCGCTCATCATCTCCACCACAGCCATATCCTGTACAAGAATAGCGTCAACACCTGCCTTTACGATATGCCGCAACAGCTGTTTGGCATTTGGCAGTTCGTGCTCGTAGACGATGGTGTTGACTGTCACGTACACACGTGCTCCGAACTTGTGGGCATATCTGGCAAGTTCGGCAATGTCATCTATACTATTGCCTGCAGCTTGTCGTGCTCCGAATTCATTGGCTCCTATGTACACGGCATCTGCCCCATGATCAATGGCGATAATGCCTTGCTCAAGATTCTTGGCAGGGGCAAGAAGTTCAATTGGACGAGGGAGAGAGTTGTTGTTTTGATTCATAAAGTATGGTAAAAAGCCCTGTCCACAGTCCCTACCATGTAGAGAGGGGAGTAGTAGCAGGGCTATTGTTTTTGCCTTATAATGTAAGACTTGATTATTATGTTTTATTCAATCTCCTCAATATTATACGGAGTTTCCTGATATATATAATAGTTAATCCAGTTGCTGAACAGCAGATTGGCGTGAGCCCTCCATGTCACATGTGGTTTCTGGCTCGGGTCGTCGCCGATGTAGTAGTTTTTAGGCATTTCCACATCGTCGCGTTTGCCCATATCTCTTCTGTACTCGCTATCGAGAGTATAGGGTGAGTATTCCATGTGTCCAGTGACGAATATCTGTCGTCCGCCACGTGCCATTACCATGCTAACGCCACTCTCGGGCGATTCTGCTATGATGTTAAGTTCAGGGTGCTTCACTATGTCTTCGCGTCGTACCTCTGTGTGGCGGCTGTGTGGCATATTGAAAGAGTCGTCGAATCCGCGGAACAACGGAATTTGCGGAGTAAGTGGAAATTGGCGGAACACGCCGAACTTCTTCTTAGGCAGTTGATGTTTGGGGACGCCATAATGATAGTAAAGTCCTGCTTGTGCAGCCCAACAAATGTACATAGTACTTGTAACGTGCGTGTCTGCCCACTCGAAAACCCGCGTTATTTCGTCCCAATAGCCCACGTCTTCAAATTCCAGATGCTCTATAGGCGCACCTGTGATAATCATTCCGTCAAACTTCTCATTCTTGAGTACATCGAAGTCTTTGTAGAACAACATCATGTGTTCTATAGGAGTGTTTTTCGATGTGTGGCTCTTCAGCTTCATAAAGTATATCTCCATCTGCAGCGGAGTGTTTGAAAGCAAACGCACGAGATCGGTCTCGGTCGTTATCTTCAGCGGCATGAGATTGAGTATTACAATGCGAAGCGGTCGAATATCCTGACTCGTGGCCCGCGAATTGTCCATCACGAATATGTTCTCCTGCTTGAGGAGTTCGATAGCGGGGAGTTTATCTGGTAATCTTAATGGCATATATTATTGTATTTTATATCGTCGTGCAAAGTTACGCAATTATTTGCACTTCATTTTGATTTAGAACGGGAAAATCAGCGGCAACACTACTATCATCACCAGTCCCATGATGATTTGCAGCGGCAGTCCCACCTTGATGTAGTCCATAAACGAGTAGCCGCCAGCCTGCATAACGAGTGCATTGGGTGGTGTAGAGAACGGCGATGCAAAGCACATACTCGCTCCTAATGTTACGGCAAAGAGTAAGGGATAGGGACTGACGCCTATTGCTGCTGCCGAGGTAAGGGCTATGGGAGACATGAGAACAGCAGTAGCAGTATTACTGATGAACATTGTCAAAAGCGATGTGGTGAAGTAGACACCGGCGAGTAGGGCATAAGGGCTTGCCTGTCCGAGGTTGTCGGCCAGCAGACTTGCAACCATTGCCGATGCTCCCGTCTTTTCCAGAGCCACCGACATTGGCAACATGGCAGCGATGAGCACTATACTCTCCCAATTTATCGTTTTATAGGCTGCCTCTACCGAGCGTATACAACCAGTAATGACCATCAGCAGACCAGCCACCATAACAGCTGTGACAGGTGCTACAGGGATGAAGTCGAACACCATAGTCATTATCATAAGCAGCATTATGGCAGCTGCAAGTGGAGCCTTGTAGTCGAGAGTCACGCGAGAAGCCTCCTCCAATGGCTGTCCCATCACCACTATGCCGTCGGCGACGTCGGCTATACGCGAGATGTTCTTCCATTTGCCTTGTATGAGAATTATGTCACCTTGACGGAATCTCATGTCTGCAAGTCCTTCGGTGATATAGTTTTCACCACGACGCACGCCAAGAGCATTTACGTTATACAATCGGCGTAAACCGGTCTCCTTC
This sequence comes from Leyella stercorea, assembly GCF_021531655.1. The sequence goes on along the minus strand of NZ_JADYUF010000001.1, from coordinate 1,189 downwards.
AGTGTCTTTCCGCACAAACGGGAGTTGTGCATAAGTACTATTTCTGCAATACCAATATCATAGAAAGCAAGTTCCTCGCTTGTCTTGCCGAGTTTCATATCGACAGCAAATCTCATAGCTTGTTCGGGGTCGCCACTTACGTATACTATGTCGCCTTCAGCAAGCTTGGTGTCAGGACCTGCAAGGCGTTGCTCAACTTCCTTCATCAAAGGGGAATGGGGCTGTTTGATGCGACGTACTTCAAGTATTGTAAGACCGTATCGATGGTGTATGTCAAGTTCTGCAAGTGTCTTGTTGTTGGCTATCGATAGTTTTCCCACAGTAAATACCGACAGATTGTCTTTCAGGTTATATTCTTCCATAAGGTCATCAAGCGACTTGGCGCGTTTCTTGCCAGCTTCGTCCTCTTGACGATGCTTACCACCATTGAGAAACCGCTTGCTCAAGGGTAGCAGTACTACAATACCTACTATGATGCACACAATGCCTACAGGTAAAAAACTGAAGAACTTCAGTGGCTCAAAACCGTTCTCGGTCAGAGTTTCCTGAATAACAAGGTTGGGTGGGGTACCTATGAGTGTGAGCATACCGCCCATACTGCTGGCAAAGGCAAGTGGCATAAGCAGACGGCTGGCGCGCATCTTGGCTTTTTGTGCCAGACTAACCACTATAGGCATCATAAGGGCTACGGTTCCGGTATTGCTTACGAAAGCACCAATCACGGCTGTCACTACCATCAACAGTAGAAACAGGCAGAGTTCGTTGTCGCCAGCCAATGTCATCAACTTACCTGAAGCTTTCTTGGCGAGTCCGGTCTGTACGATGCCGCCTCCTACAACAAACAGTCCCACCATCATTATCACCACCGAGTTGGAGAATCCCGATAGGGCTTCCTGCGGAGTGAGTATTCCGGTGAGCAGTAGGGCGACGAGGGCGCACAATGCGACGAGGTCGGAACGAACTTTGCCCATGGCGAAGAACACAGCCGAAAGAACTAAGATAATAATGGTTGTTGTCATGTGATCTTTTGTATCTTTTCTTTTTGTTTACAAAGATAACGCAAATCGAAGAAAACACAAAAAAGAAAGCGTTTTTTATTATCCCATTCTAAAGTAATAAGTAACTGTTCAAAATTAATTTTACAAATATGAATAATTCACGAATAAGTTCGTACCCACAGACGCCAAGG
>NZ_JADYUF010000019.1 GCF_021531655.1 Leyella stercorea | reverse complement strand
GGCCAGGGGTGGGGCTTTGTGGGGGATGTGATGGGCTTTATGGGGGAATATGATGGGCTTTGCTTTTCTTTTTTACTTAGCAATAACCTTAATAGTTACCTTCGGACGACCCGGGTCGTTTGTTATCATCAGCACACGTGGCTGCGAGCGAGCCGATTTAATCAGTCGTTGTTCGGCTGTAATCTTCATCTTTGCCGACTCACCCGGCTGCAATTTCTGCTTGTTCAGCGAAACTTGCAAGCCCACAGTGAACATCTGGAGGTTCTTGATATTGAGCACCGTCTTGCCGTCGTTGCGTATGATGATTTCGCCCTTCAGCTTCTTCTTGTCGTTGAAAGCTCCAAGGTTAAGCTCGGACGTAGACAGATACAGTCTCGGAGCGTTGGCAAGTTGTGATGCAGTGAGGTTGTCGAACTTAGGCAGAAGCACGGCTGAAACGCCCAACTCCTTCTCACGACTTACACGATCACCAGGGAATGCACCCAGATAGACACTCGTCTGCGTAAGTCCCATATCCTTCAAGCGCTTCGAATTGAGCGTAACAGTCAGCACTCCGCTGTGGCCAGGCAGAATCTTCGAAGGCGAAACCTCGGCTGTGAGATAGTCGGGCAGGTGCATAACAACGGGTTCAACAGTCGAACTTGTGGTGTTTAGCAGGTGTATCTTCTTCTGCGGACGCTCACCACGATTCACGTCATCAAACTCAATGTCGTCGCAATCGGTGCGTATTCCGGCAAAGTCGTAGTCGTACTTGCCTGCAAAATCCACAATCTCCCTAACCACGTTGCCTCGCATACGCAGCATGACAGGACGCTGCTGGTCGGATACATACACGTCGACAAACTTATCATAACGGCCCATTGTCTGGGCATCGTACGTTACACGCACCATGAACTTGGCATCGGGAGCAATCTCGCCCTTGGGATAATCCACGTCAGTGCATCCGCAACTGGTGCGCACATCAACAATGCGCACAGCACGGTTCGACTTGTTTTTCACTTCAAACTCAGCCGTAGCCGGCGACTGATATGTAGTCTGACCGCAGTCGACAATCTTGTTTATCGCTTCTATCTTCTGCGCACTCACCCCCAACGACACAAACGCAAAGAGCGAAGCGCATATAAAAAACTTTTTCATATATCTTTATTTTCTATTTTCCCTTATTTCACAGCTATCTTGACAGCCTTGGTTCGCGCCATAAACTCAGGTGCGTATGCACACTGAACGGCACATGTACCAGTATGGTATTCGCCCTTACGGTCGACATAATAGGTTGTTTCGATGACGTGCTTGCCCTTCGACATACGGTCGAAGAAGAAGTTTGTTACGTTGTCTTTAGGCTGACAGTAGTAGCCGAAGCCATAACCCGACAACTGCTGAGCCGGTTCAAGACACGCAGCACGACGGTCGCTGAGCTGAACGAAGTCGTAGTCGCGTGCAGCCGTTACCGTCAGGCGCACCATAATGCGGTCGCCCACATTCAGCTGAACATTGCCGCCACTCATTCGGTTGCCGTCCTTCAACACCTCGCGAACCACAGTCATGCCCATAGCGGCATCAGCCACATCGTCCGACTGCTGCATAAACTGAGCATATACAGCACCCCAAGAAGTTCCCTCAGATGCTTTCTCGACAGTCAACTGCTTGAAGCGGTCGCCCGTCTTTGCCGCCTTGACATAGCCGAGACCTGCCGTTGACTTAGGCATCTGCAACTTCTGACCGTCAATCTTTATCGTTGCATGCTGCGCATTGCCGTCAACAAGCGCAGCGCCGTTGCCGTTAAGGAAGGCATAAACGGCATTTACAGAATTAATCGGAGTGTCCCATGCCTGAGTACGCTTGGTCTGGAGCAACCATCGTTGCATCTCGCCTATAGTCTTGACATCGTCGGGCTGCAGAGCCTTCAGAGCCTCAATGGCAGCCACCTGCGACGGAATGCGATAGTCGAACCATGAATACTGAGCCTTCGGCGAATCGAAGTAGCGACCCATTTCGTCGGTATATACAGTATACTGGCGTATGCTCTCAAGCAGATTGGCAGCCTCCTTGCGATGATTGTTCTTGGCAAGCACAACGGCAGAAACGGCTTTTCCGTATATCGTGAACTCCGTATTCTGACGTGCCAGTCGACTGATGAGCCAGTCGAAATTCTGCTTTGCCGAGGCATTCAACTGTCGCTTGGCGAGCGTAGAGGCGTACAGATACTGCACAGCCAACTCACTCGGGCGCAGATTCTTCTGCTTGCCCTCGCTCTCAAGCTTCTTCATCTCCTTCACCTCACTTGCCATCTGCTTGTCCATATAGCTGAAAGCGGCGGCAATCATACTGGTTGTGGTGTTCTGCTGACCAATCATTGCGTTGAGACGAACAAGCGTCTGCACCACAGCCATAGTCATATAGGGCGAACCCTCCATTCCCTTCCACCATGCAAACGAACCGTTGGGCAGCTGAAGACGAGACAGTTGCGAGAGATTATTGGCAAGACGATAGTCAATCTGCGACTCATCGAAGAATGCGGCAAGCATACGCTTCTGCTCCGATTCACGGTTGGCTTCGTTAAGCCAAGGCGTTTCGTCGAGCACAATCTGCTTCAGTTCGCTGTTCTTCTGCAATGCGCTCTGCATTGAAGAGCCGTCCTTTGCGTCACCCGTTTCTTTCTGCCAGAGTGCTACGGTCTGCTTTATAGCCGGGTTGGAGAGCATGATGTGGCGGCCCAACGCATTGGCATAATAAGCCGTGGCAAGCGACATGGCGTTGTCGCCATCGGCATTCGACATAGTAGGCAGAGCCTGAACCATGAGCCACGAGGGCGAATTGGTGTACTCAACGGTGAGTCGTGAGTTCTTGTCGCTGACTGCAAACATCTTAGCCACATCAATATCGAGTGTGCCAGGGGCATTCTGTGTGAATGCGTATGTATTGGTGACGAGTTCATTGTCAGGCAAAACGGGCAGATAATGCTGCTCGCCGTCGCTATAGCCGTGGCCATGTGCGGTGATGCGGCATACAAGCAGTCCGTCGTTCTGAATCTTCGACATGTCGAAATCGAAGTCGACTGCCGTTGTCTCGCCTGCCATTACAGTGTATTTACGCTCCTTGCGATACACCTCCTTGCCCGTTTCGGGATTGAGCAATACAAGTCGGGCGGTGCCAGCCACCTGCTTGTCGGAAGTGTTCGACACACGTGCCGAGAGCACTCCGCTATCAGTAGAGCGCACAAAGCGCGGAACATTTGGCTGAACCATAATGGTCTTCTTAGCCACCGACGTTGCCGAAATGACGCCATTGTTCATGTTCAAGTCATGCGCCAAGCCATAGAACTGCCATGTAGTTACACTCTCGGGCAGCGTGAAGTTGATTGACACATTGCCCTTAGCATCGCTCACGAGTGCCGGATAGAAGAAGGCTGTCTCGTTGAGATTCTCGCGTATCTGCTCTGTAGCAGCCGAACCATTGTCTTCAGTATGCTCATTCATGGCTTCAGAGTCTACTGTCCCGGCAGCCTTAGCACTCTCTACGCTTCCTACAAGAACACGGCTTTCCGACTTGTCGTATGCCATCATCTTGCGACTGTTGAATTGTTTACTCTGAACATTTGCCTTAAGCACCTCACCATAACAAAAAATGCTGAAATCGGTGAGGCGGCTCAGGTTGAGACTTCGCTCATTAAGAATGCGCATAGGCATCTCGCTGTAGGCAAAGAGTCCGCGATTGTTCACGCCATTCCATGTCAACCAAGGCACACTGACGAATGCCGGCAGCGAGAAACGCACGTTGTGACGGCGTATCTCATCAAGCGATTTGTCGTACATTGTAGCCATGAGCTGAGCCTTGGCTGGTGTTCCGTCGGGGTGAGTTATGTTGAGGGTCCACGTCTCGCGCTGTCCCGGAGTGAGTCGGTCGCGGAATGTTGTCCACTTCAAATTGAGTCGGGTGTCGGGCAACGGACGCTCTATTCGTGCTGTATGCTTATAAGCCGTGCCGTTCTTAACCCACGCTACCGACAGCGTTATGCCGTCGCCCCACTCCTCTTTGTACATCAATGCACGTGTGCGAACCTCGTTCTTCAGGTCGGCACGTCCGTCTTCTATCACCTTGTCGCCCGAAATGAGCGTATATACAACGTGCTGGATTGAGTCGCTCGAACCCACCTGTATGAACACGGGGGTCATATTGTCCTTGAAACGTTCAGCCGACTGATAGAACCAGTCGTGTGTCTCTACGGGAGCCTTGCTGTCGCGCAGGGTGAATGTGGTGAATGCTGTACGCAGAGTGTCGGTTCCGCATATCGCCATAAGGCTATGGCGGGCTGATGTCAGAGCCTCGGCGGCTATCTTGCTTGGGGTGTTTGCCTTGCAGGTATATCGATTGTTGTCAATATAATAGGTCACATTGCCGTCGATAGGGTCGCCCGCATTGTTGCGATAGGCGAATGTGATGGTGCGCAGACTGTCGCGCAACGACTTTTCAGGAATGTCGCATGTGAGTATAGTAGGATGATCGCTGTATGGCAACGAAGCCTCTGCATGGCGTGTCTCGCCTGCCACATCGGTGACGTCGGCAGCCACGTCAAACATATAGTAGCGGCGCGGATGCTCGTCATAAGTGTCGGGGATGACGATTGGCACTTTCACTTCGAATTCGCCAGCAGCCGTGGTCTGCACGGTATCGTTCAATACTGTCTCCTGACGCATTTCGACTCCCATGCCTCGCCAGAACATTGCCGGACGGCGAACTACACGCAATGCCACACGGGCATTCTGTACGGGCACTCCGGCAAAGCTGCGGGCCATGCCCTTAAGGCGCACGGTGTCGCCTGCGGCATACTTGTCTGTAGACTTTGCTATATCGACGCTGAACGTCGGACGCTTGTATTCCTCTACCCTAACCGAGGTATACGAGTTGTTGCCAAAGTCGGAACGCAGGGTGTAAGTGCCCGTCATTCCGCCTTGCGGCAATACGAAGTCGGCGCTCGCCATACCGTATTCGTCGGTCTGAACCTGCTGCGAAGCCACCTCCTTATGGTTGGCATCGCGCAGTGTTATGGTCATCGACTGACCAGCCTTGGGCTCTCCCTTATACACCTTATTATTATATGTATATGCCATGGCAGCCACATGCAGCGTCTGTCCGGGTCGGTAGATGCTGCGATCGGTGAACAACGACGTGCGCACTACGTCTGCCTTGTTGCCGTAATAGTGGAAATGTCCCGACATTGGGGTGAAGGGGAAAGCACGTTCGGTGTCGGTGTATATGCGATAAGAGCGCGGTTCGCTCTTGGCGTATGTTATGTAAGCCTCGCCGTTGCTGTCGCAGGTATATGTGCGTATGATGTCCTTGCCGTGCTTGTCAACATCAGTCACAACGTCAATCTTGGCTCCCGGCACGGCCACGCCGCTTGTGGCGTTGAGCACAGCCATACGGTACTTGTTGCCTGGCAACGCTTCTACGACGGGATAGATGTCGCATACGCGCAGCAACTGGCGGTCGACTGGCACGCTGACGTTATCGGTCGACATCTCTACGAGATACATTCCCGATCGCAATCCCTTTATTTCGAGCGTGTCGCTTACGGTCTTGTATGCCGGCAGACCTACGTATCGGCGCACGTCGGTGATGGATTGTTCGTTCTGAACGATGTGTCGGCGCAGACGTGCATAGTCCTTGTCGCTCGACGGGTCGAGGGTTGTGGTGCCGTCAATGTCGAGTCGCGAGACGGTGATACGCAGTTCGCCGATGTTGTTGAGCGCCATCACCTTCACCTTGCGAGGCACTCCTGGCAGAGCCAGTTCGCCTCCTATGCTTGCGTGAAACGATGGCAATGTAAGGCGGTGCTGGGCATTTCGCAGTATATTCATGCGTGGCCAGGCTCCCCATTTCATGAGGGCGTAGTTGATGTAGTTCATCTTCTCCTCGGCTGTTACGTCCTCGGCATTCGCCATATAGGCGTAGCGCTCAATGGCAACTTCGGCACACGGCATCAGGTCGGAATATTCGCGCACGAGCGAATCGAGCGACATGATATAATTCGACTTCTTTACATGACCCACATCGCTTTGACGACGGGCACGCTTGACGAGTTCGATAGCTGTAAGGCAGGCTCCCTCGCGCTTGCCGCGCGAGGCATAATAGTCGTGCATGGTGCGATAGTCGTTGGCACGGATGCCCAGTACGTGCAGCATGTCGTGATAGAAATAGCGCGAGTCGGTGCCGTCGATTACAAACGGTTCATATCCCGTAGAGTAGGCTTCAGCCAACGCTTCGGGATTGCTCATCGACTTCTTGAAGTATTGTTTGCCGAGTTTTCCAGTTTCGTCAATGCCCATCCAGTTGTCTGTATAGATGGTTCCGAGCACCGACTGATATATTGCAGCAAGCACCTTGTCGCCACTCTGCACGGCATTCTGCTCACAACGGCGCAGACGGTCGATTGCGGGCTGCAATGAGTCGACGGATATGGCGCATTGCTGTTGGGCTGTAGCGAGCTGAGCCTTTAGCAAATGGCCGTAGGCTCGTTCGCGTGTTGCCTTGCCAACTATCTGCGAAAGCACATCAAGCGCAGTCTTAGGATGGTCCTTCTGCAGTGCAGTGTCGTATTGTTTCCATAGTGATGTATAGGTGTCGGCAGCTGCTGTCAGTGGCATAAGCAGCGCCATAAGTATCGAAAGGACTGTTGACTTCTTCATAGTGTTTCCTTTTTGATGAGTTAATGTTTTGGCTGTGTCGTACAACACAGAATGCGTCCAACCACGCATTATAATACAAAAATAGGGAAAAATCACCATATAAACAACATTACCCGACTTTAATATTTCAAAAAAAATAGAAATAATAAAGTCGGTACATACACGTATGCACAAAGCCATAGGCACAGTTGTAATGAGGGCGAAATCCGAGGGCATTTCAAAAGGACTCCTTTTGGTGTGCAAAAGGGCTCGTTTTGGTGTGTAAAAGGACTCCTTTTGGTGTGTAAAAGGGCTCCTTTTGGAGGGCAAAAGGACTCCTTTTGAAAAGGCAATAAAAAAAACTGCTAAAACTTGCGTTGCATTAATATATTATTGTATCTTTGCAAATGGGAGATAACTATTATCAAAGAGACATAATTCTATTATCAACAAGACAGAAATCTATTATAAATATGAATAAGATAAATTACTATATCAGCAGCATCATCAAGGCTTCACACGCCGCTCTGCTCATCGTTGCCATCGGCTTGGTGGGCTTCGCCATGCAGTCGTGCGACAACGACAACGACGAGTTTCCAGTATTTCCGCTCAACCGTCCCAACGCTCTCGTCACGCTGAAGCCAACTGCCGACGGTTCGTCGTTCTACATGCAGCTTGACGACTCTACCAAGATTAACGCCACTAACATCAAGCAGGCTCCTTACGGAAACAAGGAGGTGCGAGCATTCATCAATTTCCGACTGCTCACACAGCCTGACAACAAGCGCAACTACGACGTTTATGTAAATTGGTTGGACAGCATTCTGACCAAACCTATGATAGAGGGTGGCGAGAATGCGGCTGAACTGATCAGCAAAGGACAGGACCCTGTGGAGATATTACGCGAATGGACGGTGTCGGAAGACGGCTATCTCACCATTCATTTCCGCACCCAGTGGGCTCCTAACAACACTCCGCACATCGTGAATCTTGTAGCTGCCGACCCTGCCAAACCGTACGAACTGACTTTCTGCCACAACGCTCAAGGCGTGAAGGGCGGCTACTGGGGCGACGGCATCGTGGCTTTCCGACTCGACAAACTGCCCGACACCAATGGCAAGAAGGTGGACATGACGCTTGTGTGGAAGTCGTTCAGCGGACAGAAAAGCGTCACATTCAAATACTGCTCACGCAAGACTACCGAGAAAATCGAGGGGCTGAGCTTTGCTGCAAGCGGTCAGTTTGAGCGGGCAATCAAGTAGAAGTACATTACAATCCTCATTCCAAAGAAGAAGCAACGAATAAAGAAGTTGCTGCAAGTGAAGTGAGTTGCTGCAAGTGAAGAGAGTCGCTTGTACTAATTATAGGATGAGGGTGTATTCAAACGTAAACAAAGCGGGCTGAAAGCCCAATAAGCCCATAGCCCAGAGCAACGCTTTGGGTGTACGGATAGATAAAAGCAAAACGCCCTGTAAGGGCAAAAGCATTGATAATTAACGCTTTTGCCCTTACAGGGCGCATTGCTATTTGCGACACTTTTACCCAAGGCGCTGCCTTGGGCTATGCGCTTCTGCCCCTTCGGGGCGTACTGCTTGTGCTTATGACACGCCCTTATGAGCTGGCTGTAGCAGCATTTTATCTATCTTTATTTGCAGGACCTTCACCCCTACTCCACTTGTTATACAAAACCGTCTGCACCACTCCACGCATAGCCAGAAACACAAGGAAGGCTATCCATAGCGCATGGTTGTGGAGCATAGGGCGTAATGCCGGATAAACAGCAAAGAAAAACACTGCCGATATTGCCGACGACACGAGCATTCCGCGTGTTGCGGTGATACCGATGAACACTCCGTCCCAAATGAATGCTGCCATACCGCACAGCGGAATGAGCACAGCCCACGGCACATACGATGCCGACGCATCGATGACACTGGCATTGTCGGTGAGCAACATGAGGAACGGACTGCCGCCAAGGGCATAAACAAGTGTGTATACCGCTGACAATCCCAATCCCCACATAAACAATCGGCGCACCATACGGACAAATCCTTCATTATTGCCGGCACCGTATAGTCTGCCACACAATGCCTCGCCGGCATAGGCAAATCCATCCATAACGTACGAGAACAAGGTGAAGAACTGCATCAACAACGTGTTCACAGCCAGCACTACGGCTCCTTGCGAGGCTCCTGCCGAAAGAAAATAGAAGTTGACGGCTACAAGAAAGAGTGTGCGCAGGAATATGTCGCGATTGACGGTGAAGAATCGCGACAGCTCGCTTTGCTCAAAAATGTCGCGCCAACGTATTCTGCCAAACAAACGATTGCCGTAGGTGTAGGTGCACAAAGCAAGCGACACGACGAGTCCGGCATATTGTGCCACGAGCGTTCCAAGCGCTACGCCCTCCACTTTCATGCCCATGACATACACAAAAGTAAAGCTGGCAGCGATGTTTACAACGTTTTGCAATATCGATATGAACATAGGCAGACGCGTGTTCTGCATGCCTATGTACCAACCCGTTAGTCCGTACAGACACAACATGGCTGGTGCGCCCCATACGCATATACAGAAATATACCCACGCCTCGCTGCTTATGTCGGCTGTAGCACCCGTCAGCATCAGCGCCAGACGTCCTATGGGGTATTGAAGCACCACTATAGTAAAGCCTATCAGCAATGCCACACCCATCGAACGCATCAGTAGCATAGCCACTCCGTCCAGATCGCGACGGCCCAACGACTGCGACGTCATACCGCTCGTGCCCATACGCAAGAATCCGAACAGCCAGTATATAACGTTGAATATCATACTTCCTACGGCTACTGCACCTATATATACGGCATCTCCCATATGTCCTGATATCGCCATATCGACAAGTCCGAGCAGCGGTACGGTGATATTTGAAACTATTGAAGGTATGGCTATGTTGAGTATTCTGCGGTTCATTGTAAAATTAAAAGAGTAAAAAAGTAAAAGAATAAAAGGTGTGAAAAAGTAAAAGAGTAAAAAAGTCGCCTAAGCATTTACTTTTTTACTCTTTTACTTTTTTACTTTTACTTAATCTTGTCAAATCCTTCACCGAACACTCCGTGGCAGAATGTCTGTGAAACAACGGCTTGCGGGTCAATCTGTTTTATCACGGCGAAGATGTCCTGCGACTCATACTTGCGCGACAATACAACAAGCATTTCCACATTTTCCTTACTATACCATCCCTTTCCTTCAATAACCGTTACGCCACGGTTGACACGTCGGTTGATGGTATCGGCTATTTCCTTGTAGTTCTTTGATATAATGAGGAACTGAACGGTCTGACGCGAGCCGTTGACAACGAAGTCGCACACGAAACTTGCTACAAGAGTGAAGACTACACCATAAACGATTGTCTCCATACTGTGGAAGAGCAAGTAAGAAGAACAGATGATTGTACAGTCAATAAACTGCATTGCACGACCAAAACTCAAGTTGAAGTGCTTGGTGAGCAACACGGTTATAATGTCCGTTCCGCCCGTCGAACCGTTGTGAGAGAACACTATGCCAAGACCGGCACCACCCAACATACCTCCGATAAGAACGTGCATGAACTTGTCTTCGCCTGCCGTGATGATCGGATAAGCCTGGAAGAACGGCTGCAATGTACCGATAAACAGTGAAAGAAGAAGAACACCGATTATCGTACGCACCACAAACTGCTTGGTCAAAGCGCTAAAGGCTATGATAAGCAAGGTAATGTTAAGCACGAAGATTGATATACCGGCGGGTATATTTGTGGCATAGTATATCAAGGCAGACAAACCCGATACACCTCCCATTACAACTCTTTCAGGAAGAATAAAAGCTGTATATCCAACTGCATACGAAAGGATTCCAAACACAATGAACATAAAATCCTTCATATTTCCTTTACTAAATAAACGTTTCGAAATAGCGAATTTTGTCTCACCCATGATTGTAATAGTAAGTTAGTCGTTAATTGAATGCAAATGTATATATTTTTTTTGAATCCGCCTAATTCAAATATATATTATTTTATGAATAATGGAAACATCACGGGAAATTTCCATTCACTACAACAATGGCGACAACAGACGCAGCAACGATTCTACAAACCGGTGCATATACGGACGGTGATGCAGCTCACGGGCTTCGCTGAAATTGATGCTGCAATCCTCATCGCGCATGTAAATGTCCTTTATGCGCAACGCCGTCTGGCGGTCGTAGAAGAACACGTTGGCCTCGAAGTTGTTCTCAAAACTACGGAAGTCGATGTTTGTAGAACCGCATGTGGATATCTGATCGTCGGCAACAAGCAGTTTGCTGTGATTGAATCCCTTCTCATACAGCCTCACCTTTACGCCTGCCTCCAACGTTTCGGTGACGTACGACATGCTTGCCAGCTGTATGAGCCAGGCATCGCTGCGGCGCGGTATGAGCAGACGCACGTCGACACCTGCCAATGCTGCGGTGCGCATAGCAAACATAACGGGTTCGGTAGGAAGAAAATACGGGGTCTCCATATACACATACCGCTTGGCTTCAAGCAGTATTCGCACATAGCCTTGCATAATGTCGGGCCACTGGGCAATAGGACTACTGGTGACTACTTGAGCCAAAGAGTCGTTGCTGATGTGCCATGGCATAGGCGGATAGTAACGATGGTCGTTGATGAGTGTGCGGTCGACGAAATACCAGTCGACAAGGAATGCACGTTGCAAGGCGTACACCACACTGCCACGCAGACGCATGTGGGTGTCGCGCCAGGGCAGAGTGCCACCATGCAATCCCTTGACATAGCGCAGAGCTATGTTCATTCCGCCTATGAATCCTTGCGTGCCGTCGATGACGCATACCTTGCGGTGGTTGCGATAGTTCACCTTACTGGTGAAGGCTGGGAACCGTACCGGCATGAACGAACGCACCTTTACGCCTGCCTGACGCATACGGTCGAAGAAGCGTTCGGGCACACGCCAGCATCCTACGTCGTCGTATATCAGGCGCACCTCTACCCCTTCGCGCGCCTTGGCAATAAGGGCATCACTTACAAGACGGCCCAACGGGTCGTCGGCTATGATGTATGTGTCGAGATGAATGTGGTTGGTTGCGCCCTTTATGGCTTGCAGCAGAGCCGGAAAAAACTGATAGCCGTCGGTGTAGAATTCTACAGCGTTGTCCTTAAAGGGTAGCGACAGGCTCTGATTGGTAAACAGTCGGACGAGTGAGGAGAAGTATTCGGGCATCCGCAAGTTGCGCTGCTCTACAAATTCAAGCATCGAACGCTTTGACAATTGGTCGAGCGAACGCCCTGATATAAGTTTCATCTTGCGCGTGTTCTGACCGAAGAAGATGTACAACACTATGCCTACAACGGGCACAAACAGCAATACCAGGACCCATGCTATGGTCTTGGCAGGCTGGCGGTTGTCCATCAGCACTGTCAGCATGATGCCGACTATCACCGCTACGTACAGAACTATGAATATCCAATGAACGTATATCATACTTCGGTTCCTCCTTTTGGAATTTGAAAGTTGAGCTTTTAAAGTTGATAATTGAGAGTTGAGAGTTGAGAGTTATGATTACTCTATGACAAATATTTAAGGCAACAATATTAAATATAAAGCTAATCATAACTCTCAACTTTCAACTATCAACTCTCAACTAAATTACTTGAACCCTACAAGCTTATGCGTCTGTAGCGACATTCGCCATTCGGGATGCTGCAGGATGTAGTCGAAACAGCGCTTCACGATTTGTGCGTTGCGCTCAGTATTCTGCACGTCGCAGGGTTGCAGGTATTTGTATTCGGCGCTTATGCCGTGATCGTCGGGGTGCTGGGTGTTTTCTTCGAAGATGCACTTGAGTTCGTTGCATCGCTTGATAACGGTGTTGCCTTTGGGCGAACATGTTATCCAGTCGATGCCGTCGACTATCGGATGGGTGCCGTTTGTCTCCATTGCCAGCTCGTAACCGTGCTTGTGCAGAAGGTCTACCAGCTGCCTGTCTACCTGAAGCGAAGGTTCGCCACCGGTTAGAACGACAAAGTGCGAGGGATAAGACTTAATCCGATTGAGTATGTCCTCGTCGCTCATCTCCTCGTATTGAGCGAAATCGGTGTCGCAAAACGGACACTTCAAGTTGCATCCGGCAAAACGAATGAATATGGCAGCACACCCGGTGTTGCGTCCTTCGCCTTGCAATGAATAGAAAATATCGTTGACTCTTTTCATCTGAAACAGCATGCTTGTATACATGCAAAGCTTAAATGGTTCAATAATACGTTGTTATCAGCTATCTTAATCTTCTGCGTCGTAAATGGCTTTGTTGCCCTGGCTCTCCTGCACCATGCAACGATAGCATTGCGGTATCTGCTCGGTCACCCATCGTGCGATGTTTTCGGCTGTGGGATTGAAGGGCAATACCTCGTTGAGATTGGCATGGTCGAGACGTTCTTGTACAAGTCGCTTGATGTGGGTGAAGTCTACCACCATTCCGTCGCTGTTCAGTTCGCGCGACTTGCAATAAACGGTGATGATCCAGTTGTGGCCATGCAGGTTCTGACACTTGCTCTCGTACGAGAGCTTAAGGCGATGACACGCCGAGATTTCAAGAGTCTTTTCAATGTAATACATAATGGTGTTGTTTTTGATTATTTATATTTACTACCGCAGGATTACTCCGACCTGCGGTAAGTTGCGTTTACGCTATTATGTTGTTGCCCAACAGTCGGGCGAGTTTCGATCTCAACTCGTGGGCTGTCTTATATTCTTCCATAAGCTGCATGAGTCGCTCGTGGTCGGCAGAAGCTTGCGAAATCTGCGCCTGGAGTTGTCGCAGACGCTGCTCGAGATAGTCCATTCGGAAGTCGTTGAGCAAATGTTCGGTCTGCTGACGTAGGTTTTCGATGCGGTTTTCCTCCTCGGCTTTCAGCTCGTCCTTATTCTTCGGCTCGGCATTGGCTGTAGTCTTCTGCTCGTCGAGCATTCGATACTTGTCCACACAAAGGTCGGTGGCTATGCGCGACACGTCCATATTCTCATGATGAATGAAGAATTGCTCGGCATTGAAGCCTTCGTCTTGACTATGCGCAACAGCCTCTTCGAGTATCTTTGCAAACAAAGGATTGGCAAGTTTCAGTCCGTCTACGCTCAGATTGTAGTCGATGTACTGCGCAATATTGAGGTTCATCACTCCTCCGTCTTCCGTTTCCACATTATTATATATAATAGTGTCGCCGTAGCGGATTATCATTTCCACAAGCATACGCTCCACTTTCGACGCCTGTTCCAGCGGTGTTGTCTGGCTGACAGTAGGCTGCGGAGTCTGTATTCGTTGCTGTTGTTGTGTGGCGCGAGCCTCTTCAGAGGTGCGTTCTTCGCGGTTGTTGCGTATGAAACCGTTGAGTGTGTTGATGAGTGTAGCCTCATTGAGCCCCATACGCACCGAACAGTCGTGTATATAGGTGTCGCGCAGAATTGGATTTACTACAAACGAGATGCTGCGGATGATGGAATTGATTGCCTCCGAACGCTTCAGCGGGTCGCGTTCGTTGCGCAGCAGCAAGTCGGTCTTGAACTGTATGAAGTCGGTCTGATGCTCTTCGATATACTTACGGAAGTCGGCTGCCGTGTGTTTGCGCGAGAACGAGTCGGGATCGTCACCATCCGGCAAGAGCAAAACTTTAAGGTTCATTCCCTCCGAGAGCAGCATGTCGGTTCCACGCATAGCCGCATGGATGCCAGCTGCATCACCGTCGTACAGCAGAGTGATGTTGGACGTGAAGCGGTGGAGTATGTGTATCTGATGAATAGAGAGTGCCGTACCCGAGTTTGCCACTACATTCTCTATGCCACACTGGTGCATTGAGATGACGTCGGTGTAACCTTCCACCATGAATACGCGGTCTTCCTTGGCTATAGCTTTCTTGGCCTGATACAATCCGTACAACTCCCGGTCCTTATGATAAATCTCAGAGTCGGGTGAATTGACATATTTCTGATTGACACCCTTAGTGCGCGAGTCGAGCAATCGGCCTCCGAAGCCCACCACCTTGCCGCTTATGCCTATCCACGGGAATATGACACGACCGGCATAACGGTCGATCAGTTCGCCACGGTCGTTCTTATAACAGATGCCGGTCTTAAGAATGAACTCCTCCTTGTAGCCCTTGCCAAGAGCAGCAACGGCAAAAGCGCGGCGGTCGGCAAGGTCGTAGCCGAGCTGGAACTTCTGTATTATGTCGTCGCGAAAGCCACGGCTGCGGAAATACTGCATTCCTATGGCTATGCCGTCGGGGTCGTTCTGCATCTTGTCCTGAAAGTATTTCATCGCCCATTCGTTGACAATGAACATACTCTCGCGCTCGCTCTGCTCCCGCTTTTCGTAGTCGGTGAGTTCGCGTTCGCGTATCTCGATGTGGTATTTGTTGGCAAGCCAGCGCAGAGCCTCAACATAAGTCATCTGCTCATGCTCCATAATGAAGCCGATGGGATTGCCTCCCTTGCCGCAACCGAAGCAATGACACATGCCACGTGCAGGCGAAACATAGAACGACGGGGTCTTCTCGTCGTGGAAAGGACACAATCCCTTGTAGTTTGCCCCACTGCGTCGCAGCGTGACAAACTCCGAAACTACCTCAACAATGTTGGCTGCATCCTTTATTCTTTCTACTGTAGCGTGGTCTATCATTTGTCGTTAACGTTAACTATTCTGCCGGCTTCATAACACAATAAGCCAAATACAAAGTTAACATTAAAATCTCAGACTGAGAAGCCTGCACAAGTTTTTTATCAAATTACAATATTATAGACGACTATTTTTTTATAATTTTGCACAAGCGTAAAATTCTATACACATTATTATGAATATAAAATCAATAGGCAACAAGATCAAGGGCAACCCCACAATGACCGAAGGTACGGTGTATTCCATACTCGTTATTTGCGGAATTTCGCATTTTCTCAACGACATGATTCAGTCAATCATACCCTCCATCTACCCTATCATCAAGGACAAGTTCGGCTTCTCGTTTGCACAGATAGGCATCATCACGCTTATTTTCCAGATGACTTCGTCGATACTGCAACCCTTCACGGGACTCTACGCCGACCGCCATCCGCGCCCTTACGCATTGTCTGCGGGTATGTGTTTCACGCTTACCGGACTGCTATTGCTCGCCTTTGCCGAAAACTATCTGCTCATTCTGCTTGCCGTAAGCATCGTCGGACTGGGTTCGTCGATATTCCATCCCACCGCATCGCGAGTGGCTCAGATGGCATCGGGCGGCAGAAAGAGTCTGGCACAATCCATATTTCAGGTTGGAGGCAATGGCGGATCGGCTCTCGGACCGTTGCTTGCAGCCATCATCGTCTTGCCCTTTGGACAGCATTCGATATCGTGGTTTGCACTGGCTGCGCTGCTTGCAGCACTCATTATGGTGCGGCTCGGTGCTTGGTATAAGGCACGTTTGGCGTACATTGCCTTTCACAAGCAGCACAATCCGGCATTGAACAACGGCATTTCGAAACGTTCCAAATACTGGGCTTTGTTCATTCTCGTAATGCTTGTATTCTCAAAATACTTCTACACATCGTGCATTACAAGCTATTTCACATTCTTCCTCATCGACAAGTTCGGCGTATCGGTGCAGACCTCGCAACTCTGTCTGTTCGTGTTTCTTGCCGCCTTTGCCATCGGCACAGTAGCCGGCGGAATGCTGGGCGACAAGTTCGGCCGCAAATACGTCATCTGGTTCTCCATTCTCGGAGCCGCTCCATTCGCACTGGCAATGCCCTTTGCCAACCTCGCATGGACCATTATATTCACATTCCTGTCCGGACTGATCATCGCTTCGGCCTTCTCGTCAATCGTAGTGTACGCCACCGACCTCATGCCCGACAAAGTAGGACTGATAGCAGGAATCTTCTTCGGACTGATGTTTGGTCTGGGCGGACTCGGTTCTGCCTTCTTCGGATGGCTTGCCGACAAAACCAGCATAGAATTCATATTCCGCGTGAGCGCTCTGCTGCCTCTACTGGGCATTATAGCTGGCTTTCTGCCGAATACACAGAAAAAGAAATGACGTTAATATTTATTGTCTTCTCAAATTTTGAGAAGACAATAAATAGCCGTATTTTTGCAAGAAAATAACAAAACTGTATGTACATATACTTCAAAGAAATCTATTGCCACTATTTGTAACATAACAGAATTGTCAAACCATTATAAATGAAACCATTATGAATAAAGAAATAAAGCACAATGGACCGTCAGCCAACGAACTGACACCATTTACTCCTACTCATCCCGGATCTATTCTTAAGGAAGAAATAAAATATCGAGGCATATCACAATGCAAGCTCGCTAAGGATATGGGAATAGGCTATTCTGCCCTGAACGAGATACTGAATGAACGCCGTCCATTAACCGAAAAGACCGCATTACTATTCGAAGCAGCTCTTGGAGTGAACGCCGAACCACTAATGCATATGCAAATGAACTATAATATGCAGACTGCAAGAAAAGACAGTAACTTCATGGAGAAGCTTTCAAAGGTAAGACGCATCGCAGCTGTACTGTAATTTACATATCACACCCCACTTTAATAAGCCATTATAATAATACAACCTACATTTCACTAAACAAACAATGAATCAGAAATTATTGACAGGAGCCGTCGCCGCAATGGCTTTCCTCCTGCCCTCAACCGCAATGGGACAAACTGCGGACTTCAACATTATCCCACAACCGCAGCAGGTCGTGGCTGACGCAAGCGCACCGTTCACGCTCAACTCAAACACCGTCATCTATGTGCAGACCAACAGTCAGGACATGAAGCGCAACGCCACTATGCTTGCCTCATATATCCAGCAGGCTACAGGCATTCGCCCCACAATAGGCAAGTTGGTAAAGGGCAACCCAGCCATTATCCTTTCTATCGACAAGACCATCAGCAATGCCGAAGGCTACAGGCTCAACTCAGATGCCAAGCAGATACGTATAGCCGGTGCTTCGGCTGCGGGCGTGTTCTACGGCATCCAGACTCTGCGCAAGTCGTTGCCACTCTGCAACGGCAAAGCTACACAAGTGAGCATACCAGCCGTTCACATCACTGACGCGCCACGCTTTGCCTATCGCGGAACCCACCTCGACGTGTCGCGCCACTTCGTTACCGCTGACTCAATACGCCAGTTTATCGACATGCTCGCCCTGCACAACATCAACCGCTTCCATTGGCATCTCACCGACGACCAGGGATGGCGCATCGAGATAAAGAAATATCCGTTGCTCACCAAGATTGGCGCCAAGCGCGAGCAGACCGTTATCGGTCATAACACAGGCAAGTACGACGGCATACCCTACGACGGCTTCTACACACAGCAGCAGATACGCGACATCGTGAAGTATGCAGCCGACCGCTACATCACCATCGTTCCTGAGATTGACCTACCAGGACATATGCAGGCGGCTCTTGCAGCCTATCCCGAGCTCGGATGCACCGGCGGTCCGTACAAGGTATGGCAGAAGTGGGGCATCTCTGACGACGTTCTCTGCGCTGGCAACGACAAGGTTCTGGCTTTCATCGACAACGTGCTCAAGGAGGTCACACAGCTCTTCCCGTCTAAGTATATCCACGTAGGTGGCGACGAGTGCCCTAAGGTGAGATGGAAGGATTGCCCCAAGTGCCAGGCACGCATCAAGGCTCTGCATCTGGAGGCCAAGGACGGACACTCTGCCGAGGAACGTCTGCAGAGCTATGTCATCACACACGCTTCCAACTATCTGAAGTCGCTCGGACGAAACACTATCGGCTGGGACGAGATTCTTGAGGGTGGACTCGCCGAGGGCGCAACAGTAATGTCATGGCGAGGCGAAGCCGGAGGCATTGCAGCAGCCAAGCAGAACCACGATGTGGTGATGACTCCCAACAGCTACCTCTACTTCGACTACTACCAGTCGCTCGACAAGGCCAACGAACCGCTTGCTATCGGCGGCTATCTGCCCCTGCAGCGCGTATATTCGTACGAGCCTATGCCTGAAGAACTGACTGCTGAGGAGGCTCGCCATATCATCGGTGTCCAGGCAAATATATGGACTGAGTATATGCCTACATTCAAGCACATGCAATATATGGCTCTACCACGCGTGGCAGCATTGAGCGAGGTGCAGTGGACTCAGCCACAGCTGAAGGACTACACCGACTTCACCAACCGACTCATCGGACTGACCCATCTGTACGACCGACTCGGCTACAACTATGCCAAGCACCTCTACAACGTGAATATACACATCGACAGCGACACCAAGTGGCAAGAGCTTGTCGTACATATGACTACTGCGGGCGATGCCGAGATTCGTTACACTCTCGACGGAAGCCTGCCTACTGCCAGCAGCACACTCTACACCGGTGCAATACATCTGCAGAAGTCGGCTAAGATACGTGCAGCGGCTTTCCGCAACGGCAAGAGCAGCAGCGTTACTGCGCAGGACGTGACATTCAACAAGGCTACAGCCTGCCCCGTCAAGTTGCTCCAGCCTACGCACAAGAGCTATACCTTCAACGGCGGTGCAGCCCTTACCGACGGACTTGTAGGCGACAAGGGCTTCGGCACTGGCCGTTGGTTGGGATTCAGCGGCAACGACCTTGAAGCCGTTATCGATCTTAAGAAGCCTACCGAAGTGTCGAGCGTGAGCCTCAACACATGCGTTGACAAGGGCTCTTGGATATTCGACGCCCGCAACATCGAGGTGAGCCTTTCTACCGACGGCGTAAACTTCACCTCTGTAGCCAAGCACTCTCTGCCTGCAATGGAAAAGAATTCAGCCGACAACATCAATACATACGAGCTGAAATTCTCACAAACCAAGGCTCGCTATATCAAGGTTTATGCCACTTCGGAACACAACATACCCGACTGGCATTCCGGTAAGGGTAAACCGGCATTCCTCTTCGTTGATGAAATAAGCGTGAAATAAAAGTCAAAGCAGCACGCCCCGAAGGGGCAGAAGCACATAGCCCAGGGCAACGCCCTGAAGTAAAAAGCCACCAAAAACAATGCGCCCTGTAAGGGCAAAAGCGTTAATTATCAATGCTTTTGCCCTTACAGGGCGTTTTGCTATTTTCAATCCGTACACCCAAGGTGCTGCCTTGGGCTATGTGCTTATTGGGCTTTCAGCCCGTACAATTGACTTTTAACACATCCTCTAATATATTCCGAACTGAATTACTCTAAATGTCGAATGCACTGAAAAAATTCCTTCGTTTTCCAGTAAAAATACCTTCGTTTTACAAAAGGACTCAAAACGTTTTTCAAAAGGAGTCCTTTTACAATGCAAAAGGAGTCCTTTTGGAGTGCAAAACGAGTCCTTTTGGAACGCAAAAGGAGCCCTTTTGAAATGCAAAAGGACTCCTTCTGGAATGCCACTGTTGAAAAGCGGCGTTTTTATACTTGTTTTTCTTATTCTGCAACGCATTTCAGACTATTCTGCGATACATTTCAGACTATTCTGCGATACATTTCAGACTATTCCGAGATACATTTCAGATTCTTCAGCAACTGTTCTGGCGAGCTTGCTCCAACGAGCACACTCGTCACGCCCTTCTGCTGCAAAATCCATCCAAGAGCCATCTCGGCGAGAGTCTTGCCTTGCGCTTCTGCCTGCGCATTGAGGTCCTTCAAATGTGCAAGCAACTCCGGTGTGAGCATGCTATGCTTAAGGAAATGCTCGCGAGCCATGCGGCTGTCCTCCGGAATACCGTTGAGATAGCGGTCGGTGAGAAGTCCTTGGGCGAGTGGCGAGAACGAAATGAAACCCACACCGTGCTCCGCACAGTAGTCGAGAATGCCCTCATCCTGCGGCGAATGGTCAAGCATATTGAGTCTACCTTGATATATCAGAAGCGGAACATCATGCTCACGCAGATACTTGTCGGCTATCTTCAGCGCCTCAAGCGGCCAACGGCTGATGCCTACATACAGTGCCTTGCCCTGACGCACAATGTCTACCAAAGCCTGGAGGGTCTCTTCGAGCGGAGTGTTGGGGTCGTAGCGATGGCTGTAGAAGAGGTCGACATAGTCGAGGTGCATTCGCTTCAGACTCTGGTCGAGACTCGCCATGAGCGACTTTCGCGAACCCCAGTTGCCGTAAGGACCCAGCCACATCTCATATCCCGCCTTCGTAGCAATGAAGAGTTCGTCGCGATAAGGACGGAAATCATCGTCCATGAGTCGTCCCATAGTCTCCTCGGCACTACCGTTTACGGGACCATAGTTGTTGGCAAGGTCGAAATGGGTGATGCCATGGTCGAAAGCGCAGTGGGTAATGGTGCGGCTACGCTCATAAGAATCAACGCTTCCGAAGTTGTGCCAGAACCCTAAACTAACCTTTGGAAGCATAACGCCGCTGCAACCGCAGCGTACAAAGAGAGCATCGCCATTGTCATAGCGATGCTCGTCAGCTTTATACAATCCTTTCAGATTCATATATTATAGTATTTACTTCTTCACTTTAGTAGCCACAACGAAGTAGCCTATCAAGCAGCAGTAGGCTGCAAGCGAAGCAATCTGCGAGAGTGGGTTGGCAAGCCAGCCCTCCATCCATGCGTCACTCACAAGGTGAACGTCGCAGAAGCGCAGCAATGCCGATACAACACCCATCAGCGCACCGCCGGCAATGAAACCACTGGCAAGCAGAGTACCCTTCTCGTTGCGCTCACGGTTTACCTCAGCGTTCTTCGAACGGGTAGAAACATACCAGCTTACGATACCGCCCACGAGGAGCGGAGTGTTCAGTTCGAGCGGGATGAACATACCGAGTGCAAACGCAATGGCAGGAATCTTGAAGAAGGTGAGCACAATGGCAATGACAGCACCTACTGCATACAGTGCCCAAGGAGCACCTACACCGTTCATCAACGGGTCGATTACGGCAGCCATAGCATTGGCTTGAGGAGCTGCAAGCTGTCCGCTTGCAAATCCGTAAGTCTGGTTGAGCAGAATCATAACGCCACCTACGGTAGCAGCCGAAACGAGTGTGCCGAGGAATTTCCATGATTCCTGTTTGGCAGGTGTCGTTCCGAGCCAGTAACCAATCTTCAAATCGGTAATAAAACCGCCCGCCATCGACAGCGCTGTACATACAACGCCACCCATGATGAGCGCAGCCACCATACCGCCTGTACCCTTCAGCCCTACGGCTACAAGCACTACCGAGGCAAGTATGAGCGTCATGAGCGTCATACCCGAAACTGGATTAGAGCCTACAATGGCTATGGCATTGGCAGCAACTGTGGTGAAGAGGAACGCTATAACGGCTACAAGCAGAATGCCAACAACTGCAAACAGCAGATTGCCTTCCATCACTCCAAACCAGAAGAAGAGGAATGTAGCAATGAGAGTGACGATACTGCCTATAGCGATAATCTTGAATGAGATGTCGCGCTGTGTGCGTACGGTCTCGGCAGAAGCCTTTGCACCGCCCTTCATCTCGTTGGCTGCAAGCGATACGGCTCCTCTGATGATGCCCCACGACTTGATGATGCCGATGATACCAGCCATGGCGATGCCACCGA
Organism: Leyella stercorea; assembly: GCF_021531655.1. The sequence continues at coordinate 40,106 of NZ_JADYUF010000019.1, read as the reverse complement.
TACCAATGCTCTTGCCGTAATACTTGAATATCTCTTCAGCCGACATTGCTCCTACGGTCTGCGTAATCTCCGGATTCCAGATGTTTAGAACCTGGTCGTGGAACACAATAGACATTCCCGGCACAATGAGCCACCATACGGCAAACGAGCCAAGACAGATGATGAACGCATACTTCAGACCGATGATGTATCCCAAACCGAATACGGCGGCACCGGTATTCACCTTGAATACAAGCTTAGCCTTGTCGGCTGCCATCACGCCCCAATCCATTACGCGAGTGGTGAAGTTCTCGTTCCACCAGCCTACTGTAGCTACGATGAAGTCGTACAATCCTCCTACCAGACCGGCTACGAGCAACGGCTTGGCCTGCGAACCGCCCTTCTCGCCGCTGACGAGAACCTGAGTGGTGGCTGTTGCTTCAGGGAAAGGATACTTGCCATGCATGTCCTTGACGAAATACTTACGGAACGGTATCATAAACAGGATTCCGAGTATACCGCCCAACAGCGAAGAGAAGAACACCTTGAAGAACGAAACGCTCATCTCGGGATACTTTGCCTGCAGGATATAGATAGCAGGCAGGGTGAAGATGGCACCGGCTACGATAGTACCCGAGCAGGCTCCGATACTCTGTATGATGACGTTCTCGCCCAAAGCCTTGTTGCGCTTGGCGGCTGTAGACACGCCTACGGCAATGATGGCGATAGGTATGGCAGCCTCAAACACCTGTCCTACCTTCAGTCCGAGATAGGCTGCGGCTGCTGAGAACAGCATAGCCATGATGATACCCCATGTCACCGACCACATGTTCACCTCAGGATAGGTCTGCCCAGGCGACATAATCGGCTTGTACTCCTCACCCGGCTTCAACTCGGTGAAGGCGTTGTCGGGCAATTGGATTTGCTCTTTTTCTTTTTCCATGTTATAGTGTTATTTGATATTAATTGTTTCGTTTGTAGTATATTTTGCAAAGTTACAACTTTGTAACTATAAATCTGTGATAAACCGGGAAAATATATTTAAATTTGCAGACAACAAATATATATTGAAATGAACCGAACCAAAAGACTATTGGCAGCTACCGTAGCTGCCGCTTTCGCCGGAATACAATCGTTTGCCGGCAACGACCTGACAATGATAGTAGGCACATACACCGACCAGAGCACTTCTGAAGGAATGTATGTGTATCGCTTCAATCAAGACAACGGAAAGGCTGAAGCCGTCAGCTGCACCCAATCGGGCAATCCGTCGTTTCTTATCTTCAACGACGATGCTACTCGTGTGTATGCCGTCAACGAATACGACGACGAGCGACGAGGTGCCAGTGCGTTCAGTTTTGACGCTTCCAAGGGCAAGCTTACGCTCATCAACAGCCAGCATTGCGGCACATCGGCAACCTCACACGTCAAGAATATGCCTGGCGCAGCACCTTGCAACATTATGATTTACGGCCGTCATCTGGTGACTTCCAACTACAACGGTGGCGACATTTCGGTGTTTCCTATCCACGAGGACGGCTCTATCGCACCTGAAAGCCAGTATCTTTGCATGTTCAAGAATAACAATGTGGATGCACACATTCACTGTTGCCGCATCACTCCCGACCGTCGTTACATGATAGCCAACGACCTTGGCAACGACTGTATATGGCGTTTTGACATCAACAACGCCGATAAAGCATACTCAAGCAACACCGAAAAAGCTTTCCTTAGCAACCCAAAAGAGATATACACTGCACCCAAAGGCACCGGTCCGCGACATATTGTGTTCAACAAGAAGGGCGATGTGGCTTATCTGATTGGCGAACTTGACGGCAGCATTACGGTGCTTGGCTACAACAACGGCAATATGCGTGAATTGCAGCGTGTGCAGGCTTCGCTGACAAAGACGCTCGGAAGTGCCGACATTCACATCTCGCCCGACGGCAAGTTTGTCTACGCGTCACACCGACTCAAGGACGAAGGAGTATCCATTCATGCTGTAGATGCCAAGACAGGATTGCTCACCAACGTTGGATTTCAGCCCACAGCTGCTCATCCACGCAATTTCGCCATCACCCCAAATGGCAAGTATCTGCTTGTAGCGTGCCGCGACAGCAACGTGATTGAGGTGTTCAGACGCGACATTACGACCGGAAAACTTACTAACACACACAATGACATAAAGCTCGGCAAACCCGTGTGCATACAGTTTGCCGATAAATAAAGAATAAGGTATAAGCCTAATGGCGGGCTGAAATAGCCCAAACAAAAACGGCGGAGCATCCATTGCTGGAGCTCCGCCTTATTTGTTTATGCAGCCGTTCAAGCTATATGTTACAGCCATTCAAACCGCATACTGTTTGCATGATTGATGATTAGAACATCTTATCAGGATAAACACCCTCGTCGTGCAACTTCTGGAACTTCTCGACAGTGCCGGGACGATCCTCAGGATAAGTTACGCCGAACCACTTAGATGTAGTATCGAGAACCTCGCAAGTAGCTGTACCGTCGTTGATGAGCTTATCAACCATCAGAGGAATGAAGAACTCGCTCTTGAGGTTTGACATGTTCTTCGGGTCAGAAAGGAATGTCTTGAAGAACTCGTTGCTGTACTCGAAGTAGTCAGGAGTGAAACCCCAGAAGTTCATTGAAACCGGTGTGTTGTCAGGAATAGATACCCATGTCTCGCCGTCCTCGTCGAGATACTTAACAACACCGTCTATGCGCTGGATCTTTGTACGCTCTACTACAGAAGTAAGGTGATGAGCGTCGTCGTTAGAACATACGCCACGGCTTACTGTACCGCTATCAGACAATGTGTTGCCGCAACGGAAACCTACCATAGCATACTTGCCCTTTGAACCCTCAGGAAGCTCGCTGAGCCACTTGCCCATAACGTTGAACGAGTCACGATCGTAGAAATCGTCGCAGTTGATTACTGCAAACGGCTCATTGATAACGTTCTGACCCATCAATACAGCGTGGTTTGTACCCCAAGGCTTGGTGCGTTCAGCCGGACATGTGAATCCCTCTGGCAGTGCGTCAAGGCTCTGGAACACGAGTTCGCAAGGAATGTGACCCTCGTATTTTGAAAGAACGACACGGCGGAAGGCATCCTCGAAATCCTTACGGATAACGAATACGAGCTTGCCGAAGCCTGCATTGATAGCGTCATAGATAGAGTAGTCCATGATGGTTTCACCATGAGGACCGAGCTCATCGAGCTGCTTCAGACCGCCATAACGGCTGCCCATACCTGCAGCGAGGAGAAAAAGAGTTGGTTTCATAATCTTATTTTATTAGATTTAGTTTTACCGTAAAAATCTAGATTCGCTCTGACTTTTAGTCTATAGCAATGGCAAAAGTAACAAATAACGTTGGAATAAAAAAGTTTTTACTTAGTTTTTTGCTTTCAAATTGCCGTTTATAGGGGTATTTGTGTGACTTTTTATATAAGAAATGAGATTACCCTTGGAAAGACATGACATTACTCTTGGACTGACTTCACATTCATTCTATCATTATTCCAAGTCCTGCAGCACTACAATCTGAGGAGTTCGCAATGCCGGTTTCAGCTCGCCGCCTATGTAGAAGCATCCCTTCTGTGTGACAACCATCTGCGCTCCGGCACGTGCCAAGCCCTTGTCGGCAAATCGTGTTTTAACCCATGCTTCGCTGAGTACATCGTATTCGTAGAGATTTCCGCTGAAGCGATACCAAGAGATGGGCTGATTGAGATAGTCGGCTTGCTTCACACGCTCGTAACGGCCGCTTATTGCATCAAGAAAGATGTCCTTGTTTACACCGCCAGTGGCGTATATCTTGCCATTAAAGGCCCATGCTATGCCACCGGCAAGGGTCATCTCACAGCCTTCAACCGACTTCGGTGCAGCCACACTTGTCCACTTTCCTGTAGCGATATTCATGCAGCTACCGTCGGTATGCACTTCACTCCGGTCGCCATTGGCATAGAATCCGCCCCAAACATACAGCTTTCCGTCGAGCGCAGCGGCTACGGGTTGCACTCGGGCTGAGCCCGGCATACTGCCGATATTGCTCCATGAGGGATTGGCAGCGTTCAAATTGAGAGCCAGAACGTCAGCCGACGGTTTGCCGTCGTGATTGCCTCCCACCACAAACACGTTGTCCTTGCTCTGCGCCACAGCCATATTGTCAACCGTGCAGGGCAGGTCGGCAAGGCGCTTAACGTCGGCACGCCCGCCCACTCCATCGAGATGTATGCTATAAACCGACTTCAACGCATGAGTGCTATTGTTACCTCCTATGAACAGAAGGCTGTCGCCACTCACTACAGTCACTCCATAGGCAGCCGGTTCGGGCAACATTCCGACGAGCCGCCAGTTGAGAACGTCGCCGTCAACGGGCGCCGCATATATTCCGGCGTAGTATGTCTTCTTGCCAGGCGTGGGAAAATTGCATCCGCCAGCCACAACAATCCAGTCGCCTATCTGTGCGGCATAACATGCCGACACGCCCAGCGAATAGCCGGGTTCGGAAGCTGGAAAGCCAAAGACGGGGCGTACGTGCTGTGCCGAAGCCGATGTATGGAAAAGCGAAACGAGCGATATGATGAGGAATAAGATTCTTTTCATTGGGCAATATATAGGTTTGTTGCAGTATAAAAGGGTGTGGCACGACTTGTAGGTCAAGTTTCTGCCACACCCTATCATTTAATTGTAATACTAATCAAGTTTCTTCAATATCTCCTGGCAGAGCATATAGCTCTTGATCATCATGCGCGGAATATGGAACGGACCTTTGAAAAGGTTGCCCTTGGCAGGCTGTGCCACTGTGCCGTCGCGATGCAGATAGCCATACCACTCGCCGTATTCGGCATCGGGGAAGTGGGCGTATGTCCACTCGCTGATGCGCTCATGACGATACAGATACTTCTCGTCGCCTGTGCCGAGGTAGGCATAGAGCGATGCGATAATGGTCTCGCACTGCGGCCACCAGAACTTCATGTCCTGCGAATAGTCCTGCACCGGGAGGTTCTTACAGTCACGGAAGTTGATGATTCCACCGTATTGTTTGTCCCAACCCCAGTCCCATGACCAGTCAAGAATTTGAAGCGCCATATCGAACATAGGCTTGTCCCAACCGCGCAGTTTTGCCTCTTCCATGATAAACCATGATGTCTCGATGCAATGACCGGGGTTGATTGTGCGGGTTTCGTTGGTGTCGATGAACTCGCCGTTCATTCCTACCGTCTCAAGCAGACACTTGAATTCGGGGTGGATGAAGTATTTCTTGAGTTTCTCTATCGACTCGTCAATCTGTGCCGTGAGCTTCGGGTCGTCGATGACCTTGCGTATGCAAGAGCCCACATTGATGAGAATCATGATGATGCTGTGGCTCTGCATCTGCACGTTCGGTTCGAACTTGGCAGGCAGGAAGCCCGGAGTAGCGAGGAAGCGCTGTGTATCCTCAAACACCTGGAGTGCGCGCTGTGCCCAATGCTGGTCGCCTGTGGCGAGTGCATACTCCGACATTGCTATTGCTGCGAATGTCTCCGAGAATACATAACGGCGCTTGCGCAAGGGCTGTCCTTCGGCTGTCACCGAGAAATACATGTGGCCCTGCTCGTCGAAGCAATGCTTCTCGATGAACTCAAGTGTCGACTTGGCTGCGTCGAGCCACTCCTGGTTATTCTCGATATTGTTGTATGCAAAGGCGCAAATGAATGCGAAGCGGCCCTGAAACCATACCGACTTGGTTGTATCCATCAACAATCCGTCGCGATTTACGCAAGTATAGACACCGCCATTAACCCGGTCCCAACCGTGCTCCATCCAGAACGGCATGATGTTCTCGGTCAGATCCTTCTTGTACGATTCTGCCCAAGACTGAATATATTCTTTTACGTTCATTTCTTTTATAATTTAAAACTTGTTGGCACGCTCAAAGAAACCTATCTCCTCAAGCTCCTTCTTCATCTGAGCCTCTTCCTCATCAGTCATGTTGCGGAACGGTACACGGTTTGGTCCGAGGTCGAAACCGAGGAGCTTCATGATGCGCTTGCCGCCAACGATGTTGCCGCGGAAGTGGCAGATGACGTTGATTACGGCCTGTGAGAAGTTCTGCTTCTCGCGTGCTGTCTCGATGTCGCCGTTGTTCCAAGCCTCGATGATGCCTGTAAGCTCACGTCCGTTGTAGTTGGTTGTGCCACCGATGCCACCGCGAGCGCCACCCTGTGCAAGGCTCGGGAGTATTGTCTCGTCCTGACCATGGAGCATATCATACTTGCCATCGGCATAGAGACGACACTGGTTGTACTCATAGAGCGACTCGTATGTGTACTTGATGCCGGCGAAGTTGGCTATGCGGCCATCGACAGCCTTAAGCAAGTCGAGCATAGGCAGATAAGCGCCGTTGAATGCAGGGATATGATAGTAGTAGAAGGGAAGGTTGGGAGCGGCGTTGGCGATAGTCTCGCAGTACTCCACAAGTTCCTCTATGCGACCGATTTTCGGGAATGGAGGAGCCATCGAACCGATACCCCATGCACCGATTTTCTGTGCATGCTCAGCCAGACGAACACTCTCACGCAGGCAGCAGCTGCCTACATGTACTATCACCTTGAAGCCCTCCGGAGCTACCGACACCCAACGCTCGGCAAGCTGCATGCGCTCCTCGGTGGTGAGCATATAGCCTTCACCTGACGAACCGTTGATGAAAACGCCCTTGAGTCCGTTCTTCTGCAACATCTTGGCATAAGCCTCGATTGGTTCAAGATTGACGTCACCGTTTGCATAGAAAGGTGTAAACGGAGCGTCGATAAGTCCGATAATCTTTTCCATAGTCTGTTTGTATTTAAAAGTATGTAATATTAAACCTTATATTTATATATAATATGTGTCTGACGTAGCATTACTCCTTGTTGTCGGTTGTAGGCTTCAGACAGCCCAGCTGCAGCACGAGAGCCACGAGCACGATGCAGCCCAGCACGGCAAAACCGAGTCCGAGGTTGCCTCCGTCGGTCCACTTGCCCAGCAGGTGTGTCACGGCTGCACCGGCAAACACGCCCACCATGTTCATGACACCGTAGGCTGTGGCGCGATACTTGGCTGAAATAATCTGGCAGAGTATAGGCATGTTGTTGGCGTCGAACATTCCGTAGCCCATACCGAAGAGCAGTCCGGCTCCTACTACAGCCACGATGCTATGGCCGAAGCCCAGCAATACGAGTGCAGGGATGGTCATACCCAATCCGATGGCGCTGGTATAGACACGTCCGCGAATGTTGCGCAGCACCCACTTGTCCGACAACACGCCTCCGACGATGACACCGATGAACGACGAAGCGGCAATGGTAATGGTAGACATAGGTCCGGCTTGCGACATAGGAATGCCGAGATTCTCGGCAAACAGCGTCGGCAACCAGTTCTTGGTGGCCCAACCCGGCAGACTCGGAACGGCAAAATAGATGAGTATCACCCAGAAAGCCCAGGTAGAGAACACCACGCTCAGTCCGCGCCATACGGTCTCCTTAGGCTGACCGGCGTTAGGATTGGCTGCTGCAACGGCTGCAGTACCCTTGTGCTTGTCGTGCAGAAGGAGGGCGAGCACTACCGAGTAGGCTATGCCGATGATGCCAAACCAGTGGAATGTAGAGTGCCATGAGAACATGGCGGCAACTGTTGCGCCGAATCCACCTATTGCCTGACCTACGTAAAGACCGGTCATGTGGATGCCAATGGCGAGCGAACGCGACTTGCCTTCGTGCCAGTCGGCAATGAGCGAGAGTGCCGACGGGATGTAAAGCGCCTCGCTTATGCCCATAAGAGCACGCAACCAATAGAGCTGCTGAAAGTCGGTGGCGTAGCCCATGAGATATGTCACGGCTGACCAGACGAACAAACTGCCTACTACGAGCTTCTTTCGGCTCACGCGGTCGGCTACCACTCCGGCAAACGGACTTACAATTCCGTATATCCAAAGGAAAACCGCCATCAACGCACCAAAAGCCTCAGCTTTGTTCAATTCGGCGATGTCGGCCTTCATAGCCTCCTGCATTGTGGAGAGCATCTGACGGTCCATGTAATTCAAAAGTGCCACAACCCAGAGCAGCGCAACGACTACCCACGGGTAAAACTTACTTCTTTTCATCAGTTTCTATCAGTTAGTGTATTCTTAATATTTGGGTTTTAGTTTATTCGATTAGTTGGACAGACTGTCGGTTAAGCCTGCACTTGATGTTTACTTTGCAAAAGTATACTTTTTTTCTATATTAAGCAAGTTAAATAAATATTTTTTTAAACCCAATTAATTTATTTACTATTTTTAATAAAGTAATACCTCTAAATTACAGCAAAAACCACTCTGAATTATGGGTGCAATCCTATGGTTTTGCAAAAGGACTCCTTTTGGCGAGTAAAAGGATTCGTTTTGGATTGCAAAAGGACTCCTTTTGGTGAGTAAAAGGACTCGTTTTGGAAGGCAAAAGGACTCCTTTTGAAAAGCAGGGGTTTTAGGTGGGGGAAGTTGGGCTTACACCTTATTATATATAAAGGATTGGGATAACTGGAAAGAAATTGCATAGCTATAGAAACGAAAGAGCCCTTTTTACCCCATATTTCTGTCATTATGTCAGTAATCTATTGGTTTTCAATACATTATTCTGACATTTTGTCAGCAAAATAAGCAGTGGAATATAGTTTGTGTTTATAGTTATCGAAAGCGAAAAGCTTTAATACAAGAAATCAGAATAAATCAAGAAAGGAGAACAAAATATGACATTCGACAAATTCACAATCAAAGCCCAAGAGGTTGTTCAAGAGGCTGTCAACACCGCACAGCGTCAGGGACAGCAGAGCATTGAGCCGGTACACCTGCTGAAGGGTGTGATGGTGAAGGCCAAAGACGTAGCCACATACATCTTCCAGAAGCTCGGAGTCAATGCCAATCAGATAGACACTGTTGTAGACAGTGAAATACAGCGACTCCCACGCGTTCAGGGTGGACAGCCATATCTCTCTAACGACGCCAACAACGTGCTTCAGCGTGCGCAGGACTTCGCCACTAAGAACGGCGACGAGTTCACAAGCGTTGAACCGATATTGCTCGCCCTGCTTCAGGTCAATTCTACTGCAAGCCGCATTATGAAGGATGCCGGCATGACTGAGGCTGAAACCGTGAAGGCAATTCAGGAACTGCGACAGGGTCAGAAGGTGCAGTCGCAGTCGGGCGACGAGAACTATCAGAGTCTTGAGAAATATGCCAAGAACCTCGTTGAGGAAGCCCGCCAGGGCAAGCTCGACCCGGTTATAGGCCGTGACGAGGAGATTCGCCGTGTGCTTCAGATTCTGTCGCGCCGTACCAAGAACAATCCTATTCTTATAGGTGAGCCGGGTACCGGTAAGACGGCTATCGTCGAGGGACTGGCTGAGCGTATTGTTCGTGGCGACGTGCCCGAAAACCTTAAGGACAAGCAGCTATACTCATTGGATATGGGTGCGCTTGTGGCTGGCGCCAAGTACAAGGGCGAGTTTGAGGAGCGCCTTAAGAGCGTAATCAAGGAAGTGACCAACAGCGACGGTCGCATCATTCTCTTCATCGACGAGATTCACACTCTTGTCGGTGCAGGAGGTGGCGAGGGTGCTATGGACGCTGCCAACATATTGAAACCAGCTCTTGCACGTGGCGAATTGCGCAGCATCGGTGCCACAACATTGAACGAATACCAGAAGTATTTCGAAAAGGACAAGGCTCTGGAGCGCCGATTCCAGACGGTCATGGTAGACGAGCCTGACGAGCTTTCGGCCATCTCAATACTGCGTGGATTGAAGGAACGCTATGAGAACCACCACAAGGTGCGTATTCAGGACGATGCCTGTATAGCTGCCGTGAAACTCTCTGAGCGCTACATCAGCGACCGATTCCTCCCCGACAAGGCCATCGACCTTATGGACGAGGCTGCTGCCAAACTGCGTATGGAGCGCGACTCTGTACCGGAGGAGCTCGACGAGATTACACGTAAGCTGAAACAGCTTGAGATTGAACGCGAGGCCATCAAGCGCGAGAACGATACCGACAAGATTGCACAGCTCGACAAGGACATTGCCGAGCTGAAAGACCAGGAGAGTTCGTTCCGTGCCAAGTGGGAAAGCGAGAAAGCTCTTGTCAACAAGATACAGCAGGACAAGCAGCAGATAGAACAGTTGAAGTTTGAGGCTGAACGTGCCGAGCGCGAAGGCAACTACGAACGCGTGGCTGAGATACGCTACGGCAAACTCAAATCGCTCGACGACGACATAAAGTCGATACAGAACCAGCTCAAGTCTACGCAAGACGGCAACGCAATGATTCGCGAGGAGGTGACTGCCGACGACATAGCCGAAGTGGTAAGCCGTTGGACCGGAATACCCGTAACGCGAATGATGCAGAGCGAACGCGAGAAGTTGCTGCATCTGGAGGAGGAACTTCACAAGCGTGTAATTGGTCAGGACGAGGCTATACGTGCGGTGAGCGATGCCGTACGCCGCTCACGTGCCGGACTGCAGGACCCGAAACGTCCTATCGCTTCGTTCATCTTCCTCGGCACCACGGGTGTAGGTAAGACCGAACTTGCAAAGGCTTTAGCTGAATACCTCTTCAACGACGAGACGATGATGACGCGTATCGACATGAGCGAATATCAGGAGAAGTTCAGCGTAAGCCGTCTCATCGGTGCACCTCCAGGATACGTAGGCTATGACGAGGGTGGACAGCTCACCGAGGCAGTACGCCGCAAGCCTTACTCAGTAGTACTCTTCGACGAGATTGAGAAGGCTCACCCCGACGTGTTCAACATCCTCTTGCAGGTATTGGACGACGGTCGACTCACAGACAACAAGGGTCGAACGGTCAACTTCAAGAACACTATCATCATAATGACATCAAACCTTGGCAGCCAATATATACAGGGACAGTTTGCAGGCATCACGCCTCAGAACCGCGACCATGTTATCAGCGACACCAAGGCAAAAGTTATGGAGATGCTCAAGAAGACGATACGTCCGGAGTTCCTCAACCGTATCGACGAGACCATCATGTTCTTGCCGCTCACCAAGGCAGAAATCGCCCAGGTAGTGACATTGCAGATGAACGCCGTGAAGAAGATGCTCGAGCCGCAGGGATTCACTCTCAACGTTACTCCTGCCGCCATCGACTTCCTCGCCGACGAAGGCTTCGACCCGGAGTTTGGTGCACGTCCGGTAAAGCGTGCCATACAGCGCTGCGTACTCAACGACCTCTCTAAGAAGATTCTCTCTGACGAGGTTAAGCGCGAGCAGCCAATCACCATCGATGCCGACCAGAACGGACTCGTATTCCGCAACTAAGCAGAACCGAGTCAGCAACTAAGCGAAACGCATAGACATAATAAAAGGGAGCGCCAAGACTCATAACACTGAGTTTTGGTGCTCCCTTTTTTTATACCACACATTATCCTTATAGCCTTATCACATATTTCCAAGCATCCTTAGGACATACTTTCACACAAACGCCACATGCCCCGCAGCGGTCTTGCTCGTTAATCGCTTTATACTTAGCCATGTTGTTACTTCTGTACGCCTTCCTTTACAAGGATTTCTTCCAGAAATTCAGAAGCATCTGCCACGCAAAGAGGACATTCGCGAAGCACCTTTCCTGTGCCCACACCTTTGAGCAATTTGCATTGTGTGGCACCATTGCGCTGCTTGAATTTATCCATAATCTGTCTCATGCCCTTGACGGACTTCGCCTTGTCCTGAGTGGCAAGTCCGAGTACGATGCCAGCTCCTACGATGGCTCCGCAAGTTCCCTCCATATTACCCATACCTGCAGCAAAGGCATTACCTGCATTCTTGATGGTTTCTTCTTCCATACCGGCGAAGTCGTGGTAGGTGCAGAGCACAGCCTGAGTGCAATTATGCGAACCACAACGTTTCTTATCAGCTGCTATTTCTTTTCTTGTTTCCATATTATTTTTCCTTGTTGTTTTTACTTGTTATTTTGATTTCGGCTACAAAGATAATGCTTTTATTATAGATACATAAAAGATGTCAGCTATACATTAATAGATAAATTCTATCGTTTCCTTACACTATGGCTTACATAAGACTCCCATATATTTATCTTTTCTTTGTTTTCTTTTTCCTTTCTTGTTTAGTTTTCCTATATAGTGACACTTATAATTTATAAAGCAATAAATTCAATTATAGTGTCCTCGTTCCATCCTCGTTCACTCTTCGATTTATCTTCGTTATGCCTTCGTTATGCCTTCGTTATGCCTTCGTTATGCCTCCGTTATGCTTCCGCTTCATTAACGGAGGTAGATCGAGTTCACTACGGAGGTAGATCGAGTTCACTACGAAGGATGAACGAATGATGAACGAAAGAACAAGGGAGATGGAAAGAGGGAAAGAGGAAACAAAGGAGAGTGAAAGAGGAGTTCTGTTTTTTATTCCCAACGGACTTATAATTCGGAAATTTTATCTAAATTTGTAGTCAACAGACGACAATTCCATCAAGAATAAGTCTATTGGTTTTAATCTAACCTCTGAACAACATTGGAAGATACTACCAACCAGCCTCCTACGGCTGACGCTTCATTGTATAATGGGCAGCCATCCGACACTGGCTCATCGTGTCCAAGTGCAGGACTTACCTCCCGCACGCCCTCCACTTCTGATGATGTCAGGAATGGGGTGTCGGTAGAGAATGTGCCTTCTGGAAACAAGCAATGGTTTGTATTGAGGGTTACATATGGGCGTATCATCAAGGCAAAAGCTTTCGTCGAAGCTAAAGAATTGGAATATTATGTTCCTTTACGATACAAAGAGATTCGGAAACAAGGTAAAAAGCGAATCATCACAGAGCCTCTTCTCCCGTCATTTCTCTTTGTTCATGCCTCAGCAGAACAAGTTGATTCACTCTTGCAAGACAAGAGCATCAAGCCTCTTGAAAATACAGCTTTGTTGAGTTACTATTACGACCATACCTCACATTGTGAAAAATCGCCAACCAAGAATCCTCCTCTTATCATTGCCGATACAGCTATGGATAATTTCATCCGTTTAACCTCCATACATAATCCTCACATCATCCCTGTTACTTCGGATAATATCAAATATAAGTTAGGAGATGAAGTAGTGATTACAGAGGGTGAGTTTAAGGATATACATGGTAGAGTGACAAGGATTGCTGGGCAACAGAGAGTGGTGGTAGAACTTTTTGATGGATGCTTGGTGGCTACGGCGTATATACCAACAGATGCTTTGTCATTCTTAAAAATATAAAATCTCATAAAAACATATCAAAATAGTGTACCAAAACTTGCCAACCAGATTTAGGCAACCTTATAAAGAATGATAAATTGCTTGAAGCATGTGATGTCAGGTATCAATGATTCACAAGATTTACAATCAAACTTATATAGTATTTTTTTACAACTTTCATTATGAAGCGCTTTGTTTTGTTTATTTTAAGTGTTTTTACACAAATTCTTCTTGTAGCACAAACTCAGTTTGACTACATGGACGATGACGCAGTTGCTGGTGGTGCAGATAGAGCACTAAATGGCATAATAATTATTGCCGTCCTTGTGATTGCAGCGATTGTGTTGTTATTTATTATAAGTGGTTTATTAAATGTCTATTATTGGTTTAACCCAAAGGCAGACCCTGCATTTAGACATAAAATCGCTGCAAAGGAAAAGGAAAGAATAAGAGCTAAAGAAAAAGCCATTAATGATAAGAAACAAGCTGTCCTTGATAAAGAGAAAAACAAACATAAAAATAAAATTGATCTTGGACTCTCTGTTATGTGGGCAGACACAAATCTGTTTGCAATATCACAAGCAGATAAGGGTGGTAAATTTGCCTGGGGCGATAAAATCAAACGGACCCATTTTCGATATGCGGATTGCTTCTTGAATGAAAAGTGGTCATGTGATTTGAAAAAGATTCTTGGGAATGACGATTTGTCAATATGCGGTATTAAAAGCTTTGATGCCGCAACATTTCTATGGGGAGAATGTTGGCGGTTGCCACAAATGCACGAAATAAAAGAACTTTTAGATAAATGCAAATGGGAATGGACTGTCATTGACGGAATTAACGGATATAAGGTGATAGGACAGAATGGTAATTATATATTCTTACCTGTTACTGGTGAGAATGTTGCAGATGAACAGAAATCGATAGAGGCTGGTTTCTATTGGACAGGAATTGCCAGTTCTGATTTCAATGATGCAAAATATCTTTTCTTTACCAAGGATTATAAGTCAGCGAAAGGAAATGGTCAGAGATGGCATGGAATGGCAATACGCCCTGTTTGGTCACCGAAGAAAAGGACGACTGAGGAAATTTTATCCCAATTGGAGTCAAATTCTATTTCCCAAGAAAAAAATTATTTTTCAGAATATAAAAAATATCGCTCTACTTTTGCTTTGACAGAAAAACCAGAAACGAATGATGTCATGCATGACTTAGCTGCAAGAAAAATGTATAGTACAGATGGAAAGAAACTTCTGTCAACATGGAATGGTGCAGGTGGCAAGGATGAGAAAATTGACATAAATCCGAGGCCAGGGACAGAGATTATATGTGACAATGCTTATGATGACTATAATAACAGATTCGAAAAAACAATAAGTATTCCGAATTCTGTTTATGCTATCGGTAACAATGCATTTATGTTCCTTAGTCCACTTAATATGACAATTCCATCAACTGTAAAATATATTACAGGCAATCCATTTAGGGCTCCATTTGGCTATTATTATAAAGTTAGTTGCGACACTCCATATTTCAAAATAACAGATGGTGAACTCCTTTCTGTTGACAAGACATTATATGTAGCAAACATAGACTTAGAGAAAAAAACAAAGATTATTCCGAATGGGGTTAGAGTTATTGGTCGCGGTGCTATAAGCGGTCATAATGAGGTAGAGCTGATTAAGCTTCCTGATTCTATTGTAGCATTAGCAGAAAATGCCATTTCTGCATGCAAAAATCTGACTGCTATTATCTTTGAAGGCAAAATAAGTGTTATAGAACCTACAGCCATTGTCCAATGTGAAAATTTGAAGGCTATCTTTGTACCAATAGGTCTAAAAAAATATTATCAGAGCAAATTGCCGCAACAACTATCAGATCTTATAATCGAATTAGAAGATACGAGCATAAGTGAGGAAGAAATACTTCATAATATATTTGTTCTCGAAGACAAAAAGAAATCAATTGCTAATGCTTCTGAAAAGAATAACATTTTAGCCCCTTCTAAAGAAGATTTAGAATACATTGAGAACCTTAAGACAGAATATGGTCTAAGTGTTGTAACTCAAGAAGATTGGGACGAAGAAGTTATTGATTGGGGCGAAGCTGAAAATGAAGAGCATGATGAATGGGATAGAGGGGAAGCCTCTTATTCTAAAAATGGGAAAAAGTTTCTTTCGTTTGAAGATAATCTTGAACAATATACTCTAAAAAAAGGAGTTGAGATCCTTTGTGATAATTCGTTCTCTAATGGGTGTAGAAGCAAGAAAATCATATTACCAAATACGGTTAGAATTCTTGGAAATTTCGTTTTCTGGCAAACCGACCTTGGGGATTTTTCAATACCAGCATCAGTAAAGAAAATAACAGGTAATCCATTTGTATCATGTGATGTCAATCTTACGTGTAATTCTTCTGAGTTTTGTGTTGTAAATGGTATTTTATACGATACTGCCAAAACTAGAATTGTATCGGTCATCAACGACATAAACAGAATTGTTGACAAGAACTTGATGACCTTTCCTTCTTCTGTTAAAGAAATTGGAAGATTTTCTTTCTATGAAATATCTTCGGGAGGTTCAGTTCAACTTCCTCCTTCTGTGATTTATATTGGAGAATCTGCTTTCGCGCATACTATTATAAGTCAAATAATACTTAAAGACAAAATTGTTGAAATCGGGAAGTCGGCTTTCGCCTGGTCATATGTAAAAAGAATCGACATGCCAGATTCTGTAATACAATTGGGCGAATCCGTATTTTGCGATTGTAAGAACTTAGAATATATAAGACTATCATCTTCCCTACAAACGATTGAAGAGAATACATTTAAGAATTGTGAGAAACTTAATCACGTACATATTCCAGAGGGCGTAAAAATAATAAAGAAAGACGCTTTTCGGTATTGTAAGCAATTAACAGATATCTACTTGCCGGATTCCTTGGAAAAAATTGAAGAAGGTGCATTTGCCTACAGTGGTTTTAAAACAGTTGTGGTTCCTAAGCAAACCGTTATCGCAGAAGGGGCTTTTATGGAGAACTGTCAAATAATAAGGAGGGAGTGAATCTTTGCTTGTAATAGTTATCATTTTTAAAGGAGGCTTTGATAATGAATAAACCTAATACAGAGATAAAGCGATGGGGTATCGTTGTGATACAGTCACTGAATACCAACGATTACAAAACAGGGGAAATTTTGTATCATGATGTTCTAAAGTATAAAGAATATCATAAAAGTGAATCATTCTCTTCCTTTTATGATGTCAATTCCTCAGATGATTTTCGTTTGGCAGTACTAAACATTGAAAATTCGCTGTCGGAAGGGGAAATTCTTACCCTACAACTCGAGACTCACGGCTGTAACGAAGGGGTCGGTTTTAATAATGGAGAAATTCTTAAATGGAAGGATTTCTACGATATCATTAGACCTCTTAATATTAAAACGGGACACTTGTTATTTGTTGTGATGGCTATGTGTAAGAGTATTGCCATGATTTCTTCGATAAATCTTGAAAAACGTGTTCCATACAGAGCGTTTATCTGTACAACGAGAAAGGTTACTTCTGACGAAATATACAGAGGCTTTCTCGCCTTTTACGACAAATATTTCAATTTACTAGATATTTCACATGCCCTCACTGCCTTGCAAAATGAAGTGAAGGATGATAATGGGTATTCTCCTTTTCAAGTATTATCTGCTGAAAGCGTTTTTGACGAAACATTTAATCCTAATAGGAATATTACTAGTCTGGTGGATAATCAGTTGGAACAATTAAACATCCCCATTACTGATTCAACGAGATCAATAATGGCTTATAACATTAAACTGTTACTGGAGAATTTGCATAACAGGTTCTACAACTACTATAATTTCAAAGACCTTCATTGATTTATGCTAGAACTCGAACTACAACAATACCTCCGCCGTGAGTACCCACAAGAGAATGCTCGCTGTGAATGGAAGGAATTTAAGAACTTGAAGAACTCGTTCTGTGGGGACGAGAAGGATGATGTTATATCCTACGTGTCAGCTATTGCCAATATGGAGGGTGGACATCTTGTGATTGGTATAAAGGATAAGACGCTTGAAATAGTCGGGACTGATATTTCGAAGCTAACCTTTAATGGGCAACCAGCTAACACACAGTCGGCAACGTTCAAACTCACAGAACAATGCACTTATCTTTCATCTGAAGGTCTAAGCATAGAGGAGTTTATAACCGATGATACAAACAAGCGAGTATGGATAATACATATTCCAAAGCACTTACCTCGTCGCCCTGTCCTTGCCCACAAGAAGGCATGGCAACGGATAGAGGATTCTTTGGTTGAAATGACTAACGAAAGGATGAGTGTCATCCTCGAGGAGCCTATCTATACAGCAAAGGATTGGTCTGCGGAAATTGTTCCTGATGCTACAATAGACGATTTGGATGAGGTTGCTATTGCCAAGGCTCGAATGATGTTCAAGAAGGTTCATAGTCGCATACCTACGGAAGAAGTGAATGCTTGGAATGTTCAAACCTTCCTAAGCAAGTGTGGATTAACAAGAAACGGAGGCATAACTCGGGCAGCTATCATTTTGTTGGGCAAATACGAATCCGCTTTCAAACTACGTCCTGCAGTTGCACAGGTTACATGGACACGCAGAGACAAGAATCAGGAAGTGGTTGACTACGAACACTTCACAGTACCTTTTATATTAACGGTGGACGAAATACTATCAAAGATTGAGAATCTGACATTACGTGAGATGCCAGGAGGCACGCTTTTCCCCGACACGATGAAGCAGTATGACGACTACACCATTCGCGAGGCTCTTCATAATTGTATTGCCCATCAAGACTACACTCTTCAGCAGCGTATCAACTTCGTGGAGAATCCAGGATATCTGTATTATTCCAATGCAGGCACATTCATCCCGGTACTTTGGAGAATGTTTTGAGGAACGAAGAGCCTCAGACGCATTTCCGCAATGAATGTTTATGCAGGGCAATGGTGGATTTCAACATGATTGATACCGTAAGTCGTGGTATTAAGAAAATGTTCAATGAGCAATGGCGCAGACATTTTCCTATGCCTGATTATGAGATTGACCCGATAAAGAAGAAAGTCGTTGTCCGCATCTATGGCAATGAAATCAACAAGCGATATACTGACTTGCTAAAGACAAACAACACTCTTTCTCTATGGGACTGTATCTCGCTAGACGCAGTACAAAAAGGCAGAACCATTCATGAGGATATAGCTCAAGACTTGCTCAAACGTGGACTTATTGAAGGTGATGCTCCCCATTACAGCATTTCTCTTAGCATTGCCAAAAACACGCATCAACTTCCTTCTTATACAAAAACAAAAGGATTGGACAAGGAGAAATTACGCCAGATGATACTGCAATTTTTACAAAACGCAGGTGACGAAGGGGCAAAGCGAGACAGTATTTATGAATACTTGAGGGATGTACTTCCTTCCAACAAAACAGACGAACAGCAACTGCGTATGGTGGGCAAATTGCTTGTTGAGATGGATGAAAATGAATTAATAACAACCAAAGGACGAAAGTGGATAATAAGGTCGTAATAAGACCTAATTTCTTAATTACGACCTTTTTACGACCCAATATACCCACTTAAGGTTGAAATAGGTCGTAATTATAAAGGGCTCACCGAGACAGTCTACATGCAAAATCCTGCCATTTTATTTTGCAGTTTCAGTCATTTGTACTAACTTTGCAAAGTTAATATACAACATCTCGGGGTTGACTGGATTTGACAGCGGGATGAAATGGTATGTAAGCATGCGGAGCCTCGATGGCTAGCTCCTTAATCTGAGTGATCAACAATTTAATTGGCGAAAACAACTACGCTCTCGCTGCTTAATCGAAGTACAGTAGATTAGCTTTATTCCGCCACAAGGTTGGCGGAACGAGACATCGCTCCAAGGATGTTGTTCCGAATCTGAGGGTCAAGCGGTGCAGGTAAATCGGAAATAGTCTGTGTATGCCTCGGTACACGGATGAAGTTTTAGAGGATAAGGTTGCGATTGGTGGTCCAGGTCTTGTCGCAGCACGAAAACCGAAGGCTGGAATAAGCATGTAGAAAGCATATGGTTTCCCTGTTTGGACGTGGGTTCGAATCCCACCAGCTCCACAAAGAGGTAATTATCTAATGTTTAGATAGTTACCTCTTTTTGTTTTTAATACAAGCCCGACTTATACATTAGCCACAACTCGTGTAAAATTATCCCGAACTGGGGTAAAGATTTTTTCATTTTATAATGCCATTATCCGTATCGCGTAGGTTTATTTTCTTTTCTGCCGACTTATGCTTGCTGCCATGGCTCAGTCGCCATGAGATATTCAAGGAGATCAGATTGCTGTTGGCCTTTGAGTTGCCTACTGTATGCTTATAGATATTGCGATTGAGCAATTCGTTCTCGTACGACTTGTAGTTTTTGTTGAATGGATTTGCCCATGACAACGAGAACTGCAAGTCGCGCCATGTGTAGGATGCTTTCAGTACCGAATAGGCTCCGTTGTAGCCTTTTGATTCACCCTCCAAGAACCGATTGCCGTTGTCAACATAGCCTTGCAACGTGAAGTTGCCGAGATAAGCCGTGATGCTGCTTGCATAGAACCATGAGGTATAGCAATGCGTATAGTCGTAGCCGAAATTGAAGCATCTATATATTCCTCCATTGGCTGCAATTTGGAGTTTTTCGGGCAAGAGCCAATAGCTGGCGTATGCCATAATATTCAATACGTCTATCTCCTTTTGGTTTATTTGGGTATAAAGAAACTTATTGCCGTCAGTTCGCTCATAGTGAGCCATGTTCGGTTTTAGACATTGTTTATAATAACCTTCAACGAAGGTCTGCAAGCGACTTGTGTTGTATGAAACATGTAGGCGATGCTCCATATCGTGCGAAGGTTTCAAATCGGGATTACCTGCTGTCCATTCCATACTGTTTGTACGAACCATAGCATCGCTCGTCATGGCTATGCGCGAGACTTTGTCCTGCATCCCAAAAGTATAGCTCAGCTGCATGCTATTACTAATCTGATATGTCAGAGATGCCTTTGGGTGGAAAGTCCAGAAGTTGTATTTGTGCCCATTCTGAGTGTAATGAATATAACTTGCGCCAGCTCCTAATGTGTAGCTAAACGGTTGGAGCATGCCCTTGATTTCGGCAAAGGCATATAGGCGGTTGTTGTTGGTCTTGGTCAAAGAGGAAGCGTCACCAAGATAGTTGTTCTTGATGTACTTATAGCTGTTATTCAAGCCTGTAGAGAAAGTGAAAGGCTTCAGTCGGTTCTCGTAGATTACCTCTGTAAGCAGAGAAGCCGTCTTGCCATCCACATCATATTTATAAGGTTTGCCCTCGTCATAATAACTGCTTGTCTGTGTGGAGATATAAGTGGCTACAGCATTTGCGGTAACAGACTGACGTGGGGTAAGCTGACGGAAGAAATAGATATCCAATACGGGCGAATAGCTCTTGTCTTTCGCTCTACTTGTTGCTTTATATTGGCGAGTGCCGTCCACAATGTCCTTAACAGTATAATTGTCGGGAGTGTTGTTGAATGCTCCGTTCAATAATGCCTGAAAGACTGTGGCTGTAGAGTCTGACCAGTTATAGGTTAGCTTTGCGTCATGCGATATGGATTTACGAAGCGACTCCACATCGTTTCGTTCTATTGTATAGATACTACCATCTGTCAAGGTGTAATCTGCCGACTGCTTGCTCTTTTCGCCTTTGGTTTTATACCCGCTCACGTCATACGAAAACGACAATTCGCTCTTGCCCTTGTTCCATTTACCATAAACCATGTCATCGCCCTGCAACGTGGTAAGCGCCGAGGTAAGGTCCATGCCAACGGTATATCCGGTCCCGTTCCTGCGTGTTACGATATCTATGACATAGGCTATGCCGTCACCATAACGAACGCCGGGATTGTTGATGAAGTCTATCTTGGAGATATCCTTTGGATTGAGAGCCAACATATCCGGTTTGCCAACCACGATACCATTTATTCTAATTTGAACTCCTCCCCTATTGTCGATGGCAGTAATAGAATGGCTGATATTGTCGATACGAAGATTGGCAAGTGTGAGTTTCTCAATAATGCTGTAGCCATTGTTCGAAGATTGTTTCTGAGCATCGGTAGGGTAGATTATCATACCGTCGGCCTTGTTCACAACCTTGGCTGCTTTTACTGTCACTTCGTCGAGCGTGACAGTCTTCTCCACATCCTGAGCAAAAGCATAGAATGTGGAAGACAGAATAATTGAAAGTGTAACCAATCGTTTCATTTGCACCATGTTTTTTTTGTTTTTGGTGCAAATTTATATTCTCCTTGCAAGAAAGCCAATTATTCTGGCTGACATCTCCCTGACAATTGGCTGACCAAAATCCTATCTATTTGAGTATCAAGCTATAGCTCTTGCCTCTGCCCGATTCTATCTTCAACGCGCTATGAGCCTCTATAATAGGTTTTATGCGTCTTATCAGGGTGTAGAGCGTGTCATTGGCATCCGGCTTCTTTGGCCATAACCGGTCGCAAATCTCCTGTTTGGATAGTGTATGAGTGTCGGCGGTTATGAACATCTTGAGCAAGGAATGCTGCATAGGTGTAAGATGTATCTGCTCGCCCGATTGCGTCATAAACTTATCGTTATGGTATACTATGCCTCCATACGACAGACCTTGCACTATCAGCTTTGGCCTATTCCTCCTGACGTACCACAGACTGCCCAATAGCCATAGCATCCCAACAAACAAGATAGAACCCGAAGCCTTCTGGTCGGACAACATGAATGTAGTGGCAAAGCTACAGTTAGCCTCAGCCACAAGCTTTGTCTCCAAGCGTCCATCCCTACGCACAGTACGCATGGCTATACCTGCCGTATCTTTCAATTCGGCAATAGTCAGGCAGTTGCGATAGCAACGTATGGTATCTGTAGTGACCACATTGTCAGGCATCTTCGCAAGCACTTGCCCCAATGCACGATTAACGTCCTGCGCTATCATGCCTTTAGTTCTGTTATAGCTGTTTATGCCTGTGCACAATGCACAAAGCATAAGGAAGCAGAAACCGATGTATGGAAGTATCTTCATAATTTTCACATTATATTATTTGTTGCAAATATACAAATAATAAACGAGATTTGAACAGAAGTGATAAGACTGATGCTTGAAAAGGTAGGAGCTGACTCCAGAATGGATTTTGATAAATACGAGGAACACATCAATCGGGATGCAGGATTTATGCATATAAGTTCTTTGCCAGTACCACATAAGTAACACTCCAGTACCAGTTAGGTGAAACTCCAGTACCACCTATATGAAACTCCAGTACCAGTTAGGCGGTACTGAAAACGGTACTGGAAGCGTGCATCAAGCTGGTTCTTGCTAAACGGTTGTATGGCAAGCTGTTCGGAATGATGCTGCGCAAGAGATACGACTTACGCTATTGTTTGCCCAGACTACGGCGGGGACGCCATAGCCCCCTACGCCTGACTGTACAATATTTGCATTTCTAACCGCTCAAAACTATGAGTTGAGCGTGTTATGAAATCTTTGGCTCGAAATTCTCGAGTTTTACGCGTGCAGCGTTATATTGCTGTTGCCCACAGCTTTATGTGCGACGAGAGCCGGAATGTGCAATTCTATGAGACTGAAAAGATATCCTTTTCATTGCAAAAGGAGTACTTTTGCCATCCATTTGAGGCTCTTTTACAATGCAATTTGGGCTTCTTTGCTCTCCAAATGTAATCCATTTGAAGAGCAAAGAAGCCCAAATTGAAGTGTAGGATGATGTCGCACCCTACGAAAAGCTATAAAATCGGCTTCCGAAATCTCTGGAATCGATTTTTGTTTTGTAACACTTTTTTACCGCTTGTCTTATATTTGCAGCTATTATCGGCTACCCAAACTGAGCTTACCGTTTACCTTGTCAGCGAGAATTTCATGCTCAAACCAAAGTCTTGTGTCGTAGTAGGATAACTGCTCGACGAAAGCAACGGGGTGTTGGTCTGGCGGTCGTAGTAGAAGCTCATGGTGAGCATACGCGACAAGGTGTAGTCGGCTGAGAACGACAGCTTGAACGCCGTATTGCCGCTGTTGGCTGCCGAGGTCATCGTGGCGATGTCGCGGGTTATCGATGCCTGCTTGCGCAGACTGAGGTCGAGGCGCAGCTTGAGGTCGTTGTTCACTCCGCTTGACGAAGTGTTGCGACTGTTAGAGCCCGTCTTCTGCTGCGACGCACCAGCTACCGTTGAACGACCACGCTGGCGCACACGACGATGGCGATTGCCACCGAACGGATTGAAGTTGTTGAGCGTATAGGCAGCGCCTATAACCCAGTCGTGCGACGACGCCTCATTGATTTGTACCGATGTCATGCTAAGGCTCATGACGCGTGTGGTACGATACTCTGCCTTGATGGTCATGTTGTTCTGCAGCGTCACGTCGATGCCGAGCAATGGCGAGAACGCCTCGTTGATGCTGACGGTCGACACGTTGAACATCGAGTTGGGCACGGGCATTCCGGTTGTGGCATCGTTGATGAAGCCCAGACCGTTCATATACTCCATATATGTGCTGTACGAAGCATACGAGCCAACGGCGTAAACGCTCTTGTAGGCGTGGCTTATGTTGACGCTCTTGAACACGTCGCGCACCCACGGCAGCTTCGAAAGTCCGCTGTATCTTAATGTCCAGTTGGGCAGCAGATGCGAGAGCGAAGGGAATATCGACAGTCCGCCGTCGCCCATCTCGGTGTAAGCCGAGAGGAATGCCGGCACCATGACATCGGCACTGTAACGGCTCACTCCACCATTCTCGGCATTGAAAGGCTTGCCAGCCAATGCTGTTCCGGCAGGATAGACGGCTCCTGCATAACGAGCCTCAACACGATTGCGTATCCTGTCGAGCGACGAGCAGAACCTGTCGAACGACTTTGAACGATAGCCGTTATTGGCATTGCCCGAACCTTCAAACGCACTACGAAGCGATGTAGTAGTCATTGTGAACGTACCGCTCTGCGTTGTTGGATTGCCTTCGTACATATACTGTACCGAGCGAGCCGTGGTGACGGTGCGTGTGGCAGTAAGGTCGATCTTAAGATTGCGCACAGGCTCAAGCGTAGCACGCAGCTGCAGCTCCTCGGTACGATTGGTAGTAGCTGGCGTAGCGAGCGAATCGTTCATCAATAGCCATCCGTTGCGACGTGCCTTCTCGATATATCCGTCGCCTATGAATCCGAAGGCGAAGTCGAGACCCGGCGACATGGCACCCATACCCGAACGCTGTCCGAACACATCACCTATCATAGGCTTGAATCCAGGCAGCGACATGGCATACTGGTTGCGATAGCTCAGACTGACATTGCGCACCATCATGAGCACACGTGCCACCGACTGTGCTGCGCGATACCATCGTTTCTCGTCAAGCGGCTCTTTGGCCGACACAGCTATCTTGAGCTTCAACGCCGAATCCACCTTATTCATTATACGTATGTTATTGTCGTCGAGGCGACGATAGCGCAAGCGGAACGGCTTGCCGTCTTCGGTCTTGGCGCTTACAATAAGGCGGCGTGTCTTACGGCTATGCGTAACCTTAAGAGTAGTGTCGGGCAAGAGGGTTATCTCCTTCTCGTAAGCCCGCTTGTTCTTAGGCAACTGTCGGCGCAGCTTTTCATCGCGTGCTGCCTGACGATTGTTCTTGGCATCCTTGCCCGATGTCTTGTTGCGACTCTGTGATGATTTATTGCTACGCGAACTGTCGCGACGGAAACGCTCATTGGTCTTCTTGAGGAACGGTATATGATTGTACAATTTCTCCATATTGAACTGGGCGTTGATATTAGCCTGACGGTTGTTGGCTATGTTATTGCCAAGCGACGTGCCGTCTTCAAGGTCGGTACCGCGCACCCAATTGTACGATGCCGTATAGCTGGCATCGGACGTAATCCAGTCGAATACGGGCAGCAGATTGATAGGCAACTTGTACGAAGCCTGGAACTGCTGGTTGTAGTTGAGCGGTGTGCCCATGTGCTTGATTGATGTCCACACCGAGTCTTTCCACACCTCGTAGCGGTCGGGATACAAATCCTTATTGACAGGCATGTAGGGCTCTTCAATCTCGGCATTGGTAGCACTCTGGAAGTTCATGTGCAGATTCTTCGTAAGGTCCCAACGCAGGTTGAACTCACGGTTCCACAAGAACTGCGACGCAAATGTCAGCGGCAGGTTCTGATTCTCAGTAGCCTCCATATCGCGCTCCTGCAGTTCGTAGTAGTTGCGCGTTATCTCGGTGTTGAAGCCCACGTTCTGCGGCAACCAGTTTAATCCGAATCGGCGTGGCAGGTCGAGCCACTTCGATTTCGACTTGATCTTCTTGAACGGTTCGAGCGGTTTGTACACCGGACTCCATTGATAGTTCATTGCACCACGCCAGTTGTCCTCACGTTCATATACCGTAGTCTCGCCCGTAGTGTAGCTGTGGCTATGCGAGTAGGAGAACGAGAAGTTGGCAGGATCGTAAGGCATAGGATGGCGCTTGGTCTGTATGCCAACTCTCACGTTTGAGAGCGAAAGATTGGTCTGCGTCACCTTGGTCACGGCAATGCTCTCTATCGAGTCGCGCTCGTGCTTGTTGGCAGCGGCATCGAGAGCCTCGTCGAGCAGCATGTCGTTGTCGAGCGGATTGTACTTGGGCGACGTCTTCTCCTTGGTCACCGAGTAGTAGAGCGGAGCCGAAACCTTAGCCTTGTCGGGGAAGAACTTGCCAAGCTCTACGTTTGTCGTAACCGAGTAGTTGGAATAGTCGTCTGTGGAGCGTTGTGCCACACCGTCCTCCAGTCCGCCGAAGCCAGCCGAAGTATAGCGTCCCTGCACATTGACATTGCCAAGGTCGGACAGCTGAACATTGAGGTTGCCCTGCGCAGCCCAACCTCCCGAACTGTTGTAGTCCTTAAGGCGCAGCTCATTGACCCACACCTCACCACTCTTTGTGCTTGCTGAATTGTTGCGCACACCTATAATCATAGTCTTCACATCACCAAGCGTCGGGTTGCCGACAATAGTGATACGGTTCTGCGGATTATCGGTATCGTAAGCCGAGTACGGACGATTGTACGACGCCTGTCCTATTGCCTTTGCCTTGTTGCGCTCACGCTTCAGTCCGGTGAGGAGCGACAGCGGAATGTCGAGCATATTGTCCTTGGGCCACACCTGCAGACGGTCGGCAGTAGAGTATTTGTTGTAGTCGTTGCGATGAGGTGTGAGCTTCAGCGGAATCTCGTACTCATAGAAGTTGTTCTTGTAGTCGGAACCGAGGCGTATGAATACCGAAAGCTGTCCGTTTTCAAGATTTGTCATGTTCTGCTCGAACGAGTTGGCATGCACGAACATCTGCAATCGCTTGTACTGACGCATGTCGATTGACGTGTTCTTATACACAGCCTTCGACTCGCCCGAAGCAAGATTGTTGACTGTCATCGACAGCGCCTGCTCATTGCTCTCTACAAGCTGCGGCTGCGTGGGGTCCTGCTCGCGCGATATACCGGGAGGCAGGACGTAGTTGACCGGTGTCTTGTCGTTGTTCTCCTCGATGTTGACGGCACTCACCTGAAGGCTTCCGGTAGAAGCATACGAGTTGTCGAGGTTCTGCTCGTAGACACGCCACTCGCCTCGAACAAGGTCGAGCGTACCGAAGCGCAGCACGATGGGGTGTTTGAATCCGGTGAGAAACATACGCATGAAACGTATCGATGTGAGGTCGGTGATGCCCCCCACCCTACGCTCGTACTCACGTAGCGGTATGCGGAACTGATACCAGTCGACCGACTCCTTCTGGCCGTTGCGCAATCGGCGTGTTGTAGTGCGCTTGTCGACAATATAGTTGCGACCTATTTCAAGGTCTTCGGGACGTATCGACACCTTATATTGGAAGTACTTCTCGTATTCGCCCAACGTGTAGTCCTGATTGATGTCCTCAACGTCGGGCGTAGACTTGTATGAAGTGTCGTAACTCTCGGTGCGCGATTCGTTGTCGGGCGAGTTGCCCTGTGGGTTGTTGATGTACTTATAGCGGCGCAATATGGGTGCCTGGATGCGGTCGAGGTCTGATCCACGATAATAGTGGTAGTTGTCGCCGGCAGGGTCTGCCCATATAGAATCGAACACGGCGGGGCTGACTTTGCCCTGAATATCGCGCAAGAACTGCTGATACGGTTCCCACTTCTGCTCCTCGGCATCGTTGAGTCCGTTCATACCTACGTCCTGCAAGGCACGTGCGCCCTTCGATGTAGCAAAGGCATAGGTGGTTGTGGCTTGATTTGGCACCTTGCCCCATTGCGTTGTGGTGTAAGCCTGCAATCCGTCGATAGGCATTCCGCTCTCGTAGAACTTCTTGCCGTCGCGCAAGATGTCCTCGCTCACCTCGCCAAGATTGATGTAGAAGTCGCCTCCATATTCCGAAGCCTTACCCTCGCGACGTGTATAGATGAAGGGGTCAAGCATCCAGAACTCGATGTACTCCACATTGGCAGCCTCGAAGTCGTTGGTGTCGAGCTTGCGCATCATGCCGCCCCAATGCTGCTGCGGATTGTTGAGCGTTCCGTCCTGTGCAAGGTCGGGATTGAAGTTGTACGGTCCGCGCTCGTTGGGATAGTAGGCAAGATTGAGTATGGACAGCGTCGACGTAGCTCCGTTGTACGAACTCTGGTCGCGGTTGGGGAAAAGCTCGTTGACATAGAACTCGCGTACGTAATGGTTGCTGAGCTGTTCGAGGTCGCTCTTGATGTGACTTGGCGTGAGCGACGACGAGCGGCGTGTGAACAATGGATCAATAGTGTACCATGCCAGACGTGAGCGGTTGAAGCCCGAACGCAACGTGGTCATGTCGGCCTGTTCGGGAAACATCGACGGTACAGACGAGATAACCCACGACGTAGGTGTAGACACGTCGATGGCGTTTTTCGAGTTTTCGAAGTCGTCGATATACGACGCATTGTCCTGCGTGCCTCGGCTCTGTCCGGCTATGAGTTGGGCAAACTCGCCCGTGAATGATATGTGCGACGGCTGCGTGAGATGAAGCAAAGGCAGCTTGTCGAGCATATTGGTGAGCCACTGGCTCTCGCGCTTCCAGTTGATGTTTATGCCCCAAAGGGTATTGTTGAGCGGTTCGGCTCCCATAGCCACCTTATTAGTGAGCGACTGTTCGGAGAGATGCTGTATGGTACCCGACAGCTGGAAATTCTTCGAGAAGTCGTACTCCCAGTTCATTCCGAACATGGTCTTGCGCTGCATGCCATAGTCGGTGTTGCTCTCGAGCGACACATTCACCTGCGTGCCGGCATCGATAATGCTTTGATTGAGAATGGTCACCTCTCCCGCATTATAGTCAACCGAGTAGTCGGTACCCTCAGCCAGCACTATGCCACCAGCCGTTACCACTACCGAGCCTTGCGGAATGTTGTAGGCACCGGTCTGAATAACATTGGCTGACGTGCCGCGAAACTGTCCCGTAAGCATATACTTGTCCTTCTCGGCTATCTGCCGCGCCACGGTCTTTGTAGAATCGTAGAGTTCGGTGAAGGCATATTTGGAAGCCTGGTCTGTAGCCACTCCTTTCTGCACGAGATAGTTGTACATATACTTGCCGAAGGGTTCGGCAACGGGGAAGAACACACGACCGTTGGTGACGGTATAGCCGTCAACGAAGTCAAAGAATCCGTTGGAGTGTGCCTTGTTGTTATTGTCGAGGCGGTCGGCACCAAGCATCTTAATGATGGTCTGTCCCTTCACCTGCGGTTCGGGTATATAAGTAAGGTAGACGCCTGCCGTATCGCTCTGGAACTTGACATCGAGGCGGAACTTGTCGCGCTCTACCGACGAAGCCAGATAATATACGTTCTTCATCATCAGGCCCCAGTTGGCCTGCTGCGGATTGTTGCTCGTATTCTTGAGCGACTTCACGAACAGCGCCTTCGAAGCATCAGTATTGTCGGCGGCAAACTCGCCCACCTGATAGGTCACGCCGCCGTATGTGTACTCATAGGCAACGGCAAGCACCTGGTCGGTCTGCAATTGTGTCTTGAGCGATATGTATCCGAGAGCCGTATTTACGGTATACTCCGACGAATTGAGCAAGCGTGCCTTCTCAAGTTTCTCATAGTCGGCTCCGCCTTCAAATCCCGGTATGGCGTCGAGCGTA
Organism: Leyella stercorea; assembly: GCF_021531655.1. The sequence goes on along the minus strand of NZ_JADYUF010000019.1, from coordinate 10,644 downwards.
GCCGATGTCTGGTCGATGTCGCGTGCGGCAGCATACTGATTCACCATGCTCTGATACTCGGTATTGGCTGCGTTGGACGGTACGGGCTGTCCGGTCACAGTCCACGACGTATTTGACACACGGGTGTTCTCGCCGAGGTCGGCAAGGGCGATGATGTTGCGGGTGTTGGCTGTAGTGGCGGTCTTGTTGGTAGCCCACACTTCTATGCGGTTAATCTTTATGCCCGACGTGATGTTGGGCAGAGAGCGCATCCAGTCGTCATACATGTCGTGGAAGAACTGCGCAAGGAAGAAGTGGCGGTTTTCCTCATAGTTAGCCGCTCCTATCTCAAACGGCGTGAGCTGCTTGCCTCCCTTGGATGACACGCTCGTAGTAGACGACTTCTTCTGCGAAGCTACAAGTTGCAGTTTCAACCTGCCGAACTGCAGGTCGGTACGCAATCCGAATAGCGACGAGGCTCCCTTCACCAACGACGAGTTGGAGGGGAACGACACGTTGCCAGCCTCAACGAGCTTCACTATCTCGTCTTCCTTGCCCTCATACTTCAGTTTCAAGTTTTGGGCGTCGAAGTCGAACGTAGCGTCGGTGTTGTAGTTGAGGTTCATGTTCACCTTGTCGCCCACACGTCCGTTGACGTTGACGTTTATCTTCTCGTCAAAGTCCATGGTAGTAGTCTTGCGGTTGCGTATGGGAAGCGACGGATTGTCGATGTTCTTCAGAGTAGCTCCGAACTTCAGTTCGGCTGTACCTTGTGTACGTATGCGCACACCGCCGGGACCGAATATCTTCTCAGCCGGTCCCAGGTCGAAGTGCATGTCGCTGAAGTCGAACTTCTCCTTGCCCTTAGCCTGATATATCTCGTCGTTCTTCTTGCGGAAGAAGTTGCGCATAAGCTGTCGCTCACTCCATTGCATATACTCCTGTGCGGTCATCACAACGGGCGCAGCTATATATGTTCCGCCTATTTTCTGGCCTACCACATACTGTCCAAGCGAGTCGTCATACTCCACTTGCTGCTTCATATTGTCGGGGCGTTGCAGGTCGGCGGCGCCCTGATTGAGGTCGTCGAGCGTAATGGGCAGCGTGCGCTGTATGCGCCAGCGTGGATGCAGAAGCGAGTCGGGTATGGTGTCGTCGTCGGCAATGAGCGGCTGCGCCTTGATGGCTATCGTGTCGGCATGCGCCTGACGTATATTGCGACGTTGCGGACGTTGCGACATGGCAAAAGCAGCCATTGCCGCCATAACGAGTATGACGACAAACGTTCGGACAGACAATGCCATAGCCAGCCCTTTGCGTAAGAATAGTAATATGGTGTTAAGAATTTTCAAAAGTCGCGTAATGTTACTTTATCTGTTTCAGTGCCAGCTTCACCACCTGCTCAACGGGCAATGAGGGGTCGTCGGTAAGAATAGCCGTGACAACCTTGGCTGTAGGAGCGGGCGAGAATCCAAGCATTGTGAGTGCTGCCACAGCCTCATCACGCACGTCTGAGGGTATGGTAGAGTCGGCAGCCGAACCCGCTGACACTTCCTGTGCAATACCAAGCGACAGTATCTTGTCTTTAAGGTCAACGATGATTCGCTGAGCCGTCTTCAGTCCGATGCCCTTCACACCCTTAAGCAGACGTTCGTTGCCCGACGATATAGCGCCAGCCAGTTCGGCAGGAGGAGCTGCCGAAAGAATCATACGAGCAGTATTGGCTCCCACTCCCGACACGGTAATGAGCAGACGGTAGAGGTCGCGCTCCTGCTTAGTGGCAAATCCGAAGAACGTATAGGAGTCGTCACGACCACCCGTCACAAGGCTCTCGTGTACATACAGCTTCACATCCTTCTTGCCCTGTATGTTCTCGTAAGTGTTGAGCGATATATTGAGCGCATAACCCACGCCATAGGCTTCTACAATAGCCTGTGCTGGGGTGAGCTCGGCAAGCTCACCCTTTATATATTCAATCATTTCAGTTTAAACGTTATATAATTATGTAATATTACAACTTTTATAACGCAAAGAAGGGGTGTTTATTGTATTTATATAAAAAATCCCGAAGACATTCCTACATGGAACATCTTCGGGATTGGTATTTCGTAACAATATATTTTTTACTTTACAGCAATCTTGATGGTCTGATTGCCCATTTTGGCGATGACAACAGATTCGGACACGGCTTGCGATGCTGTGCCATTGATTGCCTTGGCAGCACCCAGCTGCTTGCCGTCAACAGATTACCTCCATAATGGTTCCGTTTCCCATCCATGTGGAAAGCCGAGAGCTTTTAAGTCAATTTCGGGTGAGCCATGACTCAAACACATTTATAGGTAAACCAAAACGTTTGGCAATACGCTTGCGTATGCGATTTTGTTTAATGTTGCGATAAATGGCATTGACGTTTCCAATAGTTTCTTGTCAAAGCGATAAAGCATCATCACCTTCTTGAAGGTAGCCCCTTCCTTGTACAAATGTGCTGTTTTGGGCATCTTCAACAAAGGATACATATAAGCAGACAATCTGTAATAACCAATATTGTCAAGGTACTGTATGGCTTTGTTTCTGTCACAAATCTGTAAACCTCGAGATTCAAGCAAATTAACGAGATTTTCTGAATATTCAAACCGTTTTGTATAGGGGAATAAGATTCGCCATATTCAAATGTGTATAAACAAAAACGCCTCGCACGATTTGAGCATTGTTAAGAGGCTTGGCGAGGACTGACGTTGTAAAGATACGAACAATCATTGATAATACAAGCTTTTTAGCAGGAAAAATCACGTAAAAGTGGAATTCTTTGACATATTTAATAATGTTAAATCAGGGCTTAAAATCATACTTTACCTGCCAAACAAGGTGGTTTTCAAAGTAAAAGTGTTATCTTTGTAACGTCTATACCCATACCGGAAGCCCCGATGGGCAGAGGTTGGGCAGACATATATACATATAAGGCGTAACTGTACGCTTTGGTTTTGACGCAGTAAGAATCTGGCAGTTCGAGTAAAGTTGTCAAGAACAAAGCAACGGGAACGCCTCATGAGGTGTATTGTATACAGCCCTCATTGGCTTCGAGCGATTTTGTCGTTCGTTGTCAATAGTGCTTTCTATATACGTACACAGGCGTGGGGCTTTCGGCGTTGCTCGTTTCGACAACTTGGGCGATGCCAGAGCCTTTACTGCGTGGAACGAGTGACAGGACTGGCTCCACGTTTTCATGTATATATACCAACCATTTGTTAATCATGCCAATATGGTAGCCGTTGGCAAAAAGAATAGTTGGTATGAGCTGTATAAAAGTTCCAATCACAAAGACAGATAAAGGTGGCTTTCAAGTAATCATTGACTTGAATTTATATAGTGAAAAGGCTATAACTGCTACTATTTACAGATATACAGACAAGTACTTTGTTTATCAGAATACAATTCCAAGTAATGATAAACAGGTCTGTGTGATTTTTGAATCAAAAGATGGTGCGCTTGACGAGAATATAGTCAAACAATTCTGCAATGACCTAATTGACCAACAACTTCGTGAGATTACAACGGAGAAGTATGGACATATTCGTGATTTGATAGTTGAGGAAGCATTTAAGCCCATATCAAAATGAGAAGATTAATTATCTTAATATTGTCTATATATGCTGGAATATATTCCATTTTGCATGCCTTCGTCAATAAAAATGAAGCATTTACCCTTTCAAATGGGACAAGACATTTAGGGCATGGTTCTCATGGCTCCCATATGTCTCATTATTCTGGAGTGTCATATAATCATTATATTAAGACAAAATCATCTTCAATACTAAATCTAAGTGAGCAACAGATTGCTCTGATAAAACAAGCCATTTTAAAAGGAAATGGTATAAATAAGAGTGGATGCAGCATAAATGGTATTGAAAGGTGTAAATTATTGGAAATAGATGGGGTGAAAGTGAACAAATGGTGCTATAAAATATACTATATTGTTGAATTTGGAAGTTTTGACACAATACATACACATCAGTATTTTGTGTATTATATTCAAACAGATGGGAAATATTACTATCTGTATAGGACAGAATCCCCCAATGCAACTAAACGCAATTTAATCTGCAACGATAGTTTATTGAACAATATTTACAATATACTCAATGAAAAGTGATTATACAATACTCCCATTCCGCTTCGTTCGATTTAACGAAGAAGAATATCTTCTATCGAATGATGTTGGAGAATACATATTCTTAAAGAATGACGACTTTCACAAATTCGTCAATGGAGAACTTGACCCTACAAGTGACTTGTTCTATGATATAGAGTCAAAACAAATCGCTACGACCGACAAGGTTGAAGATGTTGTAAAAATGTTAGCAACCAAATTCCGCACAAAGAAGAGTATCTTGGAAGATTTCACTTCTTTGCACATGGTTGTGCCAACTTTACGTTGTAATTCAAGTTGTATCTATTGTCAGGTAAAAAGACATGAGAGTACAGATCATTCTGCGGACATGACCAAAAAGACGGCAAAGAATATCGTCAAGGCAATCTTCATGTCTCCCTCTCCATGTATCAAAATAGAGTTTCAGGGTGGTGACCCGTCAACCGATTTTGAAATGGTGAAGTATATCATAGAAGAAGCTGAATGGCAAAACTTATTCAAGAAACGTGAATTAGAATTTGTCATCTGCACCAATCTTACTTTGCTCAATGAGAAGATGGTCAAGTACCTAAAGAAGCATAATTGTATGATTTCTACATCTTTGGATGGACCAAAAGATTTGCATGACACAAACAGACCTCTCCAGAATAAAAATCTTGACCACCATGCTATCTTTGAGAAAAATCTACAGATGATTCGTGGTATTTGGGGAGATGATGAATGTGCATCCGCTTTAATGACAACTTCAAAGTATAGCCTCGGAAGATTCAAGGACATCATAGATGAATACATCAGATTAGGTTTCCATAATATCTTTCTAAGGGCATTAAACCCTTACGGTTTTGCAAAACAGCATAAGGACAAGATAGCCTATCCAATAGAAGATTTTGTAAAAAACTACAAAGAGGGGTTGGACTATATCATAGAACTCAACAAGAAAGGAACATTCTTTGTTGAGGGGTATGCAGCCTTGCTTCTTCGCAGGATTCTGACTCCTTTTGCGACAGGCTTTGTTGACCTGCAATCTCCTGCAGGTGTTGGCATAGCTGGAGCAATATATGATTATGATGGCAGCGTGTACGTTGCTGACGAAGGAAGAATGATGGCTCGATTCAAAAACTATTATTTCAGACTTGGCAATGTAAATGAGGATTCATACCAATGCATGTTCAATGGAGAAAAACTGCATGAGATAATCAGTAATGCTTGTAATGAGTGCTTGCCGGAGTGCGCAGAATGCGTATTCCAACCTTACTGTGGTGCAGACCCAGTAAGAAACATGTCAGAGCAAGGAGATATGGTTGGTCATCGTCCTACAAACGAGATGTGTAAGAAGAATAAAGCCATTATGCATTATCTCTTTGAACTTCTTCAAAGACATGATCCCGAGATAAATAGAATATTTTGGTCTTGGATAAAATAGTGAGATATGAAACAATTAAATTCGTTATACAACTCTAACGCAGAGGAACTTCTTGGACGAGTAACACTTAGCGGTAAAAATATATTTAACCGTTCAGCATATATCCTTGTGACCAATGAGCAGAGTACGCCTAAAGGTTACAAGGCTATCATTTCAGCACATGATTTCTCAGACAAGATATCTACACCATGCATAAAAGTTGACAATATTTCAGACTTCAATGAAGGTGATGTGATAAACATATCCCCTAATGGAGATGTGTGTTTTCTATATGAAATCAATTCTGCATCCAATGCAATCTTTGCTACAGCTCGTTGTAATCATCGTTGTATCATGTGTCCTCAACCTCCAGTGCAGCAAGAGAAGGACAGAACAGATTTTAATCTAGATTTGATTAAACTGTTCGATAAGAATACACAAGAAGTCGGAATTACAGGTGGTGAGCCAACTATGATTGGTGACAGATTATTTGAGATTATACGCCAAATAAAAAAATCATGTCCTAAAGCAGCCATAAGCATACTATCCAATGGAGTGAAATTTGCTGATATTGACTACGCTGCAAAGTTAGCAGCTTGCAACCATCATGATTTACAAATAGACATTCCTATCTTTTCAGATATAGCTTCTATCCATAACCATATAGTAGGAGCTAAGACGTTTTACAAAACGGTTCAAGGTTTGTATAATTTGGCACAGTTCGGGCAACAAATAGGTTTGCGAGTTGTTATTCACAATCAGACATATAAGCGTTTGCCGCAATTAGCCGATTATATCTACCATAATTTCCCATTTGTCACTCAGGTAGCTTTTATGCAGATGGAAACTACGGGGTTGGCAGAGACGAATTTAAAAGACTTGTGGATCGACCCATATAGTTATAATAATGAGTTGAGAGAAGCTGTACTTCTGTTGAACGACAGAGGTATAACGACTTATATCTACAATGCTCAATTATGTGTGCTTCCACCAGAATTACGTCCATTTGCAAAGCAATCAATTAGTGAATGGAAAGATGTCTATCTTCCAGTCTGCGACGGATGTGTTCTTAGAAATGAATGTGGAGGTTTCTTCTCGACAAATAAAAATAACATAAGTACACATATCCACAAAATAGAATGTACAAATTCATGTACAGAGTGAATTGTTAACAATATTGTCAAATTTAAAAACGGAGGTATCAATGAAGAGACTTATGTTTTTGCTTGTTTCGGCATTTATCGCTACAACGAGTTATTGCGCCAACGTTTCTGATAACATCATGAACGTATTGGGCAATAATGACGAAACAACACAAATTGAGAAACAGAAGAACCAGCCTTTGGTCTTGCAGAAAGCCATTGACATGGTAAAGAGTTCTCTTGCGGGTCACTATTCGCACAGTTCTCATTCTTCTCACAGTTCTCACAGCTCGCATAGCTCACACTCGTCTCACTATTCAAGTCGTTACTAAGGATAGTGATTCGCAAGATCATTGCGAGTTGTAAAATAATTGGGGAGGGGCGTGTTCGAAATGCGCTCCTCCCTTAATATTTTATCTACTCAAACCTTTTCTCTTCATTGGCTTCATCATCTTTGTCGCCTGTCGCAAACACCGTCTTATCCATTCTATTTCATCTTCGTCCTTGTCACGTCCCCAATCTTTGGTATCGCTACCGCCTCCACCTTGGCTTTCAGCAAAGTTGGTTGCCTCGTTGATGTAGCCAACATACAGGTACATAGCACAATAGATAATTTTGTCGCCATAATTGATGAAGTCCATTGCAAAGCTACCGTCAAATAGGCTGCTGTCGTGAATGCTCGTCATACGTGGATAGATGTCTGCTATCGTTGCTGGATACACAATAAATTATGGGCTGACAGATTGCGATTTCACTCTGCAACCTGCCAGCCCATCCTTATATAAGCCTAATGATTATTTCAACAACTCTTTATAGCCGATGCTATGACTGAATGAATTCTAAATCCGAAACTTGAGTGTTTTACTTTACAGCAATCTTGATGGTCTGATTGCCCATTTGGGCGATGACAATAGATTCTGACACGGCTTGCGATGCTGTGCCATTGACAGCCTTGGCAGCACCCAGCTGCTTGCCGTCAACTGTAAAGAAGCGTACGGTCTCGTCATTGTTGAGACCTGAGAGCGTTACGATACCGTCGTTTGAAGTAACGATGATGCCGCGAGTAGTTGCCTGATTGATATTGGTAGTGGTGTTCTGCAGATTGGCTTCCACCCAATAGAGGGTTGCCGTAGCCTTGTCAGAAGCCTTATAACCGTCGGCTGTGGCGTAAGTCGAGATGTTGTAAGCTGCCGAAAGCTTTACTATGCCGTCCTGGCTATACGCATCCGATGCCATATCTGTGTCGGCGATGGTGTAGTGATACTCAGCGTTAGGTGTAGAGCTGGCAAATGTCAGCTTGCCATCGGTATACTTTTGTGACTTTTAAGGACATTTTATGTTAAATATTCGTATAAGTAGATAACCGACAACATTAAAATGGCGTTTTAACAAATAAAAGCAATAACTTTGCATTATAAAACAATTAAACACATTGATTATGGGTAATCTTTTTGAAAGTCTTAAAAATTATTTCGAGAACACTCCGAAGGAAGTTCTTGATAATGATTGGAAAGAGATAAAGTATCTCAATGAGATTGGTCCCGATGTCATTGAGTATGCCAAATTTGTAAAGGAACAATTTGGTATTGCTGTGTCGTATTCAAATTCTGTATCTAAAAATGAAACGCACAGATATGATGTGTCAGTAGATTCTGGGAATCATGGATTTGCTGTAGATGCACAGTATTATTTTGCGGCATAAGACAAGGAAATATGGAAAAGGCAGCTTTTAAATTATATAATTATCGCTTTACAAAAGCATCATTGGATTTTAATATCCCCAATGATGCAGAGTTGAATATTTCTTTCAATCCCAAAGGTGTGTTTTATGCAAAAAACGCACACTATGATTTAGTGTTTGATGTTACAGTAGAATGTGTTGAGACTGGTACAGAAGTCGTAAAAGTTTCATGCGAAGCTTTTTTCTCTTTCGGTAATAAGGTCTCTATTGAAGATATACCTGATTATTTTTATCCAAATAGTCTTGCTATTATATTCCCATACGTTAGAGCTTTTGTGAGCACAATATCTTTGCAGGCAAATGTTCAGCCTGTTGTTTTGCCTACAGTAAATCTAATGGGACTTACTGAAAAGCTAAAAAAACAAACCCAAATTATTGATTAAGTGTAATGAGAGATACGGACATATATCAGACGCTCGAAGATCGACAGAACTATGGGGAGGTTGAAGAACATGGTCCATTCTTTTGTTATGTACGGGATGATAATGGCATACCCAAAAGTGGTGTAAAAGAGCCGTGGCTTGGCGAGGGATATTATTTTTGGGACACAAGAATTACAGACGCTCAATGGTGGGGAGATACCGTTTACAGCCAAAAAGGATATATTATTTGTCACACAACGTATGACCAACATTCACCTTTGCTATATGATTTGGTTGGTGATATGAAGCATTTTGATGAATTTGTAGCATGTGCCGAATTCATCAAAGCTAAATTAAATACAAAATCGGTAAGTTTTCCCGTGGTACTCACTTATATGAAAAAGTTATCTGAGTTTGATTATAAGGCTATAAGGGTTTGGCCGCACCCATACACCATTGAAAAGACTGTTGTCAGATTTCCTGGAGACAAGTTGGTTTTAGGCAAAGCTGATAAGATTCAAATTTGCTTCTTTGACAAGACATTACTGAAAAATCCATATAAGATTGTAGAGAAGAAAACATTTGCTGCTAATCAGACAATATAAAAGCCATCCCTCAATTAAAGGGATGGCTTTTTGAATATTTTTTACTTTACAGCAATCTTGATGGTCTGATTGCCCATTTTGGCGATGACAACAGATTCTGACACGGCTTGCGATGCTGCGCCATTGACAGCCTTGGCAGCACCCAGCTGCTTGCCGTCTACTGTATAGAAGCGTACAGTCTCGTCATTGTTGAGACCCGAGAGCGTTACGATACCGTCGTTTGAAGTAACGATGATGCCGCGAGTGGCTGTCTGATTGATATTGGTGGGGTTGTTCTGCAGATTGGCTTCCACCCAATAGAGGGTTGCAGTAGCCTTGTCAGAAGGCTTGTAACCGTCGGCTGTGGCGTAAGCCGAGATGTTGTAAGCAGCCGAAAGCTTTACTGTTCCGTCCTGGCAATATGCATCCGATGCAATATCAGAGTCGGTAATGGTGTAGTGATACTCGGCGTTGGGTGTAGAGCAGGCAAATGTCAATTTGCCGTCAGCATACGAAATGGCAGGAACTGCACATTGCTCAGGCTTCTGTTCGCCAGACTCACTATCCTTTAATGCATAAATATAAGAGTACTTACTACCCAATACATCCTTGTAGTCCTGAAGATAAGCCTTGGGAACATAGATGATGCAAGTAGAGAGCAAGCTACAATTTATAGTATTATTGGGAAGCTTGCCTTGGAATGTGACTTTTTTAAGTTCAGAACATTCCTCGAAGCACCAACCACCCAAAGAAGTAACAGAAGAAGGGATTGTAATGCTTGTTAGGCCAGAACAATCATAAAAGCACATACTACCCAAATAAGTAATTGAAGAAGGGATTGTGATGCTTGTTAAGCCAAAACACTTCTCAAAGCAGCTATACCCCAAAGAAGAAACAGAAGAAGGGATTGTAATGTTTGTTAAGCCATAACATTCATAAAAACAGCTATTACCCAAAGAAGTTACAGAAGAAGGGATTGTGATGCTTGTTAGGCCAGAACAGCCACTAAAGCAACCTTCACTCAAAGAAGTTACAGAAGAAGGGATTGTGATGCTTGTCAAGTTTGAACAGTCAGAAAAGCACCATTTACCCAAAGAAGTAACTGAAGATGGGATTGTGATGCTTGCTAAGCCTGTACAACCGGCAAAGCAGCTACTACCCAAAGAGGTAACAGAAGAAGGGATTGTAATGCTTGTTAAGCCAGAACAACTGCCGTATCTATTATTAGTTGATTATCAGTATTATACGCTCTAAACGGTAGAAAAGTGGCTATGTGGATTCTGTTTA
>NZ_JADYUF010000018.1 GCF_021531655.1 Leyella stercorea | reverse complement strand
GGCTTTGTGGGGGGGTTGTATAGGGCTTTGTATGTTTCTATATAAAATTGTCTGATTCTTCTTCATATTTCGCTATATTTGCACTATCTTTGCATAAGATAGGCTGCACCTCGGCAATTGAAGCAAGCTTCATTGCGCTCGGTTTGCACTATCTTTGCAAAACACATGCACAAAACACAGACAAAACTTAGAATCTATGTATAACCCTCGACATATACCGACTGCCACATTGTGGTGCCTGATCATACTGCTGCTGGTTTCTTGCGGAAAGAAACCGGCTACCAATACGCATGCCGAACGTAAGACTCTCGACAGCCTCATAGCCTCTTCGCACAATATAGACACACTCTCCATCCTGCAGAAACGCATGGAAAGCGAGGGCAATATGCTGGGCAGCATCATCGCATACAGAGAAATAGGCAAACATCTGCGCAACGAAAGCCGATTTGACGAGGCTCTGAAAGCACACAACGAGGGACTGAAACAAGCCGAAGCCATAGGCGATACGCTTGAAATGGTGCAGGCTCTGAACAATATCGGTACAGACTACCGACGCATGGGGGTGCTCGACATAGCGCAAGACTATCACTATAGGGCGTATGCCATATGCAAAGCGTCTACCGACTCATCGTTCACAGCACGCAAAAACCGCGTTGTAGCACTCAACGGACTGGGCAACATATACCTTACTCTCGGCAATTATGCACGTGCCGACAGCGCTCTGCGACTGGCACTGGCGGGCGAACGCGAACTGAACAGCCCGTTGGGACAAGCCATAAACTACGCCAACATAGGCTCCATATTCCGCCAAAGAGGACTGACAGACTCGGCTTTTGCCTACTTCCGCAAGTCGATGGGACTGAACCTGCAGATAAACAACCAACTCGGCATTTCGCTTTGTCATATATACTTCGGCGAACTGTACGAGAAGAACAACAATTACAGTAAAGCTATCAACGAATACGAAACAGCGCTGACGCCTATGCAGGCCATGAAAGACGAGTGGCACGCCATAAATCCGCTCATCGCCCTTGCCGGCATATACGTAAAGACCGGCAACTACAACAAGGCGCTGCATTATCTCGACACAGCACGAGGCATAGCCCAGAATATCAAGTCGACCGAACATAAGGCTGAAATATACTCGCTCTACTACAAGCTATACAAACGCATGGGCGACACGAGGGCTGCACTTGAGTGGCACGAAAAGGCGGCTGACATGCACGACAGCATAATGGATATGGAGAAAATGAACCGTATACAAAACGCCGGACTGCTCATTGAACGCAACCGACAGGCCAAAGACATGAACGAGGCGCAACTCAGCCTGAAGAGCGAACGAAACCTACGCTCTGCCTATGCCATCATATTCAGCATAGTAGTGACCATACTGTTAGGCGCAATAGGCATGTTCATATACATACAACGCATTCACCGACGCAACCATCTGGCACTGAAGAAACTCGCCGAAATGCGCGAGACCTTCTTCACCAACATCACACACGAATTCCGAACACCGCTCACCATTATACTCGGACTGAGCCAAGTGCTGCGCAAGAGCAAGAATGAGGAGGTGAAGCAATACGCACGCGACATAGAAATACATGGCAACGGACAGCTGAAACTCGTAAACCAACTGCTCGACATATCGAAGATAAAATCGAATGCTAACAATCTGAAATGGCGCAACGGCGACATCACTACCTACATTTCAATGGTTGTGGCCTCCTACAACACTTATGCAAGAAACAAGGACATAACCCTGCGAATGCATGGTGACGAAAATGTGGTGATGGACTTTGTGCCCGACTATGCACACAAGGTGATTGACAACCTACTGTCGAACGCATTCAAGTTCACACACGCATTAGGACAGGTTGACGTGTATGTAGTGCGCGTGGGCAATATCCTGCACATTGACGTGAACGATACGGGCGAGGGTATGGACAATAAGACCATGGACAACGTGTTCAAGGCGTTCTATCAGGGACCGTCCGACTCGCAGAACCTGGGTACGGGTGTGGGACTGTCGCTGGTGAAGCATATTATGGAGTCGGTACACGGCACTATCAGCGTGGAAAGCCAAGTGGGCAAGGGCACGAAATTCCATATAGAAATAGCAATAACCAACAATTGCGACGTGCAACTGGAAGAGAAGGACATGGAATTCGACCCCGTGACGCCTGTAGAACAAAAGGAACTGAAAGACAGCGACGCCAAGGCCAGCCAATACACAGCACTCATCATTGAGGACAACCACGACATTGCAGCCTTCATTGGCGGACAGCTGGCGGGAGACTATTCGGTGGCTTACGCTACGAACGGCAACGACGGACTGCAAAAGACAAAAGACATCGTGCCAGACATTATCATTACCGACATTATGATGCCCGGAATGGACGGACTGGAATTGTGTCGCAAGATAAGAAGCAACAAGGCTATAAACCATATACCTATTATAATAGTAACAGCCAAGGTTTCGGAGCAGGAACGCATTGAGGGATTTGAAGCCGGTGCCGACGCCTATCTGACCAAGCCGTTCAGCATGGACGAACTGCGCACCATCATCGAACAGCTCATCAACCGACAGAACTCGCTGCGCAACAAGTTCAGCGAGAAAACCACAAGCAACAAGAAGGAGGAGAAGGAGATGGAACTGACGGATGCCGAACGACGATTCCTCGCCAAGACTGTGGACTATATCTATCTGCTGCTCGACAAGCAACAGCTCGACGTGAACGCATTGGCAGAGAAGCTTTGCATGAGTTCGCGGCAGTTCCATCGCAAGATTGTAACGCTGACGGGCAATTCGCCCGCAACGTTCATTCTGAAAATAAAGATGAAGCGCGCCCGCTATCTGCTCGAGACAAATCCCAAACTGAGTGCCGACGAAATAGCCTTCCGCTGCGGATTCGAACATACCTCAAGCTTCTACCACGCATTCCGCAAGACGTATGGATATACGCCTAAGGAGATAAGAAGGGGAGTTTAGGGGGCGTTGCCCACAAGTTGTGATGTTGTGGGGCTTTGCCCCTGTTGAGGTAGTGTTGGTTATATCTTTTCCAACACTCCCTTAAACTTCTCATACAGCTTCTTTCGCTTCGCTTCGTCAGTCTGTCCGATTCTTTCTGGAGTCAGATCGGCCAGCCACTCTACATCATCGGGCATCAGCATCTTAAGGAGCGGCATGGCTTTGTGGGCTGCCTTGGCTATGGATGCGGTGTCGTTGGGATCGTTGAGCATTGAAAGATAATCGGCAATCGACTTGCGGGTGTCTGCAATAATCTGTTGCTCGGCTTCGGCATCGCATTCGGCAAAAACAAGGAGGGGTGCGAAGAGAGTGGCGTCGTGTCTGGCGCTGGATGCTGATGCAGTCGGAACGCTAACGCTGGGAGCAATGCCAGTAAGCTGGCACAACGTGGCAGCAAGCGTCTGAACATTGAACGGCTTGAAAAGACAAGCATCGAAGCCCTCGGCACGCAGTTCGGTGTGTATGCTTTGGTCGTGGGCGGTTATGGCAACGGTCTTTATTCCATTGCGGTCAATACGCCGAAGCATCTCACGACCACTCATCTGCGGCATCTCTATATCGGTAAACACCAGTTGCGGACGCAATCGGCCTATCATCTCTATAGCCTCATCGGCACTCGACGTGACGTGAATGTCGAGACAGATATTCTCCATACGAGCCATCATCTCGCCCAATAGCTGCAATTGCAAGCGGTCGTCATCAACGATAACGACCTTTATCGGGTGCGACGAAGACTTGACGCACGCCATATCAGGGGCTGGACTGGCTGCGATAGAAGCAGGATTTATTATGTTAGGGGTCGGATTGTCAGCCACGTTAGGGACTGTATTTCCGGCAATTGTTGCAGGTTGGGCAGACTGAACGGTGTCGACGGTCACCGGAAGAGTAACGGTAAACTTCGAACCTTTGCCCTTTTGTGAAGCCACACGAATCGTTCCGCCAAGCATGTTGACCGCCTCGCGGGTTATGGACAATCCCAAACCTACACCCTCCTTGCCCTGTGCATCGGGCAGACGGGTGAAGGCGTTGAAGATGCGCTGCTGTTCGCTCTCGGTCATTCCGCTACCCGTATCAGCCACACTCATAGTGAGCTGAGAGCCGTTGAGCGCAGCCGACACGGTAATTGTGCCACGGTCGGTGTACTTCACGGCATTGCCTATAAGATTGTTCATAATCTGACGTATGCGGAAAGCATCAGCCTGACATACGCAGTCGGCACCGGTACGAAGGCTGCACACCACTTCCAGGCTCTTGTTGTTGGCAACGGGACGTGCCTGTGTGGCGCAGTCGCTTACAAGCCGGGCAGGATTGAAGCTCACGGCATGCGTCGTTGCCTTGCCACTCTCAAGCTGATGATAGTCGAGCAGAGCACCCACGAGTTGCAGAAGATGTTCGGCAGACGAACGTATGCTGTCGAGATAGGCTACGGGCTTGGGCTGACTGACCCACTCGCGGAGCAAAGCTATAAATCCGGATATAGAAGCTACGGGCGCCTTGATGTCGTGTGTGATGGTAAGCAGAAGTCGCTGGCGCTGCTGCATGAGCCGTTCGGTCTCGTTCTTGGCTTCTACTATGCGCTCGTGATCGCGTCGTTGGCGACGAATATCGCGCAGCGTGTAGACTATCAGCACAATAGCAGCACCAATGGCAAGCAATGCCAGCATGGCAATCTTCATCATCGTAGAGCGTCGTGCCTGCATGTCGGCTTTGATGGCACGCTGCATAGCGTTGTGCTCGTCGCTCTGAATGTCCTCAAGCATCTGTCCGGTACGCCACGCCAACTGTATGCTGACAAGCTTGAGCGAACGCGTGCGGTTGTCGATAGCATCCTGCCGGCGAGTGTCGGCACGCTTTATCTCATGATGGATGTCGGCAAGAACCTCAGCCACCGAGTCGGCAATGTTGATGCCCTGCGCCATGGCTGTGGAGTCGGTACGTCCGCTTTGCATCGTAGTGGCTATGGTGTCGGAGCGCTGTCGACGAAAGGCATCGCTCAATCGGCGGAAGAATCCGCGTCGGGTACTGACTATATTGTAAACCGTCTCGCGGTTGTTGGCACTGGTAATCTCGTTTGGATGAATCACCACCGAGTCGCGTCCGCTCTGCAAGTCGTGCACCTTGCGGGCATAGACAGCATCGCCCGAAGCATCAGCAAGTATGTTCAGCACCATCATGGCATTGTCGCGCTTGGCAGCAAGAAGGTTGGCAAGCGTGTCCATGCGCATCGCCTTGACCGAATCGGACACAAGCTGCTTCAGCTGCATAGCCTTGCGCTGCGACTCGGCGAGCGAAGACGAGAAGCGTTGCCATTGCCGCGTGTCGCCCATCATCACCGAACGTTCGGCATTGGCAGCATCAAGCATGCTATAAACAAGGCTGTCGACAATGTTGCGTCGCTCCATAAGTCGCTCCGAAGCATTGTTGAGATCAGTCAGCGAACGCGTACTGTCGTACACCATCTGCGCTGCAAACACGAGCACAATGGCAAGTATGGCATAGCCTGTGATTATCTTCAGACGTAACGTGCGGTAGTTCATACGTGAAAGTTGTTGTTTTTATTGAGTGCGAAGTTACGGAATTATTCGGACATAGCAGCAATACGCACATCAAGTTTAGCAAGTTTTGGCAAGTATATAAATGCGAAACCGCCACCACTCAGCAGCATTAGTGCAGCTTATGTGGCAGCGGTTTACAATCCTTAAGACAATAGCTTTTTACCTTATTCTATTACTATGCTTTTTATTCTTATGTTCGTTTCTAATTAATGGGTTGTTAAACTGTCTCTGGCTTAACCGGTGTTGCGGGTGTAGACGGTGTCTTTGTAGAATCGGTTGCAGTAGAATCAACGTCTACAGTATCGTTAGCGATGAAGAGAGAGAGGTCGAGAGCACCTTCCTTAGCAGGCTCTGTAGTTTCCTCTGTAGGCTCAGTCTTGGTAGTATCTGCTACCGGTTCGGTCTTGGTAGTGTCGGTAGTGTCTGCTACTGCAGTGTTGTAGCCCTTCATAGATGTTGCTGACTTGGTAGCAAATGAGTTGCTTGCCGATACCATTACCATCATTGCGATTGCTGCGAAAACTAACTTCTTCATAATTGTTGATTTTTTAAATTGTTATTATTAATATGCGAAATCGAATCACGGCTTCAACAACTGTTCGTTGTGTAGAACTGTATTGTTGTTGTGCCGTTCGCTTAATAAAATGCAACGGGCGTGCCAAAAAGACACGTCCGTTGCATAATGTATTGACAATCAACACACAAGAAGAAAACCAACGTTTTCGTACTATTATGGAAATGTGTAGAAAGTGTGGAATAAGTGTGGAATTTTTCCACAATAAATGTGTGGATTACCCCAGTTTGTTATATAACGTCTTACGGTCGATGCCCAACATTCGTGCTGCCTTCGACTTGTTTCCGCCACATTGCTGTAGTGCATTGAGTATGCGCTGGCGTTCGGCATCGGCATCGTGAAGGGCTGTGATGGGTTCCTGACGCACGGGGCCCATAGCGGCAGACAGCTCCTCTTGCGTGATGTACGGGCCGCGAGCCACGAGTACGGCACGCTTGACGACGTTGTTGAGTTCGCGCAAATTGCCTGGCCAAGTGTGCGAAGCGAGCATCTCGGCGGCTCGTGCTTCGAAGCCTTCAACGTTGCGCGAGAGGTCTTCGTTGGCAAGACGTACGAAGAGGTCGGCAAAAAGAAAGAGGTCGGTGCCACGCTCTGAGAGCTGAGGCATGTATATAGTGAACTCGCTAAGACGATGGTATAGGTCTTCACGGAAACGTCCTTCAGCCACAGCCTGCTCCAGATTCTCGTTGGTGGCAGCCACAAGACGAATGTCGATGGGACGCTCCTCGATGCCGCCCAACGGACGGACGCGACGCTCCTGTAGCGCTCGCAGCAGCTGTACTTGTACTTCGTAGCTCAGATTGCCCACCTCATCGAGAAACAAAGTTCCGCCATTGGCAGCCTCAAAGGCTCCACACTTGTCAGCATCGGCTCCTGTGAAGGCGCCCTTCTTGTGTCCGAAGAATTCAGATGCAGCCACATCGCGCGGTATGGCGCCACAGTCGAGTGCCACGAAAGGTTTGCCGGCACGCTGGCTCTGCTCGTGTATGCGACGAGCTACGTATTCCTTGCCAGTGCCAGAGGCTCCGAGAATGAGCACAGACATAGGCGTTGGTGCGACAAGACTGACGTAGCTGTAGAGCTGGCGGGACGCTTCGCTGTTTCCTTCGATGTGTCTTGTTGTGGTGTTGTGGTGTTGAGGTGTTGTTGTTGTATTGTTTGTTGGTGTCGTTGCAGCTGCCGTTGCATTATCCGCATTCTTCAGCGCATCCTTAATCTTGCTCAGAAGGATGTCGGGCTGAATGGGTTTGGCTATATAATCGGCCGCGCCCGACTTCATAGCCAATACTGCGTTTTGCACTTCGGCATAATTGGTCATGACGATAAACGGGATAAGCATATTGTTCTTGTGCATCCATGCGAGCAGTTCCAAGCCGTCGCGGTCGGGCAGACGGAGGTCGCTGAGCACAAGATCGTATGCCGGCTTGTCCCCGATGAGGCGCACGGCAGCGCCTACCGACGTGGCTTTGTCCACATCAAATC
This sequence comes from Leyella stercorea, assembly GCF_021531655.1. The sequence continues at coordinate 57,542 of NZ_JADYUF010000018.1, read as the reverse complement.
CCTTCTTCTTAAGCCATGTCTGCATCATTGTTCCGAAGGCAATGTCGTCCTCAACAATCAATATACGTGTCATAAACCTATAAGTGTAAAGCTAATTAAATGTTTGTCAGTGCAAAATTACTGATTTTATAATTAAATGTGTAAATTTGTATTGTTAAACACCTAAAAAAGACATAGGAGGAAACTAAATCTATGATACCGCAAGAATACAGCAAGTTTATCCTGAAAGACGTGACGTTCGTGAATCTTATGATGCGACGCATATACAACGTGCTCATCGTAGCCAATCCCTACGACGCCTTCATGCTTGAAGACGACGGACGTGTTGAGGAGAAAATATACAACGAATACGTTGAGTTGGGACTGCGCTATCCGCCTACGTTCACGCAGGTGAGCACGTCGGAGGAAGCCTATCAGGTGCTGCGCACCATGAATATCGACCTTGTGATATGTATGCCGGGCAATGCCGACAACGACGCATTCTCGGTGGCGCGCGACATCAAGGCTGGTTTTCCCAAGATTCATTGCGTGGTGCTGACGCCATTCTCGCACGGCATCACGAAACGAATGGAGAACGAGGACCTGTCGATATTCGACTACGTGTTCTGCTGGCTTGGAAATACCAACCTGATATTGTCGATTATAAAACTCATTGAGGACAAAATGAACCTCGACCACGACATTCAGGAGGGCAATGTGCAGATGTTGCTGCTTGTGGAGGACAGCATACGCTTCTACAGCTCCATACTTCCCAACCTCTATAATTACATCCTGGCTCAGAGCAAACGCTTCTCTACCGAGGCGCTCAACCGCCATGCCGCCACACTTCGAATGCGCGGACGCCCCAAAGTGGTGCTTGCGCGCAACTATGAGGAGGCAATGGCTCTCTACACCAAGTATTCGGACAACGTACTGGGCGTCATCAGCGACGTGCGATTCCCCATTGACGGCGTTAAGGACAGCGAGGCTGGACTCAAACTGCTGCGCAATATACACAAGGACAACCCTTATCTGCCGCTGATAGTGGAAAGTACGGAGAGTGCCAATCGCGAAAAGGCAGAGGCAGAGGGCTTCCGTTTTGTCGACAAGAACTCGAAGAAGATGTCGATCGACCTGCGTGCAATCATGGAGGAGCACATGGGATTCGGCGACTTCATATTCCGCGACCCCAAGACCAAGGCCGAGATAATGCGCATACACTCGCTGAAGGAGCTGCAGGACAACATCTTCAAGATACCCGACGACTCGATGCTGTATCACATTTCGCGCAATCACATGAGCCGTTGGCTTTCGGCAAGAGCCATTTTCCCCGTATCGGAGTATCTGAAGAAGATAACGTGGGACCGTCTGAAGGACATCACCGCCCACCGCGAAATCATATTCGACGCCATCGTGCAGTATCGCCACATGAAGAATCTGGGCGTAGTGGCTGTGTTCGACCGCATGAAATTTGACGCTTACTCGCACTTTGCACGCATAGGCGAAGGTTCGTTGGGAGGCAAGGGACGCGGTCTGGCATTCCTCGACAACATCATCAAGACTCATCCCGACTTCAATACGTTTGCTGGAGCGAGCGTGCAGATACCCAAGACCGTAGTGCTCTGCACCGACGTGTTCGACCAATTCATGGATCAGAACAACCTGTATCAGATAGCCCTGAGCGACGCTTCGGACGACGAGATACTGCGCCACTTCCTGCACGCACAGTTGCCCGACTCGCTGATAGCCGACTTCTTCACCTTCTTTGAGGCGGTGAAGTGTCCTATAGCCATACGTTCGAGCTCGCTGCTCGAAGATGCCCACTATCAGCCTTTTGCCGGAATATACTCCACATATATGATTCCGTATCTTGAGGACAAGTATGCCATGCTCGAAATGCTGGCATGTGCCATCAAGGGTGTGTACGCATCGGTATACTATAAGGACTCGAAGGCGTACATGACGGCTACGAGCAACGTGATAGACCAGGAGAAGATGGCTGTGATTCTGCAAGAAGTGGTGGGCAAGCAGTATGACGGACGCTACTATCCCAACATATCGGGTGTGCTGCGATCGCTCAACTACTACCCTATCGGTGACGAACGTGCCGAAGACGGCATAGCATCGCTGGCACTGGGACTGGGCAAATACATTGTGGACGGAGGTCAGACGCTGCGCGTTTCGCCCTATCATCCCAACCAGATATTGCAGACCAGCGAGCTGGACACGGCTCTGCGCGAGACACAGACACGCTTCTACGCCCTGGACACTCGCCACGTGGGCAACGACTTCAAGGTGGACGACGGATTCAACATACTCAACCTGAAGGTGAAGGAGGCTGAGCGCGACAATTCGCTCAACTACATTGCCTCGACCTACGACCCATACGACCAGGTGATACGCGACGGAATATACGACGGCGGGCGCAAGGTTATAACCTTCGCCTCGGTGTTGCAGCACGGCGTTTTTCCTCTGCCACAGCTGCTACAGTTGTCGATGAAGTATGGAGCTGAGTCGATGCGACGCCCCGTAGAAATAGAGTTTGCGTGCAACATCAACTCCGACCGCAAGGGAGCGCTGTATCTGCTGCAGATACGACCCATCGTCGACTCCAAGCAAATGCTTGACGAAGACGTGGCGGCCGTGCCCGATGCCGACTGCATTCTGCGCTCGCACAACTCGCTGGGACACGGCGTTACGGAAGACGTTACGGATATAGTGTATGTGAAAACCGACGACCGCTTCACGGCATCGGACAATCCAATGATAGCACGCGAAATAGAAAAGATAAACAAAACGTATCTTGACAGCGGCACAAACTACGTGCTTGTAGGACCGGGACGCTGGGGTTCGAGCGACTCATGGCTCGGAATACCCGTAAAGTGGCCCCACATATCGGCAGCACGCGTAATAGTGGAAGTGGCTCTGAAGAACTATCGTGTCGACCCGAGCCAAGGTACGCACTTCTTCCAGAACCTCACGTCGTTTGGCGTGGGCTACTTCACCATCGACGAGAACCGTGGTGAAGGATTCTTCTGCAAGAGCGAGCTCGACGCAATGCCCTCGGTGATGGAGACCGAACATGTGCGCGTAGTGCGTTTTGCCCGCCCGCTGAAGATAATGATGGACGGAAAGCGCCAGGAGGGTGCCGTACTGAGGCCTTAGCGTCCGAAGTATTTGTCGGCGAGATAAGCCGAAAGCGGTTCCTTATACATATCTCCTATGGGCAGATAGGTGTCCGGATCCATCACGATGCGGTTCTTGGTCACTTCCTGTACATGCCTCATATTGACAATATATGACCGGTGTATGCGCAGGAAGTGGCTGGGCAACCGCTCTTCCATCTTCTTCATGCTGAACAGCATGACTATGGGGTGCTGGCCCTCGATGTGAACCTTCAGATACTCGGACATTCCCTCGATGTAGCGTATGTCGGCAATGTCGACCCTTACGATTCGATGCTCGGTCTTGAGGAATATCGACTCGTCGTCGGAAGATACTCCACTGTGAACGGCAGAACTTGCGTCAGATACCGACGGGGCTGCATTGACAGCTGCATTATAGTCGGTAGGCTCGGCAGTAGTAGGATTTTCGAGTTCGAAGCGGTGCTTCACACGCATGGCAGCACGCTTGAAGTCGTCGAGTCCGAAAGGCTTGAGCAGATAGTCGACGGCATCAACCTTGAATCCGTCCACCGCATATTCCGAATAAGCCGTGGTGAAAACCACAAGCGGCGGCGCTGCCAGCGAGCGCACAAAGTCCATGCCATTCATGTCGGGCATATTGATATCGACAAAGATGGCGTCAATTCTTTCATTGTTTATTATGTCGCGTGCCTCGATGGCGCTTTGACATTCGGCTACAAGGTCGAGAAAAGGTATCTTCCTGACGTAAGCTGCGAGCTGCTGCAATGCGAGCGGCTCGTCGTCGATAACGAGAGTCTTGATCATTGTTATGAATTTGCCTGTTTGGCTATAAGCTTGTCAATTGGTAAGCGGTATGTCCAGATGTACGGCGTACGTATCTTCTTGTTCCTTTATGTCTAATGTGTAATTACCGGGGAAGAGCAGGTCGAGTCGGCGGCGCACGTTGCTCAGCCCGACGCCTCCCTTCATGTTTTCGTCTTGCGTATTTTGCTGACGGCTGTTGCGGCAGTCGAACAGCAGGCGGTCGGCTTGGGGCTTCAGGCTTATCTCAACGAACGACTTGTTGCGATAGCTTATGCCATGCTTGAAGGCATTCTCGACGAAGATGACAAGCAGTAGCGGCGGCAGCATGCTGTCGGGCAATGTCTCCGGCACGTCGAGCGAGATGCGTACATTGCCCGAATAGCGCATCGACATAAGCCTGACATAGTTGTGCAGGAACTGAACCTCGCGCGAGAGCGACGTGAGCTTGTTGTTTCCCTCGTACAGTACATAGCGCATCAGCTTCGAGAGTTCGACTATCGAAGCCTTGGCACGCTCGGGGTCGATGTCGACAAGAGCGTGTATGTTGTTGAGCGTATTCATCAGGAAGTGCGGATTGACCTGATACTTAAGGTATTGCAACTGCCGTTCGAGGGCGTGCTTCTCTATCTGCGCTATAGCCTTTGTAGCTTCCTGCGACCTGAAGTAGAGCTTCACGCCGAGATTCATGCCCATAAGCAGCAGTCCGCCGAAGAAAGCCACCACCTCACCCGGTCCGAACATTACAAGCGGAGCGTCTTCTCTCATTGAGAATGTTTGCTGCTTAGGCGGAATCATCTGGGCATCCATGCAGCCGTACTCGCAACATTCATAGCTTTGGGTAGCATGGCGCATCTTTCTGTGTGAGGGTCGAATGGCGCTGAGTGTAAACATTGTGGCAACGAGCAGCGCCACTACCAATGCCGCGTAGAGTCCTGTGCGACGCTTGATGATAAGCAAAGGCACAAGCAGAAAGTTGTGTATGGCAAACAGTATAATCCACACGGTATTGAATACCCATGCGTTTATTATCTCATCCCATGAAAAAACTATATGAGGATTGACCGACATGCGTATGTAAATACTCATAAGCGGCGAAAGGTACAATGCTATCCACATCATAGTGTATATGATATGTTCCTTGCGATAGTTCATCTTGGTTGTTTTTAGCAACGCAAAAGTATACATATTATATATTAGTTTAAAATTGATTCAACGAACCTGTTTGTTTTGTCAGCATAAAGATACATATAATTTGGCGAATGCAGATATGCTGTCAACTTTTTTTTGCTATTTTTAAACAGCGCATACAGCAGGCTTCGAGTGCCATCATGCATGATGCAAATATTGTACATGCAGTAAAAAATCGTTACAAACAAAAAATCGATTCTAGAGTTTACGAGAGTCGGTTTTATCGGTTTTGAGGGTGGCGGCAGCCCCGTTTTCAACCAACAAAGCCCCTTTTGCATGGCAGAAGGGGTCGTTTTGCATGGCAAAAGGACAACTTTTGATATGCAACGAAGGCTTAATTATAACGAAAAAGGAGCCCTTTTGCTACGAAAAGGACTCCTTTTATGTTTATTGAAATTGCACATCCGCACCCATACGGCACGTAACGCGCTGTGTCATAACGACATAATGCTGCACGCGCAAAACTCACGAATTTCGGGCTAAAGACTTCTTTGTGCGTTCAACTCGCAGTTTTGGGCGGTTAGAAATACAAATATCGTACTCCAAGAGCGACTCCAGCCGCCCTGTTTAGATTTGTCCTACGCTGTGCAGATACTCGGCAATCTGTACTGCATTGAGTGCAGCACCCTTGCGAATCTGGTCGCCTGAGAGCCAGAATGTGAGTCCGCAGTCGTCGGCGAGGTCCTTGCGTATGCGTCCAACGTATACGTCGTCCTTGCCGGCTGTTTCAAGCGGCATAGGATAAACGAGGTTGGCTGGATCGTCCTTCAGCGTACAGCCAGGAGCGGCAGCGATAGCCTTCTGAGCCTCCTCGACGCTGATGGGGCTTTCGGTCTCAATCCATACCGACTCAGAATGTGAGCGCAATGAGCTTACGCGAACGCACATAGCCGAGCAGCGCACGTCGCTGTGCATAATCTTGCGGGTCTCGTTGAACATCTTCATCTCCTCCTTGGTGTAGCCGTTGTCGGTGAACACGTCAATCTGAGGAATCACGTTGTAGGCGAGCTGGTGGGGGAACTTGCTTACAGTAACAGGCTCGTTGTTGACGAGTTCCTTGTATTCCTGCTGCAATTCGGCCATGGCAGCTGCGCCGGCACCGCTTGCGCTCTGATAGCTTGCGATGTGGATGCGCTTGATATGGCTAATAGCCTCAAGCGGCTTGAGCACCACTACCATCATGATAGTAGTACAGTTTGGGTTGGCAATGATGTTGCGCGGACGGTTGAGGGCATCCTCGGCGTTGCACTCGGGCACTACCAGAGGCACATCGTCGCACATACGGAATGCCGACGAGTTGTCAATCATGACTGCACCGTACTTGGTGATGGTGTCGGCAAATTCCTTAGATGTGCCACCGCCAGCCGATGTGAAGGCTACGTCGATGTCCTTGAAGTCGTCGTTGTGCTGAAGGAGCTTCACTTCATACTCCTTGCCCTTGAAGGTATATTTCTTTCCGGCAGAACGTTTTGAGCCGAACAGCACAAGGTTGTCAATTGGAAATTCTCTCTCTGCGAGTATGCGAAGGAACTCCTGTCCTACTGCTCCGCTCGCTCCAACAATTGCTACATTCATGTCTTGTATGTTTATTTGTTTGTTAACTTATTCCTGAAATTTGGTTGCAAAGTTACAATTTTTATTATAAACAACTTACATTTGTGAGTCTTTTGTCAACAAAAATGGCGTTAAAATGTTATTTTCGAGTATTTTGCGTATTTCTTTCTGCTTCCGACAAAGATTGTCTAATAGGTCGAATTGTATAATCGTGACACATAATATTTTCCACAAAAGGAAAATTATAACATAAAAACCCACATCTATATTATTCTTTTTTACGTAAAAACAAGTAACTTTGTAGTTGAAAAAAATGGAACGATAGTTATAACAGAAACATGTAGGAGGAACATATATGGACATCAACAACAACTCTGCACAGAAAATCGACCTCGACTACATCCTCGAAAGGGGTGTGGCTGACTATTCCGACGGCGACATTGTCATATTCGAGCATCTCGGAGGCAAGTCGGTAGACGGCTCAGTAAAGCTTGACATGATTATGATGGTTTACTGTGTCAAGGGTCGTATGCAGTGCGACGTCAACGGAAAGACATACACCGCCAAGGCTGGCGAGGTGATGATAGGACTGCCCAACAATGTGTATAGCAACTATATGATTTCGCCCGACTTTGAGTCGAGGATATTCGGACTGTCGTATGCGGCTGCCGAACGCAACATGCGCATCAACCGCGACGTGCTCGACCTTATAGGATATGTTGCCACAAATCCCGTTATCAGTCTCGACAACGAGCGCCAGGCTCTCATCACGAAGTATTACTCGATTATTGCGCATAAGATAAAGTCGCCCCACGGCTACTTCCACAAGGAGATAATGCACAGCCTATTCCAGTGTGCTATGTACGAGCTGTTTGCCATCATTGCTCCGCATGTGCAGTATTCGCACGACGGCGGCGAGACAAAGCAGGCCAATCTGCTGTTCCGTAAGTTTGCCGATCTGCTCTCGGCTAATGAAGGCAAGGTGCGCTCGGTGAAACGTTATGCCGACGAACTGTGCATAACGCCAAAGTATCTGTCGTTCGTGTCGAAGACGGTGACGGGCAAGACGGCACTGGAATGGATTCACCAGTCGACGGTGAAGAGCATCGAACGTTATCTGAGTCACTCGAATATGTCGATAAAGGAGATTGCAGACATATTGGAATTCCCCAACCTCTCGTTCTTCGGAAAGTTCACAAAGAGTCATCTCGGAGTGTCGCCTACAGAATACCGTAGGCAGCAGAGCATGAAGAAGAAGAATAATTTGTAGGCTTTTTCGGGTCACGAATTATCACGAATTGTCCATGAATTTGGTAGCAACGATTATATGGAGTGACACATAAATGATATGGAGTGACACATAAATGATGTAGAGTGACACATTATAATATATAACAGTCAAAAACCGTAGGAGGCTATGGCGTCCCCGCCATAGCCTGAGCAATCAAAAAAGCACATTATATTACTAATTTAGTAATGCGCCAACCAACTGCTCAGACTATGACGGGGACGCCATAGCCTCCTACTTTTCGTTTTGGATTATCTCAATTCAAGCCCCATTTCCTTGGCTTTCGCCACGAGCAGTTGCATAAGCGGTTCGCGCTCGTTGGGCACCCTATTGTCGAGCACCGCATCCTTAAGATATTGCTTAAGGAGTCCCACCTCGCGGCAGGGCTGCATATTGAAGAGCTGCATTATTTCGTTGCCGTCGATTACGGGTTGCAGCAATCGCTTGTAGTCGCGCTCCTTCAGGTCGGCAAGTTTCACGCGTACCATACGGAAGTTTTCAGCAAACTGCTTCTTGCGCACCTCGTTCTTCGACGTGATGTCAGCCTCGCAAAGCGTCATAAGGTCGTCGATGTCGTCGCCGGCATCGTTCATCAGTCGGCGAACGGCAGAATCCGTCACCTCCTCATCAGCTATTGCGATGGGGCGCATGTGCAGGTCTACCATCTTCTCCACATACTTCATCTTGGCATCCATGGGCAGTTTCATACGGCGGAAAATGCCCGGTATCATCTTAGCACCAAGATAGTTGTGATTGTGGAACGTCCATCCGATGGCGGGTTCCCAGCGCTTTGACTTGGGTTTGCCTATGTCGTGAAACAGCGCTGCCCATCTGAGCCAAAGGTTGTCGCTATGCTTTGCCACATTGTCTACAACCTCAAGCGTATGGTAGAAGTTGTTCTTGTGGGCGCGTCCGTTGCGTGTCTCCACCACGTCGAGAGCCGAGAGTTCGGGAATGATGAGCTGCAACAGTCCGCAACGCTGCAACTCCACGAATCCACGACTGGGTTGTGGGGTGCGCATTATCTTGTTGAGTTCGTCGGCAATACGCTCGCCGCTCACTATCTTTATGCGTTCGGCGTTGCGTCCGAGAGCCTCAAACGTCTCGTCGTCGATGTAGAACCGCAGCTGGGCGGAGAACCTTACGCAGCGCATCATGCGTAGCGGATCGTCGGAGAAGGTGATGTCGGGGTCGAGCGGAGTGCGTATTATGCCGTCCTCAAGGTCGTAAATGCCGTCGAAGGGGTCGACCAATTCGCCGAAACGGTCGTGATTGAGGCATACAGCCATAGCGTTGATGGTGAAGTCGCGGCGGTTCTGGTCGTCTTCCAGGGTTCCGTCTTCGACGATAGGTTTGCGCGACGAGCGGTCATAGCTCTCGCGTCGTGCGCCTACAAACTCCACTTCGGTGTCGTGATACTTCACCTGCGCCGTGCCGAAGTTGCGATATACAGCCAGATGGGCGCGCCATCTGCCCGTCTTCGGGTTCTTTCCCAATTTGTGCTGCAGTGCTGTTGCCACATCGATACCGCTTCCCACCACCACTACATCAATGTCGTTGGTGGGACGTTCGAGGAAAATGTCGCGCACATATCCGCCTACGAGATAGCACTCTACGCCCAATTCGTCAGCCACCTCGCCTATGCGGTGAAATATGTTCTTGTCAAGGATTTGTGCCAGTTCGGCATCAGTGTATAATTTCATTCGTTTGTTTGGTTTCTAATTGCAAAATTACACATTTTTACCCGAAATTTATCCCGAGCCACGTATAATTGTATATTAATGTACATTATTAGGACGTTGAAGGCTTAATATTTCAAAAATTATGTCTAATTTTGCAACAACAATTTTAAATAACAATTCAATGAAAGCCAACAAATTGACTCTCGTGATGGCCATTCTTGCCATCATGTTCATTGCACCGGCCAAGGCCAAAGCACAGGTAAACGCACAGTTGTTTTATGATTTCGGCTCTGACCGCAAGTTCGTAACCCTCACGCTTGAGATGTTCAAGCAGGACAAGTGGGGCAACACCTACTTCTTCATCGACCACGACTTCAACTACGACCAGCACGTTGCAGGTCCGAACTTGGCTCCTGGTGGCACTTACTTCGAGATAGCACGCTGCCTTAACTTCTGGCAGAACTCAGCTATCAAGAACCTTTCGCTCCAAGTAGAGTACAACGGTGGTATCACTGCTTCTTATCCTATCAACAATGCGTGGCTCGCAGGTGTCGACTACTTCATGCACACCAAGGACTTCAAGAACACGCTCAACCTCAAGGCTCTCTACAAGAACATCAAGGAGAAGGACTCTAACGTTCCTATGCAGTTCACAGCAGTATGGGCTATGAACGACCTCTTCGGTGTCAAGGGATTGAAGTTTGACGGTTTTGCCGATTTCTGGTGGGAAGACCATCTCGTTGATTTCCGCGAAGACGGCACTGCAGACAAGAAGTCTACCGTATTCATTACAGAGCCTCAGCTGTGGTATAACGTAGGCCAGCACTTCGGTGTAGACAACCTCAGCCTCGGTACAGAGATTGAGCTGTCTAACAACTTCGGTTCTACCGGCGGATTCAAGTGCCGTCCCTGCCTTGGCGTGAAGTGGGACTTCTAAGCCTGAACCTAAAAGTAAAAAGGGAAAAAGGTAAAAAAGTAAAAAGGTAAAAGAGTAAAAAGGTTTTTAATAACGATAAGACTATGCTTTCAAAACTCTTTGGCTTCGACCCCAAGAAGCACAACATCCGCACCGAGATAATGGCCGGCGTGACCACATTCCTCACCATGGCGTATATTCTCGCTGTCAATCCGAGCATCTTCTCCAACCTTGCATCGCAGGGCATGGACACCAATGCCGTGTTCACATCAACAGCCTTGGCTGCCATTGTCGGCACACTCATAATGTCGATATACGCCAAGAAGCCTTTCGGACTTGCTCCGGGCATGGGACTGAACGCCTTCTTCGTGTTCACCGTGTGCCTCACTATGGGCTACTCGTGGCAGTTTGCGCTTACAGCCATACTCATTGAGGGATTCCTCTTTGTGCTGATGACCGTGACGAAGATACGTACACTCATCGTCGACGCTATCCCCACAACGCTCAAGCGAGCCATCGGTGCGGGCATCGGACTCTTCATCGCCTTCATCGGACTCAAGAACGCCGGCATCATCGTTGAGAATTCAGCCACATTCGTGACCATCGGCAAGCTGACAGGCGGCTCTGCCCTACTCGGTGTAATTGGTATTATCATCACCTCAGTACTTGTAATCAAGAAGGTGCCGGGCTCGCTGCTCATCGGCATTCTTGCCACTGCGCTCATCGGTATACCTATGGGCATAACGAATTTCAACGGCATCATCGACATACCTCCGTCGATTGCGCCTATATTCTGTAAGTTTGAATTCCACCATATCTTTACTATTGATATGCTTATTGTGGTGTTCACATTCCTCTTCATCGACATGTTCGACACCATGGGCACGCTCGTAGGCGTATGCACCAAGGCGGGAATGATGCAGAAGGACGGCCGCATACCGGGACTGAACAAGGCATTCATGGCAGACGCCATTGCCACTATGACCGGCGCTTGTCTCGGTGCCAGCACCACGACTACATATGTTGAGAGTGCATCGGGCGTTGCCCAGGGCGGCCGTACGGGTCTTACAGCCTTTGCAACGGCTATGTGCTTTGTCATAGCATTGTTCTTCGCTCCGGTATTCCTTTCGATTCCGGCTGCTGCTACTACACCGGTGCTCGTCATCGTGGGTCTGTTCATGCTGTCGCCAATCAAGGATATCGACCTCGACGACTTGGCTGAGTCTATCCCGGCATTCATTACAATCGTCATGATGCCTCTGGCATACAGCATATCTGACGGTATTCTGTGCGGTGTTATCTCTTATGTTGCCATCAATGTCATTTGCGGCAACTTCAAGAAGCTCAACATCACGCTCTATATACTTGCGGTGCTGTTTGTGATGAAGTACATTTTCATCTAATAAAAAGTTGAGAATCTCAATAGTTGAGAGTTGAAAGTTGAAAGTTGAGAGTTATGATATGCTATATACAATGTTATATACAATATCATCGTAATTACGATGTTTTAAAAAGGTAATCATAACTCTCAATTCTCAACTTTCAACTCTCATTTTTTAATTAATTGAGCAATTGCTCAATTTCCTCCACCATCGGCGCTGCCAAGGCACGCTTGCTGGCGGGCACAACTTGCGGTGTGAACTTCTTGACCATTTTGTTCAGCTTCTGCAACTTTGCCTTTTGTCCGGTGCGTGTATATTCCTTGCGCAGCTGAACGATTTTTTCGCAAATCTGCAGACCCTGAATCAGTCGTTCAAAACGTATGCTCGAACGCGGACCGGGATAGACACAATAGGTGTCGCCGGCTGCCCATGAGCGGAAACGTGAGTCGCGCAGCGGGTCGCGTGTCCAACTGTTGTACGACCAACGCAGGTAGCCGTCGTAGTTGCCGCCCAATGCGTGCACAGCCATCCATGCCGCCTCGGCAGGTGGCGAGAACGTGAATGTATTGGGAAATCCCTCGGTGCAGCATGTGTAGTAGGTGCTTATCTTGCCTTCGGCACGTCTGCGAGCCAGCACTTCGGACGGAAAATCGTTGCCGTAGGCTATGCAATAATAATACAGGTCGCGCTCAATCTCATCGTGATATATGCCGGCGAGCGAGATTTTATAGTCCTTGTCGGCATCCTTTATCACCTTTATTGCAGCCTGCATGTCCTTCATCGGGCGTTCGTCCATGGCTATGCAGGTCTTGTCAAACCATCCCTTCTGGCGCAGATGACGGGCAAAGTCGCGCAGGAATGTGCCCCAGTATTCGGTGTAAGCATTGTCGCCGGGCTTTGCCTTGACAAACTTCATGCGGTTGGTAGCCTCGTCGTAGTAGTCGAAGCGCAGGTCCCAGGGTATCATGGTGTAGCAGGCGATGAGCCGGTTGATGCCGACATCGTTCATCATGAACTCCACGTAGCGGTCGAAGACGGCATAGTCGAACGTCCACGAGCCGTCGATGTGCTTGATGCGTGTCACCATTGAGTCGTAATGGTCCTCGGTCTGTCCGTTCCAGGGCTTGTGCATGATGCTGGTGGTGATGCTGTACTGTCCGGCATCGGCAAGCATCTTCATGATGGGGCGCATTGCGTCGAAGTGCGCCTTGCTCCAGAGGGGCACCTTATAGTATCGTGCCACTGAGTAAGGGTTCTGCCAGAGGTCGAGATTGGTGGTCCACTGCTGCGGTGCGGGCAGCGTGCGGTTGATGACCTGCAACTTGAGCTGCAGCGACATAGGCTTCATGTTCTTGCCGCTCACGGTAATCTGTGCTGTGTAATTACCGGGCTTTGCGTCCTGCGGCACCCATACATTAGCCCATATAGGCTGCGTAGTGTTGCGGCGCACGGGCAATGTCTTGTTGATGTCGAGCACGTCTGCCACTACCGACGAGTCCCAGTCGGCAGGATTGCGATAGCCGCATCCGCTACCGTCCTTGTTGAGTTCGTCGGTCATGACGTAGCGCACGAAGTTGGTGCGGAGTACCGACGAGGGTATGACGGAATTGCCCGAGCGCAGGTCGCTGACCGTTATCTGCACGTCGTCGAGGTCGACATTGGTCCATAAGAGGGCCTGTGCGTTGACACGTTCGCCACGCCACGCCTTCAGGCTTACCATGTTCTGCTGCTTCACCTTCGGAATGTCGAGGCGGCGGTAGCGTGTGTCGATCGACGCCCAGCTCAGTTGGGTGGGCTGAACGAGCTTAGCCCATGCAGCGTCGGAGTCGTGCGGCTTGGTGTCGGTAAGTTCTTCGTAATTGCCGAGTGGGAAAAGGTCGGCTTTCTTTGTCTTCTGTGCGCTGGCGGTGAGGGCGGTCATGGCGAGTGCGCACAATGCGACAGTTAGTCTGTTTTTATTCATTATTGATTGGGTTTTAGTAAATGTCAGTTATTGTCGGTTAATCTGATGCAAGCACGCTCAATGTACTTTCGCTTACAAAGTTAGCCTTTTCCGATGAAAAATCATAGGTTTCGTAGCGAAAATACCAAATTCAGACTATTGCAAGAATGACGACAGTTTTGTAATTTTGCATCCATTCTCAGCAATAATGCTAACATAACGCAAGGGATATAAATCCTTGGAAATTCCTGACGTGGTGTCACCGCCTTGCAAAAGGACTCCTTTTGCATTGTAAAAGGGTCCCTTTTGAGGTGTAAAAGGACTCCTTTTGCACGGTAAAAGGACTCCTTTTGGAAGCCAAAAGGACTACATTTGGAAACGGACGGGATCTTATACCCATTAAAGCAGTAAAAAGAATTGAAAATGGATAATAAAAAAGAGATGGCTCAGCACAGTTGCGCTGAGTCGCAGAACTTCTGGTTGTGGCTCGGAGCGCTTGTCGTGGGTACGGTGCTCGGAATGCTTGGTGTGGGATGGATCGACAGCGTCACCAACTTCGTGGCTACCATTTACACACGCCTTTTTCAGTTTGTGGCAATACCTACCATAGCCCTTGCCGTCACTACTACGCTCGCACGGTTCGGCACACAGAAGGATACGGGCCGCATATTCCGCCACACGCTTACATACACGCTGCTCACTACGGTGGCTGCTGCGGCTGTGGGCATGCTGCTCTATAGGTTCATCGCGCCCGACAATCTGCCGCTTGACGCCATCCAGGGCGACACGGGCATCGACTCGGTGAAGCAGGAACTGGGCGACGCTTCGTACATGGACTACATCATAGGCATTGTGCCCGACAATGTGCTGCGCCCGCTGGTTGAGGGCAATGTGCTCTCGCTGCTGCTCATTGCTGTGGCTGTGGGCATCGCCTTGGCACGTATGCCCGAGACGGACAGCAAGCGCACGCTGATGAACGGACTCAACGGACTGCAGAATCTTGTGTCTACGCTCATTCATTGGCTCATCGACATACTGCCGATTGGCATCGTGGCGTTTGCAGCACAGCTATCGGCTGAGATTACGGCAGGCACTGTAGTAACGTCGATAGGCAAGTATGTGGCTGTGATATTGGGCGGCAATCTGCTGCAGTTCTGCGTGGTGCTACCACTGTTCCTCATGGCTCGCGGACTGAACCCTATACGCGTGGCTCGCGCCATGACTCCGGCTGTGCTCATGGCATTGTTCACCAAGAGTTCGGCGGCTACGCTGCCCGTCACCATTCAGAGCGCCGAGGAGCGTCTGGGCGTAGACAGTCGTGTGGCACGATTCGTGCTGCCCATCTGCACAACTATAAACATGAACGGCTGCGCGGCGTTCATCTTCGTCACGTCGCTGTTCGTGATGCAGAACGGCGGAGTGGAGATTACGTGGGGCACGATGATCATGTGGCTCTTCATATCAGTGGTTGCGGCTATCGGCAACGCCGGTGTGCCTATGGGATGCTACTTCCTTACGCTCTCGCTCATGTCGGGTGTGGGCGCACCGATAGCCATCATGGGCATCATCCTGCCCGTATTCACCGTGCTCGACATGATTGAGACTGCTGAGAATGTATGGTCGGACTCGTGCGTTGCGGCTATGACCGACCGAGACATCCGAAACGCCAGCCCACGCCAAGCATAAGGTGGCGGGGCCTGTGGAAGTCGTTGAGCGTGTAGCCTACGTGCAACAGCAAGCGTCGGGTGATGTTCAGCTTAAGCGCCAGCAGCTCGTATATTCCGTGAAAGTCGTCGGTGGCGTTGAGAAAGTTGCTGCCCATGCCGAAGTTGATGGCAAAATAGGGCATGCAGAATTCCACACGTGCCGACGCTCCGAGTGCCATCTGGCGCCACGCCGAACGCGGTCGGGAGTATAGCGGAACGATAGTTTCGTCAGTAGGATTGTCACCTATGACGATGTTGGAGCTGCGGTCGTAGGTGCCGTCGAGCGAGATGCCCGCCTTGAGCCAGTGGTTGAAGCGGTACATCGGATTGAAGTTGAATCCAGCCACGGCAAACTTCTCGGGAAATATGTATGCGTTGCCGTCGTAGTCGTAGAATCCCCGCTGATGCCAGGCGCCGTATAGGATGAGGTCGTAGGTGATGTCGTGGCGCACCGGTGGCACGTGCGTGTGGCGATAGAGCAGGCGCGGCGTGTGACGGTTGATGTAATAGGCTGCACCTATACGCAAAGCCACGGTGTTAAGTCCAAGGTTGGGAAACTGGGTGTTGCCGTTGGAGTAGTGCGTAACGTTGAATCCGAGGTTGATGTCGACATGGCGCGACGCTATCCATCGCATATACATGTCGAGACCGATGTATGCCGTCACGCGCGAACCGATCAGCTTGTTGTCGGGATTAGATTCGGCATCGTACGGATTCCAACCGAAGGTGAGTCCAAGATTCCACTCGTAGTTGAGCGAAAGCCTGTCGCTAAGGCTCGCTATGCGCGCTCCTTGCAGTATAAAAACAGACACGGGATTGCCCAACTGGGGGTTGAACTCGTTCCATCCGATGCCCACTCCTTGATAGGCATCACGATAAATGCTTGCCTGCTCGCTGTCCTCGGGGGCGGAGAAGGCATACTTCAGATAATAACCCATATCGTGGTTCATGGTGCGAACTTCGGGGTTCTTGCCACGCAGAAAGTCGTTGGTGTGAAGAATTGCGCCCGGACGATAGTCGAACATCAATTGATGTACGAAGTGACGGGTGGCTGACGAGTCGGAAGATTGCACCTCCGCTTGCACCGACATGGGCAATGTCAGGAAGGCAAGCAGAGCATATAATATATAATAAGGTGTAAATCTCATATTGTGATAAGGTTTTCCATTCGCACGTGAATAATAGTTTTGCAAAAGTACTTAATTTATATCGTTTTGCAAAAAATGTCATATAAATCTTTCCTTTTTACTTTTCTGTGCCATATTGACAGAAGTTCTGTCTACTAAAATGTCAGCCAAAACTCAGCATCAAGGTTTTTGGCACAGCATTTGTATATTATACGGCGAACGCAAGTTCAATCAATCAACAAATTTATAAATCAGAATAAAAATAAAAAAAGATACAATTATGGGAAAGATCATTGGAATCGACTTAGGTACTACAAACTCATGTGTTGCCGTATTTGAGGGCAACGAACCTGTAGTAATCGCCAACAGCGAAGGCAAGCGTACAACTCCTTCAATCGTTGGATTCGTAAAGGACGGTGAGCGTAAGGTAGGCGACCCTGCAAAGCGTCAGGCTATCACCAACCCGAAGAACACCGTATATTCTATCAAGCGCTTCATGGGTGAGACCTATGAGCAGTGCGCTAAGGAGGTTACACGCGTTCCGTTCTCTGTAGTTAACGAAGGTGGCTACCCACGCGTTGACATTGACGGCCGCAAGTATACTCCGCAGGAAATCTCGGCAATGGTGCTTCAGAAGATGAAGAAGACCGCTGAGGACTATCTCGGACAGGAAGTGACAGACGCAGTCATCACAGTTCCGGCTTACTTCTCTGACTCTCAGCGTCAGGCTACTAAGGAAGCTGGTCAGATTGCAGGTCTTAACGTTCGCCGTATCGTGAACGAGCCTACAGCAGCAGCTCTTGCTTACGGCGTAGACAAGGCCAACAAGGATATGAAGATTGCCGTATTCGACCTCGGTGGCGGTACATTCGATATCTCAATCCTCGAGTTCGGTGGTGGTGTGTTTGAGGTTCTCTCTACCAACGGTGATACTCACCTCGGTGGCGACGACTTCGACCAGGTAATCATCGACTGGCTCGTACAGGGCTTCAAGGCCGATGAAGGCATCGATCTTTCTAAGGATCCGATGGCTATGCAGCGCCTTAAGGAGGCTGCCGAGAAGGCTAAGATCGAGTTGTCAAGCACAACTTCTACCGAAATCAACCTTCCGTATATCTCAGCCGAGGGCGGTGTGCCCAAGCACTTGGTTAAGACTCTGACCCGTTCACAGTTCGAGCAGCTTGCCCACAACCTCATCCAGGCTTGTCTTGTACCTTGCCAGAACGCTATGCGCGACGCAAAGCTCCAGACTTCAGATATCGACGAGGTTATACTCGTAGGTGGTTCAAGCCGTATACCTGCCGTTCAGACTCTCGTTAAGAACTACTTCGGCAAGGAGCCTTCAAAGGGTGTTAACCCTGATGAGGTTGTAGCCGTTGGTGCTTCTATCCAGGGTGCTATCCTGAACAAGGAGAGCGGTGTGGGCGACATCGTATTGCTCGACGTTACTCCGCTTACTCTCGGTATCGAGACAATGGGTGGCGTAATGACAAAGCTCATCGACGCTAACACAACTATCCCTGCTAAGAAGAGCGAGGTATTCTCAACAGCCGTTGACAACCAGACAGCCGTAACTATCCACGTACTCCAGGGCGAGCGTCCGATGGCTGCACAGAACAAGTCAATCGGTCAGTTCAACCTCGAAGGCATCGCTCCGGCTCGCCGTGGTGTTCCTCAGATTGAGGTTACGTTCGATATCGACGCCAACGGTATCCTCAACGTATCGGCTAAGGATAAGGCTACAGGCAAGGAGCAGGCCATCCGTATCGAGGCTTCTTCAGGCCTCAGCAAGGAGGAAATCGACCGCATGAAGGCTGAGGCAGAGCAGAACGCTGCTTCTGATAAGGCTGAGCGCGAGAAGATCGACAAGCTCAATCAGGCTGACTCTATGATCTTCACCACCGAGAACTTCCTCAAGGACAACGGTGACAAGATTCCTGCTGACAAGAAGCCGGGCATCGAACAGGCTCTCCAGCAGCTCAAGGACGCTCACAAGGCAGCCGACGTTGCAGCCATCGACTCAGCCATCGCCAACCTCAATAATGTAATGCAGGCTGCTTCTGCACAGATGTATCAGGGTGGCGCACAGCCGGGTGCAAATGCTCAGGCAGGTGCTCAGCAGGCTGGCAACGACGCTAAGAGCGACGAGACAATCCAGGATGCAGACTTCGAGGAGGTGAAGTAAGTTTGATAAACAGCAATAAACAATAATAAGCGAATCGGTGTAACTCATTGAGTTGCACCGATTTTTATTTTGTTAAACTTTGTGTATTTGGCTCTGATTTCGGATTTTTATCGTAAATTTGCGCCAAATCGTTCACGCGACTTAAAGGTTGACGAAGTTAAACTTAAAGACATATACCTTATTATATGTAAGAAATGGCAAAGGCAAATTATCATATCCGAAGGAAGTGCCCTATATGCGGAACCATCTTTGAGATTCGCACCATTGATGCTGTGTATTGTTCTCACAACTGTTCCGCTGTAGCCTCTAAGAGGAAAAAGGCTCAGGAAGAGAAGGAAAAGAAGTATGAGCAGATGGCGAAGGAAATTCCAGACATCAAGGAGTATCTAACAGCAGCAGAGGCAATAGCAATGTACTGCGTTGAACGTAGTACATTGTATCGTGACATTCGATTAAAGAAACTTCCGGCCGTTAATCTCGGCCAACGTCAGCTAAGGCTGAAACGTTCTGATTTGGATGAGCGTTACGAACTGAGGAAGAAAGTGCGGAAGGCTGCCAAGAAGCCTATACCAAAAACATACAACATGGAACCAGAGAATTGCTATACCATAGGAGAAATCTCGAAGAAGTTCAGGATTCATGATTCATCCGTATGGGCTCATATCCGCAAGTTCTCCATCCCTACCCGACAGATAGGTAACTATGTTTACGCTCCAAAATCAGAAATCGACAAACTCTACAAATCCATCAAACTATGAAGACTCCTATGAAGCGCACGGTATTCAAAGTAATACTCCGCAAATCTGAATACAAGGAGCAGTGGTCATTGCTCATTGAAAGTTTTCCTGTCTTTGAGCCTGGCAAGGATAAGCCTCTCCGTAAGCATGAACCACTTGGGCGGTTTATAACTACTCCTATCTTTGATAAGAATAGTTCTGGTAGGACATTGGCCGATGGCAAAGCCTACTATCGCCCCAAGCGTGATGCCAATGGAATCATCCTGTGCCGTTCACAAAAGGACCAAGAAGCATGCATCTTTGCTGATAAGGTACGTGACCTCCGTCAGCACGAATACGATAATCAGTCATTGTACACAGATAGAGAGGCTGAACAAGCAGCACAAAACGAAAGGTCAAAGTGCGACTTTATCAAGTACTTTGAAGAGTTGAAGGAGAAGCGTCACAAGAATAGTTCCAAATCCATTCAAGTCAATTGGAATCGTGAACTTGCACTTCTGAAGTTATATACAGATGGGAAGCCGCTTCTATTTGGTAGCATAGACCTGAATCTCATCGAAGACTACAAGGATTACCTTATCAATGCGCCCCAAGGAGGCAGTAAGACAGGAACCATATCAGCCAATACCGCCTCGACCTATTTCTCGATATTCAAGGCAGGTCTTCATCAAGCCTTCATCGATGGTTACTTGACCATCGACCTTGCAGCCAAAGTTAAGAACATCTACTACGAGGAAAGCCAGCGCGAGTATCTGACATTGGAGGAACTCAACCAACTGGCAGCAACACCATGCGATAGCGAAATTCTCAAAAGAGCAGCCTTATTTTCTGCCTTGACAGGATTACGTCATAGTGACATCAAACAGCTAAAGTGGCGCGATATTGTGAAAGACAAGGAACATTACCAGCTCCATTTTACCCAACAGAAAACCAAGGGTGTAGAGTATATGCCAATTTCTGACCAAGCATATTCCTTATGTGGTGAACGAGGGGATGCAGACCGCCTTGTCTTTGAAGGGCTACAAGACCCATCATGGATTAACCGACCTGTGAAACGATGGATAGAAGCCTCTGGTATCACCAAACACATCACCTTTCACTGTTTTCGCCACACCTATGCAACCTTGCAGTTGACTAATGGTACGGACATCTATACCGTCAGCAAAATGCTCGGTCATAAGAAGGTAACAACAACTCAAATCTATGCCAAGATAGTTGATGCAAAGAAGGATGCTGCCGCTGATGCCATTCAAATCAATCTCTCTGATGATATGATTGGAACTTCCGGTAGCCCCAAAAACGAATAGTCCAATTCCGCAATCTTAATCTTCGTCATACAGCAATATTTATGCTGTTTTCTCCTTTTAGCCATTCACGTTCATACGTGAGTGGCTTTTGTGTATTTGGTCTTTTGATGTCAATTTCGTTATGATAGGGATATGTTACCAATCATAACGATGCCATAATAATATTATTTTTCAGCTTTATTATTTTTATAATCGCTGATTATCAGCTTGATACAGATAAGATAAGACCATGCTGAGTATGTTCCTTTTATGCCTCGAATCATACCGAAATCACCATTGCTTTTCACGATACTTTTGCAGTCGCTTTCTTCCCAAAGAGAGTGACTGTAGCATAAGCTGCAGCCAACTTAAAACATCATTTATATGTGTACAACAGTACCATCATTCGATGCGATGCCGCAGCTTATGGCAAGCATTTTAGAAAAGTTGGAGACGCTTGAACAGAAGTTCGACGCTCTGCAGTCTAACAACAACGTAGAGGCTGATGCCTGGTTCTCGCTACAAGACCTTTGTAACTACCTCCCCAACCATCCAGCCGAGCAGACCGTCTATGGCTGGACAAGCAGCCGTACCATTCCCTTCCACAAGAATGGAAAGAGCATCATCTTCCGTAAGTCGGAAATCGACAATTGGCTAATGCAGACGAATCGTAAGTCTGTCAATGACATTTACGATGAAGCACGTGCGTATGTAGCCAATAATCCCAAAGGAAGAAAGGAGGTGAGACGCAACCATGTATAACCACCTTTCTGTCTATGAGGAGTTTTTCGGAGTCAAAGAGGGAGACCTGCTGTCTTTCTCCTTCTTCCGAAAGCCCATCCGCAACACGGAGCCACTGCGCTGCATCGGCATTCCTGACATTTACCGCTACATCGTTGGCCCGTATGCAAAGAAGCAAACAGAGATGCTGCGCTCCATTACGGGCAAAGACCAGGCACGGAAGTACAAAGCTGAGAACTTTGACTTCTGCACATTCTCTGGTATCTTTCATACTCGAAACAGGGACGGCCTGTTGCAACAGTCCGATCTGCTTTGTATCGACTTCGACCATGTGACCGACATTCCTTTGTTGCATGAGAAACTGCTCAATGACCCTTGCTTTGAGACAGAACTCCTTTTTCGCTCTCCTTCTGGCGATGGGTTGAAGTGGATAATCCAAGTATTCCGCATAGGATGGGAGCATAGCCGTTTCTTCAATGCAGTGTACAACTATCTCGTGGCCAATGGCTATCCTGAGCCAGACAAATCTGGCAGTGATGTTTCTCGCTCCTGTTTCATTCCACATGATCCAGAAGCTTATATTAACCCTAAGTACAACAACGTTAAAAATGAAAACTTTTTCACCAGAAGAATGGGAGAATGTCCCTTCTAAGAATAATACAAAGGACTGTAACACAAGTAATGTGCCGTTTGCAGATTCCAACACAATCGAAGACACCCGAGCCAAGGTAGAGCGTGTCCTTTCTCTTATTGAACAGAAGGGAATAGATATTACGAATGGCTATGCCAACTGGCTGAAAGTTGGGTTTGCTCTTACAAGTGAGTTCCAAGAGGCAGGAAGAGGATTCTTCCACCGTGTCAGTCGGCAGAACACCGAGTATAAGGCAAGTGATACAGACAAACAATACAACAAATGTCTGCACATGGGGATGGCATATCTATTGCCACATTTTTTCAGATGGCGAAAGATGCTGGTATAGACATTTCCAATCCCAAAGAAATCCAAAAGTCATCCGTTGGAACTTTGGATATTTGGACTTCTGGTTCTGACAACCAAATATCCAAAAAACCAAATATCCAGCCTATCGAAGTGGACTCCAAATGGATTTTGGATGAAGAATCCCTTCCACATTTCCCTGCCTTCATATACGACATGCTTCCACCTTTCTTGAAGGAAGTGTTGGGCAACTGCATCTCCGAAGATGACCGAGAAATGATGCTGATGGGCACATTGACTTGCATCTCAGCCACACTTCACAATGTGGTCGGTGAGTACAATTACGATGATTGGTACCCTATGCTATACTTCTTTGTTATGGCCGATGCCGGTATGGGCAAAGGCTCGCTGAAATATTGTCGCGAGATTGTGGCTCCCATCCACAACGAACTGCGTGAAGCTTCCGAGCGGCTGATGAGAGAATATAAGGAGAGTAAAAGCGAGTCAAAGTCTGGCGAGAAAGATACTTCCAATGTTGATGAAGCACCACACCGTCGTACACTCTTCATTCCTACCAACAGTAGTGCGGCATCCGTCATACAGCAGTTGGACAACAACGACGGCATAGGTCTGATATTCGATACGGAATGTGATACACTGAGCGCCATACTGAAATCGGAGTATGGTGACTACAGCACCATCATCCGCAAGAGCTATCACCATGAACCCATAGACCTGAGCCGCAGAAAGGATGACGAATATCGTGTCATTGAGAGACCGATGCTTGCCATATGTCTTTCTGGAACGCCTGGACAGCTCTACACTTTGACACCTCAGGCTGAGGATGGCACCTTCTCACGCATCACCTGTTATCACATGCCATTCAAGGCAGAGTTCCGTGATGTCCTTGTCGAGAGTGTCAGCCACAATTCTGATAACTACACTTTGCGTGAGAGATTCTTCCAGTTGGGTAAGCTATACAAGCAACGTCGCGAGTCATTCTTCCGTGGTGGCAGTTACCGCATTGTCATCCCTCAAGAATACTGCAAGGTATTCAATGAGCATTTCAGGCAGATGAATCAAGCGGCGGTCGATGACATCTCGCATGATATGCAGAGTGTAGTACGCCGCTTGGCCTTCACCGTGTTTCGCATTATGATGGTACTGACCTCTATCAGGTTTATGGACGAAACGTCCAATCCTTCTGCACTGACTCCAAAGGACGGTAGCCGGATCTTGTTGCGATGCTCAAAAGATGATTTCGACATCGCTATGGCGATAGGTGATGTTCTCATCTACCATACAGTCTATTGCTATGCCCATTTGCCACAGAGCAAGGTCACTACTAATGGGCAGGGGGAGATTGTCACGAAGAAAGGAAAGATGGAACAACTGTTGGCTGCCCTACCAGACACATTTGACAGAGAGACCTATCGGGCTATATCAAAGAAGCAAGGCTATCCTGAGAGTACCACGGCCAAGTGGATTAATGACTACATCCGTCAAGGTCATTTGGTACATACCAGTCAAAACTGCTATCGGAAATTATGACAATGGAGAAGCCTCGCCCCGTGTGGCGTGACGGACTTTTGTAAAAGTCCTAAACATAATAGGGACTTTTAGATTCACAGGCTATAGCCGCTCACTTAAAAAGTCCTCCTATTATGCTCAGGCACCGCCCGAGACCTGGCATCCTCCACTTACAGACATTATAAACGATGTATAACACTAATACAAAAGTTTCAATGGAAATGCATATACCACGCGCGTCTATCCATGTTGGCACCGACAAGAAATCGTTCTCTGCACAGATGGGTAGCGAGGCAGAGCGCAGAGGCTGGGACGAGAAACGTTACCAGTCCAAGAATGCCGAGACGGAGAAGAACAACCACTACAACTTCTCACGCAAGCACCTCAACTTTGAAATCACCAAGGGGTGCAAGGTCATGCCCCTTGGCTCCAATCCTACTCCACTTCATCAACGCCTCCAGCAGCGTCACGATGAATTGGGGTTCAAACCATACATGGATGCCAATCATCCCGACCAGATAGCGAAGAACAGTCCAAACGGATTGGTGAATATTATCTTTGGTGGTGACCACGAAGTGATGAAACGACTGGCCTTTGGCGAACAACAGATAGATACCTCTGACCCATACGCAGACAATAGCCACATCAAACTGATGCCTGCTATCTACGAGTGGGCCAAGGACACCTATCAGTTCTGCTGCAGTATGTGGGGCGAGGAAAACATCATTGGCTTCGACGTGCATTGTGATGAGACGGGTGTCCATGCCCATGCCTTGACCGTTCCTGTAGAGCAAGTCAAGAAACGTGGACGCATCGGCAGCCAGTATATAAGTAAGGACAATCCCGACAAGATACTGTCAACGAAAGAGTGGAAGGCATTGCCCAAGGAGGAACGCAGCAACTACATCAAGACTGAGGCAAGCAAGGGAATGGTCGAGCGTGTATCGTATGCCAAGGTATGGGGAGAGACTGCCAAGGACAAGTCCGAATATCTCTCCGACCTCCACACCAAGTACTATAATGAGGTGGGCAAAAAGTATGGTTTGGAACGAGGCATCCCGTATCATGAACTCTCCGAAGAAGAGAAACGGGAACGTAGACACAAGAGCAAGGTGGTACTGGAGGCTGAGCGTCAAGCAAAACTGGCCATTGCAGAGGCAGAGAAGCTGAAAGCAGAGATTGAAGCAGAAGCATCTATTGCCACTCAACAGAAAGAGGAAGCACAGAAAGAACTGAAGAACGCCCAGTCTGGCTTTCTTGCCAAGATCTTCCAGCCAGGCAAGTACAAGAAGGAGGAAACTGCAAAGCTCAAAGAGTCGTATGATGCTGGGGTTAGGGAAACCATTGGCAGTTTCATCAAGGCAGCTGGACTAAAATGGAAGAGCGAGCCCAATGCTGAGAGCCTGGGACGGCAGTACCGCATGTCTTGGGACACGAATAAGAATCTTTCCAATGAGTTGAATACCAAGGAAGGAATCATCTCATCAAAGGATGTTGAAATCCGTGGACTTCGTGCTAAAGTAACCACTCTCACAGAAGAGGTGAATGGACTCAAATACCGCTTGACACTCATTGATGAAAACGCCGTAGAGCGACTGCGAAGCGCCAAGAATGCCGAAACTGCTCGTGCCGACAAGGTTGAGAGCGAACTGCACTCGCTTCGGTCAACTTACCAGAAGCTCTTGGGAAAGTGGAATGCCCTTTGGAATGAACCTGAGTACAACGAGGCTGCAAGGAAGGTAAAGGAGCGCAAGGAGCGCGAAGCTCGACTTGCTGCAGAGAAGCAAGATCGATACCAGAACATTCTCAATCGTTTCATCGCAGAAGGACGTGTTGCCCTCAGGGCATTCGCACTTACTACAAGAACTAACTTCAACGACAAAGAGGCTGCATCCATCTACTACGGCATCATGGCAGTTGCCCATAAGATGGAATTGAACCTTGGCACAAAGGAAGGTGTTACCTCGGCCGTCAACAACTTCCTTAGTGGTGTGTCATGGAGTGATTGCTCAAAATTCAATAAAGAGTGTGTCACTAGCTGGACACATCTATTTGCAGAACGGGATGTAACCTACGAGCCATCTATCATAGACAACTTTATCTCTTTCGTTGACTATATGTCATTCAGTGCAGAAACATACTCTTCACTTGGAGGCTCCAATGGCTGTGCCGACCAACTGACGAATTGGGATGGCACGAAGAAACTTGGCCTCGGCTCACCATCCAAAAAGAAAGGTCAGTCCTATTGAGGCACACAAGGCATATAAGCTAGAGCGATTTGCAGCAAATTGTACCTGCAGGTCGCTCTCATCTGT
Organism: Leyella stercorea; assembly: GCF_021531655.1. The sequence continues at coordinate 31,097 of NZ_JADYUF010000018.1, read as the reverse complement.
TAAAATGTAGCTAAAAAACGAAGAATCTTTTGCAAAATTGGCCGTATTTCAAAAATTGTGATTATCTTTGTGGTCAAAATATGACAATTCTCATAAAGAAAAGTTTAATATCAGCCAGCATATGGAAAAAGACTTCATCAATTACATAATTGAGGGGAACAATTATCCACCCGATGGGTACGTTTCTTTTGATACTTCCGACCACATCCGTTTCCAAAATGGAAAGGATGTATCAGGTCACAATTACGGGTGCAATAGACGCTTTGTGATTGAGAAAAACATTCAAGGAGGCGAAGGATATACGGTTACCGTGTACAATCTTGATGGACTTCACCCCATTTGGAAGAATAATATTCAGATGGCACCCAAGCGTATGCGCATAGTCTCTTCAAATGAGAATATTGTGGAGTTTCGCGGCTATGGGTATGACGAAAATGCTTTGGCATTAGGTGCACCCTTAGCGGATGCATCATTCGATAGTTATGGTATTGTGCTCTTAATAGAAAACGCGGAAATAAGAAGAATACAACTTAATATGTACGATAGAAATATTAGCATCGTATATTTAAAATGAACAAATATGGCAGAATTAGATAGAACCATTACGGAGGAACTATTTACAGAGGTGCTGGAGTCTACACCCTGTATTATTGTATATTCCCAACAAGCCTTTGAGTATAGCAAAAACTATATAAAATCTATTACTCAGACAGCAAAAGAAATCTTTGATAGCATTCTTGGCGTTCATGAGTGTAAAATCGTGTATAAGGGAAAGGATAAAAAAGATTTTCGAAAGTATCAATTCATTATTGAAGAATTGAAGTTGTCTATCTATGTGACAGCAAGACAAAATTTAACTGAATTTTCCTTAAGTTACATTTCAGATGAAGAGATTGTTGTGCCTACGGATCCTTCTGAATACAAAAGCATGAATCTAAAATTCATGGCAGAAGAATACATTAACCACAACCTCATGGATTTCCTTGATCGTAATGACCTTATGACATCCTATCGCGAGATAAAGGATTTCTGCACAAGCCTAACATCTTTAAAAGAACCAATACGAGAAATTAACAGAGAGCAATCTCGAAGAATGTGGAAAGCATATATTGATGGCGAAAGAGCTCTAAATACAGACAAAAAAGAATTGTTTATTGTTGAAGAAGTAGGTACTATAGAAAAGGAACATTTTAATAACCGAACTTATAGTACATTGACTTTAAAGGTTAAGGCACCTACTCTGCAACAAAGACTAGTTTCTGCTATTAAAGGTGTTCAATCAACAAAATACCGCAATCCTAATGTTGAATTTGTAACAAACAAGAAGGGCGAAATATCTTTTGCAGGATATGTTGATATAACTGAAGAGATATTGGATGAATTGTCAAGTGCTGCAGCTGATAACTGCTATAAGTTAGCTGAAGATGTAAAGCATGTACTTTCTGGTAGTCTAACACTTCAGTCATCTGAAAATCTTGACGAATTGTTGGAAGATATAAATTTATCTTTAAAAGATTTTGATGCAAAATTTGATTATGCCGAAGGTGTTTATACCTTTAAGGATGATAGCGAAGCATTATATCTTGACAGATTAGTGCAATCAAAATATCCAGAAACTTTAACAACAGAGCGTCAAACGGTTATCACTACTTCTTTTAAGAGTAATCAGGATATTTCTTCTATTACGTCTGCTATAAAGAAAATGACAGGTGTAATAGATGTCTTGGATTCTGTTAGTGGTCAACTACTCATCAAGACCCAAGGTAAAACATATCTAAACTTAAATGAACCAGCACTCCAAAGTATAAGAATTGCAGCGTGTAGAGCAATTTTTACTCCAACAGAATTCAGACCAGATGTACAAATTGAGGGCCTTTCTGTAAATGGTACCTCTTATATTTTCAGTACAAATGATTCTTATTCTTTTTTCAATACTGCGTATGAAATGCATCAGAAGGTCATAGCTGCTTATGACAATAAGACTTTCATAAGAAAAGAATATGATTATGGGTGTTTTGTGATTCCAAATAAAGGTTTACTGCGTGATATGCAGCTACATTTTGTTTCAAAAAAGCAGATCAAAATCAAAGCAGCATCAGGCTTAGTTGAGTTTTATCCAACTGATTACGATAATTATGTTGAATTACTTTCTGAGGTTCGTCAATATTGTGGTGAGTCTCTTAGCATTCAAGGACAGGAATATCATCCTTCTGTTGTCATCAAGCTCTTGAGTGACGATGTTAATTATTGTAAAAAGGTATATAAAGAAGTAGCGGAGAAAATCACAGAGATAACACCGTCTTTTACTGCCTCATTTGAAAACGATGAGACATGTAAGATTCTTAATTACACTATAGAATATTCAGATATGGAAGAGTTAAGCTCTTTCCATAATGCTATAAACTCTTGTATAAGTTTATATCCATCTTTGCTTACTAATGAATTTGAGACTAATGATGAAGGCAAAACCATATTATCTTTTGAGTTTGATCACCAACTCAATATAAGATTTGAAAAGAATCTTAGAAATGGTTATGTAAATGAAGATGTTAATCTTATTAAGGCGAATGAATATGATGCTATTAGTGAAGCCATAGACATGGCATATGAGGAAGAATATCAGGATTACGACGAAATCAATGAATTGAGAAGGAATAGGTCTCAAATGCTAAGAAATGCTTTAACATTAGGCAGATGTATTGGCAGGAAGCTCAATAGTATAAAGCTAGAAATCAGTTCAGATTTTATAGATTACATGGAAGATCGCAATGCCAAAGGGCAAGTTGCGAAATTTATTCATGTCGGTGACTACTTGCAATTCCCAATGGTTGGCAAATCTTCAGAGTTAAGAAGATTGAGCGATTCTATGTTGCGTATTACCAATCCCAACCAATTCTATCCTCGTTCTAAAACAAAAAGAATTCCCGCTCCTGCCAATCCAAGGTTATGTGACTTCCTATTCGACCCCAGGTATGCAGGTGAGTTTGACGAAGATCTTGAAGAGGTAAAGAAACGAATAACAGAAACTAAGATAGAGAATTATCTTAATGAGAAACAATTAGAGGCAGTAGCAAAAGCTGTCTCTGCTCCTGATATAGCCATTATTCAAGGTCCTCCAGGCACTGGTAAAACAACTGTTATTGCTGAGATTATATGGCAACAAATTCTTAAGAAACCTGATTCGAAGATTCTTCTAACATCCCAAACAAATCTTGCCGTTGACAACGCACTTGAACGATTGCAGGGACGTAGAGGTATTAGACCTGTTCGAATTCAAAATGCTTCAACAGAAAAAGAAGTTGGAATAGAAGCTAAAAGGTACATGCTTGACTTCATGGAAGATTGGTGTAAAAAAACAAATGCTGATAATGAAGACAATGGAGTAAACATTTGGATAGACTCAATTCTTCGAGATATGACAGAAGATGAGAAGTATGCGTCCGTTATTGATCAATGGAAGAAAGATCTTATTGTTCGTGACCGAAACACGAGAGAACAATTCTACGAAGCCTATAAGGGTAATGTAAACCTTGTAGCTGCTACATGTAGTATCTGTGGTTCTAAGCAACTACAGGAAATATATGCACTATTGTTTGGTAACAATGAGAATGCTTTTGACGTTGTAATAATGGATGAGGCAAGTAAAGCTACACCATTGGAGATGTCTGTACCTATGGTTTGGGGAAAGAAAATTATAATCATAGGTGATCACAAGCAGCTGCCTCCAATGATGAATGAAGACAACATTGTATTATCATTGAAGAAAGCTAATCAGAAGGTGTTGGCGGAAACCATAGAAAGTTTCCAAGAGTCGCAATTTGAATTATTGTTTAGGTCTGCATTTAAACTAAAACCTTCAATAGTTGCTACCCTTGATACGCAATACCGTATGCATAAGCAGATAATGAATACGGTAAGTCATTTCTACAGTGAAGAACTTGAAGAAGGATTGAAGTGTGGTCTTTCAGATGAAGACATGGATAATGAAGAATACAATGCAAGAGGAAGTCGATATCACGGTCTTACCCTTCCAGGATTCATCGATCCTCAGACACACGCAATCTGGGTTGATGTAGATTCATATGAGAGTCAGCCAAGTGGTTCTACTTCTTACGTAAATAACGGTGAACTTAATGCTATTAGAACTGTTATTAAGGCTTTACAGAAAGCAGACGGATTCCAAAAGTTTATGGATTCACAAGAGAAACCAGAAGATAAGGAGATTGGCATTATAACGTTCTATGGAGCTCAATACGGCAAGATTAAAGAAATGTATAAGGATGGGAAAATTGACAAGTCGCTTCCATTCCGAATTAATGTTGTCGACAAGTTCCAAGGAATGGAACGTAACATAATCATTATTTCAACGGTGAGAAGCAATAAAGAGCATCGCTATGGCTTCGCAGAAGATATTCGACGTATTAACGTAGGTTTCTCCCGTGCAAGAAGACTGTTAATCGTGGTCGGAAACAGACAGTTCTTTAGACAGAATGCTCACTATCAAAGATCAATTGATGAGATGGAACATTTTGACATTAAACAACTTCAAGACTTGGTAAGATGAAACAAAATACGTATAACAAGGGCCGAAACAAAAATTTCAACCCAAGGATTAAGAATTTGAAGTCAAAACCTCAAAAGAAAGGTGTTGATAAAAAGGAAATAATTGAAGAGACGTTAGATCAGCGCCTCAATAGAGTCATTGAAAATAACAAGGCTATATCCGAGCTTATTATCGGATATATTCCATATACTATAAAGTTCATTGCTCAGTCGTATAAGGGCGTAACTAACAAGCCAGAGAAGATTTCTGCGTTCGAAAAGGCTGTTGTTGGCATAATCAGTATTGATGGACAAACATCCCTTTCCAATATTGGCAAAATATTGGGATTGGATATTGAGCATGACATTGCTGAACAAAAAATGATTCGTAGTGCCATCGACACTATGATCCGATACAACCTTGTGCGAGGTGATGAGTCTGCATATTTTATAACGGAACAAGGCAAGGAGTTCGCGGCTCATGGTGAGAGAATGAAATCATTTAGTTCTGATTTTGAACTTTGGTATTTGAATAATAATCATTCTTTTACCGGATTGCGAGATTGTATTTCTGCTGACGATATTCAGCTTGTTGACGAAACCGATTTTTTCAAAGAGAACGAATCGTTATTGCCTCTTACTTTTGAGGAAGTCAAGGAACTTTCGGAGATCCAAGCATCTAATATGCAAAGTTCAAAAGAAAGATTTATTCTTCAGGAAGCTACGCCACAAAATCATAATTTTTATAAGTACGATTTAACAGTATGTTTTGTTCAGAGTATCAGAACGAAACAAGTAAGGACAATTGTCTATGATGATACGACACAGGCTGTTTTACATCCATTATCTCAATTAATTGAGGAAGATGAAGATTTAAAGCAGGCATTGTTCTCACAAATGCTGCAAGTTGCTAGTGAGAGTGAAGACCTTGCTATATATGATGACTTAGAACTTGCGAAGTCGGATCCTTTGGTTAAGGAAGATATAAAAAATATTATTTCCGCAGAGAAAAAACTTATAGAACAAGAGGATAAGCAAGCTGCAGTAGGTGAAGAGAATAAAGAAGAAATAAACCCAGATGACCTATCAGAAAGACTTCATAAGCGAGCATTGTACGACTCTATTGCATTTGAGTCAGAATTGCATAATATTTTCCAAACAGACAAACCTGATGAAATCTGGTTATCTAGCCCTTGGGTGGGAGATAGCACATTCATACGTAATCGTCTTCCTTTGATTAAGAACTATCTTAAACAAGGAGGTAAGGTGTTTATCTCTTACTCAGCTCCTGATGGGGGACTTGACAGCCACAAAGATAAAATGGTGGGAGATCAATCTCAAAAAGCCCTTGAATCTTTAGAATTCGAATATGTTAAACAATTCTTCCATGTGGAACTTCCTGCATTCCATAAAAAGAATGTTATTGAAGTAAAAAATGGACAATGTGTTCTTTTCACTGGTAGCTTTAACGTTTTGTCTTTCTCTGTGACATCTAAAAACATCACTCATGTCAGAGCTGAAGAAATGTGCCTTGCACATTATCAAGCAGCAATAAATCAATATCATTTATCAAAGAAACTATTTGCAGAAAAGTATATTGAAAAAGCATTGCAAGAGATTTCTACATTGTCATCTAATGAAATACAAAACTATTATAACGATAAAATTGAGTATTTTAGAAAGGATGATAAGCTGGAGGAATTGTTTATTGATTACGACAATATGCTAGAGGAGCGCAAAGCACAAGCGAAATCAGACATATTAGCGAAAGAATTAGAGTCCTTAAAGAGCGAAATTGAAAGCAAGATTAACGATGGATTGTCTCAGAAAGAAGTAAACTCATATAGAGCAAAACTGTTTAAGTTATCGTCTTTTTGTGATACCTCGCTCATAAACGATGATATTCAAAATGTAATTCTACAATTACAGGACATAATCAATGCGTCTATAAAGAAACCAAAGTTCAATGACAGTGAATCTAGCAACCAATCTACAGCAAATGCTCAAAGCGTGGATGTAAATCAAACTTTAGCATTGTCCTTCTATGAACTAAATCCCACAGATTCTGCATCCATATTAAAGCATCTGACAGGTTTGTTTTACTTGTCGTTATATAACAATGCGTCAAAAGCAAATGTGGGCGATAAATGGAAAGAGAAATTGGTAACATTATTAAGTGACTCAAACCTACTTAAGTTATTTAAATATAATATTTTGAGGGATAAAGAGGAGGGCACTTCTAGAGTGTTTATTGCTATTGATGGTAAGTTGTTTTCATTTTATAATGTAAAATTGGGCAATAAATTAGTTAGACAGTTATTCCCTGGCAAAACATTTTTAGATAAAAACGATTACCAAGATCCATCTAAAATTATTGGTAAATTATTACATTCATTATAAATATGTCAAGATTTGAGTCATCTAGATTCGCTCGGAATCCACAAGTTATGAATGCTAATGTCTTGAAAGCAGCGTGTGAAGCTTTGGGATGGAAGTATTCTATACAGAATAATATACTATTGGTTACTGAGGTTGGTATTGGTTCCAACTTCTATGGCGAGTTTGCATTAAAACTCAATATGTCAACCAATGAAGTTACTTACAATACTTATTATATGCCAAATGCGCAAGAAAAAGTAGAAGAACTAAAAGTAAAATTTCAAGAGTTAAATGCAGAATACTCAAAGAATGCTTTGATTTCAGAATTTGAAAAAGCTGGTTTTACATACCGCTCGAATTTCACTTTTATTCCAACTAAAGAAGAAAAGTATTGCTTCTTTATGGAGGCGAAATCGTATGATCCTTCAGAAGACGAGCCATTTGCCTCTATTAAATTTACAATACTTTATGATGGAACTATTGTAACAGATTCTGATTATTTGCCAAATGACATTAACGAAAAAGCTCATGAAGCAATGGATATTTTGGAGCATCTTCTTGGTAACAAAAGAGTAATGACGAAGAAGCCTGTACCTGCAAAATACATTGGCAAAATGAAACCAAGGAGAATTAATAATGTTGATTTAAGAAACAAATAATATGGAAGACATTTTTCAAAAATTGATTTTAATGATACGAGCATACTATCCAGTCTTGTATCTTCATAGTTTTGAGTATTATCGTACCAAACAAAAGATTAAGGGTATTGTTGATATTTTGCGTAGAGAGGGTAAGACCGTAAACCTTTTTCAGTGGGATTGTGTTTATGGTCTAGTACAAATAATGCCTGATAAAACTGAAAAAAAAATCGAAAGGATGCTGAATCCCATAGAATTGTTAGGGTATATTCTAAATGCTAAAAAGGCCGGAGAAAAAAACATTTTTATCCTTGATGACATTAACAACTATTTTGAAAGGGATGAAGTCAAATTGTTAATTAGGAAAATAGCGGAAGCAACAAATAATAATACACATGCCATAATTTTATCCTCTAGTTACAATTTACCAGCTGAACTCGAAAAATATGTAACGGTTTTGCAGATACCTCTCCCCAAAAGAAATGAAATAGGAGAAGTCTTGGATGTTGTTGCAAGACAATCAAAAATAGAACTTAGCACATCTTTAAGAGACAAGTTGATCGATGCTGCTTTGGGAATGACATCAATGGAAGCAGATTTAGCATATTGTTTAGCCTCTGTTAAGGACAGTTTTGATAAGAATTCACCTTTTACAGTTTCCTCCGAGAAAGAGCAAATCATTCGAAAATCTGGTATCTTAGATTATTTCCCGAAAAATGAAAGTTTATTGGATGTCGGTGGTATGGAAAATCTTAAAGACTGGCTCCAAAAAAGACAATTAGCATATGAAAAAAATGCAAGAGAATGGGGATTAAAAGAACCAAAGGGTCTACTTTTGCTTGGTGTTCCAGGATGTGGCAAAAGCTTGATTGCAAAAAGTATTGCTTCAAATTGGAACATGCCTTTGCTTAGACTGGATGTAGGTAAAGTTTTTCAAGGAATTGTAGGAAGTAGTGAAGACAATATAAGAAAAGCTATCGCCACAGCTGAAGCTGTAGCTCCCTGTGTTCTTTGGATTGATGAAATTGAAAAAGGATTAAGTGGAGTTCAATCAAGTGGGGCAACAGACGGAGGTGTGACATCCAGAATATTTTCTACAATATTAACTTGGATGCAGGAGAAAACAGCACCTGTATTTGTTGTTGCTACAGCGAACAATATCAATCAACTTCCTCCTGAATTACTAAGGAAGGGGCGATTCGACGAAATCTTTTTTGTTGATTTACCAGAAAAAGCGGAAAGAGAAAAAATCTTTTCTATTCACCTGAAAAAAAATGGCAAAGACCCGTCTCTTTACGCCTTAGATGTGTTAGCTGAACAAGCAAACAATTTTAATGGTGCAGAAATAGAGGAATGTATCAAGGAAGCTATGTTTTCTGCATATATTGAGAATCCATCATCCCCCAAACTTGAAATGATACATATCCTAAATGCTATAAATGCTACAGTTCCGCTTTCAACAACTATGAAAGAACAAATTTCTACATTAAGAAATTGGGCTGTAAAAAGAGCCAAAAATGCTTCCAATGTTCCAGTTACGACAAAACAAGAAGAAATGCCAATCCTTCTAACTCGTCCAGAGTTGGAACTTGAAAGGTCATTTGATTTAAATACTACAAAAGAGTAATGAGTGAGTATCGATATAGAATTAGGTGCTTATGACAACGTTGTTCCACCTCTTACCATTCCGAACAGAGAAGTGAAATGCGTTAATGCCGATGGTACTGCAAATGCGGGAGAGTAGGTCGGTGCCAGCCCGGAAGCGAACAGGGATGATAACATGTGATGCGTAACATAATTCAAAAAGTCATTATGGATAATTTTAATATTATTCTAGTAAATGGTGACTTGTAGTTGAATCAGTCCGAAAACAAAGGGGCTGATTTGAAAAAGTCATCTCCTTTTTGGGATTCGTTTTAGACCCAACTAGGAAAGCGCTTTGCTGACCTTGTGTGGCTACTTGCCTTAGTGGGGCTAATAATGTTTCTGTAATAAGGACCTCCTGAGCATGAGGGTAAAAGGCTCATTTATAAAGGATGATAATATGATAGAAAACATTGACATAACAAAAGAGACTTCTGGTCAACTTCTGGCCAATGATCCCGAATATGTGAGACTTGTCTCACATATCTCAGACCTTTGGGATGGGGCAAAGAACAAGGCTGTATATGCAGTCAATGCTGAACTGATCAATGCGAATTGGCAGACTGGTCAGTATATCGTTGAGTTTGAACAAGGTGGCAATGCTAAGGCGAAGTATGGAGACAAACTATTAGTTAATCTGTCCAAAGACTTGACTCGATTGAAAGGGCGCGGATTCAGTCGCTCCAATCTCAACTACATGCGTAAGTTATACTTGGCTTTCCCAATTTGTGAAACACTGTCTCACAAATTAACATGGAGCCATTATTTTGAACTACTGAAATGTGATGATCCCTTAGAGATGAAGTTCTACATGAAAGAATGCATCAAAGAAGGATGGAAAGTCAGGGAGTTAAAACGACAAATTAATTCATCTCTTTTCCAAAGACTTGCACTCAGTACAGATAAAGAAGGAGTGCTTGCGCTTGCAAATGAAGGGCATCAGGTCATGTCTCCTGCTGATATCATCAGAGACCCATACGTTTTAGAGTTTACAGGAATACCGCAGCAAAAGCGGTATAAGGAATCCGATTTGGAGAAAGCTCTGAAGACCAATATGGAACAGTTCTTATTGGAATTGGGCAGAGGCTTCGCATTCATGGGACGTCAGTATGTCATACCAATAGGGAGCAGACGTTTCAAGGTTGATTTGGTATTCTACAATGCCATATTGAAATGTCATGTTTTGATTGACTTGAAGCGAGGAGAAATTAAGCATGGAGATATCGGTCAAATGAATCTCTATCTGAATTACTTCAAAAATGAAATTTGCCAACCAGACGATAATCCCCCAATTGGTATTGTATTGGGTGCAAAGAAAGATGAGCTATTGATGGAATACGCGCTCCAGGGTATCGACAACCAACTTTTTGCAGCGCGTTATCAACTTTATCTACCCAATCGAGAGGAGCTTCAGGCTCAATTGGATCTATTACTTGATAATTCAAAAGAATAGAAATAAATATGTTATTCGGAAATAAGATTAGAGAACTAAGAGATGAGAATGGTGTACTGCAACGCCAGTTGGCTGCGCTATTGGAGATAGATACCCCGATGTTCAGTAAAATTGAGCGTGGCGACAGACGTGCAAAACGGGAGCAGGTTATCAAACTTGCAGAGTACTTTCATCAGGACGAGAATGAAATGCTTACCTTATGGTTGGCAGACAAGGTGCTTGATGCGGTAGATGGCGAGCAAGAACTCAGTTCGCAAGCCATTGAAATTGCCCAAAAACAAATAAAAGAACTGTAAAAGTATGGAGATTGACATTTTCCCTATACCCCATCAGAAGGAAGGGCTTGCTAGAAACTTTGACAGGGGGCTCCTTGGCATTCTCATCATCACCTACGTCGTAGCGGCTTTCAAAACGGCTCAGTATATTGTGGGGAATGATGCAGAAAAGGAGTTCATGTGCTTCCTGCTCACAATACCGATATTCATAGGTTATTACGCCATGTTTGTACTTGTCTGTCATTGCATCAAGAAGGGACTCTATGTTTTCTTCAAGTCTCATCGCAAGGAATGGAACAACATAGCAGACCGCGAAGAGATGGAGGAGCACATCACTCAAAACCTTGGTCAGATACAGAAGAAGGTGCAAGAGAAGACGGCAACTATCACCAATACAATGAATGCTGCACCTATTGCTGATGATACTCACAAGAGAGAAAGCAATGTAGAATCTCATAGTCCAGAAGAAGTATCCGTTACTCCTGAGGCATTGGCAAAGCTACAACTCAAACGTGATATTCAGAAAGCACATGCCGAGTTGGAGATATTTATCAACCAAGTGCAGATTGACCGCAAGCAGATGAATGAAGCAAAGGTTGCTCGCGAGGCCAAGAAGCTTGAAGCCATCCTCAAATATACTCGTTATACACTCATGCCTTATGGCTTTACGGATGAAGAACTGTACCAGATAGAGGAAGCTGTCAAACTTCTTGTGGAACTCAATGGCGTTACACGAATGGAGGTTCTTTCTATCGGCAAGAAGAAGTGGCTGAAGCAAGCAGACCTGAAGAACTTTTGTTGGAACATTGCAAACCAATATGGAATTGATCCAAAGACCACGGCTCTGTTTGCACTCAATCTGTTTTATGCCTGGTTCAGCAACACCGAACCTTCAAGCATACAAAAGACGCTGCGCAACACTGCGGGCACGTTTACAATCGAAATCGACGCGAACATCATAGACCATCTGCCTCAGTTGGAAGAAAAAGTACTTGGCAAGAATCACCAATAGCGTTCTTATCGATTCCTATGTTTGTTTATCACAACCGCCCTTATTACATCCTCTTATCGTTAACGTGCATTCGTAACTCATTGATACACAATAGTGCTTAGATTCGAGGAGGTGAAATAAGCACATAGAGAAATAAGAATACAATATCAAATGGAAAGCGTGTAGCTCAATGAGTTACACGCTTTTCTTGTTTTTGGCCGTACACAATAATATTGCTATCTTTGCGTTATTATTATAAACATCTGTACCTTATTTGTACCTGTAAGAAAAAGTAGATATGATGAGAAGAATAGATATTAAGAACTACAAAATGAATGAATTATGGCAGTAGCAAAGTATAAGATAGTACGGAAATGTCCTGTGTGCGGAGAAGAGTTCTTCGCAAGGACTTTGGAGTCCTGGTATTGTTCACCCAAATGCTCCAAGGTGGCGTGGAAGCGTAAGCATGATGAAGAAAAACGCCAACTTGAACTGGACAAGATTGTAAGCAATATGCCCAAGTCTAAAGAGTATATCAGCATAACGGAAGCGTATGCTATGTTTGGTGCAAGCCGCTCAACCATTTATAGGCTCATCTACATGAAAAAGATTTCCTTCATTGAGCCAGAGAAAGGAATACGACTTGTATGCAAAGGAGAACTAATGAATCTGTTTCCGTTAAGACAGTCTCCGCTTGACACCAAGCCAAGGAAACCAGTTACCATGTACCGCATGGAACCAGAGGATTGCTATACAATAGGTGAGATTTCCAAGAAATTTCATCTGGATGACAGCACCGTGTATGCTCATATACGAAAATACTCAATACCGACCCGGCAAATCGGTAATTATGTGTATGCTCACAAGGAATCAATAGACAAACTTTATAAAGATATAAAACCATTATGAAAAGATTAGATTATACTAAAGTCTCCGTCAAATTAAAGAAAAGTGAGTGGAGAGATGAGTGGTTCATCTATCTTGAAGCTTATCCTGTTTATGAGACGGGAAATGACAAACCCAAACGAGTGCGTGAATATCTCAGGAGGTCTATTACTACCCCTATATGGGATAAACGACGAAGCGAGCGAGCCGTTGCTGGTAGAATAAAGTACAAGCCCAAGCGAGATGACAATGGCGTTATTCAGTGTAAATCCAAGCAAGATATGGAAACTTGCCTTTATGCGGATGGCGTTCGAGTCCTGCGTCAAAAAGAGTACGACAACATGGCTCTCTTTACTGACCAGCAAATGGAAATGGCAGAACAAAGCGAACGCTCAAAATGCAATGTTCTGGAGTATATTGAGAAGTTAATCAAAGAAAGAGAGGAAACTGCGTCAGAATCGATAGTTGTCAACTGGCGCAGATTGCACACACTGTTGTCAATGTTTGCCAAGTGTGACTACATACAGTTCTCGCAGATTGACATGAAGTATATTGAGGCATTCCGTTCCTTCTTGATAAAGGCACCGCAGGGTGGTTCTAAGAAAGGAACTATTTCAAGGAATACGGCATCGACGTACTTCTCTATCTTCAAGGCGGCACTCAAACAAGCTTTCGTGGATGGCTATCTGAATTGTGATATTGCTGCCAAGGCTAAAAATATCATGTTTCAGAGTGCTCGAAGAGAGTATCTGTCACTGGAAGAACTTAATATATTGGCAAAGACTCCGTGTGATGATATACTAAAACGGGCAGCCTTGTTCTCTGCACTGACAGGAATGCGACATAGCGATATTCAAAAGCTTAAATGGTCAGAGGTTGAAGAATACAATGGTGGGTACCGTCTCAATTTCACTCAGCAGAAGACTAAGGGCGTTGAATACATGCCTATATCGCCACAGGCATACAAGCTTTGCGGTGAGCGCAAGAAAGACGGAGAACTGTTGGTGTTTGCCGGACTGCCTGACCCTTCATGGATATCTAGGCCTTTGGAACGGTGGGTAAAAGCATCAGGGATTACCAAGCACATCACCTTTCATTGCTTCCGCCACACCTATGCAACGTTACAATTGGCTAACGGTACAGACATATATACCGTAAGCAAAATGTTAGGGCATACCAATGTAAAAACCACGCAAATCTACGCAAAAGTAATTGACAAGAAGAAAGATGAAGCTACAGAAGCTTTTAAGTTGGACATAGATGAATAGTGATTATCATTTGTAAGCACTTAGTATAGAAGACCACTTGTATCAATAAGTCCTTTATTGTACAGGTGGTTTTTAGTGCCTTTCATTTTCAACATTCTATGTAATGATGCTATTGTTTTGGCACTTTAACCTTTCGTGGAAACCAAACATTTATAACAATAAACAGATAAAAATGAAAAAAGACAGCCTTTTTTGGCTTCTCTCTTTTTGAAGAGAGCAAGCGTGTCCACAAACATGTGGAGTGTACAGAAGACTTCTACAGAGAACTGTATGAGTTGTTTGAGATCGCAAGAAGTTGGTATCTTCAAGCTGAAAAGAATCATATGAAGACAGAGTACTTCATAGAACTATTTGAGCGCAGTCACCAATATATTGACTGTGATTGTGCACGTTGTAAGAACTCGCGACAGATGGCAATTGGCATTATTGGTACTTTGTTTAGAGACTCTAAGTGTGTGTCAATAATCAAGAAAAAAGAAGATTATTCCAAGCAGGAACTTATTGAGTTGTTTCTTCAACATGTGGGTACTGGTCTGCCAATCCTTACCCGAAAGAAATCGTCCATCCTCACTTTGGGATGCCAATTGTCAGACAGACAGATGGATTTGTTGGTAGAACTTGTCCAAAGTCACGACATATTTGATTTTGCCGACAACAGTGATGTGCGTAGCGAGTTGTGTCGCCTATTCAAGTGCGACTTGGACGCATCTATCCGTGTAAAGAATGTACGTAATGTAGCCGTACTGTTTGACGCTATGGCTCAATACCATTTGATAAACAATAATTGGCAATATGTCATGGGAGAAGGTCGCTTCTTAACCAGTATCAAAAAGGATGGAACAGAGAAATTCATAACTTCAAGTTGTCTTTCCTCTTCTCTTTCAAGGATAAGAAGAAACGTTTCCATGACAGCAAGTCAATATGCCATCTGCAAATCCATCGAACAGATATTAAGAGAGGAATAAATCACAATAATTCTGCTAAATGAAAGTAAAAACGTGATAGTTTGGTTGATACTGCCTTACTATCACGTTACTTTTTCTATTTAGTGACAGTCTCCCCATAACTTTGCATCAAAAATCATAAAAAATAATTAGCATGGAAGAAAATAGTATAAGATTTGAAGATATTCCCAACGCTATAACGGGGGTACTGAAAAAGCTGTCATCATTAGAAGACAAGATTGATGGTATATATGAACTTGTTCAATCAGAAAAAGAAGAAACATGGTTTACGGTTGCTGAATTATGTGCTTATCTCCCAACACATCCGGTAGAGCATACCATATATTGCTGGACAAGCAATCGGGAAATACCGTTTCACAAGAGAGGCAAACGCATCATGTTCCTCAAATCTGAGATAGATGAATGGCTTCAAGGAACCAAGGGCAAATCGAAGAACGAGATTCAAAGAGAAGCAGAGGAATATGTACTATCTACACAAAGAAAGAATAGACGGCTAATATAACCGTGCTACTGTCTGTAAACAATTTAATTAAGGTACGTGACACATGAATGAAAGACATTTTAGACTCTATGAGCGAATTGTCGCAATAGAAGACAGTTTGGAGGCTTTGGGACCTATTGACAAACTAATAGAGCGAATCGAGGAATTGGAGAAGATGGTCAAGCAGACCAAAACCGTCTTGGGGTTTGACGAAGCATGTAAGTATATTGGTGTTTCTGAAAGCCTGCTATACAAACTTACAGCCGCAAAAGAAGTTCCACACTATAAGCCAAGGGGAAAAATGCTGTATTTTAATAGAGAAGAAATCGACAAGTGGCTGCTCCAAAACAAACAAGAGGTCATTGGAATGGTAACGAAAATAGAAATTGATAATCCGAAAGAATGAAAATGGAAGAAAATAACAAACATGTACAGCCTAACTCAAAAGAGGAAGGAGTACAGCGTCTCAATCGCATATTGAGCGAATCGTTGATAAAGGCAACAGATACTTATAAAACACCTCCTCAGATTATATGGGTTGATAATTCCAGCATAGCCACATTGGGCAACTTCAGTGCTTCTACTGGTAAGGCAAAGGCGAAAAAGACCTTCAACGTGTCTGCCTTGGTAGCCGCTTCCCTCGCCAACGGCAAGGTACTGAACTATCGCGCCAGTCTGCCAGAGGGGAAACGCAAGATACTGTATGTAGATACGGAGCAGAGCCGCTATCACTGCCATAATGTGCTGGAGCGCATCCTGAAGCTCGCTGGTCTACCTACAAGCATCGACAACGAGAACCTTGACTTTATCTGTCTGAGAGAGTACACGCCCTCCGTCAGGATAGAGGTCATAGACTATGCGCTTGCCCAAGACCAAAGCTATGGACTGGTCATCATCGACGGAATCAGAGACCTGCTTCTCGACATCAACAATGCGGGAGAATCGGTCGAGGTCATCAACAAGATGATGGAATGGTCATCAAAGTATGACCTGCACATCCATTGCGTATTGCATCAGAACAAGGGCGACAATAACGTGCGCGGGCATATCGGTACGGAGATGAACAACAAGGCAGAGACGGTGCTTGTCATCACCAAGAGCACCACCAATCCCGACATCAGCGAGGTGAAGGCGATGCACATCCGTGAGAAGGAGTTCAAGCCGTTTGCCTTTACAGTCAATGAGGAAGGGTTGCCAGAGATTGTCGAGCACACGCCGGAGAAGGAAGAAGGTGACAAGCAACCGTCAAGGTTTACTTACCAAGACTTGACATCCGAACAGCATAACGAGGCGCTGACGGCTGCATTCAAGGAGAAACCTATCAAAGGATTCGATCGCATGGTGGAGGAATTAACGCAAGCCTATGCAGACATTGGCTTTAAGCGTGGCAGAAGCGTCATCATCAAAATGCTGAAATACCTGATTAACGAGCAAAAGCTCATAGTGAAGCGGGATAATCATTACTATTTCGGATATACACCTGCCGAGATTGACCTGTTCCATGAAGAGGAATAAAAACAGTTCAGAAACCAGTTTAGTTTACGTCCGTACCTATATATAAGAAATAAGGCCAAAGTAAACCGAAATCGGAGGCTGAATTGGGAAGCGGAAAAGTAGTTTAGCAAATGGTTTAGTTTACGGGTGTGCCTATATAGGAGAAAGGGTAAAGTAAACTGTTTCCATGGACAAAGTAAAACCGAACAAATGAAAGTACAATGAATATTGAACAATCGAAGAAACTGAGCATTATAGACTTCTTAGACAAGGAGAATGTAACGCTGAAAAAGAAGAAGGGCAATGCCTACTGGTATCTGTCACCCTTCAGGGACGAGAAGACCGCATCGTTCAAGGTCAGCAAGAAGGAGAACCTGTGGTACGACTACGCCATTAAGGAGGGCGGTGACCTTGTGGAGCTGGTAAAGCGTATGTATAACAAACAATCCGTTTCCGATGCCCTTGCCTACCTTGCGTCCAAGAGTATTGCCACTGTGGATAAGGCAATCGAGACCGCTATCGCAGCCAAGGAATACACGACAACCAAGATGAACGATGTGAAGCTGCTCCCACTGAGCAACCATTCTCTGCTGTCCTATTTCAGTAGCCGACGGATAGACATCACCATTGGCAGGATGTATTGCAGGGAGATACACTACAAGGTTGAGCAAAAACATTACTATGGCATTGCCTTTGGCAATCTGAGTGAAGGACATGAGGTGCGCAATCCCTATTTCAAGGGCTGCATCGGGCATAAGGACATCACCCTGCTTGCCCATACGTTCAACGAGTGGCAAAACGGTTGTCTGGTCTTTGAGGGCTTCATGGACTTCCTTGCTTATATGACCCTCGTTAAACAGCAAGACCGATGGTTTGTCGTTGAAAGCCCTTGCGACTATATGATACTGAACTCAGTCGCCAACCTCAAACAGGCATTGCATTACCTTGACCGTTACACCCACATCCATTGCTTCCTCGACAACGACCAGGCAGGACGCAAGACGGTTGAGAGCATCAGCAATGTATTCGAGTACAGGGTGACGGACGAGTCCTTCAGATATGCCGACTACAAGGATGTCAACGACTATCTGATGAGGAAGAAACGAACGGCATCTGAATGACATTATAAAGACGAAAACACCATCATTTGATGCAAAAATGGCTCAAATGCATTGAAATTACATATCAAATCTGCACTTTTTCGCCCAAACATGCTTGATTCTCAATTATTATCCTTATTTTTGCATCGTTTTAATACATTATTAAAATGTAGCAGAATGGAATTGAAAAAAGAAATAAGGATATTGGGCAGACGCTTTGAGGTGGAACCTCGTGCCAAGGAAAGCCTGAAAGGCATCACGGTTGGCGAGAAACTCTCATACCGTTTCTATGATGGCACATACCAAGGCACGCCCCTGCTGTTCGTTGAGCCCAAGAAGGGCAATCCCTCTCCACGGACTTGCGCCATCACGGGCAAGCGGTTGACCGAAGCCCTGGGACTGCCTGCGGTGTTTATCCTTGCGCCCGGACCCACCTACGAGCGACACAGACTGGCAGACAAAGGAGTCTTCTTTGTCATGTCCGAGGAATATGCCCATCTGCCAGACATCATAGCATTGGAGAAGACAAGCAACAGGAAGATTGCCGAAGTATTGACCCCTGTGGCGCAATACATACTACTCTATCACCTACAGGTGGGCAGTATTGAAGGAATGTCGCCAAGGGATATTGCACCGTTGCTTCCATATTCTTACGAAAGCGTCACGTTGGGTGTCACCTGTCTTGAAGATGTAGGACTGTGTCAAAAGATTCAGAACGGACAGCGCAGCAAGGTGGTACACTTCGAGTTGAAGGGCAAGGAACTGTGGGACAAGGCTCAGAACGTCTTGCTGTCACCTGTGGAGAACCGCATCTTTTGCGATGACATACGCTTGGATGCGGAATACCCCGTATGCGGCATCAATGCCCTGGCACATTATTCCATGCTTAATCGTGACCGGGAAGAGATGATAATGATGACAAGCAAGGAATATCGTGCCGTCAAGTCGGCTGATGTCATGGAGAATCCCAACATCTATGACGGCAACTATATCATAGAGGTATGGAAATACCCTGTTGTCAGCAAAATGGGCGACAAAAGCCAGTGGGTTGATCGCCTTTCCCTTGTCCTTTCGTTGAGAGATGATGATGATCCGAGAGTAGAAAAAGAAGTAGAACGAATAATCAGTGAACAGAAATGGAAGGATTAGTCAAGTTCCGTGAAGCATTTGCGGAATACTCAGAAAACTATGTGGTGATAGGCGGAGCAGCCTGTGACATCACCATGACCAATACCGTGGTGCGTCCACGCGCCACACACGACATCGACATGATAGTCATCGTAGAGAACATGACCGAGGCTTTCGCCAATCGCTTCTGGCAGTTTGTGCGGGAGGCTGGCTATCGACCTGAAAAGAGGAAACAGGAGGCTGGTGAGCCACCAAGGTATGAAATGTATCGTTTCCTTGATGGTAAAGACGGCTATCCCGAGATGATAGAACTGCTGTCACGCCACCCCGACGTGCTTGGAGAGCCAAAGGGATTTGTCATAGAACCTATCCCGACCGATGAAGATGTGTCGAGTCTTAGTGCCATCATCATGGACGATGATTACTATCACTTTACTATCGCACACAGCCAACTGACTGATGGCATACGCCATGCCAATTCCGCTGCCTTGATAGCACTGAAGGCAAGAGCCTACCTAAATCTCATGGCAGACAAGCGGGACGGCAAGCATGTGAACACCAAAGACATCAAGAAGCACCGTTCGGACATCCTGAAAAATGTGGTCATAATGACTGAGGACAACATTGAGGCTCCTGCTTCAATAGTGGCATGTATAAGGGAGTTTGTCGCCTCCATCAGAGCCGACTGGTCAACTCTCGCAGAACCATTGTCAAAGTCACTCGGTCAAGACGAGGCATTTGTGACCGGACTGTTAGATCAACTGGATGAATTGTTTATAGAAGCATGACCAATATGAAGATACAATACGCATCCGACCTGCATCTGGAGTTTGCCGACAATTGGCGGTATCTGAAAGCCCACCCCTTGGAGGTGACGGGCGACATACTGCTGCTTGCCGGCGACATCGGCTATCTCGGCGATGACAACTACTCCAAGCATCCCTTTTGGGACTGGGCATCGGAGAACTACAAGGAGGTGCATTGCTGCATGGGCAACCATGAGTTCTACAAATATTATGATGTGGCGACACTGCCCGACGGCTATCTCTTGGAGGTACGTCCCAATGTATTCAGCCACTACAACGGTATTGCGAGGATTGGCGACACCGACATCATCCTCTCCACCCTTTGGTCGAGGATTCCTTTGGAGGACGCTTACTTCACCGAGCAAGTGATAAGCGACTTCCGCCGTATATTATATAAAGGTGAGCTGATGACCCATGCCCAATTCAATGCTGAGCATGAACGTTGCCTCACCTTTATCAAGGATGCAGTGGCATATTCGCAAGCAGCCCATAAGATTGTTGTCACCCATCATGTACCATCGTTCCGTATGCTCCACCCAAAGTTTCAAGGCAGCAAGGCAAACGTGGCGTTCACCGTAGAGTTGGAGGACTATATCACCGATAGCGGCATAGACTATTGGATATACGGACATTCGCACACCAACATCGATGCCAGGATAGGCAACACCCAATGCTTGTCCAACCAGTTGGGCTATGTTTTCTCTAACGAACATCAGGACTTCTCCCATGGCAAGTACCTGACCATATAGCCATCCACATTTTTTTCATCCACCCTCTTTACAAGCTCTTCCCTATCGGAAGGGCTTTTTTTGTGCCTTTCGAGTTTGATTTTTGAGTATGATTGCGAGTGTAATCAAAATTAGAGTTAAGATTTGGCTCCGCGGAAAGTCATTTCGGTTTAAGATTGAAGAAAAGGTAGTTCCTTTGCATCGGCAATAAGCCAAACCATAGTAAAATCAAACTTGAAAATATGAAGTCATTTGTAATATTCGCCATTGTCGTGACCATAATCTATGTCATCTACTATACGGTCATCATCGTGCAGGATCTGTACGGAAAGCCCAAGGACGAGAAGTCACAGGGCGAGTCGTTTGATGTCAGTGACATGACCGACGAGGAAGAGTCGATAGCGGTCAGCGAGAGCGACGGTGGTTTCAGCGTAGGCGACAACCAATATGAGACAGCCTACGAGGAGAAGCAGCTTGCAGAGCCTACAGAGGAGGCAGCCGCCACTGCGGAAGAGAGCAAGCCTCATGTGCTTGAAAAGATACAAAGCGCAATCGAGAAGAAGATGGAGGAAGTGAATACCACCTATTCCGACCCCATGTATTCGGAAGAATTGAACAACACCATCATCGCCCGCGGTCTTCGTCACAATGGACGTGACATGGTCAAGGTGGAATCACTCAATAATGAGATATGATGTCAAAAACAAGAAGTGCATTTCTATCATTATATGCCGCTTTAACCCCAGCTCTGGCCAGTGCTAAGTGTGGCAACGTGGACTACAGCTGGGGAGCGGACGCACTTGCGAGTGCCCATGACTATGCCGTGACGATGATGCTCTATATCGTTTATCTGTGCTATGCAGTGGCGGGCATCGTGGTCATAGTCAGCGCCTTGCAGATATATATAAAGATGAATACGGGCGAAGAAGGAGTGCAGAAGAACATCATGATGCTGGTGGGAGCCTGCCTGTTCCTCATAGGAGCGACCATCGTCTTCCCCGCTTTCTTCGGTTATCAGATTTGAGATACAGGTGATACGAGATAAGATAACTCAAAGTGTAACAAATTAAAAGGTAAAAAGAATGTTTGAAAGGATTAACAAGAAGGTGAAGGGATTCTTCTCTTCACAGCGCATGAAAACGCTCGCCCTGATGTTGCTTGTCGGCACCACCGCAGCAATGGCACAGAACGCAGCCGGCGACTACTCGGCAGGAACGACCGCGCTTACCACAGTGACGGAGGAGATTGCCAAGTATGTACCTATCGTGGTGAAGCTCTGCTATGCCATTGCAGGTGTCGTTGCAATTGTCGGAGCCATAAGCGTTTACATCGCCATGAACAACGAGGAACAGGACGTCAAGAAGAAGATCATGATGGTCGTCGGCGCATGTATTTTCCTCATTGCAGCAGCCCAGGCACTGCCTCTGTTCTTCGGCATTGGAGGTTAAACGCAGCGTGAGATTGTGAGTATGTAGAACGTTAAAACACTGACAGTTATGGCAGATACAAAGCAAGAGCGTTTTCCGGATTATCCCATTTTCAAGGGACTGCAACGTCCATTGGAGTTCTTCGGGTTGCAGGGACGCTACATCTACTGGGCGGCAGCCACCGCAGGAGGAGCCGTTGCGGGTTTCATCCTCGGCTACTGCATCTTCGGTTTCGTGGCAGGACTCGTGCTGCTAGTCCTCGCCGTAGCTGTCGGTGGCGTTCTCATCGTCATGAAGCAGCGCAAGGGCTTGCACAGCAAGAAGAGTGACAACGGCATATTCATCTATGCCTATTCAAAGAAAGTGTAAAACAAAAAAGAGAATCCATTATGTCCAAGTGGAAAGCTATCAATGATTGTAAGTGAATGGAGGTGGGGGCATCACGCATGAGGGTGCGCCCGCCTTTTTGCGATTAAAAAAGAAAAAGAACAATGACCCTATACATCATACTCATATTCTCAGCCATCTGCGTGGGCATGGCCATCAGTGTCAAGGCATTCGGCACGGGAGGGAAGCGCAAGCGCATCTTCCAGGACATCTACTTCTCCATCGAGGAAGTGGATGGCATCGGCGTGCTCTATACCAAGACGGGCGAATACTCCGCTGTTCTGAAGATGGAGAACCCTGTGCAGAAGTATTCCGCCAACATCGAGGCCTACTATGAGTTCACCCACCTCTTCGCCGCCCTTGCCCAGACCTTGGGCGAAGGCTATGCGCTGCACAAGCAGGACGTGTTTGTGAGGAAGGCATTCAAGGAAGAGAACGGTGGAAATCATGAGTTCCTGAGCGAGAGTTACTTCCGCTATTTCAACGGCAGACCCTTTACCGACAGCGTCTGCTACCTCACCATCACACAGGAGAACAAGAAGAGCCGTCTGATGTCGTTCGACAACAAGAAATGGCGTGACTTCTTGGTGAAGATACGCAAGGTGCACGACCAGCTGAGGGATGCCGGCGTGAAGTCCCGATTCCTCGGCAAAACGGAAGCCTGCGAGTATGTGGACCGTTTCTTCTCCATGAACTTCCGTGACAAGGTGGTGTCGATGACCAACTTCAAGGTCGATGACGAGACCATCGGCATGGGGGACCGTAGCTGCAAGGTGTATAGCCTTGTGGATGTGGATTATGCCAACTTGCCGTCGGTCATCCGTCCCTACGCAAATATCGAGGTGAACAACACCAGTATGCCCGTTGATCTCGTGAGCATCGTCGATAGCGTGCCCGGAGCCGACTGCGTGGTGTTCAACCAGATGGTGTTCGTGCCCAACCAGAAGCGTGAGCTTGCCCTACTCGACAAGAAGAAAAACCGCCATGCCTCCATGCCCAACCCCAGCAACCTGATGGCTGTAGAGGACATCAAGCGTGTGCAGGAGGTGATAGCCCGTGAGAGCAAGCAGCTCGTCTATACCCACTACAACCTCGTGGTGGCAGTGAGCGGCGACACCGACATACAGAAATGCACCAACCATCTCGAAAACTCCTTCTCGCGCATGGGCATCCACATCAGCAAGCGGGCCTACAACCAGTTGGAGCTGTTCGTCAACTCTTTCCCCGGCAACTGCTATGGCATGAATGCCGACTACGACCGATTCCTCACCCTCGGCGATGCCGCCACCTGTCTGATGTACAAGGAGCGCATCGTGCATAATGAGGACACCCCGCTGAAGATATACTATACCGACCGCCAAGGTGTGCCCGTAGCCATCGACATCACAGGAAAGGAGGGAAAGGAGAAGCTGACCGACAACTCGAACTTTTTTTGTTTGGGTCCTTCGGGCAGCGGCAAGTCGTTCCACATGCATGTCATATGGACTAAAACGCATCGAAAAGAACTCCAAACAAAACTTAGAGAAACGTCATAAATAGCTCATTTTCAATACATATTCGTTAACATAACGCTCCAACCGCCTATTGCGAGTTTCATCCGTTTATAGTAATTTTGTACCACGGTTGTACCATGGGCAGAGGGACACACGGTTCTTAATGAGGGTTCTTATTTCCTCTTATTTCCCCTTGTTTCCTCTTAAAAGTTTCCGTCAAGGACCATCCCCCATGAGTCACTGCAAAATTCAAAAATAACGGTAAAAATGAATACTACAACTCGCATTCCAATCGTGCTGATGTCCGTAGAGGAAACAGCGCAGGCAGTAAGCATCAGCGTCAAGACAGTACGCAGTCTTATTCGTCAAGGCAGGCTAAGAGCCGTAAATTTCGGTACACGCATGACCAGGATCTATTTGCAAGACCTTCTTGAAATAGCCAAGGGACAAGGTTATCAGGTGGTTCTCCCTTCTTCCCTATCGTTAGAAGGAGCAACGTCCAAGAAAGCACAGAGGCTAAAAGATGCCGAGACTGGCTCAGTCAACAAGTTGGCAAAGTGTCGCAAGACTCCCAGGGCTGGTGAAAGAGCACCTGATGGAGTAACCCACGACACCCATTACACAATGGCAGAGGTGTTGAGCACCTTTAATATCAAGTATGGAAGATTCTATGAAGTCCGCAATCGTTACCAACTCCAGTCAGTTCACGCATGGGGAACGACCTGCTTCAAGAAAGAAGACGTGGAAAGGGTTATCGGGCTTTATAATGAAGAACAGGGTAAGAACATTTCCGATGACTGGTACACCTGCTTCGACATCATGAAACTCTACGGATTAGGCAAGACACAGGTACGCAGATTTGCGGAGACCCATGGAGTGAGAATCCGAAAGTTCAAAGGCGGAAGAGCCAACTACTATCTGAAAGCAGACTGGGAGGCTGCACGCAAGAAGGCAGAGAAAAGCAGTACTACGACCAAGGCAAAACGGAAGTGAGACACAAGTCAAGAGATGGTTCAAACAAACTCATATACGACCCATGCCGTTGCAATTGCTATGCAGCACCCATCCATGTCGGTCGAAACAAACCCACAACGCAGAGTAACGGATATAAGACAAAAAACGCATCCAATACCTGCTTTTAGTCTGATTTTGAGCGTAAAATCATACTCAAAAGCAAATTCAGGTTAAATTCTGGCTGTATTTGAAGCCATCTTTGCTTTTCTCTTTTCACGGCAATCTAACTTTGCATCGGATTTGAGAGTTAAAGCGTTGCGACCATGGCTATTCGCATCCACAGATACACATCGGTAAGAATAATAAAAGAATAACAATATGACGAACATTTGTACAAAGGTCACCGTGCGGAAACGACCTATCAAGAACGGACAGACTTCCCTCTATCTGGATTTCTATCCTCCAATCCGCAACCCGAAGACAGGCAAGCTCTCACGCAGGGAGTACCTTGGTCTTTACATCTACACCAACCCTGTTGAACGCTTTCAGCAGGAGTACAACAAAAGTATGATTCAGAAAGCGGAAATCATCAAGTGCCGCAGGACTGAGTCCATCATCAATGAGGAGTATGGCTTCCTCGACCGCAACAAGGGCAAGGAGAGCTTCTTGGAATATTTCAAGAACCTCATGATTGAGCGTGGCAGCAGCCAGAACTGGGCAACCGCCTACATGCACTTCCACAATTACACGCATGGCGAGTGCCGCTTCTGCGACCTTACCGTTCCGTACTGCCAGGGATTCCTCGACTACCTGTTGTCGGATGCCTGTATGCACAACGGCAAGCGCATGATGGGAACAACAGCCAACAACAACCTTACCAAGTTGAAGTGCATCCTTGCCATCGCATACGAGGACGGACTGCTCAAAGAGAATATCGCCAAGAAACTTGTGCGTGCCAAGGCTCATGGCAACAAGCGGCAGTTCCTCACCAAGGAAGAGTTGTTGCAGTTGTCTCAGACTCCTTGCAAGAGTGATGTCCTTCGCCGTGCAGGTCTCTTCTCCTGCCTTACAGGTCTTCGCCTTTCTGACTGCATCAGACTCCAGTGGGAGAATATCGTCAAGTTGGCTGATGGCGGCTGGGGAATGGACATTATCACAAAGAAGACTTCCACCGCTGCAATCCTGCCTATCAGCGAAGAGGCTTTGCAGCTCTGTGGCGAGCGAAGCACTGGACAGGTGTTCAAGAATCTCACGAACAGTACAGTGGCATTGTATCTCAAACCGTGGATAAAGGCTTCCGGCATCGAGAAACACATCACCTTCCACTGCTTCCGTCATACCTTTGCCACCTTGCAGTTGGCAGAGGGAACGGACATCTACACCGTGAGCAAGCTGCTTACCCATAGCAATCTTGCCACTACTCAGGTGTATGCCGATGTGGTGGACGAACTCAAACGTGATGCGGCAGAACGTATCTCGCTCAAAATACCAACAAAGGAAGAGAGTGACCAGACATAAGTGAAAAACATAATCAGGATAACAAATGGAAGAAAACAAATCATTATCGTTCGACCAACTGCCCAGTGCAGTTGGCGAACTTCTGACAAAGGTCAATACGATGATGACTCGTCTTGATGACATTGGTCAGAGAATAGGCAATGCTCCGAGCGAGAATGACCATGTTCTTATGGACATCAGAGAGGCAAGTGCCTTCGTCCGAAAGAAAGTCTCATCGCTTTATGCTTACACATCTGAAAGGCGCATTCCTTTCTACAAGAGAGGGAACACGCTCTACTTCTTCAAAGACCAGCTGATAAAATGGATTGAGGCAGGTGGCTCATGGGACAAGCCTTACGAATCGACCCAGGAGGAACAGGCAGACTTCGAGGCTCATCTGGCAATGTTGCAGAAAAGCAAGAAGAACAAGCCTGCCTCCATGAAGAGGGTCAAGGGCGAGAAAAATCCTGATGGGGAAGAATGGCATGACGGATAAGAGAATCATGTAATCTACTTTTTACGAAAGGGGAAAGAGAAACTATTCATTCTTTCTTTGCTGAGTAATCCGTTTCACTAATAATCAGTTTTTCAAGATGAGTAACCAAAGCATAAAATACGGAATCCTGCTGACCAAGGAACAGCTCGATTTCTTGAAGGATGACAGGCAGGGCTTCCACCGCATGACCGCCTTCGGCACTTTTGTATCAATGGCATCCACCAAGCCAAGTGTTTATCTGAAGACAGGCTTCTCCGCTTCTCTCTCCATCGGGCAGTTTGCCATCTCTACCGTTGAGCTGTCTGCCCTTTGGAAGTGTGACCGCAAGACAGCGGCAAAGGTGGTGGAACTGTTCAATCAGGTGGGCATCCTCTCAACCGAGAGGAACAACCGCACCTCCATACATACGATACTATGCATCGCCTTCTGGTACGTTGACGGCATCAAGGAAGCCATCAAGAACCCCTTCTACAACCGTCAATCCGTGACTTCCGCCACCCAAGAGGAATCGGTGTCCAATGTCCCATCCGATACCGCTTGCTCTTCGGAAGGCAATCTTTCCAATGGCATAGGTCAGCAGAAAGACAGCAGCGTCAATCCTGCCACTACTGACATTCTGCAGCCCCATGTTCCTGCCTCTTATAATACCTCTTCCCCTTTCGTTAATTCTCATGTTATCGGGGATGGACTTTCAGATCCTTCTCCGATACCACAAGACTTCAAACAAAGGGAAAAGGAAGGTGATGACCATTTTGAGTATGAGGTTGGACAGCCGTCAGAAGATGACTGCAATCAAGGAGAAGGGGCATCACCCATTGAGTTGCTGCCGTCTCCTGTCTATGATGACGAGGGCAACCTCTTGCAGCCACCGCCCCATGAAGGACGATGCGAGGATCACACGGAGAGACATGGCGCGCATATCACCCCAAGTCACTCATGATGTCATCTCTACTTTTCCCTTATTTCGACTATTGACGTTCCCGACAGGCAAGCTATCCAGAAGCCGCTACCTCTATTAGCCGTAGTTTTTTTTCGGAGGTCTAAACAAGAAGTACCAGTGTCAGACGGTTTCGCTTCGCCCACCGCTTCCTACTGGCATTCTTGAATGTTCGCAGGCTCACATTGGCTGTCCTGTTATATCAAGTATAAACTATATAAACCCCATCTACAATGACAAAAGACAAGAATAACAACACGGAGAAGACCTCAAGGAAGAGACCTCCGAAGATAAGACACATTGACGTTCGTTTCACAGAAGAAGAATACAACCTGGTAGTACATAATGCCCGACTGTCAGGCAGGAGTAAGAGCACCTATCTTCATGACTTAGGCATCGGACACAAGCCATCCCTCCCCATGACCGCAGAACAGGAGGAAGCCTTGAAGGGCTTAATCGGGGCAAGGTCTGAACTGGTTTATGTGCGCAATGCGCTTCATGCCCTGCCACAGACCGAGAGACTAAAACTCTTCAAGAGAGCCGACTTCATGGAACGTTGGCTTCAAGGCATAAACACCCTGATAGAGGAATTGAGCCGCATTAGAGACAAATTCTTGGATATGTTATGATAGCAAAAGCATCAGCAATTCAGCATGGTCAGGCAATGACCAATTACGCAACCAAAAACAACCGCGCGGACATCGTCAAGACCAACCATCTCAGCGAGGGTCTGCCGCCGATGGGCATGTGGGACGAGATGGTGCTGCATCAGTCCATGTTCAAGCAGAGGTATGCCAAGAAGCCCATCGAACTGACGTCCATCCGCTTTGAGCTTTCCCCATCTGAGGAGGAGGCACGTAACTGGACTATGGAGGACTGGAGAAGATTCCTTGACGAATTCATTCGTGAGATGGATGGTATCTCCAAGGTGAACCATATCGGGAAGAAGAAGGGCAAGGCTGCAACTTCGGTCAAGCCGACCAACATAGCCAACTCACAATATTTTGCCGCCCTTCACCGTGACTCCAAGAGTGGCATTCCCCACCTGCATCTGGTGGTGAACCGCATCGACATGGACGGTAATCTCAATGATGTGAAGTTCATCGGTGAGCGTGCCGTGATGGCTGCGAAAGCCATCAATCAGCGTCATGGTTGGAAGGATGCCATGGATATTCGTCAGGAACGCATTGCAGAGGTGACCAAAGCCTGTATGGATGTGCTGCGTTCAATGCCGTTCTTTGATTGGAATGAATATGCCGACCGATTGAGGGCAAAGGGATATGACATCGAGCTTATCCGTGACAAGAATGGTCAAGGCAGGGTGCATGGCTACCGCTTCAAGTTCGGAAAAACTACCATCAAGGCTTCCGAACTGGGTGTAGGAAGGAATCTCACCGCATCGACAATCGGGAATACCTTCCGCAAGCTGCACCCTCAGCCAACACCTGTTGCAGTTGGTCAAAGACCTTCTCCTTCTGTTTCAAACGCTACCACATTGGACAGCAGAAATACGGCATCGCAAGGTGGTCTGTCTCGTACAAGCAATGTTGCCAAACCTGACCTGCCTGACGGATTGAGAAAGATTATTGAAGTCGATGGTGAGCGTTTCAGCATAGTCATGCCGAGAACTGCTTACGACACGATGAACAGTTGTATCGAAGTTCCCGAGAATGGATCCGCAAGCCACACTGACATTCTGAATGTAGCCATGCTGCTCTTCATGAACTACCTTGATGCTGCCACATCGATGTCTGAGTCATGTGGTGGCGGTGGCAGTCCTGGCAGTGGCTGGGGACGTGATAAGGACGATGATGACCGTGAATGGGCAAGACGTTGCGCAATGCAAGCAAACACACTCTGCAAGCCGATAAAGAGAGGCATGAAACGATAACTTTTCAAACAAGAACGGTATGGGAAGAAACAAGAAAGATGCCACACAGGATGTGCTTAACCTGTACAATCAGATGCAGGAGGACGAGAACATCGAGAGTGGCAAGGAAGAAATCAAAGTGACCCTGGAAGAGATTGAATCAGCCAAGAAAGCTCTCTATGAGGCAAAGGAGGAACTGGGCAATGCCTATAGGAGGTTGGAATCAGCGAAAGTGGCACTTGTGGCTGCCCACAGGAGTACGGACAACATCGTTGACGGAATCTGCCATGCCATTGTCAAGGCAGAGCAGAGCAACCTCAAAGTTGGCATCAACGATGAAGGACTTGCCCTGTTGGATGAGCGGAACAGCACCGCCATTTCTGCCTTCAAGCAAGCCCTTGACGAGCACGAGAAGAGGATAAACGACATGTTCACTCACCAGCTGAAAGAGCTTAAACGAATCCGCAATATCGAGGAGGGTGCATACTTCAACGGTCGCACCTATGCCTGGATGTTTGGCTTGGCTTTTCTAAGTTGGGCTATCATCTTTGTTGAAATCACCATTTGGATATGTATCAAACTTTTTTAGCAAACTCAAAACATCAGAATTATGACAGAACACGATTATAGCAAGACAAGAAAAGCAGCTGTCGATGCCCTTATCTACTGGGCAAAGACAGGTATGAGACAGTTCACCATGCGTGACGCAGTAAACGACTATCTGGAGGCGAGCGATGCTAACCGCCCCTCCATCGGTGGCAAAGAGACCATTCTCGCACACAGAAAAATAGCAGCCAACCGACTGGCGATTGACTGCATCTATGCTTTGTCCAAGGATGAACTATCCAAGGTGGACAGGGAGTTGGAAGGGATTGTGGGGGATTTGCCGAGGCAAGGTCACTGGATGAAAAGGTGACATTACAACATCAATTAGGGTCTGCAGAATTAATTTCTGGCCACAGACAGAGGGTAGTAGACGTAATCCCTCATGGTGACGAAGTTGATAAAAAAACCTCCATATTTCGGTCAGGACAAGACAAAGTTCCCTTAACTAATGTTAGATATTGACAAATGTTACGTCATTTTCTTTTAAATAATTTGTTATAACCTGATATAAAGGGATAGCTTCTTTTCTAAATGGATCACTTTCCAAAAGTTCATCCCTGTCTTCACTAAGTTCTTCATAGGCAACACGAATGTGCGTTTTCATCAGGCAGACACCCATAAGAGATTCTTCGCTCTTCTGGAATCCCAGAACA
>NZ_JADYUF010000017.1 GCF_021531655.1 Leyella stercorea | reverse complement strand
GGAGTTTTGACACACCCTCCTATGTGCTTTTTGGGCTTTACCTTTCCGCTATGCGCCGGTGACCGTTGGTTCAACCCATTTTGTTTGACTTTTGACAAACCACTCTCGTTCGTGCTTCCTTCGTCATTCGTTCATCCTCCGTAGTAAACTCGATCTACCTCCGTTAACTAAGCGATGACATAACGAAGGCATAAAGGAGGTATAACGAACGCATAACGGAGAGCAAACGGAGATGAATCGAAGAGCGAACAAAAGGCTATCATCTATAGTAACACACCATATTTCGAATGTAACAAAAAAAGGCGACGAACCGAAGTTCATCGCCTTAAATATTATTCTTGTGCCAATCAGCACATATTTACATTATAATTACTTGATAGAAAGAATCTGCTGTGCATTGGGATCGTCCGGACGAATCTCTGCAAGCTTATGTGCCCAAGCCTTTGCCTCATCCTTCTTGTCGTTCTGGATGTAGTGAACTGCAAGATATGTGTAAGCGATAGCAAGCTTGTTGAGTTCAGAAGCAGTCTTCTCAGCCTTAGGCTCTACAAGCGAGATGAACTGCTGGTAGTAAGGCAAAGCACGACCAACCTTAACATCAGAATTAATCTGGTGGTTCATAAGAGCACGCTTCCATACTGCGTATGTTGCAGCATAGTCGTACTTCTCAACCATGCGAGCGTATACCTTATCAGCATTCTCGAAAGCAGCCTTCTTAACTGCATCGGTAGCACCCTCTACTGAAGCCTCATCAATGTAGATGTCAGCAAGAGCGTCGAGTTCCTTGTATGTAGCGTTCTCGCCAACCTCTGTGATGTGCTGCTCCATTGCGGCAACAGCCTCAGGGAAGCGATGAGCCTTAACATAAAGACCAGAGATAAGCTTGTTGGTCTCCTTGTTCTCCGGATCTACCTCAGGGATATGCTTGTAAGCAGCAATAGCCTCGTCAAACTTACCTGTGTTCATAAGAGCCTCAGCATAGTAGATGTAGTCGTTGGCTGTGTACTTGATTGTATCAGCTGTATTGAACAACTTGTTACCATAGTTAACAGCGTCCTCATACTTCTTAACCTTATCTGAAGCATACATACCTACACGATAGAACGAAGAGTAATGAGGATATTTCTGAACACCAACAGCAATGAGCTGGAGTGTCTTATCATAATCCTCAAGCACGTATGCAGTAGATGCATAGTCGAAAAGGATATAATCTTCGAGCGAATTAATGTTCTGAACCTTGCCGTAGTACTGGAGAGCTGTCTTCAACTTGTTGTTTGAAGAGTACATATAACCAGCAGCTGCATCAACTGGATAATCCGGCTTTACAGAGCGAAGCTTCTCAAGCATAGCTACTGCACCGTCGGCATCTACCTTCTGATAAACACGAGCATACTTAACATATGCTGTAGGATCCTGAGGAGCCTGCTGTGTAGACATCTCATAATATGAAGCTGCCATACCGCCGTCGTCCTCTGCAGAAGCTATATCACCACGAAGGATATAACCAGCTGAAACATTCTTGCCTACCTTCATTGCCATATCGGCATAAGTCTTGGCCTGTTCATAATTTTTGGCAACAAGGAATGCACGTCCAAGTCCAGCCAGAGCCTCGGCATTCTTCTTATTTGCCTTAACAAAGTCCTTAATCTGCGACTTAGCCGCTACTGCGTCACCTTTGGCGTCAACTAATACTTTTGTGATGGCATCAACCTGCGATTTAACGTCCTGTGCCATTGTTGGAGCAGCGATGCTGAGCATCAAAGCTCCTGCTACGAGATATTTAATTGCTTTCATAATTCTGGTTGTTTAAATATTCAACTTTATAAAGCCGTGGGGCAAAAGCTATTGTTTAATTAAAGGATTCTAATACGGTTTGTTGTTCACATTGACATCACGGATTGCAATCTCACCACGGGTAGGCAGCAGACCTGCCTTAAACACGATGAGCTGACCACGGGGCGACTCAATAAAGTGAGCAAAACCCCATGGAAGTCCACGCTTGGGGTCGTTAAGCAAGGCATAAATGGTGCGTACAAACGGATAGCGGCCATTGAGCAGCCATGCCTGATATGGTTTCCACGAATTCATTGGGGTTGCCTTATCAAGTTTTGACACCGACATTACGGTGATGGCCTTGTTCCAAGTTGTATTTGTTGAGTCGCGCTTGTCGTTGAGCCAATTGCTGCCTATTATACCAATCGCATTGGGAGTACGCGCTACATAGTCAATAACGTCCTTTGAGTCTTTAGCTGCAAACACGTTAGGACTATTTATTGGCTTGCCACCGAGAATTGAGTCACAGCAATAGTCGACAGCTGCCGACTTCTTGTTGTCGAAACACACCCAAATTTCACCAAGCTTAGAACCGGGGTTTACCTCGTTCCATCGTGTCTTCTTACCAGATAACACAGCCTTTATATCATTGACTGTGATACACGAATCGAGGTTGCTATTGTTGCAGATGAGAGCCATTCCATCGTATGCAAGAGGCACAGCCTCGGGCAACTGGTCGGTTCCCTTCAGATAATCATATTCTTTTTTAGTGAAATTGCGTGCCGTAATGGTGAGCATCACCTTATTATTTAGAAGCATATTCACACCATCTACCTCATTTGTATAGATAGGTTTTACCATTGCTTCCGGACACTGCATCTCGAATATCTGCTTCAGTTCGTCAACAATCGGACTGAAACTCTCATCGGCTGCAAAGCTAATCACACCCGAAGAGTTGGTGTCTGTGCGGCCATCCTTACGCTTCTGCTGTCCGCATGAAACGAAGACGAAAGCCACAAGGGCTAATCCTACTATGAATTTGAAGGATAAGTTCTTTCTCATTATTCCTATGAATAAAAATAATGGCGTTATTCGTTTATTGGAAATAACGCCGCTGTGTCTTGTTGTTTCTAAATGTTGCCACCGGGCAACTCCTCCTTATATAGAGGAATTGCTCGGCAGCAACTATATCAGTTAATATTACTGTAAGCGGAATGTTACAGGTACCTGGTACTTAACACGAACAGCTGAGCCATTCTGCTTACCAGGAGTCCAACGTGGCATACCCTTAACCACGCGCATAGCCTCACGGTCGAGTGACGGATCAACCGAACGCAATACGTTAACGTCGGTGATAGAACCATCACGCTCTACAACGAAGCCAACAACAACACGTCCCTGTACACCGTTCTCGGCAGCTACAGTCGGGTAGTGAATGTTGTCACGAAGATAAGCCATAAGAGCTGCATCGCCACCAGGGAAGAGAGGCATCTGCTCTACTACGGTAAAGATCTTGGTCTCCTCCACATGCTTAGGAGGTTCCGGAGCCTTGATTTCTTCCTTAGCCTTGAGCACTGCGCCACCAACCTCGTCGTTACCTTCAACGTTGAAGGTACCGATAGCCTTGGTACTCTTCTCTACTTCCTCAAGCTTAATCTCGTCTTCTTCCTTTACCTCTTCGTCCTTCTTAATGACAGGAGCGGTAAACTTAACTGAAGACTTAACCTGCTCAACAACCTTTTCAGGTTCGGTACGAACAATTTCCTTCTTTTCTACCTTAACTTCCTTCTTCTTATCCTGGAGACGAGCCAACTCGACAGCCTGAGTATTCTCAACAGTCTTGTTGGCCTGTGCCATTTTCTGAAGTTGGAGTCCGAGGAAAAGGAGTACTGCAGCAAGGGCTACGATAATGATGGACCACACGTTACGCTTGGTAGTACCCTTGCGCAACTTGTAGGCTCCATATGCCTGGTTTCTGCCCTCAAAGACGAGGTCAGTCCATTCATTGGATATCAAATCTATTTTTGACATTTCTTTGTCCTTTCTTTAATTATTAGTCATTGAATTACTTAATGCCGCGTTTTGCAAGCAATGCTTCATCCTGCGGATTAATCTTGTCAATGACATACGTACCAATACTGCAGATAGTCATTTCGTCCAAAGCGTCTACCATATTCTTGTAAGAAGCGCCATCAGTACACTTGATAATGATGGTCATGGTAGGAACCTTACCATTCTCGAGTTCACCCTTCTTGATTTTGCTCAACATAGCGTCGTAAACGCTGTCAGGATAAGCTGCCGGATTGGCGAGCTTCTTCTGGTCGAGGCGAATCTTGGCAGCCATGATGTCAGCAACTGGAGTAGAACCGTCCTCTGTGACGTGCTTGATAAGCACATCACGGATACCGTCCTTGCCCCATGAAGTCTCCTTCAGGCATGTGGGATCGTCGTAGTTAGGTATACCATCGACATGGTAGATTTTGTCATTACCGCATACAAAGATAGTAACGGTCTGAGAAGCTTTGGCCGCGTTGCGGTCCTGATCTGAGATGTTCTTATCGTTCGAAGGCATAGTCAAGTTCATCGTCTGGGGTTTAGCCAAAGATGTACAGAGCATGAAGAACGTGATAAGAAGCATCATCATGTCCACCATAGGCGTGAAGTCCACGCGGGTGTTCATTTTTTTCTGTCTGCTTGCTTTTTTCTTTGCCATGTCTTACTCCTCCGAATTTGATTTAAGCGACGTAATCAGGAAGTAACGGTTCTCGTTCATATCCTGAAGCTCAGACATCATTTTCTTGATGACCTTGTACGGTGTGCCAGCGTCGGCCTTGATAGCCAACTTCATGTCAGAACCGTTGTTGTCGCGTGCCATTTTAACCCAGTCCTGGAACTGGCTCATCATTGAGCCAGTCTTGGTGCTGTCGGTAGGAATACCCTTGACAGCCTGGTACTCATTCATTTTGTCGCCCAAGCTCAGCGCACTTGTCAGATCCTGCATGTCAACACCGATAGTAGCAGCGCCCTGTGCGGTCTCAAACTGCTTCTTAGTAAGCTGCACGCCATACTGATCGGCCATGCCCTGAACGAGGTCGCCCATCTTCTTAGGGTTATCCATACCCACGAAGATACGGCCTTCCTTATCGCAGAGAATTGTCAGGACGTTTGTCTCCGGTACCTTGATTTCAGATACTGAGCCCGGTGTAACGACCTTCACTGCCTCGTTCTTCACGAATGTTGATGTCAACATGAAGAAGGTAAGCAAGAGGACCATCACGTCGGACATAGGAGTCATATCTATCCAGACATCCGCTTTCTTAACTTTTACTTTACCCATAATGATAAATGTTTTAAAGGGTTAGTAAAATTAAGCCTCGTCTCCGTGATTTGCTTCGTATGTCTGAGCAATAGTGTAACCTACTTCGTCAAGCGCGTATGTCAGCTTATCAATCTTGTTTGAATAGTAGTTGTAAGAAACTACAGCGAACCAAGATGTCAAAATACCAGATGCGGTATTTACAAGGGCCTCAGAAATACCCTCAGAGAGCTGGAGTGAGTCACCACCACCACCTGAAGCAAGAGCGGCGAATGAACGAATCATACCTACTACAGTACCGAAAAGAGCGGTAAGAGTACCGAGAGTAACGATAGTAGCAAGGATAGGCATGTTCATCTGGAGTGTAGGCATCTCGAGCTGAGTAGCCTCCTCGTGAGCCTGCTGAATCTTAGCTACCTTAGCAGCACGCTTGAGGTTAGGAGTATTCTCCATTTCCTTGTAAGCAGCGATAGAAGCGCCAACTACGTTAGCAACACAACCCTGCTGCTTGTCGCAGATCTGCTGAGCCTTAGCCATATCACCGGCAGTGATAGCCTGCTTAACAGAGATAACGAACTTGCCGAGTGAGCTCTTACCGAAAGCGGTACGAAGAGCGAAGAAGCGCTCGATAGAGAGAGCGATTACAGTAAAGAGCAATGTAATGATCACAGGAACGACGATACCACCTTTGTACACAGTACCGAGAAGGCTACCGTCCTTAACAGCGTTTGCAGGGTCTCCGCCTACGAAGTTGTCTGGGTTTCCAAGTACGAACTTGAAGAAACATACTGCGAGGATGAAACATGCAACGATAATCCAAATTGCGTCTCTAACTCCCTGGAATCCTGAAGATTTCTTCTTAGGATTCGCTTTAGCTTGTGTAGTTGCCATAATTTTTTGTAGAATTTAATAAGTTATTAATGGTTAAAAATTTATCCGTTATTTAAATGGTTAATACATTGTCTGCGCAAATACATTATATCTGACATCGTTTGCGCTTTGGCAAAGTTAGCAAATAATGACAAATAAAAATGTGTTTGCGCAGTCTTTAACATTTTTTTATTTCAATCGACCCAATACTTCCTTAATACGGCGCATTGCTTCGCGGATATTGTCGTCGCTTGTAGCGTAGCTCATGCGGAAGCATTCCGGATCGCCAAATGCGTCACCTCCTACTGTAGCTACATGTCCTTCTTCAAGAAGATACATAGCCAAATCGGTTGAATTCTGAATTGTACGCTTGCCGTCTGTCTTGCCGTAGAAGCTTGAACACTTCGGGAAGAGATAGAAAGCGCCCTCTGGCTTGTTTACTTCCAGACCCGGAATCTGCTTTGCCAGTTCGACGATAAGGTCGCGGCGGCGTTCGAAAGCCTGGCGCATTGTCTCAACACACTCTTGCGATGCGGTATAGGCAGCCTCTGCAGCCTTCTGGCTTACCGAGCAAGGACCTGAAGTATACTGTCCCTGAAGTTTGTTGCAGCCTTTGACAATCCATTCGGGGGCGGCGATAAAGCCGATACGCCATCCTGTCATTGCGTATGCCTTTGACACACCGTTGACGATGATTGAGCGTTCCTTCATGCCTGGGAACTGAGCGATACTCTCGTGATGGCCTATATAATTAATGTGTTCATAAATCTCATCGGCAAGCACATACAGACCCTCATGACGCTTGATGACCTCGGCAAGAGCCTCAAGTTCGCTCTTCGAGTAAACGCTGCCTGTAGGATTGCTTGGCGAGCAGAGTATGAGCATACGTGTCTTTGGTGTGATGGCGGCTTCAAGTTGTTCTGGAGTAATCTTGAAGTCCTGCTCGAAACCAGCATTAACGATAACCGGATTACCACCTGCGAGCTTCACCATCTGCGGATAGCTCACCCAATATGGGGCAGGAATTATCACTTCTTCACCGTCGTTGACAAGCGCCATTACAGTGTTGCATACGCTCTGCTTGGCTCCGTTCGACACGAGAATCTCAGCTGTTGTATAGTCGAGATTGTTCTCGTTCTTGAGTTTTGCCACGATAGCCTTACGCAAATCCATGTATCCTGGAACTGGTGAGTAACGCGAGAAGTTCTCATCGATAGCCTTCTTGGCTGCTTCCTTGATGTGGTCAGGAGTGTTAAAGTCGGGTTCACCGACACTGAGGTTGATAACGTCTACACCTTGTGCCTTCATTTCGCCACTCTTCTGCGACATAGCAAGTGTCGCTGACGGAGCGAGGCGATTAAGACGATTTGATAATTCTGCCATAATTTCAAGTCTCGTTATTATTTCTTGCAAAATTAAAAATAAATTCTGACTTATGCGAAGTTTTTCATTACAAATAGAATACAAAAGGTTAAAAAAAGTTCTTATTACGTTGCTTTTTATTTTGTTGTAATTGTTCGACCCGTCCATTCGGATAATTATGCGTAACTTTGTAGCCAATTATGGACAGAACATTTCATCAACGATTCAGCCCACAGGCTTTCGCTGCCATACTGCTACTGGCGGTGTGCGCATTGTGGTGCTTTCTTGTGCGCACCGGTGTGACGCCCTTGATAGGTCTTGTATGCATGCTGGTGGGTGCAGCTGGCGTCGACCGATCAATCAACACCACATACACATTCACCACCGACGGACAGCTCGTCATTGCACGCGGACGTCTTGGCAAGCGTCTGGTCATACCCGTAGACGACATCATTTCGGCACGCAAGATTAAGGGCACGCTGATTGTGGCGAGCCACATTGTCATAGAATACGGCGCCAGCCACATCACCTACGCACAGCCGTCAGAGCCCGACGGATTCATCAGAGAGATAAAACGCAGACAGGAACAATGATTACACATTATAATATTATTACGCGCGCGGCTCTTATTATATGCATGATATTTGCCGCCAACTTCACCACGCACGCACAGGAAGACATCAGCGACGACGAAGTTGTGACCGACTCGCTGCTCAACGACACACTCACAACATCACAGCACGCTCTGCCCTGGACTGAACAGGTGCGCACTCACATCAACCGACTGCTCGCGAGCGACATGTTCAGCACATCGCAAGTGGGAATAATGGTGTACGACCTTGATGCCGACTCAACCATATATGCCCACAACGAGCGCCAGCTTATGCGTCCCGCATCTACAATGAAAGTGATAACAGCCATAACTGCCATTGACAAATTGGGTGGCAGCTATCGCTTCAAGACCGAACTATGCTACACAGGCGAGGTGAGCAACGGAACACTCAACGGCAACGTATACTGCGTGGGCGGATTCGACCCGCGATTCAACATCGACGACATGCGAGCCTTCGTGGAGGGCATACGCAAGATGGGTGTGGACACAATACGCGGCAACATATACGCCGACAAGACCATGAAGAGTGCCGACACGCTTGGATGCGGATGGTGCTGGGACGACGACAACCCTATACTCTCGCCGCTGCTCATCAGCCGTCGCAACTTGTTCGTGAAGCGCTTTGTCGACGAACTGCGCGAGGCGGGCATCGTTGTGGAAGCCACACTGGGCGAGGCACGCAAGCCCGACGATGCCTACTGCATAGCAAGCCGATTCCACTCTATCGACCAGATACTGATGCGTATGCTCAAGGAGAGCGACAACCTGTATGCCGAGTCGATGTTCTACCAACTGGCAGCCTCAACAGGCAACCGACGCGCTACCGCCAAAGATGCTGCCACGGTAATAGGCCGACTGATAAGTAAGGTGGGGCTCAACCCTCGGCGCTATCAGATTGCCGACGGTTCGGGATTGTCACTATATAATTATGTGTCTGCCGAACTTGAGGTGAAGTTGCTGCGCTACGCATTCCGCAACAATAATATCTATCTGCATCTGCATCCAGCCCTGCCCGAAGCTGGCGTAGACGGCACCCTACGCCGTCGTATGCGCGGTCCGTTCACACAAAGCAACGTGTTCGCCAAGACTGGTACTGTCAAAGGCATATCGTCGCTTGCGGGTTATTGTACAGCTGCCAACGGCCATCATCTGGCATTCTCCATAATCAACCAAGGCATCATGCACCATCCCAACGGGCGTGCATTCCAAGACCGTGTATGCACTATACTGTGCCAACCATAACCGATTATTATGAACGAAATAACAAAATACATAGAGCAATTGCTTGCCTCCACCTCGCTAACAGGTGGATGGTTATCGTTTGTCACCCTCTCTATGCTATTCGCCACCGTAGCACTCATAGCATGGCTTGTCTACTTGCTGTGCATCAAGGTGGTGTCGCCACTTGCCGCACGCATCACAAGTCGTACCGATGTTGTATGGGACGACTATCTGTTTAACCCACAGATAATCAGGGCTGCATGCAACATTGTGCCTGCCATTATCGTTTGGATGCTTATGCCTCCAATATTTTCCGACTACCCGATAATACAGAGCCTCATCCTTAAGGCTACGGCTATATACATTACCATAGCCACAATGCGACTGGCTACCACCTTTATCAGTTCGCTCAAGCTCTTCGACAACAACGACAAGCGTTCTGCCACACAACAATATCTGCATTCCTTCTGCGGTGTATTGAAGATTATAGTGATTTTTCTCGGTGTCATCGTCATCATTTCTATCATCATCGACCGCAGTCCACTCACTCTTCTCGCCGGACTCGGTGCTACTTCGGCAGTACTTATGCTCGTGTTCAAGGACACCATAACGGGTCTTGTTGCTGGCATCCGACTCACAAGCAACAACATGGTACGCAAGGGCGACTGGATAACGATGAGCAAGGCAGGTGCCAACGGTACAGTAGAGGACATCACGCTGTCAACAGTCAAAGTGCGCAACTTCGACAATACCATAGTGACCGTACCACCACAGAAACTCATTGAAGACTCTTTCCAGAACTGGCATGGCATGGAGGAAAGCGCCGGCAGACGCGTCACTCGCGCCATATACATCGACTTCCGCTCTATAGCCATAGCATCCGACGAACTCAAAAAGGCTCTTGCAGCCGAAGGATTGATGAAACTGGAGGAGATGAACGGCGATGTTATCAATCTTACGCTGTTCCGCCGCTATATGGAGCGCTGGCTCGAACGACGCGACGACGTGGTGACAAACGCTACATTCCTGATGCGCCAGCTCGAACCCACCGAAAACGGACTACCCATCGAGATTTACTTCTTCCTCAAGCAAAAGGAATGGAAAGCGTACGAACATCATCTCGCTGAGATAATGGAATGGATGTACGCTCTCGTGCCGATGTTCGGATTGAAGATTTATCAGAGGATATAAGTTTCATTCTATCCTTTTCTATGCATTATAATACTCAAGCCACTGTGCTACAGGACGAACTAATTTACCAGATACGACAGAGTTTCGGATTTGAGCCGACGCTCGACCAAAACCATGCACTCACGACATTCGCCGCGTTCATGACCGACCGCGACGACCGTGCCGTAATGATACTACGCGGCTCAGCCGGAACGGGCAAGACGTCGCTGTCGGGTGCCATCGTGCGCACTATGCTGCGACTTAAGCAACGCGTGGTGCTGCTTGCACCTACCGGACGCGCAGCCAAGGTGTTCGCTATCAATTCCGATACACCTGCATCAACCATCCACCGCCGCATCTACCGACAGAAGTCGCTCGAAGGCAACTTCTCGCTTGCACCCAACATGCACGCCGACACCCTGTTTATGGTCGACGAGGCGTCGATGATTGCAAACGAAGGGCTGCAGGGATCGGTGTTCGGCACTGGCTGTCTGCTTGACGATCTCGTGCAGTTTGTATATTCCGGACGCAACTGCCGACTGATGCTTATCGGCGACAAAGCACAGCTTCCGCCTGTGGGCGAAGAGGAATCGCCTGCCCTGTGTGCCGACTTCATGAGCGGCTACGGACTGACCACATACGAGAGCGACCTCAATGAAGTGCTGCGCCAGAGCCAGGAATCTGGCATTCTGTACAACGCCACCGTGATACGCCAGATGATAACGCACGACGAAGCCACCGCTTTACCACAAATACGATTTCATGGTTTTGCCGACATCGTCAACGTTTCTGGCGACGAACTCATCGAGTCGCTTGCCACAAGTTATTCCGAAGTGGGAATGGACGAGACGATGGTGGTGACACGAAGCAACAAGCGCGCCAACATATTCAATCAGGGCATACGCAGCCAGGTGCTGTGGCGCGAGGAAGAACTGACGTCGGGCGACTGGCTGATGATAGTCAAGAACAATTACTTCTGGACCGAGCAGGATGCCGCCTTGAACAAAGCCGGACTCGCCAAGGACCCGACTTCACACAACGCCAACCCTTCTGCC
The DNA here is from genome assembly GCF_021531655.1 of Leyella stercorea. The sequence goes on along the minus strand of NZ_JADYUF010000017.1, from coordinate 56,814 downwards.
GCTACCGCAACCAACACCCCTGCAGCCGACAACCAGCAGCAAAGCAGCCCTACCCCATCATTCATAGCCAACGGCGACCGTGCCGTGATACAGCGCGTGCGCAACCGCCGCGACCTGTACGGATTCCACTTCGTCGACCTTTGGCTTCGATTCCCCGACTACGACAACTACGAGTTGCAAGTCACGGCAATGACCGACTCGCTCTCTACCGAAGCGCCAGCACTCACGCACGACCAAAATCAGCAGCTCTTCGAGCAGGTTATGCTCGACTATGCCGACGTGCCCTCAAAGCCCGAACGCTACAAGAAGCTGAAGAAAGACCCCTACTACAACGCTCTTCAGATAAAATATGCCTACGCCGTGACCTGCCACAAGGCGCAAGGCGGACAATGGGCACACGTATATGTCGACCAAGGCTACATGACCGACGACATGCTCACGCCCGACTACATACACTGGCTTTACACCGCCTTCACACGAGCCACCGACAAACTGTTTCTCGTCAACTGGCCCAAGACGCAGACGGAGAAGCAATGACTTTACTCGTATACTACATACTAAATAACGAAAAATCATTCCAATACATAAGCATATGAAACACTTTAAGCTTTTCTTATTGGCATTGGCTATGACTGCCATGCCACAAGCCATTAACGCTCAGGCGCAGACTAATACACAGACTGCTGCCGACGACCTTGATGCCAAGTACTCCACCGAACTTCTGAAGCCTGGCACCGAAGCCCCCGAGATTGCGCTCAACACTATCGACGGCAAGCAGTTCTCGCTGAAGAGCCTGCGTGGCAAATACGTAGTGCTCGACTTCTGGGCTTCGTGGTGTTCCGACTGTCGCAGAGACGCGCCCAACATCGTAGCCCTGTACAACAAGTTCCATCAAAAAGGAGTGGAGTTTGTAGGCGTTTCGTTCGACAGAAACAACGAGTCGTGGAAGAACGGAGTGGCTAAACTTGCGCTGCCCTACACCCAGGTGAGCGACCTGAAGAACATGCGCGAGTCGCCCGTATCATTGGCTTACCACATCAAGTGGATTCCTTCGGTCTACGTCATAGACCCAGAGGGCAAGGTCGCATTGGCAACAGTAATGTCCGACAAAGTCAACGCATTCCTCACGTCAGTATATCCCGACTGCGCCGAATGACCCTTACTACCGACACAAGAGAAATGAAATAGACTGCATTTTCATGTGGAAAACCTATCAAAAATGAAGTACACTGCATTTTTACAGAGAAATTGTTGTAAATTTGCAGTGTACTTCATTTTTAATTTATATGATAGTATTGTAATAGAATGACCCTTACCACCGACATACTTCGCGCATGGTTCAGGCAGTTCAACGCCGATTATTTCGGCGATGAGCTGCCTGTGCCTCGTCTGGTGCTGTCCAAGGCACGCACCCGTCTGGGCACTATGGCGTGCAAATGCCAACGCCGTCTGCTGAAGCGTGTATACACCGACTTCACCATACGCATCAGCACCTATTACGATTGCAACGAGCGTGAATATCAGGAGACGCTGCTGCACGAGATGATACATTATTATATTATGTACAAGCGCATTCCCGACACGTCGTCGCACGGACGGGTGTTCCGCGAGATGATGCAACGCCTCAACAGCCAGTATGGCTGGCACATAACGGTGTCGTCGTCGATGCGCGGCCACAAACTCACCGACCCGTCTGCCGACAAGACTGTCAACACCTACGTAGTGCTTGCCATCGTGCTGCGCAACGGTCAGCGTATGCTGTCGGTAGTGAGTCCGCGCTCGGCTCGTAAGATTGACCTCATGGCCCAGAGGGTGAACGAGATAGCGTCGCATTGCTGGTATATAACGCAAGACAACTACTTCCGCGACTTCCCCAAAGTGCGCAGCCTGCGTGCCAGACGTGTAACGACGGAAGTGTATAACGAAAAAACGGCTGCAATGCAGCCGCTAAGTTTTAAGGGTATGGGGTAAGGATTATTTATAGTTGAGAGTTTTTATCTCCCCACCGTTTCTTTTATCACCTCCGCTATTTCCTCAGCATCGCGCTTGTCATTAAACAAGCGTTCGGCTATTTCCCGTCCGCGCTGACCCATTCGTCGCGCCTCATCGGGATGCGTGGCGATGTATTCTATGGCTCGCTGCCAACCCTCCACATCACCGTATTCAACAGAAATGCCGCAACCCTCGCGGTCGAAATCTACGGGTATCTGCGGGTTTCGGCTGCATATCATGGGCTTGCCGAGGGCGAGAGCCTCAACCACTGTGGTCAGTCCGGCAGTGTAACGCGTCTTGTGACAGCATATCACCACGCAGTCGGCATGAGCCACGTCTATTGCAATTTCGTATGGCAACAGTCCGCAAATCTCCTTCACCTCGATGTTATCGGCAGGCTTACAGCGGCGCACGGCATCGAGATTGGGATTGGGCACGTTAGGGTCGGGATTGATTCCGATGAAGAGTCGCAGGCGTCGGCGGGTGCGGTTGAACGCCTCTATAAGCGTAGGCTGGTCGCGTTGTTCCTTTCCCGTAGCTATGAATGTAAAGGTGTTGTTGGACGGACTGACCGCTATCGAGTCGTAGAAGTCGAGGTCGGCACCCCAATGACCCACAACCATGTGCGCAGGTCGGGCTTTGCGCGATAGCAACGAGTCGTCGTATAGTTTCTTCGAGAAGAATATCATGCGGTCAAGACCACGATAGAAGAGTCTGCCACAGAGTTCGCGCAGACGGCTTGCCGACTTCACCACGGGCTGATGGTGCCACACCACGATGGGGCGGCGGTAAAGTCCGATGGCTCGCAGCAGCACAATCAGCTCCAGTCCTTTGTAATGCGTAGCATAAATGGCGTCGAAATGTTCGCGACACGTCAGTATGCGCCACGCCGTATACAGTGCTGTGGCAATGCGTGAGCGGTCCTTACGGGGCGAGCGGTGCCACACTACGTCGATGCCATGGTCGCCAAGATGGCATGCTCCGTACAGGAAATGCGACGGAAACTCGCCCTCGCTCATTCGCCCAAGGCAGTATTGTATGTTTTGGGTATGATAAAAGTAAACCTTCATTTTATTCTTTCTTTCCGTGTTTTTTGCCCCATTGCCTACTGGCGCTCGGCAAGATAGCGGTAGTTGTATATCTGCATGAACGGATGCACCATGGCGCGCAGCAGAGCCAAGGGGTCCTTCTCGCGGGTGTAGAACAGCGTGTGTCGGTATTTTATGTAATAGTGCTCAATGCCCAGCAGTGCCGTCAGTCCGCGTCGGCACTCGTTGTGCAGCAGGCGGATTCCGTCGGCAAAGATGCGGTTGTCGGCTATAGGCATACTGCCCGGAGCCTCACAATGGGCAGCCATCGACTTGCGCCAAACCCACTCCAGGAAGTCGCGTCGGGCGGCAAAGTGGGCGTTCATCCACGGTTTCACACGCCGGTAATTGCACACGCCATACCATATCATATACAGAGCGTTGTCGGCACGGCGCACACGATGATGGTCTACGCGCACATAGGTGGCAGCCTGCTCGTATCGGCGCTGCTTCACCAGCAGGCGGTCTATCAGCACAATGCTGTCCAATGCGGCGGCTGCTGTGGCTGTCATCACGTCGTAGCACGTGCGGCGGTATATCTCGGGCTGTTCCTGTTCGGTAGGAATCACGTCGAGCAGTTGTCGGCGCAGCATCTGGCAATGGCCCATCATCGAGGCATAGAACAGACGTATGAGGTTGCAGTTGGGCGTGCGGCGGTCGAAACGTATCTCGGCTCCCGAGTCGGAGAAAGGCTCCGAACGACACACGCACATCATGCGCGAGCCTATAGCGTCGCGCTGCTCCTCCAGTTTTGTAGGCATCCAGATGTCGTCCTGGTCGCTCACGGCAATCAGTTCGCCCTCCGCCCGGCGCATGGCAGAGAAGAAGTTGGCATTGATGCCCATCTGTGCCGTGTTCTGAACGATGCGCATCGCCACGCCCTCGGGCGCACGGTCGGCATACTCGTGCAGCACCTGCATAGTGTCGTCGGTGCTGCAGTCGTCCTGCACTACTATCTCGCCGGGCAGCAACGTCTGTGCGAATATCGAGTCGAGCTGTTCGCGCAGATGGCGTGACGCACCGTTGTAGGTGCACATTACTACTGATATGGTCTTGTCCTGTTTCATAAACATCTGCAAAGGTACAGCAAATTATCCGAAACAAATAAGCGACTTGCATACATATTAATATATATGTTGCCAAATTACTGTAAAACAATCTATCCACCCACCTTATTGTTCGCAGAAAATGTGAGATTATGGAACTGTACAATCTGTTTAACATTTATTGCATACGCTAATTCAATTTCTATTGCTACCTTTACCCATTGAATCAAGTTTTTTTGAAGATACTTCAACATAGCATTATCCGGACCAATATGACAAATAACCATACCACCACCCCACCCTCACCGTCTTCCACGGGTCTCGTTCTTGAAGGAGGAGGCTTAAGGGCAATGTTCACAAGCGGCGTACTTGACGTATTCATGCAGAACGGCATCAAGTTTGATGCCGCAGTAGGCGTTTCGGCTGGCGTGTTGTTCGGCTGCAACTACAAGTCGAACCAGCCTGGCAGAGCATTGAGATACAATATCAGATTCAAGGACAATCCGGAGTATATGAGTTGGAGGTCGCTGTTGCGCACCGGCAATTATGTCAACGAGCATTTCTCCTACCATCTGCTGCCGCACGAGTACGACCCGATGGACTTCCAGGCTTACCGTGAGAACCCCATGAGGTTCTATGCCGTGTGTACTGACATAGACGAGGGCCATCCCGTATATCACGAGATAGACGACGCCGACGGAACAGGACTCAGATGGATGCAGGCTTCTGCCTCAATGCCGGTGTTTGCGCGTCCCGTAGAGATTAACGGGCGCCACTATCTTGACGGAGGTATAACCGACAGCATCCCCCTGAAGTTCATTCAGCAGAAAGGTTACCGAAAGAACGTGGTGATACTGACACAGCCAGCCGACTACTACAAGAAGAAGGCGCACGTAGGACTGGCTATGAAGATGTTTCTGAAGAAATATCCGAAGGTGGCTGAACTGATGTCAATACGACACGTCATGTACAACGAACAGCTGGATTATGTACGCTCCGAACAGCAGAAAGGCGACACCTTCCTTATCTGTCCCGACGAAAAACTGAACATCGGCCGACTCAGCCTGAAGGAAGACAAGATGAGGAGAGTGTACGAAACAGGAGTGGAAAAAGCCTTGTCGCTGCTTCCACAACTAAAGGAATTCATCGGGCACTAAACGTCTGACATTCAATATCCTACACATTCAGCGCTCAACATCCTACACACTTAACATTTAACATTCAACACTTAACATTTCCAAAAGGACTCCTTTTGCACTCCAAAACGAATCCTTTTGCACTCTAAAAGGACCCCTTTTACACACCAAAAGGACCCCTTTTGCAAGCCAAAAGGAGTCCTTTTGTTTTTAGCGGCAATTCATGCAGCCCACAAAGGGGGCAAAAGGAGTCCTTTTCGGCATGAATTCCGTAAATCACATGTAGCAATCACTTACTTCAAGGGATGCACAAGATGGCGCATAGCGTGTCCGCCCCACGTAGCGTCGTTGCAATATTCAAATCCCAACGAGGTGTACAGACGCTCGGCAGAAGGGTTGCCCTTGTCAACGAGCAGGGCCGCCGGCAGACCGAGACTGGCAGCATGACTGATAAAACGATTGAGCAGTTGCGAGGCAATGCCGCGCTTGCGATAGTGCGGATATACGGCGAGCGAGTCGAGATAGAATTCGCCCTCGGCAGTCTCGTCGTCCATATTCGAGTAGTCCATCTGCCAGTCGGCCATGGCAGCCTCCTGAAATCGGCGGCGCAGACGGTGCAAATCCTTTCCGTCGTATCCCACAATGGCACCTGCCACGGGAGCCTTCTCTATGTCGTCTGGACTCGCCTCGTCGTCGACAGCCACAAAGGCGTTGCGCCAGCTGTACTGCGAGTCGTCCATAAGCACGAGTCGGAGCATTGTGTTGTGGAAATCTTCGAGCGTGTGCCCGGGTCCTACAAGAAACTGGCAGCAGTCGTCGGTCATAGCCGTAATGATGAGCCGCGCGATGTCGGCGGCATGCGTTGGATTGGCTGGTAGAATCTTCATACGTTCAATACTTTAAACAATAGATTTATATTTGATGATTTGTTTTATGTTCAATAGTGTTCGAGTATCTTCTTAATCTTGTCGGCACGCGACTTCTTCTTCGACGGAAACATCAGCGAGAACACTCCGAGCATGTCAAAACCCTTGCGGGCCTGCTCGTCGAGCTTGGCGTTCTCCTTGACCGAGCGCAGCGACTTCTGCATATCAAAGCCCAGCTTAGGGGCTGTGACGTCTACATTGTCAAGCACCACCTCCTGCGGAATGAGCATGACGGTGTCGCGTGCCAGGTCGGCAATGCCTACACGGCGCTGCATATAATTCTTAGCCGACACGGTAGCACTGCGTGCCGCGCGCTCCAGCGTCACCACCCCCTTGTGATTGCTTACGGCACGTTCGCCCGCATCAGTCGATACGATTGCACCCGTGAGGGGCAGCCGCGTGTCCATGTCGGCAATGACAATGTGATGCTGTGCTTGTGCCGACTCTGTGCATATGTAAAACGCCAGTGCCAAAAACAATCTCTTCATGTCTACAAATATATGAAAAAGGATGCGCTGTCCAAAATCATTTACCGTTTGTTAATACCATTTTTTGATTGTTTTGTAAATGTTACAAACCGTAAAATCAAGTTTTTCGGCTGAAAGTCTTGTTTATATGGATTTAAATGTCTAACTTTGCAAAACATTCATAGACAATACATACGGAGTGCCTCCAGACATAAACACACATCAGGCAGGCACGCCTAAAGTCAAGATATTAACTTTAGAGCAACAGGAAAATGAGAATTCCGACAGCAGGACCAGTGTCGGAATTCTTGTTTTTTTATTGCCTTTCGAAAAAACAAAATAATAATTTAATCAAATTTTCAATTATGGCTTACATGTCACAAGAAGGTTACGACAAGCTCGTAGCCGAACTCAAACAGCTCGAATCAGTAGAGCGCCCAAAGGCATCGGCCGCCATCGCAGAGGCACGCGACAAAGGCGACCTTAGCGAAAATGCAGAGTATGATGCCGCCAAGGAGGCACAGGCTCATCTTGAGGAGAAGATCAATCGCATCAAGGTGTGCATCTCTGAGGCCAAGATTATAGATCCGTCGCGTCTGAGCACCGATTCTGTACAGATTCTCTCAAAGGTTGAGATGACCAATCTGACCAACAAAGCCAAGATGACCTACACCATCGTGAGCGAGAGCGAGGCCAATCTGCGCGAGGGCAAAATCTCCATTACAACCCCAATCGCACAGGGACTGCTCAACCACAAGGTGGGTGACGAGGTGGAAATCAAGATTCCACGCGGCACAATACACCTGCGTATTGACAAAATCACAGTGGAATAAAAGTCGCAGAGAAAGGCTTCAATGCTGCCGAAGGTAGCTTCTACACAGCCAGGAGCGGTATCAGTCACCGCTTGGAATACTCATTAAAACTTTAAAGATATGGATATTTTCTCAAAAATCGCAGCTGGCGAGATACCCAGCTACAAGTGCGCCGAGAACGACAAGTTCTATGCTTTTCTCGACATCAACCCATTGGTGAAGGGTCATACCCTCGTAATTCCGCGCCGCGAAGTAGACTATATCTTCGACATGGACGACGACGAGATAGCCGAATACCAGGTATTCGCCAAGAAAGTGGCTGTGGCTATCAAGCGCGCATTCCCATGCATCAAGGTAGGACAGGCAGTACTGGGGCTGGAAGTGCCACACGCCCACATCCACCTCATCCCTATGCAGTCGGAGAAGGACATGCTGTTCAGCAATCCCAAGCTCAAGCTTGAGGCTGAAGAGATGCAGGAGATTGCAGACAAGATATACGCAGAGTTTGTAAAAGAGTAAAAACAAAACAGAAGCCCTACCCAAAACAAAAGCCCCACCCCCTACCCCTCCCCCGCAGGGAGGGGAGTAATATGTACTATTTGCTTTTAACGTTAGTATAAACTAAGCGCTAAATTGTATAAGCAAGTAAAACATACCACTCCCCTCCCTGCGGGGGAGGGGCAGGGGGTGGGGCTTCTGTTTTGTATATTAAATATACTTCTCCCCTTTCTTCATTTGTATCTCGTTGGTGAGTCGTCGTACGTTCGACGACGAGTCTTCCTTTCGACATACGAGCAGAACATTGCCCTCCTCGGCAATGATACAGTTGTCAATGCCACTCACTACAGCCAGTCGGCCGTCCGAAAGCTTTATGACGTTGCCGCGTGCATTGTCGAGCACCACGTCAGTATTTATCACAACATTGTCGCCTTCGCCCTTGTGCATGGCTTCGTATATGCCGTGCCATGTGCCGAGATCGGCCCATCCGAAGTCGCAATGCATCACACATACACCATCAGTCTTCTCAAGTATGCCCGAATCGAGCGACACATTGGGATATGAGGGGAAGTTGTCGTGAACGAAGCGGTTCTCCTCTTCGAAGTCGAACACGGGATGAGTGTCGTCATAATTGCGCAGCACTACGGGCAACAGAGTGCGGAAGCAGTCAGCCAAGCGGTTTGCGTTGGCTATGAACATGCCCGTATTCCACAGAAATTCACCACTATCCATGAATATTTTGGCAAAGTCGCGCTCGGGTTTCTCCGTAAACGACTGCACGCTGAACACACCGTCACACTCGGTTTCGCCCATTTGGATGTATCCATAGCCTGGTTCCGGACGCGAAGGCTTCACTCCCATGGCAAGCACACGTTTGTGTTCTGCCACAAAACAGAATGCACGGTCCACGCACTCCTTGAACTGTTCGTCGCCAATGATAGTGAGGTCGCTTGGCGTTACAATGATATTGGCTTCCGGATTGATGTGAATGATGCGATGAGTAGCCCACGCCATACTCGGAGCTGTGCCGCGATGGATAGGTTCGGCAAGCATTCGGCTTGCGTCAAGTTGCGGCAACTGCTCGCGCACAAGGTCGGCATACTCTTCATTAGTGTTAACAAAGATGTTCTCCGGTGGCAATATGCGTGCAAACCGGTCGTAGGTCTGCTGCAGCGCCGTGCGTCCCGTGCCGAAGAAATCGACAAATTGCTTGGGACGTTCTTCGCGCGAACACGGCCACAAACGGCGGCCCTTGCCTCCGGCTAGTATGACACAATAGTTATTTTCTGTTTCTTTCATGTCATTATTTTTAATTTAGGTATATTGTCATGATTTATCCCGAAAGAGATTATTTAGTGCATACGAAGTTACGAATATTAAACGAGAGCGCCAAGTTGGACCCTTGTTTTTAAAACGAAATTATCCTAAATGAACAATTATTAGGAAAAAATTTTGCAGAACAAAAAAAATATACTACCTTTGCACACGCAAAAACGCCAATGCCCAGATGGCGGAATCGGTAGACGCGCTGGTCTCAAACACCAGTGGGGCAACCCATCCCGGTTCGAGCCCGGGTCTGGGTACTAAGCATGACGGTTAAGAATTGAGAAATCAATACTTAACCGTTTTTTCTTTTTATATAAACTTTCAGAATATGGCTCAGAACGAAACTAATGTAAAGCAATACCCCGACCTCATGGCGGGCAAGAAGATTATGTATGTACACGGATTCGCCTCGTCGGCACAATCGGGTACGGTGACCATGCTGCGTACAATGATGCCTGAAGCAACGATTGTTGCACGCGACATCCCTTTGCATCCCGAAGAAGGCATACAGATGCTTCGCCAAATGTGCGAAGAGGAACAGCCCGACCTCATTATTGGCACATCGATGGGCGGAATGTACACCGAAATGCTTAAAGGATACGACCGTATATTGGTCAACCCGGCTTTCGAAATGGGCGAAACTATGTCGAAATTCACTGGCAAGCAGGTGTTTCAGAATCCCCGTCAGGACGGAGTTCAGGAGTTTATCGTCACAAAAGGCCTGATAAAGGAATATCAGGAGATGACCACACATTGCTTTGCTGACATATCAGACGAGGAGCGTGGACGTGTAATAGGACTTTTCGGCGATGAGGATCCGATTGTGCATACGTTCGGATTGTTCAGCGAGCACTACCCCACCGCCATACATTTCCATGGCGAACATCGACTGACCGACAAGGTGGCAATACACTATCTCATACCTATAATAAGATATATGGACGACCGTCAGGAAGGACGTGAGCGCCCGGTGGTGTATATCGACATCGAGACATTGCGCGACGGCTACGGCAAGGCGACCGCTTCGATGCACAAGGCTTATGAAAGGATTATTGAGAATTATAATGTTTATGTGCTGGCTCCATCATGCACAAACAATCCGTCGGCAATGACCGACGACATAGCATGGGTGGAACAGTATCTGAGTGCGCCGGCTTGGGGACGCGTCATCTTCTCAAACGCTCGCCAACTGCAATATGGCGACTATCTCATTGCGTCCGCTCCGCAGCCCGAATTTATGGGTACGGTGATAGAATGGGGCAGCGATGAGTTCAAGACGTGGGAAGAAATAATCGTATTCTTCGACCGTTTGGGAGGACAATAGGATTTATAAAAAAGTTGAGAGTTGAGAATTTAGAGTTGAGAGTTATGATATGTATAGCTCCGACAAATGCTAATCGTTGGTAATCATAACTCTCAACTTTCAACTCTCAACTCTCAACTATAATAAGACTATTACTTTGAGCGGAACTTCTCAGCCTGCTGTTGTATCAGCGCCATATCATTGAAGTAGTCAATCTGCATTGCTTTGCGCACCTCGTCCATTGTCTGTGCGGCAGTTTCGCGAGCCGCCTCGGTGCCCTTACGCAGAATGTTGAATATCTCGGGAATGTCCTGCTCCAATTCATGACGACGCACACGCATCGGCTCAAGAGTCTTGTTGAGCACGTTGTTGAGGAACTTCTTGCATGTGCCGTCGCCTATACCGCCACGCACATAGTGCTCCTTGAGTTCGTCGAGGGTCTTATATTCGGGCCAGAACTCGGCGAAATCGTCGGGTGTACTGAACGCTTCAAGATATGTGAATACGGCGTTGCCCTCAAGATTTCCGGGTTCATCCATGCTCATACGAGGCGCTCCGTTCGACATCTTCTTCACCTTCTTCCATACGTCGGCAGCCGAATCGCTGAGATAAATACAGTTGCCGAGCGACTTCGACATCTTCTCCTTGCCGTCAGTTCCGGGCAAACGACGTGCCGTAGCATTCTCCGGCAGCATGATTTCCGGCTCTACAAGCACCTCGCTGTATGTCTGGTTGAAGCGGCGAACAAGCTCGCGTGTCACCTCAATCATTGGTTCCTGGTCTTCGCCAGCAGGCACTGTAGTGGCCTTGAAGAGTGTAATGTCGGCAGCCTGGCTTACCGGATAGCAGAAGAAACCAAGCGGAATGTTGGCTTCAAAGTTGCGCATCTTTATCTCAGTCTTCACAGTCGGGTTGCGCTGTACGCGTGAAACGGTGATGAGATTCATAAGATATGTAGTCAGTTCGGCCAGTTCCGGTATCTGACTCTGTATGAACAGTGTGCATTTTGTAGGGTCGAGACCAGCCGAAAGATAGTCGAGAGCCACCTCAATGATGTTCTGGCGTATCTTCTCAGGATTGTCGGCATTGTCGGTCAGAGCCTGAACATCGGCCATGAACACAAACATTCGGTCGAAGTCGCCTGCGTTCTGCAGCTCGACACGGCGGCGCAATGAGCCAACATAGTGGCCCAAATGTAATTTACCGGTAGGACGGTCGCCTGTAAGAATTACTTTTCCCATATATTGATGTTTTTATTATTTCGTATCAATATTATTCCCGTTGCTTTCAAGAATATTGATACAAAGTTACATTATTATTTCCGAATGTCTTGTCTATATGCTCGAAAAATGCTAATTTTGAGAAATTTATGGCTCAAACACTACCCTTACAGGTTGTTATAATTGTCATTATTATAAAAAGCATGTACTATATCTTTACATGCGATACACCTATTTTTTAACTAAAACGAAGCAAATGGAATACGCAGACATACAAATAGACGACATCATACTGCGCCTGTTCAACGGCACAGCGTCGCCCGACGACATCGCCACTCTGTCGCAGTGGATGGAGAAGGATGCCGCCAACCGACAGTATTTCGAGCAGCAACAGCGCGAATGGAACGCTGACGGCGGTGGCGACATAGCCTCAACATTCGACTACGAAGCTGCCTTCGGACGTTTCGAACGCCACATTGCGCAAGACAAAGACGCACCTACAGCAGACGAATACGATGCCGACGAAACTACTCCGCACCGCTTATGGAGCATCAATCACCCGTGGCTACGCATGCAACTACGCGTAGCAGCAAGCGTGGCAGCCGTTGCGCTCATCGTGATTGGCACCTGGCTGAGCTACAACCGCTACACCAAGCAATACGCCGACCGCTTTGCCAACATGGTCAACGTAGAAGCTCCGTCAGGCTCGCGAGCCAAGGTGATGCTGCCCGACGGCACTGCCGTATGGCTCAACGCAGGTTCGCAGCTGAGCTATTCGCAAGGTTTCGGCATCACCGACCGCAACGTACGCATCAACGGCGAGGGATATTTCGAGGTGGGCAAGGGTTCGGACATGCCCATGTCGGTGTGCAGCAGCAACATGTGCGTGCGTGATATTGGCACCAAGTTCAACTTCCGCGACTATCCGGAAGAGCCTACAGCCGAAGTGACGTTGTGAGAAGGCGAGGTAGGAGTGACCTCGGTGAAGTTCCCCAAGCACGAATTTGTGATTCATCCCGAACAGATGACGCTGCTCGACAAGCGCACCGGACGCATAAGGGCTACCAGTTGCTACTCTGCCGACAAGCGTTTGTGGACATCGGGCGAGCTTGTCATGGACGAAATGACAATACATCAGATCTTCACAGCCATCGAGAGGGCATACAAGGTGAGCGTTGTCATAGAGTCAGAACGCGTCAAGCATCTGCAACTTTGCGGCACGCTCAATCTCGACCGCGAGAATCTTGACGAGATATTGCAAGTCATAGCAACAGCCGGAAGCATCAGCTATAAGGTGTAAAACAAAACGGTGTACCTCAAATAAGAGGCACACCGTTTTTTTATGTCCGTTTGTTTACGTTTGGTCTACAATATTAGTTGCTGCCCTCAGGAGCCTTGTCGATGAGGTCCATGAACTGGTCGAGCTTCGGAGTGATGATGATCTGGGTGCGGCGGTTGCGCTGCTTGCCCACCTCAGTAGAGTTGCTTGTCACCGGATTATACTCGCCACGGCCACCTGCTGTGAGGCGCTTCGGGTCTACGCCATACTGGTTCTGCAGAGCCTGAACTACGCTTGAGGCACGCAAAGCAGAGAGGTCCCAGTTGTTGCGGATGTTCTTCATCGAAGCTGCATTGGTGTTAACGGGTACGTTGTCGGTGTTGCCCTCGATGAGAACCTCATAGTCCTTGTAGTCGGTTATAATCTTGGCAATCTTGCTGAGAGTCTCGGCAGCACGGTCGTTGATTTCGTACGAACCGCTCTTGTAGAGCATGTTGTCGGCAAGCGAGATGTATACTACACCCTTGAGCACCTGCACGTCAACCTCCTTCATCTCCTCCTTGCTGAGCGAGCGTGTCAGGTTGTTGGTGAGAACCATGTTGAGCGAGTCGCTCTTCGACTTCACCTCAACCAAGTGGCGGATATACTGGTTTGACTCGTTGATCTGGTCGACGAGCTTCGAGATATTCACGTTGTTGGCGTTGGCGTTGTTCAAGCTCTTGTCGAGCGACTGCTGCAGTGACTGATAAGCCTGCTTGGCCTGATTGAGCTGCTCCTTCTGCTGTGCCAGCTGCTCTTCGAGCGAAGACACACGAGCCTTAGATGCTGCAAGCGACTCCTTTGCATCCTGATAGTTGCTGGTGAGTTCCTTGTTCTCCAGACGGCAGTTTTCCAAATCCTTCTTGCTTGCGCAGCTTGCCATTGTCAGCAAGCCAGCCATCATTGCAATTGCAAATACGTTTCCTTTCTTCATATTCATAATTGTTGTTTTATTAGCGTTGTTACACATTATATATTATATAAGGGCATCAAGCTGATGCTTTCAGCCGATACTTGGTTGCAAAGTTAAAGCTAAACTTCATCAAACCTGTCTATTTGACGTTATAATAACTAAAATGTTGAATGTCTTTAATTTAATTTAACTTGCAATACTATTATTTGCTCATTTCGTGCAGATTGAGTATTTTTGCAGAAACAAGCATTAAATCTAAATCAACTTTTACATATGAATCATTTCAAGCATTTAGCTATTGCGGCATTGCTGACACTCGCAGCCGGCAATGTTACAGCCAAAGACAACGTTGACTACGTGGATCCGTTCATAGGAACTACCAACTTCAGCATCTGCAATCCTGGCGCAATACGCCCCCACGGACTCATGTCGGTGGTGCCGTTCAACGTCATGGGTTCCGACCTTAATCAGCAAGACAAGGACTCGCGCTGGTGGTCGGCAGTATATGAGTACAACAACAAGTATTTCACGGGCTTCGCACACGTCACGCTCAGCGGCGTGGGATGTCCCGAAATGGGCACACTTCTGACTATGCCTACCACCGGAGAGCTCAACGTCGACTACCGAAGCTACGGCTCGGAGTATAAGGACGAGACCGCACGACCGGGCTACTACAGCAACGTTCTGACCAAATACGGCATCAAATGTGAGGTGGCGGCTACCATGCGCTCGTCAATCGAACGCTATACCTTCCCCGGAGGCAAGTCAAATCTGCTGTTCAACTTAGGCAACGGACTCACAAACGAGATAGGTGCATCGCTGCGACGTGTAAGCGATACAGAGTTTGAGGGCATCCGTCTGCTCGGCACGTTCTGCTACAATCCGCAAGCCGTGTTCCCCATGTACTTCGTAGTGCGCGTCAACAAGAAGCCGTCAGCATTCGGCATGTGGAAGAAACAGCCCGACCTGCACAACGCCCAGGCTCAGTGGGACGCCTACCAAGGCAAGTACAAGCTGTATCCGGGCTACGGCCGCGACATGGCGGGCAACGACATAGGCTACTACATGACCTACGACCTCGCCAAGGGCGAACAAGTGGAAGTGCAGGTGGGCGTAAGTTTCGTGTCGATTGAGGGCGCTCGCGCCAATCTCAACGCCGAACAGCAGGGCTTCAACTTCGACATGACCGTGGCAGACACACGCGCCGAGTGGGCCAACACGCTCAACCGCATAAGCGTTGAGGGCGGAACCGACGACCAGCGACGCGTACTCTACACCGCTCTGTATCACTCGCAGATTCACCCCACGGTGCTTCAGGACGTAGACGGAAAGTATCCGAAGATGGAGAGCAACGAAAACGGCCACACCAACGGCAACCGATACACCGTATATTCGCTCTGGGACACCTACCGCAACCTCTCGCAGCTTGAGACATTGCTCTATCCTGACAAGCAGGTGGACATGATCAACTCGATGATCGACATGTATCGCGAGTGGGGATGGATGCCTAAATGGGAGCTGTTCGGCCGCGAGACATGGACAATGGAGGGCGACCCAGCCATACCCTACATTGCCGACGCTTACATGCGAGGACTGCGTGGATTCGACATCAATACCGCCTACAAGGCGTTCCGCGCATCGGCTACCATACCGGGCAAGGACAACAAGATGCGCCCCGACATCGATCCGTACATCGAGAAAGGCTATGTTCCGCTCGGATACTACGCTGCCGACATGTCGGGCGACAACTCCGTGTCGCACGCTTTGGAATATTATCTTGCCGACAACGCTCTGTCGATACTCGCCAAGGAGCTCGGCCACAACAACGATGCCAAGCTTTTCCGCCAGCGCGCACTCGGATACAAGCACTACTACTCAAAGGAGAGCGGCACGCTGCGCCCGATACAGAAGGACGGATCGTTCCTCACACCGTTCAATCCGGAAGCCGGAGCCAACTTCGAGAACTGCCCCGGATTCCACGAAGGATCGGCATGGAACTACACTTTCTATGCTCCGCACGACGTAACGGGTATGGCTAAGATGATGGGCGGACAACGCAAGTTTGTCGACAAGCTGCAGATGGTGTTCGACAAGGGTCTGTACGACCCCGCCAACGAGCCTGACATTGCCTATCCGTACCTGTTCTCTTACTTCAAGGGCGACGAATGGCGCACGCAGAAGACCGTAACCGAACTGCTCAAGAAGTACTACACGACACGTCCCGACGGCATTCCGGGCAACGAAGACACCGGAACAATGTCGGCTTGGGCCATATTCTCGATGATAGGCTTATATCCCGACAACCCCGGCGACCCGTCGTACACGCTCACCACACCCGTATTCGACAAGGTGACGCTGCATCTCGACCCCAAGTTCTACCCCAATGGCGACATAACCATCGAGACCGACCGCACATCGCCGTCGCAGCAGTACATCAAATCAATAACAATCGGTGGAAAGAAACTCAACGGTTTCCGTATCGCTCACCGCCAGTTGATGGAGGGAAAGACTCTGAAAATGCAGCTGAAGTAATATCACTTAATATTACAGGCTAACAATATGCAAATGGCACGAACAAGGAACAACATCCTGGTTCGTGCCATTTGCATTTATGAATTCTTTACTAAATCCGTAAAATCAGACCAACTTTCTACTTTAAAACCTCTAATATCTCTTACAGATTTCTTAAACCAATCAATCTTTGACAATTGCATTACAGTCTTAACAATAGCTGTCAAATCATCTGCCTTTGTCAAATAGGTGCTTCCTTGCACCCATTCAAATCCATTAGCAGTCAAAAGTTCCTTTATTTCAAAATAAGCCTTGTTGTATGGCTCACCATAATACTTCTGCAGGTCAGAAATGACCATATCAAAACTTAGGGCGTACATAGTTGAAATTATGCTGGTTTGAACATGTCCTGATAGCCGAAGAAGATATCCCCATCGTCGGTCTTAGCTGAAACAACCACTCCGACAAAGGAATTCTGTTCGACCTTTATAACCTCACCGTTCTCCCAATCTGACTTATGTGTCAAATCCGGAGACACTAAAACCTTATCACCTATTTCCATATAAAATCTTAACTTGTTTGTTTTGCAAAAATAACAAAAATGTTGAAATTGCCCTAACTTTATGTGTTAATTATGCCTTATCCCACAGCCCGTTTGCCTGCCCTTTTTCAAAAGGACTCCTTTTGCCTTCCAAAAGGACTCGTTTTGGTGCATAAAAGGACCCCTTTTGGAGTGCAAAAGGAGTCCTTTTACAACCCAAAAGGGGTACATTTTCAGAACAGCCGTTTTCTGTTTGAAAATCAGCCGTTTATAAATCGTCCGACAAGTCAGTTGCCATGCTACAGCGAGAGCACTCCGCTCTGACGGATATCAGCCGACGAGGCTCCCACCATTATGTCGAAATCGCCGCGCTCAAGCACTCGCTTCATGTCGGCACCGATGATTGACAGTTCGTCGAAACCAAGCGTAAACTCTACCTGACGCGACTCGCCTGCCTTGAGCCAAACCTTCTTGAAGGCGCGAAGCTGGATGGGCGGCTGTGCCACCGAGGCTGCACGGTCGTGAACATAGAGCTGCACCACCTCGGCACCGTCACGCTTTCCGGTGTTAGTCACGGTGAGACTGACCTTGGCGATGGGCTGGCTTGCCGACATGCGCAGTCCGTCGGCAGAAGTCATAAGCACGCCTGCCGATTGCGTCTGAGCCGTAGCTGAACCATCGGCAGAAGCCAGACGCTCTATCGAGAGACCCGAATAGTCGAACGTAGTGTACGAGAGTCCGTAGCCGAAGGGATAGAGCGGTGCCGCCTCGGCATCCATGTAGTCGCGCAGTTTGCCCTGGCTGTAGTACACGGGGAGCTGTCCCACGCTGCGCGGAATGCTTACCGGCAGACGACCCGAAGGATTGGCGTCGCCAAAGAGCAACGATGCTATTGCCTTACCGCCCTGTTCGCCGGGATACCAAGCCGTGAGCAGAGCGTCGGCCTTGTCGGCTGCCTGGTTCATCAGGAGTGTTCTGCCCTGGATATATACCACAACGAGCGGCTTGCCCGTCTTCTTTGTGGCAGCGCTTACGGCAGCAATGAGCTGCTCCTGTTTGCCAAGGAGGTCGAGAGTGGAGCGGTCGAATCCCTCACCGCAGTCCATGTCGAGCACTTCCTTCGAAGCAATGGCAGCCCCAGTGGCAATGTACTTGGTGCGGAAGTCGCGCGCACTCGAACCGCCAACCACCAATACCACAGCATCGGCACTCTCGGCAGCGCTCACAGCAGCCGGAATGTCAGCCGAAGTAGTGTCGCGCACGGCGCAACCCTTGGCATATACCACCTCTGTCTGCTTGTCTACGGCAGCCTTAACGCCATCGAGCACGGTGACAATAGCCTCGCGTGCCTGCGGAGCGGTGTAGTCGCCAAGCTGGTTATAAGGAGTATCGGCATTAGGACCGATTACTGCTATGCGCTTCAGATTCTTCTGCAGCGGCAGCACACCGTCGTTCTTGAGCAGCACTGTGCCCTCCTCAGCCACCTTCTCGGCTATGGCACGATGCTCAGCCGAACGGCACACCTGCTTGGCAGTCTTCGGATTGACATACGGATTTTCAAACAATCCCTGACGGAACTTCAGCATGAGCACATTGGCTACGGCACGGTCGAGGTCGGCATTGCTTATTCCGCCCTTCTCAAGTTCTGCCTTCAGATTGTTGCCGAAGGCATCGCCGCCAAGGTCCATATCCAGTCCCGCCTTCAAGGCAAGCGCCGCACCCTCGGAATTGTCGCGGGCAGCGCCGTTGGAAGCGATGGTCTCAACAGAGTAAAGGTCGCTATATGTGAAGCCCTTGAATCCCCACTCGCCACGCAACATGTCGGTGAGCAGCCAGCGATTGGACGTGCATGGCACGCCCTCAACGGTGTTGTACGAAGTCATTACGGTTGCAGCACCTGCCTTGACAGCCTTTTCGAAAGGCAGCAGCAGTTCGGAGCGCAGCGTACGCTCGCCCACCTGCACCGCATTGCCGTTGTGTCCGCCCGCAGGAACGCCGTATGCGGCAAGATGCTTGAGCGTACTGAACACGTGCTGGCCGTCAGAAGCCTCGCCCTGCATGCCCTGAACTATAGCCGGACCGAGCACCGAAGCCAGCCAAGGGTCTTCGCCGAAGCCCTCTTCCATACGCGACCATCGCGGCTCGCGAGCCACGTCGAGCACGGGACCGTAGCCCACATTGCCGCCCTGTGAGCGCACCTCGCGGCCCATAGCGTCGCCCATGCTGTGCATAAGGTCGGCATTCCATGTGCTGGCACACGACAGTCCCGTAGGATATACGGTCGTGCCGATGGCCATATGGCCGTGCGGAGTCTCCTCAGCAAACAGAATAGGTATGCCGAGACGGGTCTTCTCCACTGCATATTTCTGCAAAGCGTTGATGGCTTTGGCTGCAAGTTCGGGATAAAGTCCCGTTTCCAGCGTCTTCTGCGTCCACGGATCGGCACGCAGCACAGCCCAGAACGAACCTATCGGGGCCTTGCTCATCATGTCCTTGAATTTCTGCGACACCTCAACGCTTTTGTCGCTTGTCTTCGTGTACATCTCCCATCCGAGCGGACAGCGCAACTGTGCTATCTTCTCCTCAATGGTCATGCGGCTCAGAAGGTCGGCTACTCGCTCCTCAATGGGGCGCGACGCCTGCTTGTAGATAGGTGTGTCAACGATTGTCTTGCTCTTTGCCTTGACTCGCTTTTGCGCAGCTGCGGGCTGTGGGGCCAATGTCGCTGCAAGAAGCAGGATTAAAAGGCTTTGTCTTGAATGTTTCATTCGGTAAATTTATTGATGTTAGTATGTCCTAATTGCTGCAAAGTTACTCATAATTAGATACAAAACGCCAACCCTCAAACTGTTTTTAACCAAAAATGAATGAATTCTCTTTGTAATGCGCATGATTTACACTATCTTTGCACTGAAATATTTCACACACCAACAATATATATATGTATATTGAGGACACTGCTAACCGAGAGTGGCATATAGTTTTGTATTTGCAGCCACACGGTTAGGAGCAAAGTCCACGAAAGTAAAAAGTTTTAGCATGTCGTGTATTTTGAATATTGAAACGAGCACTGATGTGTGCTCAGTATCCGTCAGTCAGGACGGAGCATGTATTTTCTCCCAAGAAGACCACGATGGTCCCAACCATGCAGTGAAGCTCGGCACATTTGTCGACGAGGCATTGTCGTTTGCCGACAGCCACGCCATTCCGCTCGACGCAGTGGCCGTGAGCTGCGGTCCGGGCTCATACACAGGTCTGCGCATTGGCGCATCGATGGCCAAGGGCATTTGCTTCGGTCAGGACTTAAAGCTTATTGCCGTGCCTACACTCGAACTCATGGCTGTTCCGGTGCTTCTGCGCGAGGAGGTAGAGGAGGGCGCCTTGCTGTGTCCGATGATTGACGCACGCCGCATGGAGGTGTATTCGGCTGTGTACGACCGCGCACTGCACGAGGTGAGGGGCATACAGGCCGACGTGGTAGACGCCGATACATACCGCGAATATCTAGACCGCGGACCCGTATACTTCTTCGGCAACGGAGCCGAGAAGTGCATGGAGGTGATAAACCATCCCAATGCACGACTCATCAAGGGCGTAGAGCCGCTGGCAAAATGGATGTTCCCGATAGCCGAACGACGCATTGCTCAAGAGAAATACGAGGACGTGGCATACTTTGTTCCGTTCTATCTGAAGGACTTCGTGGCCCATCAGCCCAAGAAATTGTTATAGTAATATGAATATAAAAGGACTCGACTACAATACACAGCGCGAACGCCTCATACTGCCCGAATACGGACGTGAGGTGCAACAGATGGTAGACCACTGCGTGGCGCTGCCCAACCGCACCGACCGACAGCGTTGCGCCAACACCATCATTGCCGTTATGGAACGCATGATACCTCGTACTGGCGACGCCGAATCGTTCCGTCGCAAGCTGTGGGACCACCTGGCACTGATGAGCCAGTTCAAACTCGACATCGACTATCCCTTCGACATCAACGAGGCACGCTCAATGCTCGAGAAGCCAAAGCCCATACCCTACCCCATGCGCCGCATTCCGGTGCGCCACTACGGCGGACTGATGTTCGAAGTGTTCGACATGCTCAAGACAATGCCGCAAGGACCGGAACGCACCGAACTGATACGTCTCGTGGCAAACCAGATGAAACGCGACCTCGTACAGTGGGGACACGGTTCGAGCGACAACGAAAAGGTAGCGTCAGACTTGGCTGGATACACAGCCGGAAACGTACAGCTCGACCTCGACAACTTCAAGTTCGAACGCACACAAAACCGTACGCCCGAGCGCAAGCAGCGCCGCCGCAGATAAATATTCACACATACTCACACTCACACTCACTCTAACATCAAGACCATTGCTATGGAAACATTCATAATCGAGGGTGGACATACACTCAGCGGAACCATCACTCCGCAGGGAGCCAAAAACGAGGCACTTGAGGTGATTGCAGCTACGCTGCTCACCGACCAGCCGGTGCACATCACCAACATACCCGACATTCTCGACGTCAACAACCTTATCAAGTTGCTCGAAGAAATCGGTGTAAAGGTGACACACAACTCGCGCAACGACTATACATTCCAGGCCGATGACATCAACCTCGAATATCTCGACAGCGACGAGTATGTGCAGAAGTGTGCCGCTCTCAGAGGCAGCGTGCTGCTCATGGGACCACTCTTGGGACGATTCGGACACGCCGCTGTGGCAGAACCGGGCGGCGACAAGATAGGACGCCGACGTCTTGATACCCACTTTCTGGGATTCAAGAATCTCGGAGCCAAGTTTGTCAATGACGAGGAGCGCAAAGTGTTCAACATTGATGCGCAACATCTCAAGGGAGCATATATGCTGCTCGACGAGGCATCAGTGACCGGTACTGCCAATATCATTATGGCTGCCGTACTGGCAGAGGGCACTACTACCATATATAATGCCGCCTGCGAGCCCTATGTGCAGCAGTTGTGTCATCTGCTCAACGCCATGGGCGCCAACATTTCGGGCATAGCTTCCAACTTGATAACCATTGTCGGCGTAAAATCACTGCACGGTGCCGAGCACCGTATTCTTCCCGACATGATCGAGGTAGGCTCGTTCATCGGTATGGCTGCAATGGTGGGCGACGGCGTACGCATCAAGAATTGCGCCGTGCGCGAACTTGGCATCATTCCCGACGCATTCCGCCGACTGGGAGTCAAGATAAAGGTGGAGGGAGACGACCTCTTCATCCCGCGACAGCCACACTACATCGTCGAATCATTCATCGACGGTACAATCCTTACTTTGGCAGATGCGCCGTGGCCGGGACTTACTCCTGACCTCCTCTCGGTGCTCATCGTGGTGGCAACCCAGGCTCGTGGCTCGGTACTTGTACATCAGAAGATGTTCGAGAGCCGTCTGTTCTTCGTCGACAAACTCATCGACATGGGTGCCCAGATAATTCTGTGCGACCCACACAGATGCGTCATCGTAGGCCATGACCGCAAACGTCAGTTGCGCGCCCGCAGAATGACAAGCCCCGACATACGTGCCGGTATCGCTCTGCTCATCGCAGCAATGGGTGCCAAGGGCACAAGCCGCATCGACAACATTGCACAGATCGACCGTGGCTATGAAGACATCGAGGGCCGTCTCAACGCTCTGGGTGCCAAGATAAGAAGAGAGTAAGGCCGCAAGGAACAGCTCATTTGATAATAATATGATAAAGAAAGAAACTGTATATAAAATCGGACGCATAGGCAAACCGCACGGAGTGGACGGCGAAGTGTCGTTCCACTTCGATGACGACGTGTTCGACCGCACCGATGCCGATTATCTCATTCTCGACATGGACGGCATTCTCGTGCCGTTCTTCATGGACGAGTATAGATTCAAAACAGACGAAACGGCTCTTGTACGGTTTGAAGATGTGACCACACAGGACAAGGCCCGCACCCTGACCGGATGCGATGTGTACTTTCCACGCGAACATAGCGATTCTGATTCCGACTCGCTTTCGTGGGCTGCCATAGTGGGCTTTCATGTGGTGGATGCATCCTCGGGCAAGACGGTGGGCGAGATTCACTCCGTAGACGACTCTACCATCAACACGCTCTTCGAACTTGTCACTGCCAATGGCGACGACATCCTCATCCCGGCAAGCGACGAACTGATTACCAACGTTGACACCGAGCACAGACAGTTAACAATGCAGCTGCCCGAAGGCTTGCTGGATATATAAACGCCTCAACTGATAATAGAGATATGAAAAAACAAATTTGCATCCTCGGCTCTACCGGTTCGATCGGCACTCAGGCCCTGGACGTAATCAAGCAACACCCCGACCGTTACGAGGCGTACTGCCTCACGGCCAACAACCAATATATGAAGCTGGCTGAACAGGCCCGCGAATTCCGACCTGCGGCTGTAGTCATAGCCAACGAGCAGCACTACGAGGCTCTCAAAGCACTGTTGGCAGACTGCCCGGAGGTGAAGGTTTATGCCGGAGCGAAGGCTCTTGACGAGATTGTAGAGGCCCAGCCCATCGACATGGTACTCACCGCCATGGTGGGATATGCCGGACTGTCGCCTACAATACACGCCATAAAGGCTCGCAAGACCATCTGCCTTGCCAATAAGGAGACATTGGTCGTTGCTGGCGAACTGATTTGTCAGCTGGCAAATGAATATCGTGTCAATATCCTGCCGGTAGACAGCGAGCACTCAGCCATATTCCAGAGTCTGGTGGGCGAGGGAAGAAACGAAATCGACAAGATATTGCTTACAGCTTCGGGCGGTCCCTTCCGCAAGTTCACTCTCGAACAAATGCGCGACGTTAAGGCTGCCGACGCGCTGAAACATCCTACTTGGGACATGGGCGCAAAGATTACCATCGACTCAGCTTCGATGATGAACAAGGGCTTTGAGGTGATAGAAGCAAAGTGGTTGTTCGGTGTCAGCGCCGACCGCATACAAGTTCTCGTTCACCCGCAATCTATCGTTCACAGCGCAGTACAGTTCAGCGACGGTGCCGTCAAGGCTCAACTGGGTGTGCCCGACATGCGTCTGCCCATACAGTATGCATTCTCTTACCCCGACCGATTGCCACTGAATGGCGACCGACTCGACCTGTTCAAGCAGCCACTTGAATTCTTCGAGCCAGATATGGAGAAGTTCCGCTGTCTGCAGATGGCTTACGAGGCAATCAATCAGGGTGGCAACATGCCGTGTATCGTCAATGCCGCCAACGAGATAGTAAACGAAGCGTTCCGTCACGACCGTTGCGGATTCCTGCAGATGGGCGAGATTATCGAGGCTACAATGCAGAAGGCTACGTTCATAGCACGTCCTACATACGACGACTATGTAGCATCGGACGCCGAGGCACGCCGCATTGCAAGTGCAATGCTGTAATATTCAAACAATAATAATCATTACGAATCAATAATTAATGGAAATTTTCCTTATCAAATTGCTGCAGTTCATGCTGGCAATATCTATCCTTGTGCTGCTCCATGAGGGCGGACACTTCTTCTTCTCAAAGCTCTTCGGCGTAAGAGTTGAGAAGTTCTTCCTGTTCTTCGACCCTTGGTTTCACCTCTTCCAGTTCAAGCCTCGCAAGAGCGACACTACATATGGTATAGGCTGGTTGCCTCTGGGTGGCTACTGCAAGATAGCGGGTATGATCGACGAATCGTTCGATACAGACCAGATGCAGAAGCCTGCCGAGCCTTGGGAGTTCCGTTCGAAGCCCGCATGGCAGCGTCTGCTGATTATGATCGGTGGCGTATTGGTCAACTTCCTGCTTGCTTTGTTCCTCTACGCAATGTGTCTCTTCACCTGGGGCGACGACTATGTGAAGCCTAAGGACATGCCGCTCGGCATGAAGTTCAACAAAGAAGCCAAGGCTCTCGGATTCCAGGACCGCGACATTCTTGTAGGAACCGACCAGGGCGAGTTCAAGAAATTCGGTGCTGACATGTTCCGCGACATGGCAACAGCACACGAGGCTTACGTCATTCGTGACGGAAAGCAGGTGAGCATAGATATGCCAGGCGACCTCGACTTGCTCAATATGTTCAAGTCGACACCTCCATTCATGACCCAGTTCATCGAAGCTCGCGTCGACAGCGTGCTTTCAGGCTCGCTGGCTGAGCATATGGGATTCCGCAAGGGCGACATCATCACATCGCTCAACGGCAAGCGCATCGAATCGTTCAACGACTTCCAGTATGAAGTGGGACGCATTGACGACGTGCTCGATTATGCCAAGACACATCAAGACAGCCTCAAGGCGCTGACCGTTACAGTCACTCTGGCTCGCCAGGCAGGCGAACAGACATGCACACTGACACGCAAGGGCGTGCTCAAGGATGACTTGAAGTTCGGATATATGCCACAGTTGCCAGCCGACAAGGTGACACACATCGAATACGGATTCTTCGAGAGCTTCCCGGCAGGCATAAAGTACGGATGCAACGTGCTCTCTGGATACGTCGGCGATATGAAATACATCTTCTCAGCCGAGGGTGCCAAGTCGCTCGGAGGATTCGGTGCCATAGGCAGCATGTTCCCCGACGTATGGAACTGGCATAAGTTCTGGCTCATGACAGCATTCCTCAGCATCATCCTCGCATTCATGAACATACTACCGATTCCGGCTCTTGACGGCGGACACGTGCTGTTCCTGCTCTACGAGATGATAACACGCCGCAAACCGTCGGAGAACTTCATGATACGCGCCGAATACATCGGCATAGGCATACTGATGCTGCTTATGATTGTAGCCAACCTCAACGACGTGCTGAGGTGGATTGGCATAATGTAATGTTTCGGCACGCTATTTGCCAAATATATGGTAGGGCACACGCCCAACACCATATATTTATAATAAAAGTACAAACCAATTAAGACAACAATTATGAAACAAGAAAACTGGTACGACGTTGACTCGCTGCGCAACAAAGATTACGCTATGTCCACAGCTTTCCCCGCACTTATGCGCAAAGTATTCGTGTGGATGACACTCGCACTTGCTATAACGGGCCTCACAGCCTACGGCGTGGCTACATCGCCTGCAATTCTGTCGCTGATATTCTCAAGCAA
This sequence comes from Leyella stercorea, assembly GCF_021531655.1. The sequence goes on along the minus strand of NZ_JADYUF010000017.1, from coordinate 30,614 downwards.
GGTGACCTTCTTCGGACTTATCATAGCCGAGTTTGCCCTCGTATTCGCCATCAGCGGTGCCATCAACCGCCTGTCGTTGTCGACAGCTACAATGCTGTTCATACTCTATTCGGTGATTAACGGTGCTACACTTTCGTCGATATTCTTCGCCTTCTCGGTGGCAACCATCAGCAAGGTGTTCTTCATCACAGCCGGAACATTCGGTGCAATGGCGCTCGTCGGTTATACCACAAAGACCGACCTCACCTCAATGGGTAAGCTTCTGTTTATGGCTTTGTTGGGCATCATCATTGCCTCAGTAGTCAATATGTTCGTGGCAAGCAGTGGTCTCGACCTCATATTGAGCTACGTTGGCGTGCTCGTATTCGTTGGTCTCACCGCTTACGACACCCAGAAGATCAAGCAGATGTGCCAGGCAGCTCCCGACGCAGGCGAGAGTGCGCAGAAGCTTGCACTCATTGGAGCCTTGAGTCTTTATCTCGACTTCATCAACCTCTTCCTCTATCTGCTGCGCATATTCGGCAACAATCGTGACTAAACAACCCTCAGTTACACATATATAATAAATATGATACTATCAATGACTGGCTACGGCAAGTCTGTCGCAGTCTTTAACGGAAAGAAAATCAACGTTGAGATAAAGTCGCTCAACAGCAAGGCGCTTGATTTGTCCACTCGTATAGCACCGCTCTATCGCGAAAAGGAGATGGAAATACGACAGAACATACAGCAGCACTTGCTGCGCGGCAAGGTCGACTTTGCCATTTGGGTGGAGAAGGATGCCGATACCGACGCTACAAACATCAACACCGAACTGGCAAAGAACTACTGCCAGCAGATAAAGAACGTGGCAGAACAGTGCCAGATTCCGTTGCCTGCCGACTGGTTTGTGACACTTCTGCGTATGCCCGACATCATGTCGAAAGCCGAAACAGAAACGCTTACACCCGAGGAGTGGCAGGTGGCTAATGCCGCCATCAACGAAGCCATCGACCAGCTCGTTGCATTCCGCACACAGGAAGGCGCTGCGCTGGAGAAGAAATTCGGCGAAAAGATTGACAATATAGAGCAACTCCTGCTCAGCATCGAGCCATTCGAGAAGGCACGTGTTGAAAAAATACGCGCACGCATTGTCGATGGACTCAAGCAGATACCCGACGTAGAGTATGACAAGAACCGCCTTGAGCAGGAACTCATCTACTACATCGAGAAGCTTGACATCAGTGAGGAGAAGCAGCGTCTTGCCAATCACCTGCGATACTTCCGCGAGACAATGGCAGAAGGACACGGCCAGGGCAAGAAACTCGGATTTATCGCCCAGGAAATGGGTCGCGAAATCAACACAACCGGTTCGAAGAGCAACAACGCCGAGATGCAGAACATCGTCGTCAAGATGAAGGACGAACTGGAACAGATTAAGGAACAGGTGCTGAACGCACTATAAAGAATTTTGAGTTTTGAATTTTGAGTTTTGAATTGTTCTCGGCTTGCGCCTGCGATTTTGAATTATTGAGTTCTGAATTTTGATTTGTCATAATAATTCAAAATTGAATAATTCAAAAATCGGCCTTGGCCGACTAACTCAAAATTCAAAACTCAAAATTCAAAATTGCCGTAGGCAACAGCTCAAAACTCAAAATTCAAAATTGCCAACGGCAACAATTCAAAACTCAAAATTCAAAACTCCCTATGGGCAAACTCATAATATTCTCCGCTCCCAGTGGCAGCGGCAAGAGCACAATCATCAACCGACTGATGCAACACCCGGAGTTGCATCTGGCATTTTCGATATCATGCACATCACGTCAGCCACGTGGTACTGAGCAAAACGGTGTGGAGTACTTCTTCATCACTCCCGAAGAATTCCGTGAGCGCATAGCCCGCGACGAGTTCCTTGAATATGAAGAGGTGTATCAAGACCGCTTCTACGGAACGCTGAAGCAGCAAGTGGAAACGCAGGCTGCACGTGGCGAGAACGTAGTGTTCGACGTTGACGTAAAGGGCGGTTGCAACATCAAGCAGTATTATGGCGACCGCGCGCTGAGCATTTTCATACAGCCGCCATCTATCGAAGAACTGCGCCGCAGACTCACCGGACGCGCCACCGACGCTCCCGAAGTAATCGAGCAGCGCATCGAGCGTGCCACATTCGAGTTGTCGCAGGCATCCAAGTTCGACCGCATTGTCATCAACGACAATCTCGACAAGGCAGTAGATGAAACCCTTCAAATAGTGAAGGATTTCATCAAATAATCAATACGAAACTACCCTTGCTTTGCAAATGTACCCCTTTTGCATCGAAAATGTAGCCCTTTTACCTTGCAAATGTACCCCTTTTGCAAGGTAAAAGGGCTACATTTGTATTGTAAAAGGACTCCTTTTGAAAGGAAGAAGGACTCCTTTTGTTTTCCCGAGCGAATACACCTGCAAACCATCCCCTTAAAGTCTATAATATAAAGATTAAACCATCAATTCCAGAACAGACAATGAACAAGATAAAGACAGGCATCTACGGAGGTTCGTTCAACCCCATCCACAACGGTCATATAGCCATAGCACGCAAGATGATAGAGCTTGCCGGACTCGATGAAGTGTGGCTTATGGTGTCGCCACAAAACCCTCTGAAGCATTCAGCCGACCTGCTCGACGAGCAACTGCGCCTCGACATGACACGCATAGCGCTCGAACCATACCCCCAACTGAAGGCTTGCGACTACGAGTTTCACCTGCCACGCCCCTCGTATATGTGGCACACGCTGCAATCGCTTGCCAACGACTATCCCGAACGTGAGTTTACGCTGCTCATTGGGGCTGACAACTGGACTGTGTTCGACCGCTGGTATCACGCCGACGACATCATTGCCCACTACCCTATCGCCATTTATCCGCGCACCGGAAACCCCATTGATACCACCCAGCTGCCCGAAACGGTCAAAGTTTTCGACACCGGGCTGTACGATATGAGCTCGACGCTTGTGCGACAATACATCAGCGAGGGTAAAGACATTACATCACTCATTCCCAACAGGATAACAGCTATGGCACAAGAGTATTACAAATGCGATGCAAAAGGAAAATAATGATGTAACAAAAAAAACTTTGTAATTTTTACAACTTTTCTTTGCCGATTCAAATATAATTCGTATCTTTGCATCAGAAAACAAATAAATACAATAAAATTATGAAAGATCTCAAAGGAACAAAGACCGAGCGCAACCTCATGGAGGCATTTGCAGGCGAGTCACAGGCACGCAACAAATATACATTCTTCGCATCTAAGGCACGCAAGGAAGGCTACGAGCAGATAGCAGCACTCTTCGAGGAGACTGCACAGAACGAGAAGGAGCACGCCAAGATATGGTTCAAGTATCTCGAGGGCGGTGCCATCAAGGACACAATCTCTAACCTTAAGGCTGCTGCCGAGGGCGAGAACTTCGAGTGGACCGACATGTACGACCGTATGGCTAAGGAAGCCGACGAGGAAGGTTTTGCAGAGATTGCCGAGGCAATGCGTGGCGTTGGCGCTATCGAGAAGTACCACGAGGAGCGCTACCGCAAACTGTTGAAGAACGTAGAGGACGGAGTTGTATTCTCACGCGAGGGCGACTGCATCTGGCAGTGCCGCAACTGTGGCCACATCGTTGTCGGCAAGCAGGCTCCAAAGGTTTGTCCGGTGTGCAAGCATCCGCAAAGCTACTTCGAGCTTAAGGCTGAAAACTACTAATATTTCGATTTTCCACATAAAAGACAGGAGGCTATGGCGAGATGCCACAGCCTCCTTATTTTTTGTATTAGCGTAATGTCAAGACAGAGACACTACCTCATTATTTACAATCAAATGTCTTTATCACCTCACCATTGTATGTATTCACCGTGATGCTTACAGCGTCGACATCGCCCAAATCCTTAATGTCGATGCTTGCATAACGCTGCACGGTGTAATACTCGGGGACTCCGCCCTGGTCGTGATAAAGCTTAAGATGACGCATGCGCTTGCCATCATCGCCTTCAGTCGTGCCACAGTCGACAAGCCCGAGCGTCTGGACGGCATCCTCGCCGTCGGTCTTGCCAGCCTTCAGAAGCAACGACAGATTGATATATCCGCTCTTGGCAGTCCATACACTCTCAATGCCTACCGGGTCGGTGTGCATTTCCGTCACCTTATTCTTGTCTATCGGCCTAAGCACCGGCACTGCCGACACCGAACGAGCCTTCACCGTCTTGCTGCCGTCGGTTGCCACATCGTAGTAGAGCAGAGCACGATATATAGTGTCAGCCTTTGCCATCCACGACGTAGTGAACGGATTGCTGATGCTGAGCGTAGTGCCATTGTCAAGGTCGGCAGACGTAGCCGAGCGGTTGGACGCCGTATGCAGCACAGCCAATTCTGCCGTGAGATACGACAAACTGCCGTCGCCCGAGTCATAACCGTCGTGCTCGCACGATGCAAGCAAGGTGGCAGCCACAGCCATTAGTAATATTCTGATTTTCATCGGCAATAATGCTTCTCAATATGATTAACTTCGTCAGCCAACTACAGCAAGCTCATCTGGTTTCTGGCTGGATTGGCATACATCGTCAGCATGCGCTCGCGCAGGAAGCCGGCATCGGGGTTCGGCAACTGAATCTTAGCCATCTGACCTTGCAGATAAGCCTCAAAACGCTGACGGTCCTCGTCGGTGTAGCGGTCGGCATGGGCATTTGTGCCTTCGAGAAGGTCGAGAGCCACATAGTTGGACGGATAGAGTCGGTATCCACGCCATATGTCATGGTCGATATGTTCGGCAACAGCCTTATAGAAGTCGGCCTTGGGCATATCGTCGGGCAACTGCTCGAGCCACTCGTCGATGCACGGAGCGCAATGGTAATGAATGTGTCCCTTGAATCCCATTATGCCGGTCTGCATGCTGATGACATCGTCCATAGGTCCCTTCTTCCATCCCTCAACGTCGCGACGCAGCTGGAACTCCTGGGCCTTGAGGAAGTCGCAGGGGTCGAACTCGTAGCTGATGGCAAGCGGAACGATGTGCAGCGACAGCAGACGTTGCTTCACTGAGCCTTCGCCACCCATTGTCATCATCTTGAGAATAGCCTCCTGCGTGCGGTCGTTAGAGTCCTTGGCGCGACCCTCACGCTGTGCTATCCACACATTGTCGTGCTTTTCGTTGATGACAAAGTGCATGTAGTCCGAAAGTCGTTTGGACGATACAAGCATCTGACGCATTGACAGCGAGCGCTCCACGATAAACGACTTGTTGATGCGTACGATGTCCTTCACCCATGGCAACTTCAACAGGTTGTCGCCTATGGCAATCTCTGTTGTGGTGTCGCAACCTGCGTCAAACAGCAGTTTGTGCAACAGAGCCGAGTCGAGCACAATGTCACGGTGGTTGCTCACGAATGTGTAGCGACGTTTGAGGTCGATGTTCTGACAATCGAAGTCGATGCCGAGGCTTGCCTTAGACAGAAGATTGTGCAGAAAATCGTAGCAGAAAGCCTTCTGAAACTCAAGGTTTGTGCGACACTGGTGCATCTTCTGGCCTATCATTTCGACGGAAACTCCGGGATAGAGATAAGCCAACACCTGATTGAACTGCTCGTTCTGCAACAAGCGGTCAAACACTTCGGGCAACTCTTCCGGCTCAAACGGCCGGATAGCGTCAAATTGATGTATATCCATAGATGAGAGTTTTGAATTTTGAGTTTTGAATTTTGAATTGGTTGCCTTCGGCAATTTTGAGTTTTGAATTTTGAGTTTTGAATTTTGAGAATTCTAAATTCTCAATTGAACAATTCAACATCGGCGAAGCCGACCAATTCAAAACTCAAAATTCAAAACTCAAAATTCTTAAAACTGATTCTCCACTATGTCGGTCAACACTTCCTTTATGTCGAGTCCGGCAGCACGTACCTGCTGCGGAATGAAGCTTGTAGCGGTCATGCCAGGAGTAGTGTTGATTTCGATCATGTTGATGACATCATGGCCATCGGCACCCTTCGAGATGATATAGTCGATGCGGATGATGCCGTTGCAGTGCAGGATGTCGTATATACGGCTTGTCTCCTCAGCCACACGCTTGGCGGTTTCGGGAGCGATACGGGCTGGAGTGATTTCCTGCACCTGTCCGTTGTACTTGGCGTCGTAGTCGAAGAACTCGTTGCTTGTCACCACCTCAGTAGCCGGGAACACAACCGACTTGTCGCGAGTCTTGTAGCAACCGATTGAAATCTCGGTTCCCTTCATGAATGATTCGATCATCACCTCGTCGCATTCCATGAATGCCACGCGCAATGCCGGAGCCAGCTGGTCAGCATTCTTCACCTTCGACACACCGAAGCTTGATCCGTCGGCAGCCGGTTTTACGAAGCACGGCATACCGATTTCGCTCTCGATATATGCCTCGCTGTACTTGTTTTCATCGCCGCGGCGCAGCAACAGGCTCTTGGCCACGTTTACTCCCCAGCCGCGCAGATAATTATTGAGCACATACTTGTCGAAAGTCATAGCCTCAACAAGCACGCCTGATGTGCTGTATGGAATGTGCAGCAACTCAAAGTAGCCCTGCAGTACGCCATTCTCACCCGGTGTGCCGTGTATTGTGATGTAGGCATAATCGAAGACTACGGCCTTTCCGTTATGAACGAACGAGAAATCGTTCTTGTCGATAGTTGCCGTTGTGCCGTCTTGCAGGTCAACATGCCAGTCCAAGCCCTTCACATCGACGATATATACGTTATAACGTTCCTTGTCGAAGAAAGAGTACAATCCCTGCGCTGAGCGCATTGACACGTCATGTTCTGAAGAATCGCCGCCGCAAACGATGGCGATGTTGCGTTTAAGTGTTTCCATTATATATAATGTATTGTATTATTTGTTGCTAAATGTGTCGCGCGTAGTTCCTCCCAGATATGCGCGCCATTTGTCGATGAGCTGCGACAGGTCAGACGGCAACTCGCTTGTAAAGTCCATCTGCTTGTGTGTAGACGGATGGACGAAGCCCAGTGTGCGTGCATGCAGAGCCTGACGCGGGCATATCTTGAAGCAGTTCTGTATGAAAGCCTTGTATGTCGCCGAGCGTTCGCCGCGCAATATCTCCATGCCTCCATATCGTTCGTCGCCGAAAAGCGGATGTCCTATATGCTTCATGTGGGCACGTATCTGATGGGTACGGCCCGTCTCCAGTCGGCATTCTATGAGCGTTACATAGCCGAAGCGCTCTATCACGCGCCAATGAGTCACCGCTTCCTTGCCGATACCCGACTCTGGCGGCATCACGGTCATGCGCAATCGGTCTTTAGGGTCGCGTGCGATGTTGCCCTCAATGCGTCCTTCGTCCTCGGTGAGGTTGCCCCACACCACAGCGTTGTACGAGCGGTGCGTGGTCTTATTGAAGAACTGTAGTCCGAGAGACGTCTTTGCTTTCGGAGTTTTTGCCACAACCAGCAGTCCGCTTGTGTCCTTGTCGATACGGTGAACGAGTCCCACTTCGGGGTCGTTAGGGTCGTAGCTCTCCACATTGCGCAAGTGCCATGCTATGGCATTGACCAATGTTCCGGTGAAGTTGCCCGCTCCCGGGTGCACCACCATGCCAGCCTCCTTGTTCACCACCATCAAGTCGTCGTCCTCATACACTACGTTGATGGGCAAGTCTTCAGACACTATGCTTGTGTCGTGGCGTGGGCGGTCGAGCATAAGCGTCACCACGTCGCCCGGGCGCACCTTGAAGTTGCTCTTTACGGGGCGTCCGTTGACGTGTACGAAGCCTGCATCGGCAGCCGTCTGAATACGGTTGCGCGACGAGTGCGGCAGTTTCTCGCACATATATTTGTCGACTCTCAACGGCTGCATGCCCGGGTCGGCCTCAAATCGGAAGTGCTCGTACAGCTGCCCGGTCTCGTCGTCCGACGCATCAGCGTCATAGCCATCTACAGCCATGTCCTGCACGTCAAGTTCGTCCATTATATCTATATTGTCTGTCATATCTATCCTACTCGTGTATTTCCTGGAATTCATCCACATCGCCTACTTCCTCCATTTGCTCTTCGGGCAGCAGCTCGGGCGCGTCGGTGTAGTCTATCTCTTCGGTACTGTCACGCTGACCGTTGCCCACTTGAATGGTTATGAAGTCGTCGATGCCGATACGGTCGCCAGCCTTAACCTGACGTCCGTGCACCACGAGTCCGTACACCCAGTCTTTCTCGCCCTCTACAAACATAGGATGCGTCAACTTGAATCCCATAGCCTGCAACTTTGCCATAGCCTCGCGCAGCGATGAGTTGTCGATGATGTCGGGCACGGTGAGCGTAGGCGTGTGCGATGCGTTCACGGTGAGATAAATCACGTGTCCCGACTTGACGCATTCGCCCGGTGCAGGCGACTGCTCCAGAATACAGTCGGGCGGCAGTCCGCGCACATATCCGGTGTCGCTCACCACGACAGTCATTCCTGCTTCGCGCAAGAGGTAGTCGGCATCAGCAAACGATTTGCGACGCACGTCGGGTATAGCTATCGACTCTCCGTGATGGGTGTACACGTCGAGTCCGAACTTAACGCCCGCACACACTGCCACCACCACAAGAGCCATGGCGCACAGATTGCCCCACAGATATCGGCTTTTGAATTTTTTGATGAATTCAGAAGGGTTCATACTTAATTTTCGTCGTTTTCTATTTATGCAAAGTTACGATTAACATCGGAATAAACAAAATATATGGCTTAAAAAGCGTGAAACTATTGGCTTTTTATTATACACCGTATTGATATTATTTGTAATTTCGCACTCCGAACAAACTTACACACACATATATAATATGAAACCACATACAAAGGCAATCGTAGGCGTTGCCGTAGCAATAAGCATAGCCGTAGCGGCGTGGTGCGTATGGCAGACATGGCCGTCGGATGCTTCCGGCATGCGACGCACAGCCGTCGTAGTAGAACAACTGACATGGCACGAGGTGACGGCAGACAACCGCCCCGTGCTCTACTTCAGTTCTGCCGAGGGCGACTCAGCCCTTACGGGCATAACATCCGTGCGCGATTCGGCTACACACCGACGGCTTACAATGGGCTTCTGGACCAACAGCCTGCCGCTGATGCCTACGTGTCGCGGACGTGTTGTGGCTCCCTATACAGCCGAAGGGGGCGTGCCTCGCAGCCTCAACGATTCTGCCATAGTGCGACTGTGCCGCCTCTCTGCCGACATACAGCTCAAACGGCTGCAGACACAGAAGTCCGAACTCGACTACTACATTCGTGTACACGGCGTGCAGGACAACGGTTATCAGCAGATTGCAGCCCTTGCCAACAGCATCAAGCGTGCAGCCATTGCCGTAAGGACTGCACGCAACATCATCGACAGTCTGGCTGCCGACAAGAAGCACCGCCACCGCTTCGCACTATGCACCAAAGCCACGTTCAGCGTGACCGGACACGATGACGAAGGCAAGACGGTGCGCATCCCCATGCACCTCGTCAGCCGCGACAGCACATTGCGTCTGGCTGTACTGCAAACCTCCGACCGCAGCACACCAGACTGGGCTAAGCCAGCAAAACTGCTGCCTTGGGACGCATCAACGTCACGCTCGGTGCTCAGCGTAGCCACCCCAGGTCTCGGTGTGCACGGAATAGAGTCGGACACCGTAAGCCCCATCATCGTGCAGGGCACATTGCAGGCATCGGGACAGCACAATCTGCCACGCCTGCTCGCTCCCGACGGAGCACCCGTGTACACCCGTCGCGGCCACTTCATAGGCTTGGTAAACGGCAAGCAGATAGTAGCGCGTCGTGAAATCAGTAAACTGTTGAAGAAATGAAAACGCACATAACACACCTATTTATATTTGCGCTGCTCGTGCTGACATCGTGCCGTGACGTCACGCCCGACACCATAGTCAGCCAACACGGCAAATACACCTACTACGGCACCGTAAAGAACGGCCGCTACGACGGCTACGGCACACTCAGCATAGGCGACAGCACCATATACGCCGGACAATGGCGCTGCGGCAAACGCAGCGGAAAGGGCGTAAGCCACGACTCGCTACATCACCGCATCGTCGGTACCTGGCGCGCCGATACACTGGTGCGTGGCACATGGACCGACTCTACGGGCACCTATTCGGGCGAGATGAACCGCGATGCCATTGCCCACGGACACGGTAGCTTTGCCGATACGCAGCAGGGATTCTATTCGGGCCAGTGGCGCGACGGACAACGCACGGGATTCGGCTTTGCACTCCTGCCGAAGAAACATCTGCGCATAGGAGAGTGGTCGAAAAACCGCTTCCTTGGCGAACGGCTCGAATATACCGCCGACCGCATCTACGGCATCGACCTCTCACGCTTCCAGCACGACGTAGGCCGACGCCACTACCCCATCGACTGGAGCCGTCTGCGCATAGCCCACTTAGGAACAATATCGCGCAAGCGGGTGCGGGGCAAGGTAGACTATCCCGTATCGTTCTGCTACATCAAGTCGACTGAGGGCACAACCATACGCAACCGCTACTTCCGTGCCGACTATACGGCTGCCCGCCGACGCGGCATCAAGACCGGAGCCTATCACTTCTTCTCCACACGTACGCCTGCCGACCGCCAAGCACGATTCTTCATAGCCAACTCGAAGTTCTCGAAGGGCGACCTGCCTCCGGTTCTCGACGTTGAGCCGACGCACGCTATGATAAAGAAGATGGGCGGTGCTGACGCTTTGTTCAGAGCCATACGCACATGGCTGCGCATCGTAGGCCAGCATACGGGAACACGCCCCGTGCTGTACATCTCGCAAACATTCGTCAACCGTTATCTCCCATCGGCACCCGACCTCAAGCGCGACTACAACATCTGGATAGCCCGTTACGGCGAATACAAGCCCGACGTACACCTCGTATATTGGCAACTATGCCCCGACGGACGCGTCACAGGCATACGACCCGAAGTAGACATCAACGTATTCAACGGCTATCGCTCCGAATACGAAGACTTCCTGCAGCGCGAGTGTATCAAGTAGACGGAGCTATGATACGGTTGTTGTGGCGGTGAGATGGTGAGACGATTTTGATATGCAAATATTGTACTCGCAGTAAAAAACTGTTACAAAACAAAAATCGATTCTAGAGATTTCCGAGGTCGATTTTTATTGTTTCAACGGTGTCCGACACCCTATTAATAACACAAAAGGGCTTCTTTGCACTCCCAAAGTACAACTTCAGGTGTGCAAAGAAGCCCTTTTTGCATTGCAAAAGAGGTACAATCGGAGTGCAAAAGGGGTCCTTTTGCAACGAAAAGGACTACTTTTTTGTTTATAAAAATTGCGCACTTCTACTCACATCCAGCATAACGCACTGTATATAAACAACATAACGCTGCACGCTCAAAACTCAAGAATTTCGGCTCAAAGATTTCTTCGTGCGCTCAGCTCGCAGTTTTGAGCGATTTAAAATGCAAATATTGTAATCTAAAGAGTATGGCAAGAAGGCAAAATGAAAATCTATTATCACGCAACCTTACTTCACCTCCTCGCAGATAATTACTACTGAAAAGCAACAATTTATATCTGTATAGTACAAATATGGATGCTTATGATGATAAGTAAAAGTAAGGAAAGAATGGTGAAATTTTCTCACCAAGTTGGTGAATAATCATAAAACATTATATGATTTCTTCACAATTATCGTGTTTTATAGCTACCTTTGTAAGCAAAACATATAGGTGACAGATCTTCTTAAAGAAGATAACATTGATTGACAATATGATAATGAAATAGAACAATATGACGAAGAAGGAATCTCTTCAACTATTTGAAGAAAAGAAGGTGCGCACCGTATGGGACGACAAGGAGGAGAAGTGGTATTTCTCCATTGTGGATGTATGCGGTGTGCTGACGGAACAACCAGATACTGAGCATGCGCGAAACTACTGGAAAGTATTGAAACACAGGCTTGTAAAAGAAGGCAATCAAACGGTTACAAATTGTAACCGTTTGAAGCTTCGTGCCTCAGACGGCAAATTGCGCATGACAGACGTTGCTGATACTGAGCAGCTTTTCCGCATTATCCAGTCGATTCCTTCACCAAAGGCAGAGCCTTTCAAGGTATGGATGGCACAGGTGGCAAGCTCTCGTTTGGAACAGATGCAGGATCCAGAAAAGAGCATAGACCAGGCCATCGTTGACTACAAGCGTTTGGGATATTCAGATGCTTGGATAAACCAGCGCATCAAGTCTATAGAAATCAGGAAAGAACTCACCGATGAATGGGCGCGAACTGGGGTGCAGCAAGGTTTGCAATATGCTTCTCTTACCGACATTATTACCCGAGAGTGGAGCGGAATGACAACCAAACAGTACAAAAACTTCAAAGGCCTGAAGAAGGAGAGCCTGCGTGACAACATGACCAACATGGAGATAGCCCTCAATATGCTTGCCGAGGCATCTGCCACGGAGCTGTCCAAACAGCGCAACCCTAACGGATTCCGTCAGCAGAAGCAGGTGGCTAAGGATGGTGGTAGCGTTGCGAAAGCAGCACGCACACAACTGGAGTCAAAGCTGGGACATGGGGTGATAACACAGGCTAAAGCTAGTGATTATCTGCCTAATTTAGAAGATAACGATGAATAATAATATTCTTATGGACTACCAAATGATAGTGCCAAAGAAAGAATTAGAGGAAGTCCTCACAAGCGAGACTAGGAAGTTTGGGGAGGAAAAAGAAAGTAAAAAAGAATAGGAAGACATGTAATCATGGCTGAAATTAAAGAATTTAAAGAGTTTGTGCCAATTGGTGAAAATGCGTGCATCGCATTGGGGGATGCTATTACCAAGTTGCAAACTCTTCCAGATAAATGCGTTGATTTAATAATAACAGACCCTCCATACAATTTAGGCTTGTTTATGAAAAAACGCGGCACTAATATGAACAAGTTACGCGAAGGGCATTTCGCCGCATCTGGCTGGGATGATTTAGATTTCAATGAATGGACAAGGCAGATGAACATCCTTTTTCAAGAATGTCATAGAGTTTTGAAAAAGAAAGGAAATCTCATAATGTTCATGTCTATTATTAAGGTCGAAACTCTTATTAACTTAGGTCAAGAGAATGGGTTTTACTATAAAACTGTTGGCGTATGGCATAAAACAAATCCTCTACCGAGGAATATGAATTTACAGTTCATAAATTCCACGGAGACTTGGATTTATATGGTTAATGACGGAACAACAGGGACATTCAATAATGAAGGAAAAGCAATCCATGATTTTGTTGAGACCGCAACAATAAGTAACAAGGAACGAAAGTTTGGTAAACACCCCACACAAAAGCCGATAGGACTTTTGAGTCATTTCATAGAAATACTTTCTAATGAAAACGATACAGTCCTTGACCCATTTATGGGCAGTGGAAGCACTGGAGTTTCTTGCAAAAAATTAAAAAGGAAATTCATAGGAATAGAGTTAAACGAAAAGTATTATAAATTATCAGAAGATAGAATTTTAAACGATATATGATAGTAGGAGATTTGTTTGCTGGAGTCGGTGGCCTTTCTGAAGGATTCCGAATGGATGGCTTTGATATTGGTTTTGCAATAGAGTTTGATAAGGAAATAGCAGAATCATACAAACTCAATCATCCTACAACAGATGTAATTGCCGATGACATATCAAAAGTGGATGTTGAAGAATTGCACAAGAAACATCCAAATATTGATGTAATAATCGGAGGCCCTCCTTGTCAAGGATTTTCTCAAAAAGGTAAGAGATTAAGCCTTGATGACCCTCGAAATTTCTTGTTTAAACAGTTTGTGAAGTTCGTGGCAGAATTCAAACCAAAATATTTTGTATTAGAGAATGTACCCAACATAATTACGACATCCAATGGATATTTCAAAGATGAAATCATTAAGTCTTTTGGAATTTTAGGTTATGAAGTTACATGTGGGGTTCTTTATGCTCGTGATTTTGGTGTACCACAGGACCGAAGAAGGGCTGTATTTATCGGACAGATTAATAAATTGGAAATTGGTTTACCAGAACCCTTGAATATTCATACAACAGTAAAGGATGCTATTTACGATCTTCCTTTTATAAAATCAGGGGAAGGCATTGAAGTTACAGAATACGACAAAACGGCTGATTCTGATTATCAAAAATTAATGAGAGGCAGTTGTAAAAAACTATATAACCATGTAGCGACAAATCATTCTAAATCTGCTCTTGAAAGATTAAAGATGATTCCGAAAGGAGCTGGTAAAGAAGTTCTTCCTAAGGAGTTATTGACAAAATCCATATATAGTGGGACTTGGTGTCGCTTATTGGAAGATGGCATAGCTCCTACAATTACTACAAGATTTGACACACCATCATCGGGAAGGTTTACACACCCTATTTTGGACCGTTGCCTTACCATTCGAGAAGCTGCAAGAATTCAGTCATTCCCAGATTCATTTAGATTTTATGGTAGCAGAACTTGCCAAATGAAGCAGGTTGGTAATGCAGTACCACCTTTGTTAGCAAAAGCTGTTGCAGACATGATTATTAATAATGAAAATAAATAAGATTTATGGCAGAAGTATTTCCTACCTCATTAAAGCATAGGACGACTCCCAATCTTAGATTAGGGATAAAGTCTTCATGTGGTGATTTGAAAAGTATAATTGCCGCATTGTATATCATCTTCAAATCTTCGAAAACTCCAGAAAGTATTGTTTATTCAAAGGAGAAAGTCTTGGAAAATGGTATTACAGGAATTGAGTTGACGGAAGAACTTGCATCAACAATTTCTGCAACATTCCCAAATATTGTAAATGTTGTAGATAAAGTAAATTCTACACCTCTGTTTACTCGTCAGTGTGAGCCATTACAAGTAGCAATTGAATTGTTTTTTAATTTGGGAAGATTGAAATTCGCAGATAATGGTCATTCTGAAAGAACTGGAAAAAACAGATACAAAAAAACTTTGATGTTTTCTGATAAGATGATAGTCATTGATGCCTACCTCTCAGCTTTCAATCCAGCTGAAAGAGATGCGTTCCTGAATCTATGGCTTGAAGAAAAGCATGACAATAAATCGTCAATAGAAGACGGATTTAAACAAATTCTGTCTACTTTTACAATTGATTGCTGTTATAAAATTAAAAGAGGAGAAGGAAATGAGCTGATTTTTAATTTAGAGAACATTTATGAGGAATTAGCCAACAATAATGATGTCCTTTTCAAAGAAAATGGACAAGAAACAGTAGGACCAACCCGTGTTTTATGCTCTTATGTAAAAGAACATATGTCATATGACATTGCTTGTCATAACGAAAAATTCATAGCAAAGGATGGACGTGGTGAATATTTAAAGATGCACTATGGGCTGATTTCTAATACCCTTGATCTTATAAATAGGGAACTTCCATTTAATGATGTCAAAAATATATGCAATAATACAATAAAAATCGACTCAGAAGTTCAAAAGAATCATTCCATTCCCTTCCTCACCGCCCTCCGTACCAAACCCTTCCTTCTCCTCGCTGGCATCTCTGGCACAGGCAAGAGCCGTATTGTGCGAGAGTTTGCTTTTAAGTCATGCCCCAAGTGTTTACAGGACAAGGCTGGTACTACCCCAGGCAACTACTGCATGATAGAGGTGAAGCCTAACTGGCACGACTCAACGGAACTGTTGGGATATTACAGCCGACTGGGCAAGGCAGGTTATCAGTTCACGAAGTTCGTGAAGTTCTTGGTGAAGGCAAAGATGTTCCCGAACGTTCCATTCTTCGTATGCCTTGACGAGATGAACTTAGCACCAGTGGAACAGTATTTCGCTGAGATACTGAGCATATTGGAAACCCGCAAGCATCCGAAGAATGTGGAAACAGGCGAGGTGGATATGGCGACGGTCAAGACAGAGCCGATAATCGACGCACAGTATTTCCGTGAATTGGCGGAAATGCCTAATGTCAAGAATGTACAGACGGGAGAGCCTTTCAGCAGCAATCTGACAGACAGAGACATCTACATGAAACTCTTCAGCATAGATACCGAAAAAGATATTGACACGGAGGTGGGCAAACGCACGGACTTAACGACTGAAGGTCTTGAGCTGCCAGACAATGTCGTAATCATTGGTACTGTCAACATGGATGATACCACGCACCAGTTCTCCCGCAAGGTGATTGACCGTGCCATGACCATTGAGATGAATGGCGGCAATCTGCGCAATATGTTTGGCGGCAGCAAAAACTTGGAGTACCTTCCTGAATCAGAGCAGAAGAAATGGCAGAATGCGTTCATTCGTAGATATGTGAGTGCAGACGAGGTTTTGGATGCACATCCAGATGTGGCAGAAGAACTGATGGAGAAACTTCCGACAAAGCTGGAAGAAATAAACTTGGCATTGAAGGGAACACCCTTCGTGGTCAGTTATCGTGTGCTGAACGAGCTGACCATAATGGTTGGTGTGATGCTCGACGAAGGCATGGACTTGGATGAAGCCGTCGCTGCATCCATAAACAACATTCTGTTGATGAAGATTTTGCCACGTATTGAAGGCGATGCGGAAATGTTCTCTATGTCAAGAGAATATAAGGCAAAAGCTGGCGTATCGTATGACAACCGACTGGAATGGTTGAAGGATATTGCGCCAAACATCAAAGAATCATCGGCTGAAGCAGGATCTGAGAATGACGATACAGAAGAAAAGACAGAAACTGTAAAAGAGTGCCAACAAACAGCGAAAGAGAAAATACAGGAAATGATTGACCGACTGAACAATCAGGAGTTCACTCGCTTCTGGCCATAATCGTATAGGACAGGCTTATGCAGACAGAGGTTTTAAGGTTCGTACACCCCGACTATGAGGTGATTGTCCGCACACTGGACATCGGCTATTCGTGGGAACGCTTCAAGGGGCGCATCAATTATGCAAGGAGAAACAATCCCGATATTGATGCGCCAGAGTCATATTGCCGTTACACCTCGAAAGACGAGTGCAAGCTTTGCCTTTACAGTCCGATAACAGAAAAGAAGACTGACGATGAAGAGGAAACAAGACTTGAAAGCGGAAAGGTGTGGGATGGTCTATGGCCAGTGGTCTATGAGACTTGCAAATATCAGGTTCGTCTGCTCTTCCACGGAGTGGATAAAGACTCCGTGCCGGAAATACGCCATGTGCGCAAAGATGTGGAGGAAAGTTTCTTCGTAGATGAGGAATTGAACGGAAGGGAGGAGAAATCTCTTACGGGAGAATTGGATTTCTTGAATGAGCCAGGAGTGTTCAAACTCGACTTTTCGTATCATAAAAATGGAATCCGTAAGGAAAGTTTTGTCACGTTTGACGTGGTATCGCCAAAACTCGACACCAAGAACGATTACAAGTCGCTTCTGCGAGAGGTCAACGAGGAATACGAAAACGTAATCTATCGCTATCTTAGCATCACGCTTCAACAATTCAGCCGAGGCAAGATTAATACCGATGCTACATGGATGGCTGCATTCCAAAGCGTGGTGGACAACTATGTGAAGAACGTGAAGCGTGTGATACAGAATCCACATTCGCAGATTGTAAACTTCCGCACATCAAGAAAAGCGGAGCAAATCAAGTTCTGGACACCTGCAATGGAGGAGCAATATGGAGAAATTGAGAAGGAAGGCAAACTGGAAGAGCATTACTTCGGCTTTGACGAAGTGCGTTCCACACACGACACGATGGAAAACCGCTTCGTGAAACATACCCTCCAAAGCATCGAGCGTCGGCTTTCTTCAATAATAGCGACCATACTCGACTCCTCGCAAGAAGAACTGTCAGAACGCCACAGACAGATGTGGACTGACTATCAAGACTCACTAAGAAGGCTGTCGAAACATCCGTTCTTCAAAACTGTGGGGCGCTTTGACGGAATGAAACAGGAGAGTCTTGTGCTGCAAAGCCGATTAGGCTACCAACAGATATACAAAGACTGGCTCAAACTGAAGCGAGGTATCGACCTTTATAATGGAGCGGCGAACATTGGTACTTTGCAGATATGGGAAATATATGAGTTGTGGTGCTTCATCAAGATGAAGAGACTTGTGGCTGACGCTATGGGCATTGACCATAACAAACCATCACATGAGCAACTGATAACCGAACCTAAGGGTTCTCTGCTCAACCCGTTTACCGATTCCTCTTTGGAACATATTGTGGAATATCATTATCCGAAAGCGGAGGAGAATGACACGGACGAACGCAAGGCGCAACTTACAGCACATGAGGGAGACGTGGTCACGCTTCACTATCAGCACACGTTCAACCGCACAAGCGGCAAGGACGAATATGGTATGGGCATCAACACCGCGACAACGGAGCAACGTCCCGACATCGTTCTCAACATCCACAAGGCATCCGGAGAAATCGTACTGACATACTTGTATGATGCGAAGTATCGTGTTATCAACGACAAGAAGCTTGACAAGGATTTTGAACAGCAGGATATTGCCGAGAATGCAGGTATGCCTGGCGGTGACTATCCGCCTACAGATGCCATCAACCAAATGCACCGTTACCGTGATGCTATCTATTACAGCAAAGAGCATGAGCCATACCGCTCGAAGGAGATAATCGGTGGCTACATTCTCTTTCCAGGTCGTGGCAGCGATGAGTATATCAGAAAGCGTTATTACAGCGCGAGTGTGGAAAGCGTGAATATTGGTGCATTTCCATTGCTGCCCAAAAGCGAAACCTTGTTGCGAGAACATCTGGATGACATCTTGATGAAATATTCGACAACTGATACCCATGTGGCGAAAGCCAAGCCACAACGCACATTAGCCTATGTTACCGAAGATGAAAAGGCGGGAATGTTGTCTGATAATTTGGTGATGGTAGCAATTGCTGGTAGTGAAGAAAAACGCCAATGGACATTTGATAAACTCTGGTACAACATACCTTTGGATAAAGTCGCTGACTCTCCATGGAATCAGGCGAAGTATCTGCTTTTATATGTCAAAGGAGAAAAGTTTGTGGGTAATCTGTGCAAGATTGTCCGCACAAGACATGATGTGTGGACAAAGGATAAGCTGGAAAAAGAAAGTTATCCCGACACTCCGAACCATTCTGCTTATTTCATGATTCGAATAAGGAAGCCAAGTGAAACAGATGCCGAATTACAGAAGTTGCTGTTCAATGTCAAAGACATCCCTAATAAATATTGGGGAAATGAGCGTATGGCATTTATGCTGGTAAAGCTGAATAACTTGGAGAATGTTGTTGATAAAAAGATACGGATGGTATGATTCTATTTAAAGCAAAAATAAGTATATTTGGAGTTTTAACGAAACGACTAAGATTATATATATCGGATAAATAAATGAGGCAAATTATACATTATATATTTCGGTTTTAAGCGCTTGTTCGGCTCTGAGTTTAACAAGGAGTTGCTCATCAGCTTTCTGAACGCTATGTTTCATGGCGAGCAGAACGTGCAGGATGTCACGTATCTTAACTCAGAACAGCTTGGCGACAGAGTTGATGCTCGCCGTGCCATCTTCGATGTTTATTGCGAGAACGACAAGGGAGAGAAGTTCATTGTGGAGATGCAGAATGTATACCATGAGTTCTTCAAGGACCGTTATTCTACGTTCCACATACGCGAACAGGCACAGCGTGGTGGCGATTGGGACTTTCATCTCTATCCGGTATACACCATCGGTTTGCCCAACTTCAACTTTGCCAAAGGTCTGCAGAATGCCTAACGCTGGCTCAGGAACGCAAACAATACGAGGACAGCGTCAACGCCTATCGCGATATAATCAACGCCATAAGAACAGCGGAAAAGAAGAAATTTGCAAAAGGAAGGGCAAAGGGCAAAGCGGAAGGAATAGCTGAAGGCATGGCTAAAGGCGAAAAAGCAGCTAAAGTAAAAATAGCCGCCAACCTTCTGTCTCTTGGTGTACCTATGAAAACCATAATGCAAGCATCAGGCTTGTCAGAAGAAGAAATAAAGAACTATTGCTGTCCGGTTAAACTTTTGCAAGCAGTTTTTTATATATGAGCAACTTTCTATAGGAGGATATGTTAAGATAATTCTGAACTGTTACTTATACTGAGACGCTTGTATCTGTCTCCTAATACGAATACGTATTCATCTGCCAACGATAACGTATTCATTCTTCCGCTTTCAAAATGCTAATAATGACCTGTAATTAAAGAACATAACACAATAAAAAAAGGCGTACAACCAAAATCTATAAGATTTCAGTTGTACGCCTTATTCGTATCTACGATTAGTCGTCCTTGCCAACCTTCTTTGGTCCGCGCACACGTTCGTTCATGCGCAGTCCGCTCTTTATTTCGATGTTGAGTCCGTCGGACAATCCGGTCACTACCTTACGGCGCTCGTAGGTTTTGTCCTTGCCGGTGCCTTTGACAATGTAGACAAAGGTGTTGTCGCCCTCAAACTCGATGGCACTCTCGGGGACTGACATCACGTGGCGAGCCTCAGCAAGCACAATCTCGGCATTGGCACTATAGCCGCTGCGTATCTGTTCACCGCTGGTGGGGAGATTCACAGCAGCTTTTATTTCAAACTGATTGGCACCGTTCTGGTCGGTTGCCTTAGGCGAGATGTACTCCAGTCGGGCGTCGAACTTAAGGTTCTGCAACGCACCGATGGTTATCTTCATTGACATTCCTGTATTGAGTCGTCCCACCTCGGTCTCGTCAATATTGCCACGGAATATGAGGTCGTTCATGTTGGCTACAGTGGCGATGGTGGTACCGTCGTTGAAAGTGTTTGAGAGAATCACCGAGTTGCCCACCTTAACCGGAACGTCAAGAATCAGTCCTGTCACTGTAGAGCGTATCAGCGTTGACGACTCCGAAGCATTTGAGCGTGACACACCGTTGCGCACCACCTCAAGATTGTCTTGCGCTGCAGCCACTTCCTCACGAGCCTGTCGCCATGCCTGTGCTATCTTGTCGTATTCATCGGCTGAGACAAGTCCCTTGTCGTACAGAGTCTTCTCACGTTCGTAGTCGGTACGTGCCTGACGCTCGTTGATATTAGCCAAACGTACACGCGACTGAGCCGAACTGAGCTGTCCCATTTCCGGAATAACCTTCACCTTGGCTATCACCTCACCTACCGTTACGGTCTGTCCTGCCTCCTTGAGTATCTCGCTTATGATGCCCGAAATCTGCGGTTTGATATTCACCTCGTTGCGCGGTTCAATCTTTCCCGTGATAACGGTGGTCTTGCGTATGTCCATATGCTTAGGCGCAAACTCGTCGTACACCACCGGTTGCGGGCGCGACTTGATATAAAGGAACACAAACGTTCCGACAAAGACTATGGCCACAAGAGCCAATAAGACAATCTTGAAATATCTTTTCATTGCAATTATATTTAATTCAAAACTCAAAACTCAAAATTCAAAATTCAAAATTCAAAATTCCGGCTCCGCCGGCTACTCATCTCGCATAGCATCTACAGGTTTAATGTGCATAGCACGCAGCGCAGGAGCCAAACCAGCAAGCATACCGAGCACCGACAGCAACACCACAGCCCCTATTGCTGTCCAGAAGTCTATTTGGAAATGAGCCGACGTTATGCCGTCTGTAGTATTTGCCATCTCAAGCCCTTGCAGCACGAGCACCACAAAGAGGATGCCGCTCATGCCAGCCACCGAAGTAAGCAAAATACTCTCCTGCATGATTTGCGACAGTATATCGCGTGGCGTGGCTCCGATGGCACGACGTATGCCAATCTCCACCGTTCGTTCGCGCACAGTCACCATCATGATGTTCGACACACCGATGGCACCAGCCAGTAGTGTACCTATGCCCACAAGCCATATCAGCATGTTGATGCCTCGGAACATATTGTCCACCATCGAGAACATCATCTCCGTATTGAACACCATCACGCCCTTCTCGTCCTTCGGACTGACATCGTGAGCCTTCGCCACAACCATACGCATACGGTCGGTAATGTCACTCATGGTCACTCCCGGCTTACCCGTCACACATAGCATATCGATGCTTTCGCCACGATTGTATATCTGTTGCACGAGCGAGAGCGGCATAAACACCGCCTGCTGATCGTTGCCGTTGATGTTCATATTGCCGTCGGCATAGTTTACGCCAACAATACTGAAGTATACCGAGTCGATGCGTATCACGTCGCCACACGGATTGCCTCCCTTCGGGAAGAGATTCTTGTATACCTCCTTACCCAGCACGCACACCTTGCGGCGCTGCTGGATATCCATTTGGTTGATGTATCTGCCGTAGCGCATCTTAGGTTCTGTTACGCGCTGCATATCAGGCAACACACCCTTTACGATTCCGCTTGACGATTGTTCATCGTGCGTAACAGTCGTGCCCCATCGTGTAATGGTAGGCGTAACCACATCGAGTTCGGGTATGTGAGCACGCAGTCGCTGCACGTCTGCCTGCGTCATATTCCACTGTCGTCCTTTGCGAAATCCGTGATAAGGCTTGGTGGTAGGCTGCGCCCATACAATGGCTGAGTTGGTGGCAAAACCCGCAAGGTTGTTGCTGAGCAACTCCTTCAGTCCGTCGCCCCCGCCTATCAGTCCAACAAGCATGAACACGCCCCAAAACACGCCGAATCCCGTAAGAAACGTGCGCGACTTGTTGCGCGACAGTACGTCGAGTATTTCGGTAAGAGTGTCAGTATCCAAAAGCCTAACCCCCTTACCCCTCCCCCGTAGGGAGGGGAGTGGTATGTGACGATGAATTATATGTATAGCCTTTAAAACCAACCTTTTCATTTTATAATCAATTATTCTATTTATATCTTTACCGATTCTCAATAAACAAAGCACATCACTCCCCTCCCTACGGGGGAGGGGTTGGGGGTGAGGCCTTTACTCCGCCCTCAACGCTTCAATCGGCCTTATCTTTGCCGCCTTGCGTGCCGGTATGAGTCCGGCTATTGTTCCCGCTACAATCATCAGCACCGTAGCTTGCACACACGTGGCTATGCTTACGGTCGGGTCTACGAAAATCTGGGCAGAGAACAATCCGTTGTCCACTTTGGTTTGTCCTATAGTGGCGTTCATATATTGCGTCGCTGCTATGCCGAGCACCATACCAATATATCCGAAGAAGGTAGTGATGACGATGCTCTCCACAATGATGAGTCGCAGTATCGACCATGGCGAGGCACCGATGGCTTTGCGTATGCCGAATTCACGGGTGCGTTCACGTACGGTGATGAGCATGATGTTCGACACGCCTACTATGCCCGACAGCAGCGTGAATAGTCCCACTATCCACAGCGCAGTGCTAATCAATCCTGTAGCAGTGTTGAGCTGCAAGTCCTGGGTGAATCGGTTCCATATCCATATGGTACGCTCATCGTCGGTAGCGGCACGGTGCTGGCGGTTGATACGTGCACGATAAGCCTTTTCAAATGCTTCGTTTTCTGCCTCGGTCTTTAGTCCGTGAAACGAGAATACGATGTTGCCCGTCTTGTCACCACTATTATATATAGAGCGGAAGGTGGTGAACGGGATGAATGCGTCGTTGCTCACACGACTTTGGTCGCTGTCGTATATGCCCACAACCTTAAACCCCATGTCCGATGCCTTTATCAATCGGCCGTTTAGATTGAGCGGAGCCTCGGGCATGAGCTCCTTGGCAATGTTGAGCGACAGCACTATCGACTTGCGTCGTTCGTTAAGGTCGATGGGGTTGATGAATCGTCCCACAAGCAAGTCGCGCTTGTTTATGTCGATATCGTTGGGATACACTCCACTCACATTGATGCCAGTAGTATAGTTGTCGGCATATACCAGTGTCTGTCCTCCCTTGTCGAGTTCGGCTCCGACATCGTCGACATTGGCAGCAAATCCCTCGCGAGTCAGGTCCAGATCCTTATCGTTCAGTTCAATGCTTCGTCCCTTGCCGAGTCCGTCGTGAGGCTTCGACGTTTCGCCTCCAAAGATGGTCATCGAATTGGTGAGCACCTTCATTCTATTGCCCATTATGCCGTGAATGAGTCCGTTGCCGGCTCCAAGCAGCACAATAAGTATGAAGATGCCCCACGCCACAGAGAATCCGGTAAGCGCCGTGCGCAACCGGTTG
This sequence comes from Leyella stercorea, assembly GCF_021531655.1. Next base: position 6,545 of record NZ_JADYUF010000017.1, on the reverse strand, counting down.
TGGGTTATAGTGGTCCATATCTCTTTGAAAATGTCGTGCATTATCGAATTAGGAATTTTGAGTTTTGAATTTTGAATTGGTTGCCTACGGCAATTTTTAGTTTTTGAATTTTGAATTAGATAGCTTCGGTATTATTAAATTCTGAAATTCCAAATCGCAGGCTAAGCCGAGAACAATTCAAAATTCAAAACTCCTAATTCAACATTCATGAAATAGTGGCACGCCACTATTTCATTATTCCATTGATGCCGAACGGACTGGCTTTGTGGTCGAGGTTCTCCTCAATGCTTCCGATGAGTCCGTCCTTTATATGTACAATCTTGTTGGTCTCGTTGGCGACGCCGCTCTCGTGTGTCACGACAATGGTGGTGACACCCTCCTCGGCGTTGAGCTGCTTGAGCAGAGCCATCACCTCAACACTCGTCTTTGAGTCCAAGGCACCCGTTGGTTCGTCAGCCAGGATTATTTGTGGTTTGGTGATTAGTGCGCGTGCTATAGCAACACGCTGCTTCTGTCCGCCCGACATCTCGTTGGGATAGTGGTCGGCCCATTGCGTCAGTCCGAGACGGTCGAGATATTCCATAGCCATACGGTGGCGTGTGCGACGGTTGACACCTTGATAATATAGTGGCAGTTCGACGTTCTCCACAGCAGTCTTAAAACCTATAAGATTGAACGATTGGAAAATGAAGCCAATCATACGGTTGCGGTATTCTGCGGCACGTGTCTCCGAAAGGTCCTTGATGAGCGTGCCTGCAAGGCGGTATTCTCCCGAGTCATAATTGTCGAGAATACCAAGAATGTTTAGCAATGTCGACTTGCCCGAGCCCGACGCACCCATGATGGATACGAACTCGCCATCGGCAATGTCGAGATTTATTCCTTTCAGCACGTGCAACGGCTGTGCACCCTGATAGGTCTTGTTGATGTCTTGTAAATGAATCATATTGCTTGTTTGACTGCAAATGTAATAAAAAAGTTGCAAGCAATATCTTTTTTAGTTGAGAATTGAGAGTTGAAAGTTGAAAAATGAGAGTTGAGAATTGAGAGTTATGATTACCTTTAAAGCTTGATATTTAAACCAAAACATTTACCATAAAGCATTAGCTGCAAAACATATCATAACTCTCAACTCTCAATTTCCATTTTACTACTTCCATCGCCATGTCTTTGTCAGTTTGCGCCCGAGTTTTCCGAGCACCATTGTCACCTTGTGTGGCGACAGATCCTTGCCACAGATGATGAGCAATACAGCGGTAAGGATAAGGATGATGCCCAATGCAAGGCGCAACGTGAAGTGCTCGCCAAAGCACAGAACACCTATGGCTACTGCCGTCATAGGCTCCAGCGCACCCATGATGGCAGTCGGAGTAGAACCGATGTCGTGCACAGCCACCACCATAAGCACAAGCGAGAGCACCGTTGGCAGCAGCGCAAGCTGTGTGGCGTAAAACCACTGGCGCGGGGTGTCAATCAGCTGTACCGTCTCGCCCATGGCAAAAGTGTAGCACAATATAGTACACAGACCGAATACCAAAGTGTAGAACGTCAGTTTTACCGACGACATACGCAGCGACGACTTGTTGACAACGACTATATACACGGCGTATGTCAACGACGAAATCATCACGAGCGTCACACCTAGCGTGCTGAGCGATGCTCCTCCCTCAGTATGGTTGAGCAGGGCGATACCGCCGAGCGACAGCACTATGGCGAAGACAGTGGCTGCCGTCACCTTCTCCTTGAACAGGGCAGCCATGATTATAGCCACCATTACGGGATAGACGAACAGCAGCGTCGACGCAATGCCCACATCCATGTGATTGAAACTGATGTAGAGCGATGACGACGACGAACCCATAAGTATGCCCAATGCTACGAGTGTGATAAGTTCACGGCGTGTCAGGGCGAACGACTTGCGCTGCACCAGCATCATCACAGCCAACATGAGCGCCGCCAAACCGAAACGATAGAACAGTGTGGAGTTGGCTGTGATGCCGTCGGCATACAGATTCATGGCACCAAGCGGATTGGTGCCATAGAATACCGCAGCGGCAACTCCGCATATAGTACCTCTTAACTTAGGATTCATATATATTGCTTAAATCGCCTCCGTCTTTATACGCAGCCATTCGCGCTCGTCTTCGTTGAGCAGTTGCGACAGGCGTTCGTACACCATCTGATGATAAGCATTCAGAACCGAACGTTCTTCGGCACTGAGCATGTCTACAACAATCGGGGTGGTGTCGATAGGACAGAGTGTGAGAGGCTCGAAGCGCACGAAGCGGCCGAACTCTGTAGTGATGTAAGGCACTACGAGCAGCGTGTTCTCAATGCGCACACCGAAGCGGTCGGCAAGATACAGACCCGGCTCGTCCGTTACGGTCATACCCTCCACCATCGGTGTGCCACGATACTCCTGACGTATCTGGTGAGGGCCTTCGTGTACACTGAGGTATGAGCCAACGCCGTGACCTGTACCATGCATATAGTTCATTCCTTCGCGCCACATAGCCGAACGTGCTATGGCGTCGAGCTGAGTGCCAGCCGCTCCACGTGGGAAGCAGAGGTTCTGCAGCGACAAGTGTCCCTTCAGCACGAGTGTATACACACGACGATGCAGGTCGCTCACGGGTCCGAGCTGTATGGTACGTGTTATGTCTGTTGTGCCGTCGGTGTACTGTGCACCGCTGTCGAGAAGCAGAAATCCTTCGGGCTTCAACGGTATGTCGCTCTCGGGAGTCGGCTCGTAGTGTACAATGGCACCATGCTTCTCATATCCTGCAATAGTGTCAAACGAGTTGTCGCGATACAGCGGTTGCTCGGCACGCAGCTGGCGTAGCTTCTCGCTTACCGACAGTTCGGTCTCGTTGCCCTGCGGTACAGCCTGCTCCAGCCACTTCAGGAAGCGTACCATTGCCACACCGTCGCGCAGCATGGCTCTGCGATAGCCCTCACACTCAGCTTCGCTCTTCACAGCCTTCATGGCAGGGACGGGCGACGGAGCGCTCACTACACGATAATTGCCACGCACCTGCGAGAGAGTATAGTTGACTGTAGCAGGGTCGATGAGCAGCGTGTATCCGCCGTAAGCCTTCAGTCCCTCTACTATGTCATCGTATTCGGCAACGTCCACGTTCTGCTCCTTGAGATAAGCCAGCACCTCAGGCGTCAGCTTTTCACCTTTTATATATAAGGTGGCTGAATCCTCGGCAATGATGAGCCACGACACGAACACCGGAGTGCAGTGTACGTCGGTGCAACGCAGGTTGAGTGTCCATGCAATGTCGTCGAGCTGTGTCAGCAACATGCCCGATGCACCCTGGCGCAGCAGCTTGTGGCGTATACGGTCGAGCTTGTCCGAGCAAGCCTCGCCGGCATATTCCATAGGCTGAATGTTCAGCTTGTCCGACGGCACCGACGGACGGTCGGTCCACACACGTTCCAGAATGTCGAGATTGGTGCGCATTGTCAGTCCGCCCAGCAGTTTCAGTTCAGCCTTCATGTCCTCCACTTCCGAGAGCGCCATACACATACCGTCTACACCCACCTCAGTAGAGTCGCCGTCCTTAGTCTCCTGCGCTATCCATTCGGGAATAGTAGGAGTGTCGTCCAGGCGCTCGCGCATCAGCTGAAACTCGGTGCCGGCAAGCTGCTGTTCGGCGGCTATGAAATAGCGCGAGTCGGTCCACAGCGCAGCCGAATGCAGTGTCACTACAGCCGTACCTGCCGAACCGTCAAACCCAGATATCCACTTACGACCCTCCCAACGCGATGGTACATACTCGCTCATGTGTGGGTCGGAACTCGGAAAGATAAATGCCGAGAGATGCTCACGGCGCATCTCCTCGCGTAACGCTTCCAGGCGCGACGCAATAATCTTGTTGTCCGTCATATTTGATTGGTTATTAATTTTTGATTAACGTCCTTGTCAACTCATCAACTTGTCGACTCGTCAACATTTTCGTGTAAAGTTAGGCAGTTTTAGCCAAACAAACAAATTTACTGAGACAAAAACCAATAAAAAAGAATTGACACGTCACAAGGCGAAAAATTAAGAATAAACAACACTTAAAAGAGTGTATAATATTTTGTTTGTTTCAAAAAAATTGTATCTTTGCACTTACAAAAAAGGAGAAATACATATTTATATAACACAATAATAAAAACGTAATTTATTATGGCATTTTTAAGTAACGAAAAACTCTTGATCGTCGGTGCCGGCGGTATGATTGGTTCTAACATGGTACAGAGCGCTCTTATGCTCGGTCTTACTCCTAACATCTGTCTTTATGATATCTATGAGCCGGGTGTACACGGTGTATTCGACGAGATGCAGCAGTGCGCATTCCCTGGTGCTAACCTCTCTTACACAGTTGATCCTAAGGAGGCTTTCACAGGCGCTAAGTATATCATCTCTTCAGGCGGTGCTCCTCGTAAGGACGGCATGACTCGTGAGGATCTTCTCAAGGGCAACTGCAAGATTGCTGCTGAGTTCGGTGACAACATCAAGAAGTACTGCCCGGACGTAGAGCACGTAGTTGTTATCTTCAACCCGGCTGACGTTACAGCCCTCACAGCTCTTATCCACTCAGGTTTAAAGCCAAACCAGCTCACATCACTCGCTGCTCTTGACTCTACACGTCTGCAGCAGGCTCTCGCCCTCGAGTTCGGCGTACAGCAGGACAAGGTAACTGGCGCTCACACATACGGTGGCCACGGCGAGCAGATGGCTGTATTCGCTTCACAGGTTAAGGTTGACGGCAAGCCTCTCTCAGAGATGGGGCTCAGCGACGAGCGTTGGGAGGAGATCAAGCACCACACCGTACAGGGTGGCTCTAACATCATTAAGCTCCGTGGCCGCTCTTCATTCCAGAGCCCGGCTTACAACGCTGTTAAGATGATCGAGGCAGCTATGGGTGGCGAGAAGTTCACATTGCCAGCAGGTTGCTACGTTAACTGCGACAAGTGCGGCTTCAAGAACGTTATGATGGCTATGCCTTCTACAATCGACAAGACTGGCGTTCACTTCACAGAGCCTGCAGGCACTGAGGAGGAGATGGCAAGCCTCGCTAAGTCATACGAGCACCTCTGCAAGATGCGCGACGAGATCGTAGAACTTGGTATCGTACCAGCTGTTGAGAAGTGGAACGAGCTCAACCCGAACCTCTAATCAGACAAGGTAGAGACAATAAAATCTCTAAATAATTATAGGAGCCGAACCCGGCTGAGGTTCGGCTCCTTTTTTATGTATAATAACTTTACTACTTAAACAAATGAAAATCCTGACTACACTTATCGCATTGGCGCTCAGCGTGGCGTCGTTTGCATCCACACCCCACAAGTATCGCCTCGTATGGCAAGACCACTTCAACGGCAAGACATTCGACAGCCGCTCGTGGACCAAGATTCCTCGCAGTGCCAGTGCCGACTGGAAGCGATACATGTCGTCTGCCGACTCGCTCTATGCCGTGCGCGACGGCAAACTCATACTGCGTGGTGCCGTCAACACCAATCACGAAGCCGATACAGCACAGTTTGTCACTGGCGGACTCTACACCAAACACAAGCGTACTGTCAAGTACGGCAAGGTAGAGGTGAGAGCTAAGCTCGGCAGCGCACAGGGAGCATGGCCTGCTATATGGATGATGCCCGACGAGGACATTCAGTGGCCTCACGGAGGCGAAATAGACATCATGGAGCATCTCAATCACGACAACATTGCCTATCAGACCATACACACCAACTACACCTACAACCTCAAACTACAGGACACGCCGCCTCACGGCAAGACCCACTCTATCGACCGCGACGGATACAACACATACAGCGTAGAACTGTTGCCCGACTCAATAGTGTTCTCAGTCAACGGCGACCGCTACTTCGCCTACCCTCGCATACAGACCGACAAGGAAGGACAGTTCCCCTTCAATCGTCCGTTCTACCTGCTCATCGATATGCAGATAGAAGGCTCATGGGTTGGCAAGGCCGACCACAAGCAATTGCCTGTTGAAATGGAAATTGACTGGGTGAAGTTCTATGAATTGAAGGAATAGTAAAAAAGGCTTATCACTATAATTCCAAATGCCGCAAGCAGTACGCCATGTAAGGGCAAAAACGTTAATTATCAATGCTTTTGCCCTTACATGGCATCTTGCTTTTATCAATCCGTACACCCAGAGCAGATGCCCTGAGCTATGTGCTTATTGGGCATTACCTTTCCGCTACGCACTGGTGACATTTGCACCAGTAAGTACAAACGCTATTATCTCGCCTCTGGCATTGCACGCAAGGTGGAGTTTAAAGGCATGGCCATTACGTCATTATGCTGATAAATTAAAAAGGTATGTAAACAAGCCAAAGAACGCTGCTATATAATAATGTATAGCACGTGCAAAGGTAATGTTCTGCACAAGCAATGTTAAAAAAATATTGATGCGCAATTTGATTGCAACTGATCAACCCTAAAAGCGGATCAAATAATATTGTTGTGTTTTTAACAATTCAATATTATTGTTTATCTTTGCGTCATGAATAGAACTCAG